>NZ_JBWKWT010000006.1:0-287085 GCF_059422365.1 Pseudomonas sp. GW821-FHT01E10
GCTTGCTCCCGTTCGACTGCGCAGCAGTCGCAAAGCTTTTGGGGCCGCTTCGCGACCCAGCGGGAGCAAGCTCCCTCACCACACAAGCCTCGCCCCTACAGTTGATCTTCATTTGTCTGTTCCCAATCGGTTCTGATCGCCATGAATACTTCAACCACTGTCAAAGCTCACATGGACATCCCGCAACCAGTACGTAAAAGCCGGTTGACCAACCCCGGCTGGTTTCTGGTCAGCCCCTCGGTGGCGTTGCTGCTGCTGTGGATGATCGTGCCGTTGGGCATGACCATTTACTTTTCGATGATCCGCTACAACCTGCTCTACCCCGGCGAAAACGAATTCGTGGGGCTGGAGAACTTCAGCTACTTCCTGAGCGATTCGGGTTTCCTGCCCGGCGCCACCAATACCCTGTTGCTGGTGGGCAGTGTGTTGCTGATCAGCGTGGTGTTCGGCGTGTTGATCAGCGCGTTGCTGGAGGCCAGTGAGTTTCTCGGTCGCGGCATCGTGCGGGTGATGTTGATCTCGCCGTTCTTCATCATGCCCACCGTCGGTGCGCTGATCTGGAAGAACCTGATCTTTCACCCGGTCTCGGGGATTCTCGCCTACATCTGGAAGCTGTTCGGCGCGCAGCCGGTGGACTGGCTGGCGCACTACCCGCTGCTGTCGATCATCATCATTGTGTCCTGGCAATGGTTGCCCTTCGCGATCCTGATCCTGATGACCGCCATGCAGTCCCTCGACCAGGAACAGAAAGAAGCCGCACGCCTGGACGGTGCCGGCCCGATCGCCATCTTCTGGCACCTGACCTTGCCGCACCTGGCGCGGCCGATTGCGGTGGTGGTGATGATCGAAACCATCTTCCTGTTGTCGGTGTTCGCCGAAATCTTCACCACCACCAACGGTGGCCCCGGTTACGCCTCGACCAACCTCGCCTACCTGATCTACAACCAGGCGCTGGTGCAGTTCGACGTCGGCATGGCCTCCGCCGGTGGCTTGATCGCGGTGGTGATTGCCAACATCGCGGCCATCGTGCTGGTGCGCATGATCGGCAAAAACCTGACAGACAAAGCCTGAGGCCCGCGCCATGACTCTTCAACAATCCCGTCGTCTGCAAAGCCTGCTGCTCGGCACCCTGGCCTGGGCCATCGCGATCGTGATTTTCTTCCCGATCTTCTGGATGGTGCTGACCAGTTTCAAGACCGAAATCGACGCCTTCGCCACGCCACCGCAGTTCATCTTCACGCCGACGCTTTCGAACTACCTGCACATCAACGAGCGTAGCGATTACTTCAGCTTCGCCTGGAACTCGGTGGTGATTTCCTTTAGCGCCACGGCATTGTGCCTGCTGATCGCGGTGCCGGCCGCCTATTCCATGGCGTTCTACGAAACCCAGCGCACCAAAGGCACGTTGCTGTGGATGCTCTCCACCAAGATGCTGCCGCCAGTGGGCGTGCTGATGCCGATCTACTTGTTGGCCAAGAGCTTTGGCCTGCTGGATACGCGAATCGCGCTGATCGTGATCTACACGCTGATCAACCTGCCGATCGTGGTCTGGATGGTTTACACCTACTTCAAAGACATCCCCAAGGACATCCTCGAAGCCGCACGCCTGGACGGCGCCACCCTGTGGCAGGAAATGGTCCGGGTGCTGCTGCCGATCGCCAAGGGTGGCTTGGCTTCCACGGTGTTGCTGTCGCTGATCCTGTGCTGGAACGAGGCGTTCTGGTCGCTGAACCTGACCTCGTCCAAAGCCGCGCCACTGACCGCACTGATCGCCTCTTACTCAAGCCCCGAAGGTTTGTTCTGGGCCAAGTTGTCGGCGGTGTCGACCCTGGCTTGCGCGCCGATCCTGATCTTCGGCTGGATCAGCCAGAAACAGCTGGTCCGCGGCCTGTCGTTTGGCGCCGTGAAATAGCCCTCAAAGAATAAACATAAAGGAGCGCCATCATGGCCAACCTGAAAATCAAAAATCTGCAAAAAGGCTTCGAAGGTTTTTCCATCATCAAAGGCATCGACCTGGAAGTGAACGACAAGGAATTCGTGGTGTTCGTCGGCCCGTCGGGTTGCGGCAAGTCCACCCTGCTGCGGCTGATCGCCGGCCTTGAAGAAGTCAGCGGCGGCACCATCGAGCTCGATGGCCGCGACATCACCGAAGTCAGCCCGGCCAAACGCGACCTGGCGATGGTGTTCCAGACCTACGCCCTGTACCCGCACATGAGCGTGCGTAAAAACATGTCGTTCGCCCTCGACCTGGCCGGTGTAGCGAAAGCCGAAGTCGAGAAGAAGGTCGGCGAAGCAGCGCGCATTCTGGAACTCGGGCCGATGCTCGAACGTAAACCGAAACAGCTGTCCGGCGGTCAGCGTCAGCGCGTAGCGATCGGCCGGGCCATCGTGCGTAACCCGAAAATTTTCCTGTTCGACGAACCGCTGTCCAACCTCGACGCCGCCCTGCGGGTGCAAATGCGCCTGGAACTGTTGCGCCTGCACAAAGAACTGCAAGCCACCATGATCTACGTGACCCACGATCAGGTCGAAGCCATGACCATGGCCGACAAAGTCGTCGTGCTCAATGGCGGTAAGATCGAGCAAGTCGGTTCGCCACTGGACCTGTATCACCAGCCGGCCAACCTGTTTGTCGCAGGTTTTCTCGGCACACCGAAAATGGGCTTCCTCAAAGGCAAAGTCACCCGTATTGAAAGCCGGGGCTGCGAAGTGCTGCTGGACGCCGGCACCCGCATCACTCTGCCGCTGAGCGCGGCCAACCTGAGCGTCGGCGGCGCGGTGACCCTGGGCATTCGCCCGGAACACCTGGAGTTGGCGCAACCTGGCGACTGCACGTTGCAAGTCACCGCCGATGTCAGCGAACGTTTGGGCAGCGACACCTTCTGCCATGTGCTGACGTCGTCCGGCGAAGCGTTGACCATGCGCGTTCGCGGCGATCTGGCCAGCCGTTATGGCGAAACCCTGAGCCTGCACCTGGACGCCGAACACTGCCATTTATTCGATGCCGACGGCGTGGCGCTGACTCGTCCACTGCGCGCCGCAGCCTGATATCAGAGAACATGCGATGAAACTGAACAAGTCCAACCTCAACCGCCTCGCCCCCGAGGTGGCCCTGCCCGCCTACACCCTGAGTGACACCCGCCAGGGCATCGCGCACATTGGCGTCGGCGGTTTCCACCGCGCACATCAGGCGTACTACACCGACGCCTTGATGAACACCGGCGAAGCACTGGACTGGGCCATCTGCGGAGTTGGCCTGCGCACCGAAGACCGTCGTGCCCGAGACGATCTCAAAGAACAGGACTACCTGTTCACCTTGTTTGAACTCGGCGATACCGACGACACCGAAGTGCGAGTCATCGGCGCGATCCGCGACATGCTGCTGGCCGAAGACGGCGCCGAGGCGCTGATCGATAAACTGGCCAGCCCCGAGATCCGCATCGTCTCGCTGACCATCACCGAGGGCGGCTACTGCATCGACGACAGCAACGGCGAGTTCATGGCGCATCTGCCACAGATCCAGCACGACCTGACCAATCCGAACACGCCGAAAACCGTGTTCGGCTTCCTCTGCGCCGCGCTGGCCAAACGGCGTGCAGCCGGCACGCCCGCGTTTACACTGATGTCTTGCGATAACCTGCCGCACAACGGCGCGGTGACCCGTAAAGCCTTGCTCGCATTCGCCGCCCTGCGCGATGCCGATCTGCGCGACTGGATCGAGCGCAACGTCAGCTTCCCCAACGCCATGGTCGACCGCATCACGCCGATGACCAGCATCCAGCATCGCCTGCAATTGCACGACAAACACAGCATTGACGACGCCTGGCCAGTGGTCTGCGAACCGTTTGTGCAGTGGGTGCTGGAAGATAAATTCGTCAACGGTCGCCCGGCCTGGGAAAAAGTCGGCGTGCAGTTCACCGACGACGTCACGCCTTACGAAGAGATGAAGATCAAACTGCTCAACGGCAGTCACCTGGCCCTGACTTATCTGGGTTTTTTGAAGGGTTACCGCTTCGTTCACGAAACCATGAACGACCCGCTGTTCGTGCGCTACATGCGCGCCTACATGGACCTGGACGTGACGCCGCAACTGGCGCCGGTGCCGGGCATCGATTTGACCGAGTACAAAAACACCCTGGTGGCGCGCTTCTCCAATCAGGCGATTGCCGATCAACTGGAGCGGGTGTGTTCGGACGGCTCATCTAAGTTTCCGAAATTCACCGTGCCGACCCTCAACCGCTTGATCGCCGACGGCCGCGAGACCAAACGTGCGGCGCTGGTGGTGGCGGCCTGGGCGCTGTACCTCAAAGGCGTGGATGAGAACGGTCAGACCTATGCAATTCCGGATCCGCGGGCGGCGTTCTGTCAGGCGCTGGTGGCCGATGATGCATTGATCACCCAGCGGCTGCTGGAGGTTGAGGAGATTTTCGGCACGGCGATTCCGCGTTCGCCAGAGTTCGTCGCGGCGTTCGAGTGGTGCTGTAACAGCTTGCGGGAAGTTGGCGTGACGCAGACGCTCGAACGAGTGCTGGCCGTCTGATTATTCCCACGCTCTGCGTGGGAATGCAGCCCGGGACGCTCCGCGTCCCATCCAGAAGCGGACGCAGAGCGTCCATTGATGCATTCCCACGCAGAACGTGGGAACAATCTTCGGTAGGGTGTTTCCATGGCAAACCAACAACTATTCCTGGGCATCGACTGCGGCACCCAAGGCACCAAAGCCGTGATCCTCGACGCACACAGCGGTCAGGTCCTCGGTCAGGGCGCTGCTGTCCACAGCCTCATCAGCGGCCCCAATGGCCGTCGCGAGCAAGACACTGCCCAGTGGCTGGAAGCCTTTACCCAGGCCACCCGTCGCGCGTTGCTCGCCGCGGATGTCGATGGTCAGGCCATCCTCGGCATCGGCGTTTCCGGCCAGCAGCATGGTCTGGTGCTGCTCGACGATCACGGCCAGGTACTGCGCCCGGCCAAGCTCTGGTGCGATACCGAATCCACCCCGGAGAATGATCGTCTACTGGCTCATCTGGGCGGTGAAAAAGGCTCCCTGGAGCGCCTCGGCATCGTTATCGCGCCGGGCTACACCGTGTCCAAGCTGCTCTGGACCAAAGAACAACACCCGGAAATTTTCGCCCGCATCGCCCGTATCCTACTGCCCCATGACTACCTCAACTATTGGCTCACCGGCCGCAGTTGCAGCGAGTACGGCGATGCGTCGGGCACCGGCTATTTCAACGTACGTACGCGCCAGTGGGACTTGCAACTGCTGCGCGACATCGACCCCAGCGGGCGCCTGCAAGCCGCGCTCCCGGAGCTGATCGATGCCCACCAGCCGGTCGGTACGATCCTGCCGGGCATCGCCGAGCATCTGGGCATCAACCCCAAGGCCCTGGTCTCCAGCGGCGGTGGCGACAACATGATGGGCGCGATCGGCACCGGCAACATCAAGCCCGGCGCGATCACCATGAGCCTCGGCTCTTCGGGGACGGTCTACGCCTATGCCGAGCAAGCGCACGTCAGTCCGGACGCCTCGGTGGCGACGTTCTGTTCCTCCAGCGGCGGCTGGCTGCCGCTGATTTGCACCATGAACCTGACCAATGCCACCGGCGCGATTCGCGAGTTGTTCGAACTGGATATCGAGCAGTTCAACACCCTGGTCGAACACGCGCCGATTGGTGCTGAAGGTGTGTGCATGCTGCCGTTCCTCAATGGCGAACGCGTTCCCGCCCTGCCCCATGCCAGCGGCAGCTTGCTGGGGTTGACCATGACCAACCTGACCCGGGCCAATCTGTGCCGCGCCGTGGTGGAAGGCACCACCTTCGGTTTGCGTTACGGGCTGGACCTGCTGCGCCACAATGGCTTACAAAGCCGCAGCATCTGCCTGACCGGCGGCGGCTCCAAAAGCCCGGTGTGGCGGCAAATCGTCGCCGACATCATGAATACGCCAGTGATTTGTACCGAACAGAGCGAGGCCGCGGCGCTTGGCGCAGCGATTCAGGCGGCGTGGTGCAAGTCTTGGGCAAACGGCCACGAAGATAGCCTGGCGGACTTGTGCGAGCGCTGCGTGAAGCTCGACCTGGCCAGTGAAACCCTGCCGATTGCAGAAAATGTACAGGCCTGTCAGCAGGCCTACGAACGCTATCAACAGCATGTCGCAACCCTTTAAAGAGCGAGCAACTATGTATCTGGTGTGTGGTGAAGCGCTATTCGATTTCTTCAGCGAAGACGATGCCAGCGGCTTGGCGTCCAAAGTGAATTTCAAGGCAATTGCCGGCGGCTCGCCGTTCAACGTCGCGGTAGGTTTGCGCCGCTTGGGCGTGGATGCCGCACTGTTTGCCGGGCTGTCGACCGACTACCTTGGCCGACGGTTGCAGCAAGTGCTGCAGGATGAAGGCGTGCGCCCGGATTACCTCGTGGACTTTGCCGCGCCGACCACGCTGGCGATGGTGGCGGTCGGTGCCAATGGCTCGCCCCACTACAGCTTTCGCGGCGAAGGCTGCGCTGACCGGCAATTGAAACTGGAGCACCTGCCAGAACTGAGGCCTGAAGTGCGCGGCTTGCACATCGGCTCGTTCTCGCTGGTGGTGCAACCGGTTGCCGATACCTTGCTGGCGCTGGTGCAGCGCGAAAGTGGCAAACGCCTGATCAGCCTCGACCCGAACGTGCGCCTGAATCCCGAGCCGAACATCGAGTTGTGGCGTTCACGGATCGCCACCCTGGTGGAGCTTGCCGACCTGATCAAGGTCAGCGACGAAGATTTGAGCCTGTTGCATCCCGAGCAGGATCCCCAGCGCGTGATCGAAGGCTGGCTGGAGCATCGTTGTCAGTTGGTGTTCCTGACCCGTGGCGGTCAGGGGGCGACGGTGTTCAGCCGGGCTCATGGCACATGGTCGGTGCCGGCCTGTTCGGTGAAGATTGCCGACACCGTTGGGGCTGGCGATACCTTCCAGGCGGCGCTGATTACCTGGCTGACCGAGCAGCAGCTGGATTCGGTTGCGGGTGTGCAGCGGCTGAGCCGTGAGCAGATTGACGGGATGCTCAGGTTTGCGGTGAGTGCCGCCGCGTTGACCTGCAGCAAGACCGGGCCGGATTTGCCGTATCGGCGGCAGTTGAGCTGAAATACACGCCCCCCATACCTCTCTACTATGGCAGGTCCTGATTTCAGGGCCTGCCGGTGGACTTGAATAAAAGACAGCTTGCATATCTTTCTTCATTGAGCGCTACATCTTTTCTCCCATTATATTTTTTAGATATAGTCTTATTGCAATTTAAAAAATAAAACCCGTACAAAAGATAAGCGGTCACTGACAGCTTTATATTTTTTATACCCGAGAAAATTTATAGCGATTTATACTTGCAACTATTCCAAAAAATAATCATATGCAGCCAACTACAACCAGTTAGTTACTTGACCGCTACATGCCTTCAACTAGTATCTTTTCCACGCACGGCGCAGGTAAGGACAATTGCTGTGCGAATCCTTATACAACCACAACAGGAAAAGGAACTCCAACATGGAAAGTGTCGCTATCTCAGCTGCCCAAATTAACTGGAACGGCGGACAACGCATTACGCTCACCGCAGGTGATACAGCCACCTGTACCGCGCTTAGCCCAGGCCAGCTGTATGGGATCTTTATCTACAACTCCGCGCAAAATGACAACAACTCGACTGTCTCCGTGAACTGGAGCAACAGCCAGCCGCCCGTACCGATCACGGTACCTGGCACCACAGCCAATGCAGGCCTGGCATCGTTGGGTTTTGTCTCGGGCACCGATACTCAAACCGTTTCGGTCTCACTGTCCAGCAACGCCGGTAAATCACAGGTCGAAATCTGGCTGGGAAGTGTCAGCATGCCGACCAACACATCGGGGCTCAGCAACTATCCGCTGCCGGCCGATGGTGAGCAGCATCCGTTCAACAAGTACACCCGCTACTATGCGGTCCCTCCATCGAAATGGATGAACCTGACGATCACCAGCACCATTACACAGTTCCTCTCTTGCCAGTTCCGTGAGGCGCAAGCGACCGTGTTCGTCGTCAATGAGACGTCGAACGGCCTGCTCTCCGGCCAGGTCACCACGATCGGGCCTACTGCAAGTGAAGTTGGGGCCGTCAAGATCAGTTACTCGCAGATTCAGAGTATTTCCAATAATCTGCAAGGCGACGGTACGCAGTGGGTCTGGATGGATGCTGACAGCCAGCAAAACTCTCAGAGCGCGACCATTTCCCTGCAATCGCTTTGAATTTATTGGCTGAGTCATAAACGAAGGCCCCATCTGTGGGGCCTTCTTTTTTATATGGCGTAGCGGTCAATTGCCTCGAAAAGTGCCTGTATTCATCGTGCAAAACCTCAGCTATAGGGGAAAGCCCTACAAGCGTCAGGCCCCTGACCTAGGGCATTTTCGCCTTGAACATGGCCATTTAATACTGCACCATCCGCCCCCTGCTTTTTCAAAGGACGGAATTCAAGGCATGCTGGACGCAAACGCAATCCATATCTCCCTCACCCTCGAAGGCGTTTCCGTCGACCTTCAGGTGCTCAGCTTCATCGGCCGCGAGGCCCTCAACCAGCCGTTCTGTTTCGACATCGAACTGGTCAGCACCCGCCCCGACCTGAAACTCGAAGAGCTGCTGCACAAGCCCGGTTGTCTGACCTTCGGCGCCACCGGCCAGGGCAAAATCCATGGTCTGGTGTACCGCATCGAGCAAGGCGATTCCGGCAAGAGCCTGACCCGCTACAGCATCAGCCTGGTGCCGCAACTGGCTTACTTGCGCCACAACCACGACCAACAGATTTTCCAGCAACTCAGCGTACCGAAGATCATCGCCCAGGTCCTCGAAGCCCGCGGCATTCTGGCCGACGCCTACAGCTTCCAGCTCGGCGCGATCTACCCGGAGCGCGTGTACTGCGTGCAGTACGACGAATCCGACCTGCATTTCATCCAGCGCCTGTGCGAAGAGGAAGGCATCCATTTCCACTTCCAGCACTCGGCCAGCGGCCACAAACTGGTGTTCGGCGATGACCAGACGGTGTTCCGCAAACTGGCGCCGGTGAGCTACCAGCAGGACTCCGGCATGGCCGCCGAGAAGACGGTGATCAAGCGCTTCAACCTGCGCCTGGAAACCCGCACCACCCGCGTCAGCCGCCGCGACTACGACTTCGAAAAACCCCGGCTGCTGCCGGAAAGCGCAGCCAAAAGCGCGTTCGCCCCTGACCTCGAAGACTACGACTACCCTGGCCGTTTCACCGACCGCGCGCGTGGCAAGCAACTGGCGACCCGCGCCCTGGAACGTCATCGCAGCGACTACCAACTGGCCGAAGGTAAAGGTGACGAGCCGACCCTGGTCAGCGGCCACTTCCTGGCCCTCAGCGAACACCCGCGCGCCGAATGGAACGACCTGTGGCTGCTGCTGGAAATCGTCCACGAGGGCAAACAGCCGCAAGTGCTCGGCGAGAACACCACCAGCGACGTCACCGACAACAAGGACGACTTCCACCAGGGCTACCGCAACCGCTTCCTCGCCACCCCGTGGGACGCCCATTACCGCCCAGCCCTGGAACACCCGAAACCGCAAGTGCTGGGCAGCCAGACCGCCATCGTCACCGGCCCGCCGGGGGAAGAAATCCACTGCGATGAATACGGCAGGGTCAAGGTGCAATTCCACTGGGACCGCGACGGCCAGGCCGACGACAAAACCAGCTGCTGGCTGCGCGTCGCCAGCGGCTGGGCCGGCAATGCCTACGGCGGCATCGCCATCCCGCGAGTCGGCATGGAAGTGCTCGTCACCTTCCTCGAGGGCGACCCCGACCAACCGCTGATCACCGGCTGCCTGTACCACAAGGAAAACGTCGTCCCCTACGACCTGCCGGCGAACAAGACCCGCAGCACCTTCAAAACCCTCAGCTCGCCGGGCGGCAAGGGCTACAACGAGTTTCGCATCGAAGACAAGAAAGGCGCGGAACAGATCTACCTGCACGCACAGCGCGACTGGGATGAAAACATCGAACACGACCAGAAGATCCGCGTCGGCAATGAACGGCATGACACGGTCGAAGCCAACGTGTTCAGCGAGTTCAAGGTGGAAGAGCATCGCCTCACCCATCTGGATCGCAAGACTGAAGCGCGGGCGGATGATCACCTGACCGTGGGCGTGACCCAGCATGTGAAGGTGGGCACCGCGCAGTTTGTCGAGGCCGGTCAGGAGATTCATTACAACGCTGGCGAGAAGGTAGTGGTTGAGGGTGGCATGGAGCTCACGGCCAAGGCTGGCGGGAGTTTTGTGAAGATTGATGCGGGGGGTGTGACGATCAGTGGGGCTGAGGTGAAGGTGAATTCCGGTGGCGCTCCCGGCGCGGGCACGGGGATTCAGATTCTCGACCCCGTCATCCCCTGGGCCGCCGCCAAAGACAAGGCCGGTGCCCTGCTCGTCCCGGCCGCCGTGCAAATGGCCATGGCCAAAGCCGCCCGAGCTGCCGGCGACATCCGCTGCCCGATTTGCGAAGCCTGCCGTGAAGGCAAATGTGATTTGGGGGCAACAGCATGAGCGACGCACTGAACAACTGGCTTGGCGAACAAGCAAAACTCAATCGCGTCCTGATCCTGGCCCTCGACAGCCTCGCCGAACCGAACCCCGTCACCTCGCTCTACAGCGCAGGCCTGATGCAGCGCTCGGTGCAACTCTATCGACGCACCCAATACGCCGAGTTCGCCGCCATCAGCCCGTGGCTGACCGAACTGCACAACCCCGGCGCCGATGCCTTTCGCCAACTGCTGGACGACCCACAGCGCAACTGGGGCTGGATCGGCAGCATGGACAAGGCCGACCTCGACGGCTTGACCCAACACTGGCAAGCGCGAATGGTGATTGAGGAAGACGGCGAACGCTCGTTGTTCCGTTTTCAGGACAACCGCGTGATTGCTCGCTGCCTCGCCAACCTGAGCGAGGCCGAACGCCCCTTGCTGCTGGGCCCGATCAGCAGCGTGCTGTATTGGGACAAGGAGCAGTGGAAAAGCGCGGATAACGCCAGGCCCGGCACGTACCCGGTGCCAAACCCCGCGCCGTGGATGCGAATTCCAAACTCGCCGGAACGTACGCGCAGTATCTTGCGCGAAAACCTTAAGCGCTGGTTGCTGGTGTACCACATCGAGGCCGCCGCCAAACTCTCCGAAACCCGCAATGTCCGCGAATGGCTGGAAGAACAGATGGACCTGCTTGAGGCCTGGCAATGGAACACGCCGGAACAGCGCGAGTTCATGCTCAGCCTGAGGCTTGATCCCAAGTGCGCGGACGATGTGGCCTGGCAGCCGCTGCCGGATGAGACGCCAGAGCAACATTTTGCGCGGTGTCAGCGGGTGTTTGATGCGCAGCTGGGTCAGTCAGAGCGTGGGTGAGGTGGAGGTGTCTGACGCAACCTTTTCGGGACGTTTGCTTTGGTTGTTCGCTGTTGCGGGTGTCATGGCGGTTTCTGGTTGTTCGGTTAGATCTGCTGACAGTTTTACGCTGGTGACGGAATTGCCGCCGGGGTTCAAATTTAAAGGTGAAGCCTCCTACGTTCCTCGCACGGGGGAAAGCTGTACAGTCCCGGTTCGGGAAGGAAGAAACTATCCAGGAAAAAAAAATTTTAAACAAGAGCTTAGTAACGAAGCGCAAACAGCATACTTTGAAGTCCCACTGTACAGTAACGAAGGTGGCTGCCCTTGGTACTTTATAACTTCGGATATCAGGTTGACGCGAAGTACGGTGCTGATCGGCTCGATTTAGGCAGGGCGTTCACGGGGATTTCCTTTCGGGATGGATCTGCAGAAGCCCCAAGCCCTCCCCCTGTCTTGGTATTACAAAAGAGGTGCGAATGGTTGTTTCGCACTGCAGGGCCTGATCGTTACATTGTTAAGATTCTGAAATGTAAATCTGTGGAATCGCTGGATCAGGCAAGTGACTCAGATGTAAAAGGTCCTATGCAACGTGCTCAGTTTGCGAGAAAAACGATAAAAGTCGTCTTTTCAATTGCGAAGGAAGAAACCCCATATATGGGAGATACATGGGTTAAATTCCCCGAAGGCTGGAAGCGGTGCATGGGGAAAAACCTTGCAGACGCTTATGCGTTTTGTCGCGGTAACACTACCGACTTCAAGCCCTTTAAAATGCCGGATGGGCGTGATTGCACCATCTACCCAAACTGCACTGAACAAGGACAATAAAATGTTTTCTCGAGACTTTTTCACTGGGCTTGTTCGAGCTGCGGCCATCGGCTTGGGGACGCTCGGGGCTACAGGATGTTCAGTCGCACAACAGGATAGCTTCACGCTGGTAACCGAATTGCCACCTGGTTTCAGCATTAAAGGCGAAGCATCCTATGTACCTCGTACGGGAGAGAGTTGCACAGTGCCTCCCCGAAAAGGCAGAAATTATCCAGGCTTAAAGTTCTTTGAACAGGAGCTAAGTAACAGTGCACAAACGGCGCATTTCGAAGTCCCACTGAGCAGCAAGGAAGGTGGTTGCCCTTTGGTACTGGATAGTTTTGACTATGAGGTAGACGCAAAGTATGGAGCTGCCCGCCTCGATCTAGGCAGGGATCATACGGGTATTGCCTTCCAGGATGGAACCGTAGACAGTCATACCTCTCCCTCCCCCATGGTATTACAGAAGCAGTGCGAATGGTTTTTTCGCACGGTTGGGCCTGACCGTTTCATCGTTAAAATTCTGAAGTGTAAATCGGTGGCAACTCCCGAACAGGCAAACGGTTCAGTGGCAAAAGGTCCCTTGCAACGTGCTCAGTTGGCTGGAAAGACGCTAAAAGTAGTTTTCGCTATTTCAAGCGAGGAGAAACCGGCCGTAGGTGATAACTGGGTGAAGTTTCCAGCTGGCTGGAAACGCTGCATGGGTGACAGTCTTGAAGATCCCTACGCATTCTGCGGAGACAATAAAACAAACTTTAAATCTTTCAAAATGCCAGATGGGCGCGACTGCACCGTCTATCCGGCTTGTACCGAATAAGGAAATTCACACATGCCGACAAAAAAACCAGTGCAACCACTACTGACTGACACTAAACAAGCCTGCCCACTCAGGGGCACTTGGGTTAGTTTTCAACTGGTGGATGAGTCAGGGAATGGTAAACCTTATGCGGGTTTAGCTTACAAACTTGTGGACAGTACCGAACAATCTCATGAAGGAATTTTAGATTCTGAAGGCTCTGCCAAAGTTTGTGACACTTACGAAGGGCCCGTAGTCCTCACCGTTGATAGTGCCTATAAAGGAGACGAAAAGGACTATAAATGGTTAATGACACGACTAAGCTATCCGCTAAAAATTACCGAATTACAGGTGCGGGCCGAAAAAACCCGCTTCCTGCGCAAGGACGGTCTGCGAGTTGAAAACAACCCTGCAAAAGCAAAAGCAGACCAGTTCTTTCATGTCGAAGTGAGAGATCTGGTTGAGAAATCCGCTCATCTTCCTCCCCTTTCAAAAAGCGCGCATCCGCCAAACTACAACCTCCTTAACGTAATGGGTGACCTCGGATTTGGTCCGGAGAAACCAGAATTACGGGGCGTTGTTCTTCTTCCAGACAAACACACTGTTCTTGAAGTGCGTCCGCTACGGGCTTTCCGCCCCATGCTATCGAAAGACAAAACGTTCAGCGCCTTGAACTTGTATCAACTGTCTTTACTTGCCAGCTTGAGTTACAGCAACTTTGGTCAAGAACCAGCCGAAAAGCCTTTCGACACTGTATCGTTCCCATTGGAACCGAGCGTCGGATACATGTTTGGCAACAGCCTTGCCAGCTTCAGAGAAACTTGGAAAGTCAATAAAGACCAAACAACTGCTTATTATCCGCTTTATGAAGATGTACCTTATTCGAAGCGTTTCGAGATCCTGCCATTCGACTCGACACTGTATGACCAAAACAAAGCTGATTTAGGCGATAAACAAGAGCACCCCGCCAAACTACACTTCTTCGATGATGGCAAAGTCAAGGGCGGCAGTGATACCCAAGCGTTCATCACTCACCACGACGAAGTCATACTGATCGCCGTCCGAGGAACCTTGGAAAGTGCGGATTTCTTGCGAGACACCGATGCAGAGCAAGTCCCATTCGAGGACGGCGTTGGTAAAGCACACCAAGGCTTTTACGAAGCCTATCAGGCAATGAGTAAGTTTGTTCTGACCTACCTCGATCAATTCTACGTAGATCAGAAGGTCATTATTTGTGGTCACAGCCTTGGTGGAGCCATTGCAACTTTGCTCGCAGAAGCGCTGAGACGTAAGAGTAAAAAATACGACGTCCTTCTCTACACCTACGGCTCCCCAAGAGCCGGCGACGCTGACTTCGTCAACGGCGCGGCAGAGTTGGCCCATCACCGCATGGTTAACAACAACGACCCGATCCCAAGTGTTCCCGCGCCCTGGATGAACACTCGCAAAAGTATCTGGGTGCCCGGCGTAATCATCAGTTTTGTCACCGCCCCTTTAGGCGCACTTATTTTCGCCATAGGCCTGTCGCGAACCGGCGGTTCGCCATATGAGCACCATGGTAATTTGCACCACTTCATGCCCGTCCACTTTAAAGGACGTGAGCAATCCGCCGTTCTCTGGGATCCAGGTTGCGACTCCATCGAAGAGGCCGCCTGCACCAAGGCATTGAAAAAGTTCGATGACTTGCCCGACCGTGCCGCTTTTGTGAAGCAACTGTTCCACATGAGCGATCACTTCATGGTGCCCTCCTACATTCCGTACGCCTGGGCAACATTGCGCCGCTGGCAGCAAACCCAGGAAAGCGGAACCACGGTGGTGACCAAGACTGAGTACGATCAGGTCTACTACCAACTGCAAGAAATGCAGGACCGTTTGAAGACGAAGGAAGCTGAACTGAACAACTCCTTCCAATACGATCGTCAGGCAAACCAGCGAGAAGCGAGTCTACTGAGAGCGGAAATAGGTCGGTTGAATACCGCCCGGCAACGGCTGCACGCCTTGAGCTTCCTTAAACTGACGCCCGAAGACATTTACGGCTCTGCCACTCAGGCGCCGGAACATAAAAACAACGTCGATCGCTGGATGGCGAAAAAAGAAAACACTGTTGAGGTCCAGCTCGCGATGATTCCTCAGGCAAGCAGCAGTGAACTGAGGACGGCTTAGTTTTCAGAAGGGCAATGACTCGGTGTATCCCGCAAACAAGCCAGCGACCATAAGGGGCTGGCTTGTTTGTCATGCTGTGGCGTCAGACCGGCGCTTTCCACCCCATCATCCGCTGCTGCGCAACCTGCAGCAGGTCGTAACCATCCTGAGTCAGTAAATAAAGCGCATGGGTAATGTGCGGGATGTCCTGAACATCACCGTGCTTGAAGCATAGGCAGTGGAGTGTTTCAAGTAGCTGGCTGGAGGCTCGGATGCGCTGTAGGGCAGATTCGAGGATGTCTTGGGGATTGGCTTCAGTGTCGATCACCAAGGGATTTGAGTCGGTAAGGCCACTTTTAATTGAACGGTAGCGCTCGGGGAATGGGTTTATCGTTGGCATAGTAATTACTCGGCATTAATTTAGTAATCGCCAGCACCGTGACCAAACGATGGGTGGCGGCTGTGCACAGGCTTGGTCAACCGATAACGCCAAATCGGCTCGCCCGAAGGCGTCCCGCACACAGCCGCCATTACAACGCAATACGAGACGTAGAAGTCCGCAGTGCGAATGAGGGCACAAATATGTGCGACGTTAACAGGTGACCAAACCTGTTCGCTGATTTTGCAGCGACGCCAAACAGTAAACGCTGGCAGCCGGCCGGCGAAAGACGACAACACGCCCGAGCCTGTAGGAACGGGACGAAGCTTTCTTAGGATTTATCACGACTCAAGGGCAGTAACGTAGGACCCGACAACCGAAGGGATTTCCCCGAATGCAAACACCATGGAAGTACATCATCGCGGCACTGCTAGCCGCCCCGGCCTACGCGCAACCACTCCAGACAATCCTCACCTGCCCTTTGGCCGATAGAACTCAGGTGTCCTTGCTGGCGGAAACGAATGCGCAAGGCCAGCGCCTGTTTGTGAAACTCGACAGCAAAATCCAACCGGCCTTTACCGACATCCCGGATTTCGACTTTTTCGGCGAAGTCTTCCTGGCAAAGTGTGTTTCTTCCAGCCTGATATTCGCCTTCGCATACGGCTCGCCGTATCTAAAAGGCGTCGTTTTACGCAAGAACCCTGTCACTCACACCGTCGAGCGAATCGATTTTGCCGAGAAGGCGCTACCACGTTGGCTGTACCTCGGACGAGAGCAGATCCGACTGGTCATTCCTAATATCGGGTATGAAGTGTCGGCGAAGTTTCTGGTCTATGACTATGTTGCTGGAAGGGGGCAGTTGGAAGGACCCGCTGGTATAGAGACGCCTCCAGATCGACGTGGATTCAAGGTTGTGCGCCTCGAATAGATAACCATACAACCGGCTCGCAACAACCATTAGCCCGCTACTTAACCTTCGATTAATCCTGCGGTCCAAAACTTTACTGGACCGCACTCCCTCAGCACCCTCTGACGCCCAGTGCGGCAGGTTCGACGCTCTTGCATCGAACTGGCTTCCCCTCTGCACTGGAGACCCATCATGAACATGCGAACACTGCTGATGACCACCGCCCTCGCCTGCACCGCTTTCGCCGGTTTCGCTCAGGCCAACGACACGTCGTCCTCTCAGGCCGTGCCTTATCACTACGGCATGCCGCTGAATGTGGGCAAGGTCATTTCCATGACCGAACCGTCGACGCTGGACTGCGAAGTGGTCACGGCGGACATGAAGTACATCGATAGCACCTCGGGCAAGCCTGCGGAAATTACCTATCGAAAACTTTCTGACGCGTGCAGTTATCAGAGCTGACAGACGATTCTGATTCGGCACTTGGCGGTAGGCCTGCGGGGATTCTGAGGCTATGCTTCGGCGTCCCCCTCTACTGCCGAAAGGATTCGCCATGCCGTTCTCGTTTCGCACGCTTTCAACGTTCACCGCCGCGCTTTGCTTTCTGCTGGCGCTGGTGTGGGGTTTGATGCCGCAATGGTTGCTGGCGATCTGGAGTATCGAGTATTCGCCCGCAGCGGGGTTTGTGGCCAGGCGCAGTGCGGTGCTGTTCGGTGCGCTTGGGGTGATGTTTTATCTCGTGCGGCAGGCACCGCCCTCGGCGGCGAGAAGTGCGATATGCAGCGGCTTTATGGTTGGCTGTTTCGGCTTGGCAGCGCTGGGCTTCGGCGAATGGCTCAATGGTCATGCCGGGCCGGGTATCTTACTGGCGATCCTGGTGGAATTGGCACTGGGTCTGGGGTTTATCCAGACCCGGCGCGTGTCGCTCGAATTGGGTGAAACAGTCGGCTAATGAGCTTTCGACTTAGTGCTGGGCAAATGGCTATGGGTCTTGTGCTCAAGGTCGGTGCGTAACTCGGCGATCAGATGATTAATCTCCCGACATCCGTTGAGGCGATGGGCGTCTATGCCGGTGACGCACAGGTCGAGATGGTCAGTCTCGTTGTCCGAATACACCTTGACGGTCATCGACAGATCCGGAGATAGCGTGCATTGGCAGCGTTTCGGAAGAAAACTGCTTTCAACGATATTGCGTAGTTCCAAGGCAGAAAGAAACATGGCCACCCTCTCGGTATTGTGAGATTGCCAATCGAAAATCAATTGTCGGTCGGAGCTCAGATCACCCGTTCTTTTCTTCCTTGCGGGTTTCATCGTTCCAACGTCCGACCGTTTTTTTTGTTTCAGCGCTGACTCAACGGGACCGTGGTCAGCTCAAGACAGCTTCAGCATAAAACATGCCCGGAATTTCGCCCTGCGGCTCGTCGGCCAATCAAGGGTTTAACAAAGAAGGCAATACATCACGTCATGCAAAATGCAAGAAAGGACTGTTTTCGACACCTGCATTTTGCAACCCATCTCTGATGGCGGGTTTGCATTGACCGAGGACGGCAGTGAGAATGCGGCCATCTGTTCAGTATCCGCTGACCCCACGCACACGCAAGGAGGCATTATGGGTGCTTTGCCCTTTAATACGACCGTCGGGCTGATAGTTACCGTTCTGTCGTCCGTTGCCCAGGCCGCGACACTCGAAGACGTCGCGCCGTATCCCAAACCAGAGAGCGGCTTTACCCGCCAGGTCATTCATCTCGCCCCGCAAAAACAGGAAGACGCCTACCAGGTCGAAATTCTGGCCGGCAAGACCCTGACCGTCGACTGCAACCGTCAGCGTCTAGGCGGCATGCTTGAGGAAAAGAACCTCGAAGGCTGGGGCTACCCGTTTTACCGGCTGGAAAAAGTCACCGGCCCGATGAGCACCCTGATGGCCTGTCCTGACGGCAAGCACAAACAGGACTTCGTGCCGGTGGTCGGTGACGGTTTCAAGCTGCGCTACAACAGCAAACTGCCGATCGTGCTCTACGTGCCCAGTGATATCGAAGTGCGCTACCGGATCTGGTCGGCGTCGAGCCGCGTCGAGAACGCCGTTCAGGAATAACTGGTCCATCCCTCACGCCGGGGCGCCGCTCAATGCGGCGCGCTCGGCCACATGACGCAAGCTGTCGAAGTTGATATTCGCACCGGAGTCGATGGCCACCAGGGTCTGCCCTCGGGTGCCGGTTTTCGCCACGTACTGCTTGATGCCCGCCACGGCCAGGGCGCCGGAAGGTTCGGTGATCGAGCGGGTATCGTCGTAAATATTCTTGATCGCGGCGCAGAGTTCGTCGTTGCTGACGGTCAGCACTTCATCGACGCAAAACCGGCAGACCTCGAAACCATGCGCGCCGATCTGAGCGACGGCCACACCATCGGCGAAGGTGCCAACGGTCGGCAGCACAACCCGTTCGCCGGCCTGTAAGGCCGCCTGCAAACAGGCGGAATGTTCCGATTCGACACCGATGATCCGCACTTCCGGGCGCAGGTATTTGACGTACGCGGCGATACCGGCGATCAAGCCACCGCCGCCCACCGGCACAAAGATCACATCCAGCGGCCCTTGGTGCTGACGAAGGATCTCCATGCCGACGGTGCCCTGCCCGGCGATCACGTCCGGGTCGTCGAAGGGCGAGACAAAGGTGCGGCCGGTTTGCTGTGCCAGATCCAGCGCATAGGCCAGGGCAAACGGAAAACTTTCGCCGTGCAGCACCGCATCGGCGCCCCGGCTGCGCACACCCAGCACCTTTAATTCCGGCGTTGTGCAGGGCATGACGATAGTGGCGGCAATCCCCAACTCGCGAGCCGCCAACGCTACGCCTTGGGCATGATTGCCTGCCGATGCGGTGATCACGCCCCGAGCCTTCTGTTCATCGCTCAGGTTCACCAGCTTGTTGTAAGCACCACGGATCTTGAAGGAAAAAGTCGGTTGCAAGTCTTCGCGCTTGAGCAGGATCTGATTACCCAACGCCTCGGACAAGGCCGGTGCCGCTTGCAGCGGCGTGCGCACGGCGAGTTCGTAGACCGGCGCGGCGAGGATCTTTTTCACGTAATGCTCAAGCAAACTCTGCTGGGCGGGGGTGCTGTTCATGGTCGTCTCCTGACGTTGATCGGAGCCCAAGAGACAGAAACTAAAAACCCGCCTCTAGGGCGGGTTGGGTGCTGCAGTCGTGAGCTAGCCCGCCAAATAAGGAATGGCGGTAATAATGCTTGGCTGGCAGCGCAATACGGTGGAAGTCATGGCTGGAAATTAGCCGGACGCTGATGGCAAGTCAATGGCCAAATTTCAACAAGCTCGGTAGGTTGAGGCCACTCACCAAGCCTGACCACGGCGTTTGAGCTCCAGCCGCCGGACGAACTCTTCCAGCACCAGCGTGTACAGATCGTCCTGCAGGTACGCGTCTTCGATGCCGGCGTCGATGTTCGGGTTGTCGTTGACTTCGATCACCACCACTTTGTCGCCGGACTGTTTGAGGTCGACGCCATAGAGTCCGTCGCCAATGAGATTCGCGGTTTTCACCGCCAGTTCAACCACTGCTCGCGGCGCTTCGTGAACCGCCAGGGTGCGGCATTCGCCGTTGATGTCCTGGCCTTTGGCCTTATGGTTGTAGATCTGCCAGTGGCCCTTGGACATAAAGTACTGGCAGGCAAAAATTGGTTTGCGGTTGAGCACACCAATGCGCCAGTCGTACTCGGTGTAGAAGAATTCCTGAGCCAGCAGCAACACCGAGTGTTCGAACAGTTCGGCGGTGGCCTTGAGCAAGGCTTGCTGGCTTTCGACCTTGATGACGCCCCTTGAGAAACAGCCGTCGGGGATTTTCAACACCAAAGGAAACCCCAGACGCTCGCCTACCCGCTCAAAGTCTTCCGGTCGCTCCTTGTAGAGGATTTCAGTGGCCGGCATGCCCAGTTGATGGCTCTTGAGCAAGTCAGTCAGGTAAACCTTGTTGGTACAGCGCAGGATCGACGCCGGATCGTCCATCACCACCAGGCCTTCACTCTCGGCTTTTTTCGCGAAACGATAGGTGTGGTTGTCGACGCTTGTCGTCTCGCGTATCAGCAGCCCGTCGTATTCGGCGATTCGGGCGTAGTCTTTGCGTTCGATCAGCTCAACGTCGATGCCCAGCATCTTGCCGACCCTGACAAAGTTGTCCAGAGCCTTGGGGTTGGAGGGCGGCAATACTTCTTGCGGGTCGTGCAGAATGGCCAAGTCATAACGGGCCAAGCGCCGAGAGCGTGGCAGGCACCAGATCTTGCGACTGAAACTATCCAGCGCGTTTGCAAACTGATCTTCCTGATCTTCACGCGACTTATGCAGGGTGCCGAACTTTACACCTTCGATGTGCCAACCGTTAGTTCGACGAAATTCAACTAACAATATCGGACAAGGAAAAACCTCGAATAACTGTCGAGCCAATTCCTGTAATGGCTCGATTGAGGTCTGGCCGAAGTACAGGGTCAAGGTGAAACCTTCGGTATCACTGTAGACATGATGACTTAAGGCTTTTTCCAGGGTTTTATCCAGATCGTCCAAGGCCAGGCCATACAGGGACTTTCGGGTCAGCTCGCTGATGGTCCGCACCGACGGAATCACCTTGTGCCCCCGCGCTTCGGCCAACAGCGAGCAGTAATAACCGTGCCCGAGGTACTTGTAACTGCGGCACAGGTTGATCACCTGAACCCGTTTGCCCTGCTCGTTGTTACGGGTCTGTTCGAGGTATTCCTGGGCGGTGACGATGTCTTCACTGGGAAAGTATGAGGCCCAGTCTTCCTTGCGTTCGACGATTATCATCAACGGGCTGGAAGTTCTGATCGAGGCATTTAAATAGTTTGCAGAAGTTATTGCCGTCGGCAACGTTTGTTCGGATACTTCGCGCCAATGACCTTGTACCGCTGACATAGTGATTGATCCGTTGGAGAACAAGACCTTTCCTATTAAGCACGAACTTTTTCGAAAGTCCCGTTTCGTTACGCAACTTTTACGGCGGTCATATGAATCCTGTTTTTCGCCTGGCGGTCATTGAAGACCTTCCAGCACTGCTGGCACTCGAACAGCAATGCTTCACCACCGACCGGCTCAGCCGGCGCAGTTTTCGATGGATGATCAGCCGGGCTCACGGGCAACTGCTGGTGGCCCAACGTGGCGAGCGATTGGTGGGGTATGCGCTGGTGTTGTTTCACCGGGGTACTTCACGGGCACGTCTGTACTCGATTGCGATCGCCGTTGATGCTCGCGGCAGTGGGCTGGGCAAGCAATTGCTCGAACGCGCCGAAGCCTGCGCCCTTGAGCACGATTGCGCCTGCCTGCGACTTGAAGTTCGCATCGACAACCCGATGGCAATCGCTCTGTACGAGCGCAACGGTTATCGGCGATTCGGGCTGATTCATGACTATTACCAGGACCATGCCGACGCGATGCGACTGGAGAAACACGTTCTGTAGCAGCTGCCGAACACAGGCTACGCCAGCAGCTACAAAGGTTGTGCGAGTCTGTTTACTTCAACCCAACCTTGTACAACGCACCATCGTCTTCATCGGTCAGTACATACAGATAACCATCCGGCCCCTGCCGCACATCGCGAATCCGTTTGTTCAGCTCACCCAACAGCCGCTCTTCGTGAACAACCTTGTCGCCGTCGAACTGCAGGCGGATCAGCTCCTGGCCCACCAGCGCGCCGATAAACACGTTGTGCTGCCAGGCCTTGAAGCGATCGCCATCGTAGAACGCCATGCCGCTGAGGCCGGGGGATTTTTCCCAGACATGCTGTGGACCTACGGTGCCTTCGACGATTTTGCCCTTGGCTTCCGGGATCGGCAGGCCGGAATAGTTGATGCCGTGGGTTGCTATCGGCCAGCCATAGTTCTTGCCACGCTCGATGATGTTGACTTCGTCACCGCCCCGGGGGCCGTGCTCATTTTCCCAGAGCGTTCCGCTCCAGGGATTGAGCGCCGCGCCTTGCGGGTTGCGATGGCCGTAGGACCAGATTTCCGGGCGTACGCCTTTTTGCCCGACGAAGGGGTTGTCCTTCGGCACCTTGCCGTCCGGATAGATCCGCACCACCTTGCCTTGCAGCTTGTCGAGGTCCTGCGCCGTGGGTCGATCGTTGTTCTCGCCCAGGGTGATGAACAGATAACCGTCGCGGTCGAACACCAGACGGGAGCCGAAGTGATTGCCAACCGAAAGCTTGGGCTCCTGGCGGAAGATCACATTGAAATCCTTGAGGGCCGTCAGGTCTTCCGACAACCGTCCGCGACCGACCGCCGTACCCGCCTTGCCGCCCTCACCGCCACCTTCGGCATAAGACAGATAGACCATGCGGTCTTGCTTGAAGTCGGGCGACAACACCACATCGAGCAACCCGCCCTGCCCGTTGGCCCAGACCTGAGGCACACCGCTGAGCGGACTCGAAAGTTTGCCATCGACACTGACCACCCGCAGGTTGCCCGGCCGTTCGGTCACCAGCATCCCTTGGCGACCGGGGAGGAACGCCAGCGCCCAGGGATGCTCCAGACCTTTAACGATCGGCGTGACCTCAAGGGTGCCCTCATCACTTTTCAATTCCTGGGCAGGCGCAGCAAACACGGGCGCACTGATGATCAGTACGCCGGCAAATAGTGTGGTCAGGAGGGTCTTACGCAACATGCACGATTCCTTTTGTGGTCAAAATGGCTGGCAAGACCTCTGTCCTGCCGTTCAACGGTTGCTGGTGTCTGCGTCCCGATGAGGTGGATTGGGTATGAATGTCGGTGGGCTGGCGGGAGCCTGGCGATCCTGCGGATAACGGTTGCCGATACCGCCGTTCTCCAGGGTCGGTGGTCGCGGCGCAGGCGCCGTACTCGGCCCGCGGATCACCGGGATGCCGGGTCGCGTGCCTTGCATGCTGTTGGGATTGGCCCGGCGGATCGGGTTGTTGTAAGGATTGTTATTGGTGCTGCCCGGCAGGTTCTGGGCCAGCAGCAAGGGCGAGGATGGCGGCGCGGCGGCATCGGCCAGGGCCAGGCTGCTTAGCACGCCACTCAACGCCAGTGCGATGACGCCGAACACACATCGGTTCATGGAAACCTCTCTAAAAGCGCGTGCAACGCTTCATGGATGAATAGAGCCACGCTACGCCCGGGGTTCGGATTTGTTAACTAAAACCTCCTTCAGAAGATGTAACACCAGTTGACTGCACCGTCGATCAGCCCGCAAAAGCGGGTCGCAGCCGACTGAAACTTTCCCCCGGGCAACAGGTCACCTGAACATCAATGGGCTGACGAGAACACGACGATGGCACGGGCAATCTGGAAAGGCGCAATCAGTTTCGGTCTGGTGCACATCCCCGTGGCGCTGGTCTCGGCGACGTCTTCCCACGGGATCGATTTCAACTGGCTCGACAGTCGCAGCATGGAGCCGGTGGGCTATAAACGCGTCAATAAGGTCACTGGCAAGGAGGTCACCCAGGCGCACATCGTCAAAGGGGTCGAGTACGAAAAGGGTCGTTACGTGGTGCTCAGCGAAGAGGACATTCGCTCGGCCCATCCACTGTCGACCCAAACCATCGACATTTTTGCCTTTGTCGACAGCAAGCAGATCCCCCTGCAAAACATCGACACACCCTATTACCTGGCGCCGGACAAACGCGGTGGCAAGGTCTATGCGCTGTTACGCGAAACCCTCAGCAAAACCGGCAAGGTCGCCCTCGCCCGTGTGGTGTTGCATACCCGCCAGCACCTGGCGGCCGTCATGCCGCTGGAATCGGCCCTGGTTCTGGTGATGCTGCGCTGGCCGGCCGAAGTGCGCAGCCTGGATCAATTGGAGTTGGGCAGTGAAGTGACCAGGCCGGACCTGGCCAAGGGCGAGCTGGAGATGGCCAAACGGCTGGTGGAGGACATGAGCGCCGACTGGACACCCGAGGAGTACCGCGACAGCTTTGAAGACAAGATCATGGCGCTGGTTGAGCAGAAGGCGAATGAAGGCAAGATCGAAATCGTCGAAACCGCTACGGGCGAGGACGAACGCAGGACCGCGGATGTGATCGATCTGACTGAACTGCTCAAGCGCAGCCTCGGTGCCAGGAGTGCCGGTAAAACGGCAGAAAAAGCCAAAGCGAGCACAGATAAAAAAGCCACGAAGCGTTCTCGTGGCTGATCGGTTAGTGGAGTGCCTATACGTTATGCGGTGAAAATCCTGGCCTGCTTGCAATGACTAAATGCGCCGCAAAGCAAAACTCAGATCAGCACAAAAATCGCCAGCAACCCGCCAAAAATCGCCCACTTCTCCAGGTAATAGCGAGCGCGGTTACGCTTTTTGAGTGCTTTGCCGCGCAGGCGAACCGTGTAGATTTTGGCAAACAATCGGTTGATAGCACCGGTCTTGTCACCCGCATCGTTCGGTGCCCCCGCCGCCGCCATCACTGTGCGGCTGAACCAGCGGTTGAACGCCGCCGCCCAGCGATACTTCATCGGCCGTTCGACGTCGCAGAACAGGATGATGCGGTTCTGCTGGGTGCTGTTTTCAGCGTAATGAATGAACGTTTCATCGAACATCACCGCTTCGCCGTCACGCCAATGGTAACTCTCACCGTCGACGTTGATATAGCAACCGGCATCGTTCGGCGTTTCCAGCCCCAAGTGATAACGGTACGAGCCGGCATACGGATCGCGGTGGCGGACCAGTTTGGAACCCGGTGGCAGTTCGGCAAACATCGCTGCCTTGATCGAGCCAATGCTTTGCACCAGTTCAGTAGTACGCGGGCAGAGCTTCGCGGCCGATGGGTGACTGTCGCCATACCACTTGAGATAGAAACGCTTCCAGCCACTTTTGAAAAACGAGTTGAAACCAACGTCGTCGTACTGATTCGAGCGCTTGATCTCCCCGGCCTTGAGCAGGTTCTGGCCTTCGGCGCGAATCTCTTCCCAATGAGCCTGCAAAGGGCTCAAGTCAGGAAAGTCCGCCGGATTGAGATAAGGCCGATTGGGGATTTTCGAGAACATATAAAGGAAGCAATTGATCGGCGCCAGAAACGTCGAGTGGTCGCTTAGTTGGCGGCCTGGTTTGTGGCGCACCTTACCGCGCAAGTGGACATACGCGATGGAGATGACATAGATAGCGGCAATAATGAGTTTCACGGAAATCGTCACACGTCTGAAATGAACAAAGTGCGTCCCGATGGCGCGTTCTTGAGCCATGCCGACAATCGACATGGGGGCGAAAGATGTCATTTTAGCCATACTTTGTAACCAATAGTTAACCTTCAACTGTGAAAATGTGTCTACTCATGCCCGCCAAAATGCCACGCGGCTTTAACGCCCTATTAGTTCAAAGGATCGTCTAAGCTCAGATGTAAGCATGAGGGCTCAGCCATGTGCGGACGACTTTCGCAGTACCGAGGCATTCACGACTTCGTCAAGGCGCTGAGCATGCCCAACGCCTTGGTCAACAATGCCGGCGATCAGCCATTCGAGCTCTACAACGCCGCACCGACGACTCAGCTCGCCCTCTTCCACCAGGAAGGCGACGTGCTGCACGCCGACAGGGTTCGCTGGGGCTGGCGGCCGCATTGGTCCGAAGAACACCCTATGCCGATCAATGCCAGGGTCGAGAAAGTCAGTCACGGCCCATTCTTCAAAGCCATATGGCCGCACCGGGCGATCGTTGCCATCGATAACTGGTTTGAATGGGTTTACGAGGGCGGCCCGAAGAAGCAGCCCTACCTCATCCGCCGCAAGGATCGCGCACCGATCCTGTGCGCGGCGATCGGTCAATACCCAAGGTACGAACATCAGCCGGACGAACATGACGGCTTCGTGATCATCACCGCCGACAGCAAGGGCGGCATGGTGGATGTTCATGATCGGCAGCCGGTGACGCTGAATGCCGAACTGGCCCGGGAATGGCTGGACCCGGCCACGCCGAAAGAGCGAGCCGAGCAGATAGTACTGTCGCAGGGCGAGCCGGCCGAGACATTCGAGTGGTTCAAGGTTGATCAAGCCGTGGGCAATGTGCACAACGATGGCCCTGGACTGATCGAACCTATCTGAACATCGCGCGACACCATTCGTCGCATGGAAAGCGTGGCGCGGAATACGCGTCAATGTCTGGCTTAGGGTTTGCACATGCCGGCGATAGCGGCCCCAGAACGACGTAATTCTGACGCGGCGGCATTCACATTAACGTTTAAGGACTCCAGCGATACGCTTGGTCAGTCACCGGGAGATGTAACGTGTCAACTCTCAACGAAATCGCAGCGAACCACGCGAGAATGGCTAAGGCAAAGGAAGAAGAGTCGACCGGGCTGAGTGAGCGCCCCCCTCAAATAGTGGGCAGTTTCGAAATCACATGCATTGATGAGCAACAGCACATTCCACTGCACCTGATCACTGGCGTACAGGACAACCACCATCATTACAGCGGGCAGATAGCAACAACGTCATAACCACTGTCTGGAGAAGTGATCTGCACAGTCCAGCCTTGCGTAAAAGTCATCTCGTGATACTCGACGATGGCGCTGATTTCCGGGCAAAGCTTTTTGGCTTCCTCTGGAGAACGGTCTACAGAGATATTGACCGTACGATCCTCGGCCGAGAATTCGGAGGCCTGGGTCAAGGCATCATTGCCATCGAGGATTTTGCAGAGCAATGAGGCGTTTTCGGCGGACTCATCCGTAGCGCTGGAGTCAGCGTATTGAGCCGTCACAATCGTCAGGAAACAGAACATACCTGCTGCGAATTTGTTTCTCACTTCCATGTTCCTTGGGTGGGGGATGGAATACTAATTCAAGAGTCGATCAATCGTTATCGGTTTCGAGGGCCGGTGTTTTTCTTTACCCGCTCACGGCTTGCAAAGGTTATGTGATTGGGGCTAGATCGTTCTCAAACGCCAGTTCGCCCAGGATCTATTTATGCCGCTGAGTTTTCATAAAATGCACGCCAATGGCGATGACTTCGTCATTGTGGACTCGCGAAACTCGGCCAATCCAGTGACAAGTAGTTTGGCTCGGCGAATGGGTGATCGGAACCGAGGCGTCGGATTCAATCAACTCGCAGCAGTGCTTGATTGCGATGATGCCGATGCCCGCTTGATGTTTTGGAATGCAGATGGCTCCACGCTGGATGCTTGTGGCAGCGCAACGCGGGGTGCCGCGGACATGCTGATGCGCGAATCCAATATGACTTCGATAGCGCTGCGAACCAACCGTGGCCTACTCACTTGCGAACGAACTTCAGCCGGCGCAATTTCGGTCAACATGGGCGAGCCGCTTTTCGGCTGGTCGGATATTCCCCTGGCTCAGGAACTGGACACTGCTGTCTTGCCACTGGCTGGTGGCCCGGCAGCTTGCAGCATGGGCAATCCTCACTGCACCTATTTTGTGGATGATCTGACAGCCATTGATATAGCGACCATCGGACCGACCATTGAAACCGACCCACTGTTTCCTCTCAGGACGAACGTGCATTTCGTCCAGATCATTAACCGACAACACATACGGTTGCGCATTTGGGAGCGCTGGGGTGGTATTCCGCTTGGTTCAGGCTCTTGCTCTTGTGGCGCCGCTGTCAGCGGAATTCGTCGTGGTTTATTAGACCATTCCGTTGAGGTTGAATGTGATGGCGGCACCGTAACGGTTCAATGGGATGGCGTGGGCCCGGTCTTTCTCATCGGGCCGGTAAAGACTATTTTTTCGGGAACAATCACGGACAACTTATTACAAGTTTTGTAGCCGTCAGGCCCGTTTATTCCCCTTGTCCCGCGGCAAAAGTCATTGGCACCACTGCGACTCACAGGGCACGCCATCGTTGTCGCCATCCATTTTCATTCCCGGACAATTTTGCAGAAATTTTTTGGCCTCTGCACACGAGGTCATCTGCGAGCAATATTGGCGTCCGTCACATTTGAATGGCGCAGAAACAGGTTTCGGCGCAGTCGCGACTGTAGGGGTTACTTTCGGGGGCGGTAGCTTGGCTTCAACCCAAGGTTGTAACTCGGGGGAAAGCTTCCAGGCCAACAAACCAATGATTAACACGACCAAAATCAGTTTCATTTGATTCATCCGTGACTAGAGGCCGTTTATATTCTAGTCGCTTAGAACGAATCATCTGGCAAGAGCAACCAAAGCCTCGATGCCCTGGAGAGAGACTGCCGCCTCATGCGGCATGGAGAGATAAATCCGAATAGGTGCCCACCCTGACCAAGTGCTGGCCATTCAGCAATCCTTCTGAAAGACACCTGGCCGGGCAAGCGCTGCCGACTTTACCCAGAGCAGCGCCCAGTGTCCCTAACACAACGCTGAACAAAAATAACATTGGCGTGTAATCAAGGATTTGCGCAGCGTTTCGCCACCCACCAGGATGAACCATCCCCTCGGGCAGACCCAAGCAGCGGGGCCAACCTGAAGAAGCTCGCGACACGTTATCGCGCGCCGTACAACTGCCGTCACACTTATGCGACAATATGCAGAATGTCTGGCATGAATCCCGCCTTTATTGCCCAACAGCTTGGACAAGCGTCCAGATGCTGCTCTCGACTTATGCGCGCCGGTTGAAGTCTAGCGGTGACTGGGGAGAGATGGAGAAACTCCAAAACGCCCCAGGTATGGCCCAAGCGCCAAAATGCGCAGCTCGCAACCCATTGATAGGTAAAGTAATTGATCTCCACAGCTAACATCACGATGCAGTTCGGCGCCAAGCCGCTATTCGAAAACGTTTCGGTCAAATTCGGCGCGGGCAACCGCTACGGCCTGATCGGCGCCAACGGTTGCGGCAAGTCGACTTTCATGAAAATCCTCGGTGGCGATCTCGAGCCGTCCGGTGGCCAGGTCATGCTTGAGCCGAACGTGCGTCTGGGTAAATTGCGTCAAGACCAGTTCGCCTACGAAGAATTCACCGTGATCGATACCGTGATCATGGGTCACGAAGAGCTGTGGAAGGTCAAGGCCGAGCGCGATCGCATCTACTCGCTGCCGGAAATGACCGAAGAAGACGGCATGGCCGTGGCCGAGCTGGAAACCGAATTCGCCGAAATGGACGGCTACACCGCCGAGTCCCGTGCCGGCGAGCTGTTGCTGGGCCTGGGTATCGGCATCGAGCAGCACTTCGGCCCGATGAGCGAAGTGTCGCCGGGCTGGAAACTGCGCGTGTTGCTGGCGCAGGCGCTGTTCTCCGATCCTGAAGTGCTGTTGCTCGACGAACCGACCAACCACCTGGACATCAACACCATCCGCTGGCTGGAAAACGTACTGACCCAACGCTCCAGCCTGATGATCATCATCTCCCACGACCGTCACTTCCTGAACAGCGTGTGCACCCACATGGCTGACCTGGATTACGGCGAGCTGCGCCTGTTCCCAGGCAACTACGACGAGTACATGACCGTGGCGACCCAGTCCCGCGAGCAACTGCTGTCGGACAACGCCAAGAAGAAAGCGCAGATCTCGGAACTGCAATCGTTCGTCAGTCGCTTCTCGGCCAACGCCTCGAAAGCCAAGCAGGCAACTTCCCGCGCCAAGCAGATCGACAAGATCCAGCTGGCCGAAGTCAAACCTTCGAGCCGTGTCAGCCCGTTCATTCGTTTCGAGCAGACCAAAAAGCTGCACCGTCAGGCGGTCATCGTCGAGCGCATGGCCAAAGGCTTCGACGGCAAGACCCTGTTCAAGGACTTCAGCTTCACCGTTGAAGCCGGCGAGCGAGTGGCGATCATCGGCCCGAACGGTATCGGTAAAACCACCCTGCTGCGCACCCTGGTCAACGAACTGACCCCGGACGCCGGCACCGTGAAATGGACCGACGCCGCCGAGCTGGGCTACTACGCCCAGGACCACGCGCACGACTTCGAAGACGACTGCAACCTGTTCGACTGGATGGGCCAATGGACCCAGGGCGGCGAGCAACTGGTTCGCGGCACCCTCGGGCGTATGCTGTTCTCCAACGACGAGATCCTCAAGTCGGTCAAGGTCATCTCCGGTGGTGAGCAAGGTCGCATGCTGTTCGGCAAGCTGATCCTGCAAAAGCCGAACGTGCTGGTAATGGACGAACCGACCAACCACTTGGACATGGAATCCATCGAGGCGCTGAACCTGGCGCTGGAGAACTACCCGGGCACGCTGATTTTCGTCAGCCACGACCGTGAGTTCGTATCGTCCCTGGCCACCCGCATCATCGAGTTGAGCGCCGATGGCGTGATCGACTTCAGCGGCACCTATGACGACTACCTGCGTAGTCAGGGTGTGTTGATGTAAGGCGGCTTCTGGCTGCAAATGGAAAGCCCCGTCCTGGTGACGGGGCTTTTTGCATTTCAGGTTGATCCACTTACAGCCGATCTGTCATCCACATCGTTAGCCTGCTTTCTTTTATTTCACGCCCGCGCCATGATGCAGTTCTCCTACCGCCGCCCGCGATCGAGCTCTCATGTCTGTGCAGCAACTGCCCCCGCAAAGCTCCATGGCGATCACCCTGCAGATCGTTTCCATCGTTTTCTATAGCTTTATTGCCTTCCTCTGCATCGGCCTGCCGATTGCCGTGTTGCCGGGGTATGTGCATGAACAGTTGGGGTTCAGCGCCATCGTTGCGGGGCTGACCATCGGTTCGCAATACCTGGCCACCCTGCTCAGCCGTCCGATGGCCGGGCGCTTGTCGGACAGCGTCGGCACCAAACGGGCAATTGTTTACGGGTTGTCGGGGATTGTGTTGAGCGGCGTGCTGACGCTGCTGTCGACCCTGCTGCAAAGTTTGCCGCTGTTGAGCCTGATCATCCTGATCGCTGGCCGGTTGTTGCTGGGGATCGCCCAAGGGTTGATCGGAGTCGGCACCATCAGTTGGTGCATGGGCCAGGTCGGTGTCGAGCACACGGCACGTTCGATTTCCTGGAACGGGATTGCCTCATACGGCGCCATTGCCATTGGCGCACCGTTGGGCGTGGTGATGGTCGCTGAATTGGGCTTCGCCAGCCTCGGGATCGTGCTGTCGTTACTGGCCCTGTTGGCACTGCTGTTGATCCGCAACAAACCCTCGGTGCCAGTGATTCGCGGCGAGCGGCTGCCGTTTTGGGCGGTATTCGGGCGCATTGCCCCTTTCGGCGCGAGCCTGAGCCTGGCGTCTATCGGCTACGGCACGCTCACCACTTTTATTACCCTGTATTACGCCAGTCGTAGCTGGACGGGAGCGGCTTACTGCCTGACGGTGTTTGGGGTGTGTTTTATTCTGTCGCGGCTGTTGTTCATTTCCAGCATCAGCCGTTTCGGCGGCTTCACCTCGGCCATTGCCTGCATGAGCATTGAAACCTTGGGGCTGATCCTGTTGTGGCTGGCGCCCTCGACCGTTTACGCCTTGATTGGCGCAGGCCTGACCGGCTTCGGCCTGTCGCTGGTCTATCCGGCGCTGGGCGTGGAAGCGATCAAGCAGGTGCCCAATTCCAGTCGCGGCGCGGGTTTGAGTGCTTATGCGGTGTTTTTCGATCTGGCGCTGGCGATTGCCGGGCCGTTGATGGGCGCGGTGGCGTTGAACCTGGGGTATGCGTGGATTTTCTTCAGTGCGGCGTTGTTGTCCGTGACCGGGCTCGGTTTGACCCTGTTACTGAAACACCGGGCGATGGTCTAAAGCCTGCTGTAAATCTCTTGCGGGAGTTTATTGATCGGCAGTTTGCATGCCGGCCCGACTCGGTTTGCCCAGGGCATGGGAGAAGAAACGTCCGGCTTCGGAGATCAGGTTGCGGTGAATGTCCTTGCGGTCGACGCCGTCGGCATCGGTGCACAGCGCCGGCATGGCGGCGATCTGTTCTTCGTTGCACGGTGCCAGGAACACAAAATGCCCTGCCCCGGCCAGCAATTTGAAATCCGGTGCAGTCGGCAGTTTGCGCGCCAGCGCTGCGGCGTTTTTGTCGAACGCCACCAGTTTGTCGCCATCGCCGCTGTATAGCAGCACCGGCACATGCACGTCGGCCAGGGTCTGGCGGCCGAATTTCAGACTCAGCGGTGCCATCAACAACAAGGCATGCACTCGTGGGTCTGGCACAGGCTGCAAGTCATCGCGGTCGACGATCAATTCACCTTGTGTGTTGCAGGCATCATGATCGTCCGGGCGCTCATGGCAATAACGGCGCAGACGGTCCAGGTCCGGCGTGGCGCCGGACAGGATCAACGCGGTCTCACCGCCCGCCGAATAGCCGATCACCCCGACCTGATCGGCATTGACGAAGGGCGCCAGCATACGGTCGCCCAAGGTCGCGGTAATGGCTTCGGAAATCTGGATCGGCCGCCCGTAAAGATTGCTCAAGGTGCCGAGGCGGCTGTGGTCTTTGGAGTTGTCGCCGGGATGGATCACCGCCACCACCACAAACCCCTTGCGTGCCAGCGAGGTGGCCAGATCGTGCAGGGCCAGCGGGGTTCCGGTGTTGCCATGGGACAGCATCAACATCGGGAAGCGTCCGATGGCGACTTTGGTGTCTTCACCGGCTTCGACCGTGTAACCCTCGAGCTTGCTGGAATGTTCCCTCTCACTGGACGGATAAAAGGCGATGGCGCGCATCGGCTGCAAGTCCAGCGGATCGAGGAACGTCATCTCATGGAAACCGACGCTCCAGTGAGGAAACAGCACAGGCGCGGCGTGCACTGAATTCAGGCTGCCGAACAGGCAAATCAGTAATGTTGCACAAAGACGCACCATGGGATGCCCCACCTTATTACCTGACCGCAGATATTAACCCTCGACTGCATAACCTGGGCCAGAAACTGATCGCCGCCAGAAACAAAAAACTCTGTACCTGGCCATCACGATGACCAGAATACAGAGTTTCAGGGGTATTGCCCGAGCTGTTTACGACTTTACGCAAGCCTTACGCGGCGGCGAACAGTTGTTCGCTGATTTGCGCCTGAGCGTCGCTCATGGCTTTGCTGCGTACTTCATCACCGTAGGCCAGGCCATGGGCGCGGACGAACTCGATGTCGGTGATACCGAGGAAGCCGAACATCACCTTCAAGTACTCTTCATGAGCAGTGCCGGTCGGTTGGCCAGCGTGCAAACCGCCAGCCGTCGAAACGATCACCACTTTCTTGCCGCCGCACAGGCCTTCAGGGCCGGATTCGGTGTAGCGGAAAGTCTGGCCGGCTACGGCGATGCGGTCGATCCAGGCCTTGAGTTGGGTCGGGATAGTGAAGTTGTACATCGGCGCTGCAATCACGACGGCATCGGAGGCGAGGAATTCGGCCAGGGCCTGCGCACCCAAATCGGCTTCATGCTGTTGCGCGGCGTTGCGCAGCTCAGCGGCGGTGCCAGCGGCGACCAGCGTGGCGGCGGAAAAATGGCTGATGGCATCGGCGGCCAGGTCGCGGTAAGTCACCACAACGCCAGGCTCGGCGGCTTGCCAGGCTTTGACGACTTCACCGCTCAACTGACGGGAAGCCGAGTTGTCACCCAGAATGCTCGAATCGATATGCAGTAATTTCATGTGGGATCTCCAAGGTGAGGATCGCCACCCGGCGATCTGATGGAAACAATCCTACCAACGAAACCAATAGCTGATTAGCTGGCAATAATGCGATAGTTCGTCCCACTGATAGAACAGCTGGATTTAAATCATGCAAGATCTCAACGACCTCTACTACTTCGCCAAGGTGGTCGAGGCCGGCGGCTTCGCGGCGGCCGGGCGTTTGCTCGGGATTCCCAAGTCTCGGTTGTCACGACGCATCGCCGAACTGGAAGAACGCCTGGGCGCGCGCCTGCTGCAACGCACCACCCGCCAACTCAACCTGACCGCCGTGGGCGAGCGCTACTTGCGGCACTGTCAGGCGATGCTGCTGGAGGCCGAGATGGCCGACGAAGCGGTGGCCAGCATGTCCAGCGAACCCCGGGGGCGGCTGCGGGTTTCCTGCCCGGTGGGGTTGGCCCACGACATGTTCCCGTCGGTGATCAGCAAGTTCCTGGAGAAATTCCCGCAGGTTCAGCTGGAGATGCTGCTGCTCAATCGCCGGGTTGACCTGGTGACCGAAGGCGTCGATGTCGCCTTGAGAGTGCGGGAACTGGGAGATGAAGACCCACTGCTGGTCACCCGCCGCTTACGTCAGGCGCAGACTGTCATGGTCGCCAGCCCGGCGTTTCTTCGCGAGCGGCAGATCAAGACCCCGGACGACTTGAAAAACGTACCGATATTGGGCGCACTGGAAGCCGATCGGCTGGTGCATCTGCGGATGCTCGACCAGCAGGGCAAGGCCTGTGAAATGACATTCGAAGCCCGATTGGGCATCGACGATTTTCTCGTGCGCAAGGCGTGTACCCTGTCCGGGCTGGGTTTCACCGTGTTGCCGATGATGTATTGCGAGCAGGAACTGGAAAACGGCTCACTGGTGCAGCTGCTACCTGACTGGTCATTGCCGGGCGGTTGGCTGCAAGCGGTCTACCCTCATCGGCGCGGCGTAATGCCGGCAGTACGCGCCTGGATCGACCATTTGATCGAATCATTCAATGCCTGTGGGGACCGACTGTTATGAAGGCAAGACCAATGAGCGAAGAGGATGTCGCGCAATTCTGCCTGGCGCTGCCCGGCGCGCGGGAGGATTACAAGTGGGGGGGCGTGAGGGTGTTTTCGATTGCCGGGAGCAAGATGTTCGCCTTGCAGAACCTGCGGGGCCAGTCCCTGGCCTTCAAGGTCGACAAGGACCTGTTCCTGGGCCATTGCGACCGACCGGGCATTCACCCGGCGCCGTATCTGGTCCGGGCGCAGTGGATCATCATGGACACGCCCTACCCGCTGGGCACCGAAGAGCTGCAAGGCTTGCTGCAACGTTCCCACCAACTGGTGGTGAGCAAGTTGCCCAAGCGCACGCAGATCGGCTTGCTGCTTTAAACAGCTTTAGAACAGCGCGAACAGCTGAGCACCCAAAAACAACTGGTCGATCCAGAACACCTGATGCATCAGCACGATGAGCCAGAACACCAGTTGAAACGAAACCTTGCGGGTTTTGTGCCGAAACACTTGCTGGGCCAGCAAGGCACCCGGCCAACCGCCCGCCAGTTCCACCGCGTGCAAGACGTTCTCCGGCGTGCGCCAGCTGTCGGCGCGGGCCTTGTGCTTGTCGCCCCAGTACAGGAAAAACGCCAGCACGCTGACGATGCCATAGGCGGCCAGGGGAATCACCGACACCCCGCGCAGCCACAGCGACACCGAGCCAAACAACGGCACTGCGCACAGCAAAACGAACACCAGCAATTTCAACCGCAGGTTTTGAATCGCTCCCCCGGACTTGCGCCCGGGGTTGTTGCGTGCGGTGGCGTCGCTCATGGCTTGGCCGCGGTCCAGTCGACCCAACCGAACTGCCAGGTCGCCAGGATCACCAGGCCGAACACGATGCGGTACCAGGCGAACGCCGCGTAGCTGTGGCTGGCGATGAACTTGAGCAGGCCCCGGACGGCGATCATTGCAAAGATAAACGCGGTGACAAAGCCGATGGCGAACACCGGGAAATCAGCCGGAACAAACAGGTGGCGGTATTTGTAGCCCGAGTAAACCGCTGCGCCGACCATGGTTGGCATGGCAAGGAAGAACGAGAATTCGGTGGCCGTCTTGCGCGACAACCCGAACAGCAAACCGCCGATGATCGTCGAACCGGAACGCGAGGTCCCCGGGATCATCGCCAGGCACTGGGCGAAACCGACTTTCAGGGCCTCTTTCCAGGTGATGTCATCGACGCTTTCGGCATGCACGACATGCTGCCGGCGTTCAGCCCACAACATGATAATCCCGCCCACGACCAATGCGCTGGCCACAGTGATCGGGTTGAACAGGTACTTGTGGATCAGGTCGGCGAAAATCACCCCCAATACCACGGCCGGCATGAAGGCGATCAACAGGTTCGCGGTAAAGCGTCGAGCGCTGGGCTGCGTCGGTAAACCGATGATCACGTCGAGGATCTTGCGACGGAACTCCCAGACCACCGCCAGAATCGCGCCGAGCTGAATGATGATGTTGAAGGCCATCGCCCGCTCGCCGCCGAAGTCGAGCAGGTCCGCCACAATGATCTGGTGCCCGGTACTGGAAATGGGCAAGAACTCGGTCAGCCCTTCTATAACGCCTAAAATCAATGCCTGAAAGGCTGTCCAAAGATCCATCATTCCCCCAAGAAGCCATGCCCCCAGGCATGCCCCGTTAATAATTTGTAGAGCGTTATTCGCGATCAGCGTGCGCTGAAACCCCGCGCGCACAAGATCCACACAAAACCGTAAAAATTCCGTGAAAAATCGACTCGGACTCAGGTTTTTCCGCGCGGGGCCGAAATCCTATCAGACAAGCCTCATTTACGCTGCCGCGTAATAAGACCTGAGTCGGATAGGCCCCGATCGGCAACGTGTGGTTGGATGCTGGCGATCGTTTATGACAAGAACAAGAAAACGGAGTAACAGCGTTATGAACAGCTTGCGCAGTGTGTCGATCAGTCGACGCTTGTGGCTTATCTTGATCGTGGCCGTGGTGATGCTGTTGACGTTGGGTGCGTTGATGCTCAAGCAGATCCACGACGACCTCTATCAGGCCAAGGCCCAGAAAACCCAGCACGTGGTGCAGACCGCCAGTGGCATTCTGACCTACTACCACGGCCTGGAAACCGCCGGCACCCTCACCCGCGCCGCCGCGCAACAGCAGGCACTGACCGCCGTGCGGGGTTTGCGCTACGACCAGAATGACTATTTCTGGATCAACGACCTGACGCCGGTCATGGTCATGCACCCGACCAATCCAAAACTTGAAGGCCAGAACCTCTCGACGATCCGCGACCCGGATGGCTTTGCACTGTTCAACGAAATGGCCGCCATCGCCAAGGCCAAGGGCGCAGGCATGGTCAACTATCGCTGGCCGAAACCGGGTGCCAGTGCGCCGGTGGAAAAAACCTCCTACGTCAAACTGTTCGAGCCCTGGGGTTGGGTGATCGGCTCGGGCGTGTACATCGACGACATGCAGGCCGAGTTTAATGCGCAGGTCTGGAAGGCGTCTTTCGTCGGCCTGGTGATTGCCCTGATCATGGCGCTGCTGGTGATCATGATTGCCCGCAGCATCGTGCGCCCGCTGCAGGAAACCGTGAATGCCATGGCCAATATCGCCAGCGGTGAAAGCGACCTGACCCGCAGCCTTGATACCCACGGCCAGGACGAAGTCACGCAACTGGCCCGACACTTCAACGCCTTTACCGCCAAGCTGCGCCTGGTGATCAATCAGTTGCAAGTGTCCGCCGGCGCGCTGGGCCAGTCTTCCAGCGAACTGGGCAACGACGCCGCACAAGCCCAGCAACGCAGCCAGCAGCAGTCCCAGCAAATGGAACTGGTGGCGACCGCGATCAACGAAGTGACCTACGGCGTGCAGGATGTGGCGAAAAACGCCGAGCACGCGGCCAGTGAAATGCGCGATGCCGAATCTCAGGCGCAGCAGGGGCAGATCAATATCGATGGCAGCCTGCAGCAGATCGACAAGCTGTCTTCGACCATCGATCAAGCGGTGGAAGTGATTCGTACGCTGGCCGACGAAAGCACGCAAATCGGCAGTGTCCTGGAAGTGATTCGCTCTATCGCCGAGCAAACCAACCTGCTGGCCCTCAACGCTGCCATCGAAGCCGCCCGGGCCGGTGAGCAAGGTCGAGGGTTCGCGGTGGTCGCCGATGAAGTGCGCCTGCTCGCCCAGCGTACCCAGAAGTCGACGGCAGAAATCCAGTCGATGATCGAACGCCTGCAAAGCCATTCCGAAGCGGCAGTCAAGGTCATTGGCGACAGCAGCCGCGCCTCGCAACTGACCATCGAGCAGGCCGGCCTGGCCGGTGCCAGCCTGAATGCCATCGGCCAGGCCTTGCGCAACCTCAACGGCTTGAATGCCTCGATTGCCAGTGCAACCTTGCAGCAGGCGCATGTGGTGGAAGACATCAATCAGAACGTCACCCAGGCCGCCGGGTTGTCCCACAGCACGGCATTGGCGGCCGAGCAGTCGAGCGTGGCCAGTGTTCATCTCAAGGCATTGAGCGAACAGTTGAACGGGTTGCTCAAGCAGTTTCGCGTCTGATCACTTGTAGCAGCTGGCGCAGCCTGCGTTCGGCTGCGCAGCAGTCGTGAAATCAGGCGACGCCGGTTCCAGATAGACCGTGTGCGCAGAATTTACGACGGCTTCGTCCGAATGCGGCCCACACCGAACGCAGCCTCGCAGGCTCGGCAGCTGCTACACCGGACTGCGCAAGCCGGTTCTACTTGGCCGCGCCTGCCGCTACAATCCTCCCCCCTTTTCGTCTTCCCCAAGGATCCTCCATGTCCGGGCTTGAACTGTTTGCCGCCGCCCTCGGTGTGATTGCCGTCTGGCTGACGGTCAAACAGAACCCCTGGTGCTGGCCGGTCGGTCTGGTCATGGTGCTGCTGTACAGCTGGATCTTTTTCGAGGTGAAGCTGTATTCGGACATGTTGCTGCAAGTGATCTACGCCGCGTTGCAGCTTTACGGCTGGAGGCAGTGGACTCGCGCGGGCGTGACGCATGACGGGCGGCACGTCAGCCTGCTCGATGGCCAATCCGTCGCGCTCGGTCTGGCCGTGGGCGCGGTCGGCAGCCTGCTGCTGGGGGCTGCGATGGCTCACTGGACCGACGCCGCCCAGCCCTGGCTCGACGCTGCCTTGACCGGTTTCAGCCTGGTAGCACAGTTATGGATGGCGCAAAAACGCCTGCAATGCTGGCCGCTGTGGGTCGCGCTGGACGTCATCTTCGTTGGCCTGTTCATCTACAAAGAGCTGTACCTGACCGCCGCCCTCTATGGGGTTTTCGCCCTGCTGGCGGTGCAAGGCTGGCGGACGTGGCGCGCCGACCCGGCGTTGCGCACATGAAAGTGCTGGTGCTCACGGGCCCCGAATCGAGCGGCAAGAGCTGGCTCGCCACCGAGCTGCAACAGCAATTCGGCGGCGTTCTGGTGGGTGAATACGTGCGTTGGTTCATTGAACAGGAGGCACGGGACACCTGCCTCGCGGATATCCCCGAGATCGCCCGCGGCCAGTTGCAATGGGAAGATGATGCCCGCGCCCTTGCGCCACCGTTGCTGATTCTCGACACGCACTTGCTGAGCAACATGCTTTGGAGCCAGACCCTGTTCAGCGATTGCCCGGCCTGGCTCGAACAAGCGCTGCTGGCCCGGCATTACGACTTGCACTTGCTGTTGTCGCCTGAACTCGTCGACTGGACCGACGATGGCCAGCGCTGTCAGCCGCAGCTGGATCAACGCCGGGCTTTTTTCAACGCGACTCAAGCGTGGCTGGAACGGCATCGCCAACCTGTTCAAGTGATCCAGGGTGACTGGGCAGAACGCCGAGCCCAAGCGTTGCAGGCCGTCACTCTGCTGCTAGGTTGCTGAATTCGGCTGTAGCAGCTGCTACAGCCCCCCAGCCCCCCAGCATTTGTTGCGATAATTTTTCAAATGCGTCCGTTTGTGAAACATACCTTTGCACTCGAACAGCCCGTTTCAGCGCTATTCATCATTGCGTCATGATCTGTGTTAAAGCGCTGATACATCACCACGCAAGCTATGGATCCAGAGCGTTGCGCCTACTTTTCCCCGTTATAGCCCCCGCTTTTGTCTCAGGCCTGAAACAGCTCAATCAAGGATCCATTTAGCCTGATCGATAACCCCTTGAATCAAAACAACAATCAAAAAGCGGCACGACTTTCGCTCTCTCCTTCACAACGCTGATTAGGGCCAGCGCACAACAGAAGGAATCGCAGTCGTGGGGACTTTTCGTAAAGGCTTTACGCGCTTGATGCTGCTCGGATGTGCCGCCGTCTCGGTACTCAGTCTTGATGTTCAGGCTGAAGGCAATGGCGTGATCGTACTCACTCGTGATGTACAGCCCCACACCGTCGGCAGGCCGCCGTTCCAAAAAGACCCCTACCCGACCACTGTCAACGCCAACCCTTCGGATCGTGTCACCTCGACACTCAACAGCACCGAACTGAGCGATGGTGAGTTCGCCAGCGTGGCCAGCGGTTCGTCCATCAGCAACAACATCAATCAGAACGGGAGCGTACCCGGCAGCCTCAATGTCGTGACCAATCCCAATGGGATGCCCGGCATGAGTGCCGGTCACGGCGGCGGTAGCGGTGGCGCGATTTCGGGAACGATCAACCATGCCATGAGTTCCGGCCTCGCGCCGTTGGGCAGATTGGCGGGAGGTCAATGACATGAGCCGCTCCCTGATCCTTCTCGCCCTGGTCATCGGTGCCAGTGTGAGCCCAGGCGCCATGGCCGACTCCAGCGTTCCGGTGGTCAACACCGCCAACATCCTGGATTCCGGCGCCCGGTACAACGGCAACTTCAACGTCAACCAGGCCTCCGGCGATCAACAGCAACAGGCCAATACCCGCGCCATCGCCATCGGCACCACTGATGCCTCGGCGACCACCCGCGTCATCCAGAAACTCGACACGCCCGCCAACCCGTCGATGAACGCGACGGCCACCATCGGCGGCAACTCTTTCAGCCAAGGCAACGGTGCACTGGGTGTCAACCAGGGCGCCGGGGCCAACAACCAGATGGCCAACGCAATGCGCATCAGCATCAGTGCTGCGCCGCAAAGCGTCGACGATAGCGCCCTTTCTCAACAGAACGTGGCGTTGTTACCAAGCTCAGGGGCAACTGACGCTTCAAAAGGCAGTCGCCAGGTCGTGACAAGCGACCAGGCCTTCACCGGCAGCCGAGGAGTGACTCAGGTGAACCAGAGTGCCGGGGTGGGGAACCGAATGGCTAACACCCTGAGCATACGGGTCGCTGACTGACCCGAACGCAGTGCGATTAGAAAGTAACCAACACTTAACCAACTAATAAGCACGGAGAATCACCATGAAACCCACAATGGCTCTCAAGCCTCTGGTCTTCGCCTTGGCATCCGTCATGGCGATGGCTGCACAGGCCAGCGACAACGATCGTGGTCACCACCATCATCACGGCCCCAAAGGCCCCACCTGGGAACAACAGCTGTCAATCGACTCAGCCGCCAACGCCTATGTAGGGGACACACAGGACAGCAGCGGCAACTCGGTACTTAACCAGGGCACCAAAAACACTGCCAATGCCGACAACTCACTCAACGGTTCCAATGGCAACATGGGCGCCAACGTGGCTGGCGGTGACGGCAACCAACAAGACAACGCCGCCGCGCTGGCGACCGCCGATGAAAGTTTCATCTTCGGTTCTGCCACTGCAACGTCCAACGCCTATCAGTACAACACCGACAACTACGTCAAAAACCGCTCTACCCAAAATAACGCCACGCTCAACAATGCTGGCAACAACGGCTCCGGCAACATTGGCATCAACGTGACTGCCGGCAACTTCAACCAACAGAAAAACAACCTGGCGATTGCCGTGTCTGGCGGCCGGGTAGCAACAGCCTCGGCTGACGCTTACCAATCCACCACCGGCCTGGATGTCGACAACAAGGCTGACCGGACCCACGTCACCACCACCCTCACCGATACCACCACGTCCTCGGGCACCTTCAAGGCCAAAGGCACCGGGACGATCGACGACAGTGGCTGGGGTCACAGAGGCGATGACAAGTTCAAATTCAGCGCCGTGGGCACCTTCGATCTGGCTGGCGTCACCACCCATCAAGTGCTGACTCCAGACGGCTGGAAAAACCCGGTTGTGAACAACGCCTCCATGACCAACTCGATGAACAGCTTCTCCGGCAACGGCGGTGCCAACGTGTCGGCGGGTGTGGGCAACCAACAAAGCAACTCTCTGTCCATTGCTGCCGGCTGCAGAGCCTGCATGTAATCGCGATCGAAATGAAAGCCCCGGCAACGGGGCTTTCTTTCCATGGCTCCTCGAGGGCGTATCGATCATGCGTACGACAGCCTTTTTCGCCCTGCTGTGCCTGTGTGGCCTGACTCAGGCGGCACAGATGCCAGTCGCCGCCTTACCTGGCGGCATGCTGGTTTACAAGCAGGTGCAAAGCGTGCGTGAGCGCAAGTTCAGCGACATCGTCGAACAAAAAACCGACTTCAGCTGCGGCGCTGCCGCACTGGCCACGGTGCTACGCCAGGCTTACTGGCTCGATGTCGATGAGGAACACATCATCAAAGGCATGCTGATCAATGCTGATCAGAACCTTGTCCGTACTCAAGGTTTCTCCATGCTGGACATGAAGCGCTACATCGAAGCAATCGGCATGCGCGCGCGTGGCTACCGGATACCGCCCGAGAAACTCGAAGCGGTGACCATTCCGGTGGTGGTGCTGATGGAAATTCGCGGCTACAAGCATTTCGTGGTGATGCAGCGGGCGGACAAGAACTGGGTCTATATCGGCGACCCGGTGCTTGGGCACAAACGCTATTCCCATGATGACTTTGTCAAAGGCTGGAACGGCATTGTCTTCGCTATCGTGGGTCCTGGTTACGATAAAACCAATGCACTGCGTAGCCCTCCGGAACCGCTGACGGCCAAGAACAAGCTGGACACTTTCAACCCGGTCAAAGATGCCGAGTTGATGGACTTTGGCTTCATTCAGAGCGACTTCTTCTAATCGCCCACTGATGATAGAGAGGGCCGGATGCCCCGGGAGCAGCAGATGAAAACCTCATACTGGCTGGCCGCCGCTTGCCTGGCAGCAAGCGCATCGGGTTATGCCAATGCAGGATTCAAACCCATCGAACTCAAGGACCATGAGCTCGCCGAGCTACGCGGTCGTTATGTCATGCCAGGGCGGATCATCAGCTTTGGCATCATCATGAGCAGCACCTGGCGCAATGCCAGCGGAGACCAGATCGGGGTGGCGACGGCCATGCAGATCCAGGCCTCTACCGTAAAGCCGCAACTTTACGTGTCGACCATTAAAGAAACCGGTAACGGCAGTACGCCGCCATCGGGCACCGGAAATGTGATCGGTGGCGCAGGACTGACCACTACCCAGGGAGTCACCCAAACTGTTCGCGCCGCTGGTGACGGCAATACCGCCTACAACAATGTCGCCATCAACGTCAAAGAGGCCAACCAGGCGCCGGCGCCGAGTCCCGTCCAAGGGCAGGTGCTGACAAGCGGGCAAACCATTACCGACAGCAATGCCGCCGGTAGCGTCGCGGTGTCGAACACCGGTGGTGGCGTGCAAATGGCCATCCAGGCCAGCAACAATCAAGGTACGGCCATGCAAAAAGCGGCTCAGGGGGGGCTGGTGCAGAACACCCGGCTTCTGGGCAACAGCAACAGGGTCAATAACCTGACGCAACTTAATGTAGTGCTTAACAACAACGGCCGAAATGCCGGAGCAGTCAACTGCAATCTGAGTCAACTCAACGCACTACGCAGCCTGGGATATTGAACTACGCTGATGTTCGATCATTGGGCTTCATGGGGGACGGCTTATCATGTATCGGTCAGTACCACTGCGCGCGATCGTTTGTCTGAGCACTTTGTTCCCGTCGGCGCTGCTGCAAGCAGCGTCCGATGCGGACGTGGAAGCTTTGAAGCAACAACTCATGGAGCTCAAGCAACGATACGAAGTACAACAAAAGGCCTTGGCAGTACTCGAACAACGAGTCCGCCAAGTGGAGGATCAACCGGCGGCGGCACCGCCTAAACGCCTGGCCAAGTCGCCAGCCGACATGAAAGGCAATCCGCAAGTGGCCACAAGGACGGGAGCGGCCGCGGCTTCAGGAGGCGCCGCAGGCAGCGGCAGTTCCTATGGACAATCACTGGCCGATGACTCTCAACCGGCACAGAGTGTTTCCAACCTGTATGACGAGGCCAGCGGATTCTTCGGCGGCGGCAAGTTCAGCCTCGAAACCGGGCTGACCTATTCGCGTTACGACACCCGCCAGCTGATCCTCAACGGCTTCCTCGCACTGGACTCGATCTTCCTGGGCAACATCAACCTGGACCGGATCAAGGCCGACACCTGGACGCTGGACCTCACCGGGCGCTACAACTTCGACAATCGCTGGCAATTCGACCTGAACGTACCAGTGGTGTACCGCGAATCGACGTATCAATCCGGCGGCGCCAACAACGGTGCGGCGGGAGTGACCAGCGAAGAAAGCGTCACACGCGATCCGACACTGGGCGATGTCAACTTCGGTATTGCCTACAAATTCTTGGACGAATCGGTCAACACCCCGGATGCAGTAGTCACCTTGCGCGTCAAGGCGCCGACCGGCAAGGACCCGTTCGGCATCAAACTGCGCCAGAGCGACGCCAATACTAACCTGTTCGTGCCTGACACCTTGCCAACCGGCAACGGCGTCTGGTCGATCAGCCCCGGTATCTCGCTGGTCAAGACCTACGATCCAGCGGTTCTGTTCGGTAGCCTGTCCTACACCCACAACTTCGAAGGTTCCTTCGACGACATCAGTGCCACCGTCAATCAGAAAGTCCCGGGCAAGGTGCGGATCGGCGACAGCTTCCAGATTGGCGCGGGCATCGCGTTCGCGCTGAACGAAAAAATGAGTATGTCGTTCTCGGTGTCTGACCTGGTGCAGCGCAAAAGCAAGCTCAAGCAGGATGGCGGGGATTGGGAGTCGGTGGTGTCCAGCGACGCCAACGCCGGTTACTTCAACGTCGGCATGACCATCGCGGCCTCCGACAACCTGACGATCGTTCCCAACTTGTCCATCGGTATGACCGACGATGCGCCGGACTTTTCCTTCAGCCTGAAATTCCCGTACTACTTCTAAACCGCACCCCGCAATAGAAAAGGCCCACTACGATAGTTGTTCGTAGCGGGCCTTTTTTGTTGCACCGCCCTAGCGGATCTGGTGCTTGTGCAGCAATCGGTAAAAAGTCGGCCGCGACACGCCCAGGACTCGGGCGGCAACACTCAGGTTGTCGCTGTGCCGGTTCAACACATCGCACAGCGCCTGGCGTTCGGCGCGGGTCTTGTAGTCTTCAAGGGTGCCCATCGGCGTGGCGAAGGCGTGTTGACTGAGCAGCCCCAGGTCTCGCGCCTCGATCTGTCGTCCTTCGGCCAATACCAGCCCACGACGTACCCGATTGGCCAGCTCGCGGACATTGCCCGGCCAGTCGTGCTTGCCCATGGCGACCAACGCATCCTCGCTGAAGCTGCGCGGACGACGGCCGGTTTCACTGCTGTAGAAATGGGAAAAGTGGTTGGCCAGCATCAATAGATCACCATGGCGCTCACGCAGCGGCACGGTGACTACTTGCAGGACGTTCAAACGGTAGTACAAATCTTCGCGAAAGCGTTTGTTCTCGATGGCCTCTTCAAGGTCGACGTGCGTCGCCGCCAATACCCGCACATCCACCGGAATAGGTTGATGGCCGCCAACCCGCTCGATGTGTTTTTCCTGCAGGAAGCGCAACAGATTGGCTTGCAGCTCCAGGGGCAGATCGCCTATTTCATCGAGAAACAGGGTGCCGCCGTTGGCGGCTTCTATCCGCCCGACCTTGCGCTGATGGGCGCCGGTAAAGGCCCCCTTCTCGTGACCGAACAATTCGGACTGGATCAAGTGTTCGGGAATCGCGCCACAGTTGATCGCCACGAATGGCTTGCTGTGACGCTGGGATTGTTGATGCAGGGTACGGGCGACCAATTCCTTACCGGTGCCGCTTTCGCCGCGGATCAGCACCGGCGATTCGGTGGGCGCCAGTTTGCTCAGCAATTTGCGCAGCTCGCGAATCGGTTTGCTGTCGCCGAGCAGTTCGTGCTCAGGCTGATCGATATGAACCGTGCCCTGCCCGCGCAGGCGCGCCATGCCGAACGCTCGGCCCAGAGTGACCTGAACCCTTGAAACATCGAACGGCAAGGTATGGAAGTCAAAAAACCATTCGCAGACGAAATCCCCGACATTCTGCATTCGCAGGACATCCTGATCGAGCACGGCGATCCACTCGGTACCGCTACGGGTGATCAGTTCCTTGACGGCTTCCGGACGCTCCAGATGAAATGGCTGCAAGCGCAACAGGCCGACGTCGCAGGTTCGTTCCGCGGCGTTTTCCAGGGTACAGCTGTCGACATCCCAACCCACAGCGCGTAAACCCGGCAGCAAACGGTGGCAGTCGTCGCAAGGATCCACTACTAAAAGACGTCGTAAAGCAGGCGCTTCGATCATGACTGTTCCTTGGCGCCAAATTTTAGGAAATATTATTAAAAACAGTCATTTGGCGGGCTTCGGTGTAACACTAGCAAAATATTGACGCGGGCTTGTATCGATTGCTTATAGGGACGTCGGCTTATTAGTTATAAAAAATCACTTAATGAGTTGCCTAACGAATTGAACCTTTCATTCAGCTTTCAGCAACTGCCTGAATCGCCGGCGAATCAAAGAAAGTTGAAATTTCTTTTGATTGTGTGTGACCCAACCCCCGGTTGCGGACATCAGTACAAGTAACCAGCCGAACGGTAAGCCCAACCGACGGCACATCACTTGATTGGGCACACAGAGAGAAGACCCCATGAACGCCCCGCTCCGTATCAACGAAGCTCTTTTGATTGCCGACCGCGCATTCCAACCCTTTCAATGCGTGGCTTGGGCTCCACAAGACGGTAATGGCGAACTCAGCCTGGCCATCATTGATCGCACTAACACTCGCATCAGCCGCAAACAAATCCCCAGCAGTGCCTATTCCGATCCGCAGCAACTTGCACACTTGCTGGAACAAGCCCGCGCCGAGCTGAGCGAGGAAGGTTACACACTGCAATCGTGGTCCATGCCGCATTAATTTTTTTCGCGGATTACCGCCCGGTAATCCGCGTCCCTTCTTCTCCTTAGTTGACGGTTTCTACGGTCAGCTGCATAACGCCATTTTCGTTTTCCAACTTCTAGCCACCAGATTACTTGGCAGGCTTGTCAGTGGTTCGAGAAGACACTGTTCTGGCACAAAACGCCGCTCCTCCCGAGCGTAATGGCAGTTGCGCATCATCGCATTCAGGGATTGAATGTTCTTCTCATGCAGTCAACCTCCGGGCACCCGGACAAGGACGACTGGCAAGGAGATGCGTGCATGTCACTCCAGACTGCTTTTGCCATACCGGCAGCGGTGAAAGACGCCGGGCAACTCGATAGCCATTTCGCCGGCAGCGGCAAGACTCAAGTGTATTTCGCCGGCAGTACCTCCAGCAGGGTCAATGGCGTGGCGATTGACCACACCGGCCGAATATTGGTGGCAGCCAAGGTCGGCACGCCAGGTGGCAGCCGCTTTGGCCTGGCCCGCCTGCGTGAGGATGGTTCGGCGGATCTGGCCTTCGGCAAACAAGGCAGCGTCATCGGGCAATTCGCCCACGGCTACGAGGCCATGGCGGGCACAGTGCGGGTGCTGGCCGACGGGAACATTCTGGTGGCCGGCCTGCACTACGAAAATGCTCATCGTACGTTGCCCGCCGTGGCGATGTTTGATCAACGAGGCTGCCCGATACAGGGTTTTGGTGAGCACGGCCGCTGCGTGGTGCGCCTGCCGGGGAAGCTTTCCGAAGGCGCTCGCGACGCCTGGTTACCACCCGGCGTACCGGGTACCGAGGCCTGTGATATCTGCGTGCAGGACGATGGTCGAATCCTGCTGCTGGCCAATCATCACTTTGAATTGACCGATCACGTCGGCATGCTGATTCGACTCAATGCCGACGGCTCGCTGGACAGCACCTTCAACGGTCGTGGCTTTGTCATGGTCCGGCACTTATTGATGAACACCTGGCTGAACAGTCTGATGGTGCAACATGACGGCCGAATCCTGGTGGGCGGATCGATCAACTTCCCCGAGGAAGGTTTGCTGGCGCGTTATCACACCGATGGCCAGCTGGATGACGGCTTCGCCGTGGATGGCTTCATGAGCTTCAAGGCCTGGGGTCAGAGTGCCCAGGTCTGCCAGATCGTCCAGCACGAAAATGGTGATTTGCATTGTTTTGGCAGCAGTCGCGACCCGATGCACTGCCTCGCCCTGAACGTTCACAGCAATGGCCGACCTGACATGCATTGCAATAGCGGCCAACCACAACTGTTGGAAATCAGCCACAGCGGCTGCCAGTGGACCGCCGCCCAGATACAACCGGACGACTGTGTACTGACGGTCGGAGCGACGGGCGGCGGGCTCGAAGGCGATTTCATTCTCGCTCGCTACTTACCCAATGGGGCGCTGGATCGCAGCTTCGCCAATGGCATGGGCTGGGTCCGCACACGCCTGAGTCGAGGCCCGGACACCGCCACTTCATTGGCCGTGCAGGCCGATGGTTGCATCGTCGTCGGCGGCTATTCACTGGATGGCAACTACCGCGCCGTCGTCGCCCGCTATCAACCCTAGTTCCCTGCACTTGATCTTCCCTTCCGCTTACGGCAAGTTGCGCGCTTCTTAATACAAGGAGTAGCCGATGTCCGGCTCAATGGCCCAGGCCTTCGCACACAATTTTCTTGGGCATTCACCCCGCTGGTACAAAGCCAGCATTATCGGATTCCTGATTCTCAACGCCCTGGTGTTGTGGACGATCGGTCCGGTGGCGGCCGGCTGGTTGTTGGTGCTGGAGTTCATCTTCACCCTGGCCATGGCGCTCAAGTGTTACCCGCTGATGCCCGGCGGGTTGCTGCTGATCGAAGCTCTGCTGCTGAAAATGACCACGCCCCAGGCGCTCTATGACGAACTGGTGCACAACTTCCCGGTGATCCTGCTGCTGATGTTCATGGTGGCGGGCATCTACTTCATGAAGGACCTGCTGCTGTTTCTGTTCTCGCGCCTGCTGCTGGGAGTTCGCTCCAAGGCGCTGCTGGCGTTGATGTTCTGTTTCCTGTCAGCGTTTCTCTCGGCGTTTCTCGATGCATTGACCGTGACCGCGGTCATCATCAGCGCGGCCGTGGGGTTTTACTCGGTGTATCACCGCGTCGCCTCGGGCAACGATCCGCGTCAGGACATTGAGTTCGGCGATGACCGGCAGTTGCCGACATTGCACCATGCCGACCTCGAACAATTCCGCGCCTTCCTGCGCAGCCTGCTGATGCACGGCGCGGTCGGCACAGCGTTGGGTGGCGTTTGCACGCTGGTTGGCGAGCCGCAAAACCTGCTGATCGGCCATGAGATGGGCTGGCACTTTGCCGAATTCTTTCTGAAGATCGCCCCGGTGTCGTTGCCGGTGCTGGCAGCGGGCCTGGTGACCTGCGTACTGCTGGAGAAACTGCGCTGGTTCGGTTATGGCACGCTGCTGCCGGACAACGTGCGTGCGGTGCTGGCCAACTACGCCGCCGAAGATAACGCCGAGCGTACTTCGCGTCAGCGCGCTGCGCTGCTGGTTCAAGGGGCGGCGGCACTGATTCTGATTGCCGGGCTGGCGTTTCACATCGCCGAAGTCGGCCTGATCGGCTTGATGGTGATCGTGCTGATCACCGCGTTTACCGGTATCACTGACGAACACCGCCTCGGCACCGCCTTCAAGGACGCCATGCCGTTCACCTCGCTGCTGGTGGTATTTTTCGCCGTGGTGGCGGTGATTCACGATCAGCAGCTGTTCGCGCCGCTGATCCAGTGGGTACTAACGCTGCCGGCGGATCAACAGCCGGGCATGCTGTTTATTGCCAACGGCTTGCTGTCGGCCATCAGCGACAACGTGTTCGTCGCGACCATTTACATCACCGAAGTAAAACAGGCATTCATCTCCGGCCACATGAGCCGCGAGCACTTTGAAACCCTGGCGATTGCGATCAATACCGGGACCAACCTGCCGAGCGTGGCGACGCCTAATGGTCAGGCGGCGTTCCTGTTCCTGCTGACCTCGGCGATTGCACCGCTGATTCGTCTGTCGTACGGCCGGATGGTGTGGATGGCGCTGCCATACACCGTGGTGATGGGAGTTCTTGGCTGGTACGCCGTAAGCTATTGGCTTTGAGGTGGCAGGTCTGACGCCTTCGCGGGCAAGCCTCGCTCCTACGGAATGTGTAAAACCTGTAGGAGCGAGGCTTGCCCGCGAAGAACGATAACGCGGTTCAGACTGAACTCAGGATGTATCGCTCGATCGCCTGGGCCGCGCCGTCTTCGGTATTGGCCCCGGTCACCACGTCGGCCTGACGCTTCACCGCCTCTTCCGCCTGCCCCATCGCAATCGACAGCCCGGCACGATGAAACATCGCCGGGTCATTGCCGCCGTCGCCCATGGCGGCGGTCTGTTCCAGCGACACCCCGAGAAACTCGGCCAGCGTCGCCAGTGCCGCGCCCTTGTTGGCCTGCACCGCCGTCACATCCAGATAGACCGGTTGCGAACGCGACACCTGCGCCTGCCCTTCGACCTTGGGCAGCAACCGCGCCTCCAGCTCGATCAACAGTTCGGTGTTGTTGCTGGCAGCGACGATCTTGTCGATGCGTGCCAGGCAAGGCTCGAAACTCTCGACCACCACCGGCGGATAACCCAGGCCATGTTGCTCTCGCGGGACCATCGGGCCGTACGGATCCTTCAACAGCCAGTCACCACCGCTGAACACCCAGACTTCAATGTCCGGCTGATCGGCAAACAGCGCCAACGCTGTCAGCGCCGCCGTTGCCGGCAGATAATGCGCCACCAGCAAACTGCCGTCCGGGTTGACGATCGTGCCGCCATTGAACGCCGCCGTCGGCAGATCAACGCCCAGGGCTTCGATCTGCTGCAACATGGCTTTGGGTGGACGCCCGGTGGCCAGGCTGAACAGCACGCCGGCGTCACGCAAGGCGCGGACGGCCTCGACGGTGCGCTGGCTGAGGCTGTGATCGGGCAACAACAACGTGCCGTCCATGTCACTGAGCAGAAAACGGATGGGTTGTTGCGTGACGTCCCTCATCCGAGGCTGTGCCAGACGCGACCGTCGCGGGTCAGCAGTTCATCAGCGGTCTTGGGTCCGTCTTCGCCGGCCGCATAGCTCTCCACGGTTGCATCCTGCTGCCAGGCGTCGAGGAACGGCTGCACGACGCGCCAGCCGTTCTCGATATTGTCGGCACGCTGGAACAGCGTCTGATCGCCGGTGAGGCAATCGTAGATCAAGGTTTCGTAGCCGGTGGAAGGCTGCATTTCAAAGAAATCCTTGTAGGCAAAGCCCAGCTCGATATTGGCCATGTTCAACGCCGGTCCCGGCCGTTTGGCCAGCAGGTCGAACCACATGCCTTCGTTGGGCTGGATCTGGATCCGCAGGTAGGTAGGCTGCAATTCTTCGACCTCGGTGTCACGGAACTGCGCATACGGCGCCGGTTTGAAGCAAATGACGATCTCGGTGTCGCGCACGCTCATGCGCTTGCCGGTACGCAGGTAGAACGGCACACCGACCCAGCGCCAGTTGTCGATCATCACTTTGAGCGCGACATAGGTTTCAGTGGTGCTGTCGGGCGCGACGTTGGTTTCCTGACGATAACCGGGCAACCGACTGCCATCGATCTCGCCGGCGGTGTATTGGCCGCGCACTGAGTTGGCTCGCGCTTCCTCGATCGACCAGGGGCGAATCGCGCCGATGACTTTGGCCTTCTCGCCACGTACCGCATCGGCGCCAAACGCCGCCGGTGGTTCCATGGCGACCATCGCCAATAATTGGAACAGGTGATTAGGCACCATGTCCCGCAGGGCGCCGGTGACCTCATAAAAACTGCCACGGGTTTCCACGCCGACTGTTTCGGCGGCGGTGATTTGTACGTGGTCGATGTAATGGTTGTTCCAGAAGGCTTCGAACAGGCTGTTGGAGAACCGGCTGACCAGAATGTTCTGCACGGTTTCCTTGCCCAGATAGTGATCGATCCGGTAGATCTGCTTTTCCGTCATCACTTTGAGCAAGCACGCGTTCAAGGCTTCGGCGGTGTACAGATCCGAGCCGAAAGGCTTTTCGATCACCACCCTTCTGAACGCTTCGGGGGCTTCTTGCAACAATCCGGCAGCCCCGAGACGTCGCACCACTTCACTGAAAAAGCGCGGAGCGGTGGCCAGGTAGAAAACGGCGTTGCCGGTGCCGCTGGCGTCGATTTTCGCCGCCAGCGCGTCATAAGTGCGCTCATCCAGGAAATCGCCCTGGACGTAGCTGATGTGTTTGGCCAATTTGGCCCACAACGCCGGATCAAGGGCGTGATCGCCCTTGCCGACCTTGGCTGCCACTTCCGCCCGAATGAAATCTTCGAGTTTTTTGGCAAAGGCTTCGTCACTGATGGCGTTGTGATCAACGCCGACGATCCGCAGTCCATTCCCCAGCAAACCATCGCGACTCAAGTTGTACAGCGCCGGCATCAGCAGGCGCTTGACCAGATCACCATGGGCACCGAACAGAAACAGCGTGGTGGGCGGTGCGGGTTCTGCCTTGGATTTCCTGCGGATCACGTGGGTCATTTTTTCGCAGTCTCCACATGGCCGCCGAAGCCGAAGCGCTGGGCCGAGAGAATCTTGTCGCCAAAGTTGCCTTGCCCGCGCGAACGGTAGCGAGAGAACAGCGAGTTCGACAGCACCGGTACCGGCACCGCTTGTTCCATGGCAGCTTCGATGGTCCAGCGCCCTTCACCGCTGTCCGCCACTTCACCCGAGTAGCCGTCGAGCTTCGGATCGGACGCCAGCGCATCGGCGGTCAGGTCAAGCAGCCAGGACGAGACCACGCTGCCACGACGCCAGACTTCGGCGATGTCGGCCACGTTCAGGTCGAAACGCTGATCTTCCGGCAGGTTGGTGCTGGCTTTGGTCTTGAGGATGTCGAAGCCTTCGGCGAAGGCCTGCATCATTCCGTATTCGATGCCGTTATGGATCATCTTGACGAAGTGGCCGGCGCCGGCGGGGCCTGCGTGGATGTAACCGCGCTCGGCGCGATCGTCATCGGACTTGCGATCCTTGGTGCGCGGAATGTCGCCCATACCCGGGGCCAGGGACTCGAACAACGGGTCAAGACGCTTAACCGTCTCGGCATCGCCGCCGATCATCATGCAGTAGCCACGTTCCAGGCCCCAGACGCCGCCGGAGGTGCCGACGTCGATGTAATGCAGACCTTTTTCCGACAGGGTTTTGGCCCGACGGATATCGTCCTTATAGAAGGTGTTGCCGCCATCAATGATGGTATCGCCCGCTTCAAGCAAGGTGCTCAGGGTGTCAATGGTGTCTTCGGTCGGTGCGCCGGCGGGCAGCATGACCCACACCGCGCGCGGCTTGGCCAGGCCAGCGACCAGGGCTGGCAAGTCGGCGACGCCGGTGGCGCCCTCTTCGGCCAGGGTATCGACAAAAGCGGTATTGCGGTCGTAAACAACGGTGGTGTGCCCGTTGAGCATCAGGCGCCGCGCAATATTACCGCCCATGCGGCCCAGTCCAATAATCCCGAGTTGCATGTACTGATGCTCCCTACTACAAATAAAGTGTGTCTAAGGTTATAGCCCAACGCGACTAGTGAAGGTTAGTCCAGAGCGGCGGGATGAAGTTTCCGGGCATTGTGCCCGATCCAGACTGATAACGTCGGGAATCGTGCCGAAGACACAACGACCATGAAAAATAAAAAAGTTCCCTTCAGGGGCAAAAGAAATCAAAATTGGCGCCGATAGTAAGTGAGCACCCGATTTCGGGAGTCGACTTACAGTTGATACCGCCATTTGCGAGGTGAGCAATGGGCACCGTACACACAGCACTGCCAGCACAAACCCTTTACGTCACGATCCGTCGCGATGAACTGCGCCAGTTGAAAGAGGAGCGCGATCAGTTGAAGCGGGAAGTTGCGCAATTGCGCCTGCTGACCCAAGGCAATCAGGCTCAGCCCTTGCCCGTCACCCAACGTGCTCCTCACGCCTGATCTCCTCGCTTGAGTCGGAAGCGGCCCAGCGCTGTTTCTGACTCGCTGCAATCCTGTCCGCTGCGACAACTCACAAAGTTTTCACACTTGCTTGGCGATACTCCGGCCCTTTGTGGCTGCTTGCTTTGCGAGCGGCATCCGTTCGTCTGCGACAAGGAGAGTGCCGACGGCCGATCATCAGGCTGGAGTGTTGAATGGCTTTGCTTAAACGCAGCAAAACGTCTGCGAATGGTTTTGATTGGGCAGGATTACTCTGGTTATTTCTGTTCTTCTGGTATTTCTCCGGTATCACCCAACTACTGATTCAACTGACGGGCACCTCCGGTTTTAGCGGGTTCCGCCAGGCTTTTGTGATGAGCGCCATTTGGCTCGCGCCGATGCTGTTGTTCCCCAGACAAACCCGTGTGATGTCCGCGCTGATCGGTGTGGTGCTGTGGGCCTGTTCGATGGCCAGCCTGGGTTATTTCTTCATCTATCAGCAGGAATTTTCCCAGAGCGTCATCTTCATCATGTTCGAATCGAACGTGTCTGAAGCCGGCGAATACCTGACGCAGTATTTTGCCTGGTGGATGGTGCTGGCGTTCCTCGCCCACACTGCATTCGCGTACTTCCTTTGGACCCGCGTGCGTCCGGTGTACCTGCCACGCGTCCAGGCGCTGATCGCAGCGACGGCGATCGTGCTGGCCGTGATCGGTTACCCGCTGATCAAGCAGACCGCGCACACCGGCAGCCTGGCGGAAGGCTTCGAGAAATTCGAAACCCGCATCGAGCCCGCGGTGCCATGGCAGATGGCCGTGGCCTATCACCGTTACCTCGGTACCCTGGGCAGCATGCAAGGCATGCTCGACAGCGCCAGCAAGATCCCGCCGCTGAAGAACTTCACCGACTCGATGGCCAATCAGCCGGCGACTCTGGTGCTGGTGATCGGCGAGTCCACCAACCGTCAGCGCATGAGCCTGTACGGCTACCCGCGGGAAACCACCCCGGAACTGGATAAGCTCAAGGACCAACTGGCGGTTTTCAATAACGTCATTACCCCACGCCCCTACACCATCGAAGCGCTGCAGCAGGTGCTGACGTTCGCCGACGAAGAAAACCCGGACCTCTACCTGACGACGCCGTCATTGGTCAGCATGATGAAACAGGCGGGTTACAAAACCTTCTGGATCACCAACCAGCAGACCATGACCAAGCGCAACACCATGCTCACGACCTTCTCTGAACAGGCCGACGAGCAGGCGTACCTGAACAACAACCGCAACCAGAACGCCGCCCAGTACGATGGCGATGTGATCGAGCCGTTCAACAAGGCGCTGGCCGATGCGGCGCCACGCAAGCTGATCGTCGTGCATTTGCTCGGCACGCACATGAGCTACCAGTACCGTTACCCGCCGACGTTCAACAAGTTCACCGACCGCAAAGGCGTGCCGGACGGCGTGCGTGACGATCAGGTGCCGACGTACAACAGCTATGACAACGCGGTGTTGTACAACGACTTCGTGGTCTCGAGCCTGATCAAGGACTACGCCAAGACCGATCCAAACGGCTTTCTGCTGTACCTCTCCGACCACGGCGAAGACGTGTTCGACTCCGCTGGCCACAACACCCTGGGCCGCAACGAGAACAAGCCGACCGCGCCGATGTACACCATTCCATTCGTGGCCTGGGCCTCGCCGAAATGGCGCGAAACCCATGACTGGAGTTTTGCCGCTGATCTGGGTCGGCCGTACAGCAGCTCCCAGCTGATTCACACCTGGGCGGATCTGGCCGGCCTGAGTTTCGATGAACTGGACCGCAGCAAAAGCCTGGTCAGCGACAGCTTCAAGCCTCGGCCATTGATGATCGGCAACCCTTACGAGCGTGAGCAGCGGCCGTTGATCGACTTCAGCCTGATAAAACCCAAGGTCGCGCCTGTCGCCCCGGCGGTCGTTCAGCAGTAGTTTTGAGGGGCCGACAAATGACTTAAGGGCGTCCTGATCGACGCCCTTTTTTATGGCTCGGAGGACTAAAGCGCTTTGGTCCAGAACAGCATCCGGCCGTGCGCCGGGTCGAACATGCCGGGTGAAAAACCGAATTTGCCATAAGACGCCTGGGCCACTGGATTGCCCTCCAGCACTTCCAGGGTGATTTTGCAGCAGCCGCGCTGACGTGCGATGTCCTCGACTTTGTGCAGCATTTTCTGGCTCAGTCCCAACCCGCGAAACTTCGACACCACGACCACATCGTGCACGTTGACCAATGGCCGACAGGCAAAGGTCGAAAAGCCTTCGAAGCAATTGACCAGCCCTGCCGGCTCGCCACCGACAAACGCCAATACACTGAAGGCATGGGGCCGCTTGGCCAGCTCCCCCGGCAGTTGTTGCAACACATGGGTGGGCAACGACTTACCGCCACCCATCGGGTCTTCGGCGTAATGGTTCAATACAAGACAAATCGCCTCGGCATGTGTCGGGTTGCTGTAACTGGCCTGAAGCACAAGAATTTCTGCGGATTCCATTTCCACCCTCGATCACACATGAAGTTGCCCCAGTTCGCTTCTTGCGCACTGAAAGGTCCTGCGACCTTATCGCGAGCGCCGGGGTGCCGACAACTGGATCCTCTCGCCCCGTTGCACCTTCTCCCGGACATCAAGCCTCGGCAAAACGTTTTAGCTGCATCTCCTGCAAACGGCTGAGGGTGCGGCGAAACGGGAATTCCAGATAACCCTCGGTGTACAACGCCTCCATCGGTACCTGCGCTTCGAGGTACAGCGGCACCTTGCGGTCGTAGCACTCGTCCACCAGGGCAATGAACCGCCGCACACCGTCGTCATGCACCGACAATTGCGGCAACTCGCGATCCCCCGCCGCCACCCGCTCGACACCGTCTTCAGTGCCGCGGGCGATGCGTCCTTCGCGTTTTTGCGCGCTGAGATTGGGCACGTCACTCAACAGAATAGCGCTGAAGGTGTCGCACAGGGCCATGAAGTCCATGGCGGCAAAAGGCTGCTCGCAGACCTCGGCGTAACGGCACCAGAGCACGGTTCGACTGGCCTGCATGACATTGACCGAACGGTAGCCGATCTGCACCGGATCGCTGGACAGCGTCTGGCCGACGGTCAGGGCCTTGAACACGTCGCCAAGGGCACCGGGCTGACCCGGAACGTTCACCCAGTAACGCTGCAGGCCGGCGCCGGGGTGCAGACGATGATCTTCTCCACCGTCCACCGCAATCACCTGCATGTGTTGCTTGATCGCGCTAATCGCCGGCACAAAGCGGTCGCGGTTGAAGCCATCGGCGTACAGCTGATCCGGCGGTTGGTTGGAGGTGCAGACCACCACCACGCCTTGCTCGAACATCACCTGAAACAAACGCCCGAGAATGATCGCGTCACCGATGTCGTTGACGAACAGTTCATCGAAACACAGCACCCGCACTTCCTGGCTCAGCTCGCGGGCCAGGGCCTTCAGCGGGTCGGCGATACCGGTCAACTGGAAGGAGCGCTGATGCACCCAACCCATAAAGTGGTGAAAGTGCTGCCGCCGGGCCGGGACGCGCAGGTTTTGATAGAACTGATCCATCAACCAGGTCTTGCCCCGCCCGACCGGGCCCCAGAGGTACACGCCGGTGATGGGCGCGCGGCCTTCCTGCAAGGCTTCGTGGCATTTTTGCAGCGCCCACACGGCATGTTCCTGGGCTTCGTCCTGGACGAAGCCCTTCTGTTCGATGGCGTGTTGCCAGGCGCTTAAGGGAGAGTCGACATTCATGCGCGGCAGTATACGTCTCTATAGCGGCTCGCCAAGCCCGGGCCGTAGCAGCTGCGTCGCGGTGCTCGACAGCTGCTACATAGGCCGGTGGTTACAGCGAGATGTCCAGCCGGGCGATCTTGCCCTGTTCATTGAGGCGGAACATATAGCGCAGTTCCAGCGGGCTGCCGGGAAAAGTGCCGGAGATCAGGTTGTGCACCAGCACTTTGCCAGTGCGCTGTTGAACGTCAAGCACCTCGACCCGCGGCTGATAACGTTGCGCAGTGTCTTGCATCCATTGGGCGATGGCTTGCGTGCCGACCTGATGCTGCCCCTCATCGAACACGTTGGCATCCTCAGCGAAAAAACTGGCGACCCTCGAGGTGTCGCGAGCATTGGCGGCAGCAATGTAGGCGGCAATGGCGGGGGCCAGTGAAGAGGCTGGATTGGACATGTTTACGGCTCCTTGTGAGTTGTTTCTGGAGCCATGCTAAAACAAGCCAGTGTCAGTTCTTGTCAGGAGTGAAACGCCCTGCTTCGTCCAGTTGCATCTGCTTGCGCCAGGTGCGCAACAGGTCGCTGCGCCGCCCCGGATAGCGTTCGCCCTGTTCACTGGCGGCCGAGATCCGGTCGGTGCGAAACGTGCGATAAGCACTGCGCAACTCACACCAGGCGACGATGATCCGCACCTCATTGAGAAACCCCAGGGCCAATGGCCAGATCAACCGTTGGCTGGGCACCTGGTTGGCGTCTGCGTAATCGATATGCAACTTGGCCTGATCGCGGATGGCCTGGCGAAACACATTCAACGGCACGGCGTTTTGCGGATAGCCATAACCCGGCGGCCCCGGCAACACCGTCGGGTTGCGCAAGGCGTCCTGGGCCGTCGGGTCGAGCACCGCGGCGATTTTCGCCAGGGCATCGGCCGCCGCTTTGCTCAACACCTCATCGCCCCGCTGATCCACGTAGCGCAAACCGAGCACGATGGCTTCGGTCTCATCGGCATTGAGCATCAAGGGCGGCAGAAACAGACCGCTGCGCAATACATAGCCGATCCCCGCCTCGCCAAAGATCGGCGCGCCGAGTGCGGTGAGTTCAGCAATGTCGCGGTACAGCGTGCGTTCGGAAATCTCCAGCTCGCTGGCCAATGTCGCGGCAGTCACCGGACGACTTTTGCCGCGTAGCACTTGTAACAAGGTCAGTAAACGAGTGGTACGCGACACGGTCGGCAGGCTCCTTGCTGGAAGTCGCCGGAGCTTAGCAGAGGCTGCTGTCAGAAAGTGACAGGAGCTATAGCCGATTTTGAAAAATTTCCCACTCTGTGGCGAGGGAGCTTGCTCCCGCTGAGCGGCGAAGCGGCCCCAAAATCGGTGATCCAACTCACTGGCGTGGCCAGCCGTTATGTGGCGTTTTTCATTGCCGGCCTGTTGGTGCTGCTGGGCTTGTTCCCGATGATCGGCGCGGTGCTGCAACTGATGCCAAAACCAGTGCTCGGTGGCGCCGAACTGGTGATGTTCAGCACCGTGGCGGTGGCCGGCGTCAAGATCCTCGCCGAGGCCGGCCTGCATCGGTGCAACATGCTGATCGTGGCGTTTTCCCTCGGCATGGGCCTGGGTGTCGCGGCGGTGCCTGAAGTATTGCGCGAGCTGCCGAAGGCGCTGCACAACATCTTCGAATCGCCGATCACTGTCGGTGCGTTGTGCGCTATCGTGCTGAATATCTTCCTGCCCGAAGAGTTCATCGAGCTGGAAGAAGACGAGTTCGACCCGGAAGCCTCGGTGCTTCAGGTGATGCAGAACCCGGATGTTGCGGCCAAGGGTGAACCCGCGTCACCTGTGGCTGTCGCACAGTTGAACCGTCCGTAATGCTCGAAGGCCGAGCTTTGAGCGGTTCGGCCTTTTCCTTTACGAGAATATGTTCATGCGCAGATTGCTGGCCCTGTCCCTATCCCTTCTATTGCTCTCACTGAGCGCCTGCGCCCTGTTCCCCAGTCGCGACCCGCTGCACATCAATGTGGTCGGTATCGAGCCGCTGCAAAGCCAGGAGCTGGAAGTGCGCTTCGCAGTAAAACTGCGCGTGCAAAACCCCAATGAAACCGCGATCGCCTATAACGGCGTGGCGCTGGACCTGGAAGTTAATGGCCAGCCGCTAGCTTCCGGCGTCAGCGATCAGTCGGGCTCGATCCCACGATTCTCCGAAGCAGTGATCGTGGTGCCGGTGAGCGTTTCGGCCTTCTCGGTGCTGCGTCAGACCCTCGGACTGAGTCAGACGCAGACACTGGACAATCTGCCTTACGTACTGCACGGCAAACTGGCCGGAGGGGCGTTCGGCACCATGCGTTTTGTCGATAGCGGCAAGCTCAGCCTGCCGGGCTCGATCTCTGGCACCTGGTAACGCCCCCGCTATGTAACGGGGTCGATCACCTGCGTCACACTATGCTTCAGACCTTCTACGTGCCAGTTGGCCCATAGTCGGGTCTTGCCGTTGCCGCCTTCATCCGGCTCGATCGCCAACCAGTTTCGAGCGGCGATCAGGTAACGACCCCTCGCGCCAACAGGCAACATGGTTCCGGTGATGCCGTAGTCGATCTGTTCCTGGTTCGCACCGATGGACTCCAGAAAGTGCACCGCCAACACTGGCGGCGCAGGATGCACGACGCCGGTGGAAATCAATTGGTAGATTTTCCCCGCGCCATCGCTGCCATGCCGGGGCAACTTCGATTCGATCACACAGGCCCCGGCCACATGAACGTCGCCAGACACCAGCGTGACCTTGCATGATTGGGCTTTGGCGAAATCCAGCAGCCGCATGATCAACCGCTTGCGTTCACTGCGGTGCGGCAGGCTTCGCCAGTGGTCGCGTAAATCGTCCTCGAGCTCCTGTTGCCCCACCATCACGTCCAGCGCCTTTTCGGCCGCCTGTAAATCAAGGTAGCCCACCGGAATACTCGACATCAGCAACAGGTGCTTGTGCGCAGGGACCTTGTCCAGCCAGGCATAAATCGCATCCCAACTGAGAGGCGAAATAACCCGGGTTTGTTGGGCCTGCGGGGTGGTCAAGTCCGGCGCGCGTTCGCTGCGTAGATCGGGAACCAGCAAGGCCAACTCGCCCAGGCCGGTGAACCCCAGGTGAAAGCCATCAGCAGTGCCTGGAATCGCGCAGGGATGGGTATCAGCGGACGGCTTGAGGTGAGGATGCGTCTGGATCAGTTGCTGCTGGAAAATCCTGAAATAGCGTTTGGCTGTGGCAAACAGCCCCTGGAACACCGGGCTTGAATGCAATATCTCATCGTAGGAGCCCCAGCCATCGATGATGTCATGGTCATCCCACATCATCACCGTCGGAATGGCGCCGAACACCTTGGCCATCTCGGGCTGTTTCCAGCATTCCAGGTAGAGCCTGGTGAAAAACTTGTCCAGATCGGCTTCGATCACCTTGGTGTAAGCGGCCTTTTGCCGATCGGCGAAGGGTTTGGCGAACCATGCTTTCATCGACGGCACACGGCTGCGCATGTCGTCGCTGTAAACCTGATCGCCGCCCATCAACAGCAGATGATAGGGCTCGCCCTGGTGAGCACCCCACATGTGCTCCCAACGCTCGTTGTTCCGGTCTACCTTCTCCATCTCCTTGGGGTCGGAGAAACCGTTGCACGACACATACGCAATGCGCGGCGACTGGCCCTTGGCCGGAACGACGAAGTTGGCCTGCGCACCGTCTACGGAAACCGTGTAACTGGTGGCAACGGCCTGATCCTGCGCCGCTTTGAAATCGATGCGCCAGACCCGGGAATTAGGGTTGAGCAGCGGGATATCGGCGATGGCCAAGGGTGTGTCGGCAGTCACATCCTTGGGCACTTTTACCGTGGGAGGTGGCTCGCCCAAGGGTGAAACCACCAGGGCAGACACGTTGTAGACATTATTATTGATGCCACGAAACTGCAGAATCGGGCCTAGTAACAAACTCATGGCGAGTCCATCCGTTGACGGGGGTGTGAACGCCTGGAGACTAGACGACAATCACACCCCCCGACGGATTATGTGTTGAACCGCACGCCCGGTTTGGCTCGCTCATCCACCGTCAACTCAAACACGTCCGGGCGCGCATAGTGCCCGACCACGTCGTAGTCGTACCGGGCGCGGATCAGGTCATCGGTGTCGATTTCGGCGGTCAGCAATCCCGCCTCGCCACGCAGCGGCCCGGCGAGAATGTCGCCCATCGGCCCGACAATCACGCTGCCGCCGGCAATCAACGGGCGCTCCGCCGGCCAGTTGGCGATGTCCACGCCCAAGGCTTGTGGCGAGTCCTGAACCTGACAGGCACTGACCACAAAGCAGCGTCCTTCATGGGCGATGTGACGCATGCTGACCTGCCACATCTCGCGCTCGTCCACAGTCGGCGCGCACCAGACCTCCACGCCCTTGGCGTACATCGCGGTGCGCAGCAACGGCATCATGTTTTCCCAGCACACCACCGCGCCGATCCGCCCGACCTGGCTGTCGATCACCGGCAAGGTCGAGCCATCGCCCTTGCCCCAGATCAGTCGCTCGGTGCCGGTGGGCATCAATTTGCGGTGCTTGGCAACCAGCCCTGCCTGCGGGTCGAAATACAGCGCGGTGCAGTACAAGGTGCTGCCGGCACGTTCGATCACACCGATCACCAGGTTGGCCCCGGTGCGGGCCGACAACCCGGCCAAGGCGTCGGTCTCGGTACCAGGCACGTCGATGGCATTGGCGAAATACCGGGCAAACGCTTCACGACCTTCCGGCAGTCGATAGCCGAGTTGCGTGCCGAAGCTCTCGCCTTTGGGGTAGCCACCGAGCAACGCCTCAGGCATGACCACCAACGCCGCGCCGGATTCGATAATGGCGGTTTCCCAGGAGAGGATTTGATCGAGGGTGTCGGCCTTGCCGCCGGGCAAGGCGCCGATTTGCAGGGCAGCAACGATTGACTTGGGCATTACGGTGGCTCCGTCAGGAATGAGGTGTTGCTCATTCTCCGGCGCCACAGGATCATGAATAAAGCCCGACTCACTGCTGAATGATATGAACCAAATGAATATCGCCACCGTCGATCTCAACTTGCTCAAAGTCTTCGAAGCGCTGCATGAGGAGTCCAGCGCCAGCCGTGCCGCGCTGCGTCTTGGCGTGACGCAGTCGGCGGTCAGCGCGGCATTGCGCCGGCTGCGCGAGGTGTATGGCGATCAATTGTTCGTGCGCACTGGCCGAGGTCTTGCGCCGACGCTCAAGGCCGACCAGTTGAAACCGGTTGTCAGTGATGCACTGAACAAATGCCGCCAGAGCCTGGCGATGGTTGACCCGGCGGCCCATCAATACGACGGACGCTCGGTAACCGTGGGTTTATCGGATGATTTCGAAATCGCCTACGGGCGACGATTGATCGAGGAAATCGCTCACCGTGCGCCGAAGCTGCGGCTGATCTTTCGCCAGACCCATAGCCAGATCGTCGCCCGGGCCTTGATGGAACGCAGCATCGATCTGGCGATCACCGCAGGCGGGTTTGCCGAGCGACTGCTGAGCCGCCAAGTGCTGGGTGAAGGGGGTTACCTGTGTCTGGTGGATCCCCTCAGCCTGGCCGAAGGACAACAGAGTCTCAGCCTTGATGAGTTCGTCGCCCGCGAGCACATTCTGGTGTCCTCGGGCGGTTTTATCGGGATTACCGATGAAGGCCTCGCCGCGTTGGGATTGAGTCGGCGGGTATGCGCGTCGACCACCCACTTTGCCGCGTTGCCGTATCTGCTCAAGGGCAGTCAGGCGGTGGCGACCATTCCGGCCCATGCGGCGCAAAGTATCGCCGCCCTCAGTGGACTGGCGTTGCTGCCCTGCCCTCTGGCGCTGCCGCGTTACCCGATCGAACTGGGCTGGCGCACCAGTGCGCAGCTCGATCCGGTGGTGTTGAAAGTGCGTGAAGCGATTGCCGCGATTTTTTCCGGGGCGTTTATTTAGCGGCCATCAAGCGATTGACTTCACTGCGCACCATGTTCGCGAATTCCGGCGGCGACATGCCGTCGAGTTCGGAGCGTACCCATTCCGCCCATTTGCCTTTGCGCTTGGCGCGCTCACCGAACAACCGCGCGGCTTCGCCCTTGGCTTTGCCCAGGTTGTTTTGCCAGAGTTCGAACAGACGGGATTTTTCATCTTCAAGCGCCGCGCGCTCGGCGAGGGGTTTGTCGGCCAGATTGAAGCTCATGGGGAATTACCTGCTGCGTAAAATAGGCGACATCTTACACTGTAGGAAGAAATGTCCTGCGCTGGATTTTTCGTCAGGGGTGAGTCACCGCGCAAAATGGCTGCAACTTTTGCCGCGGCGGCAGACTCCATTGCTCACTGTCCATTCACTGTAAGGAGTACACCAAATGGCTCGCAAAACCGTCGATCAAGTCGCCGATGATCAAATCAAGGATCAGGTCTTCAGCGAACTTCAGGCCCTGATCGAAGAGTCGGAAAAACTGCTGAAAAGCAGTGCCTCACTGGTCGGAGAAGAAGCGGACACCCTTCGCGGGCAAATCGCCCAGAAACTCCAGCAGGCCCGAAGCTCATTATCCAGTGTTCGTGACCGGACCCAACCCGCGGTCGACGCCACCGAAACCTACATTGGCGGCCATCCATGGCAAACCGTGGCCATCTCTGCGGGTTTCGGCCTGGTGGTTGGTCTGTTGTTGGGTCGGCGTTGAACCATTGATCTGTGAGAACGGGCTCAGGACCCGGCCAGTTCCCGCAGATTCGCCAGCGTTTGTGGATCGAGCGCAATGCCTTCAACATTGGCTTTGGCGCGTTGCAGGTGACGCCGATCCCCCGGTAAACGCTTGAGCCCCACACCATGCATCTGCCGGACCAGTTCCTGACTGCGTTCGGCAAAATTCTGCCCCGCCGATTTGCTCGGATCGATCACGATCAGCAGTTGCCCGGTCCAGGGGGTTTTGGCCCCCGGATGGTTCGACCAGTCGAACTCGAAAGAAAAGTTGCCACCGGTCAACGCCGCCGCCAACAACTCCACCATCATCGACAGCGCCGAGCCCTTGTGCCCGCCAAACGGCAGCAGCGCGCCACCTTCGAGAATGGCTTTCGGGTCCTGAGTCGGCTGGCCGAGGCTGTCCACACCCATGCCCGCTGGCAAGCGTTCGCCTTTACGCGCGGCGATCTGCACATCGCCATGGGCGATGGCGCTGGTCGCCAAGTCGAAGACTATCGGCGCACCGCCGGCCCTGGGCGCGGCGAAGGCAATCGGGTTGGTCCCGAACAGCGGACGATCGGCACCGTGCGGCACCACGCAGGTCATGCTGTTGACCACGCTCAGCGCTACCAATCCTTCATCGGCAAACGGCTCGACGTCCGGCCACAAGGCGGCGAAGTGATGGGAATTGCGGATCGCCAACACCGCAATGCCGGCGCTGCGGGCTTTTTCCACCAGCAAGGGCCGCGCCGCCGCGAGGGCCGGTTGGGCAAATCCATTGCCGGCGTCAACCCGGACAAAACCCGAGGCCACGTCCTCGACCACCGGCACGGCCTGGCCATTGACCCAGCCACTCTGCAACGTCGACACATAACCGGGAATACGGAAAACGCCGTGACTGTGAGCCCCGTCACGTTCGGCGCTGGCGCAGTTGAGGGCCAGGGTTCTGGCGACATCGGCCGAGGTGCCATGGCGCAGGAAAATCTGTTCGAGCAATTGAACGAGCGCGTCGAAGTCGAGGTTCTGTGTGTTCGAGTTGACGGCCATTTCAGGCGATGCGGTCATCTGAAGCTCCGGTTTTATTATTGGGTATGGGCAACAGGTCAAGCGAGGTTGCAGGACAACCGAAAAAAGTCGTCGATTAAGCGCTGTTTTACCGGCGTCCTGTCAAGCCTGCGACAAAGGATAAGCTCAAGCAATATGTACCGCACCCGGGCTTTCCATTGGCCCTACTGTTTTCCCTCGAGCCAACGACCTGCGATCGCCATCGATCGCAGCCCATCGAGGAAAAATCATGACTGCTCCAGCACTGCCGTATTTTTTCGACGAGGCAGAACGTGCATCCAATGCCAAACACCCCGGTGATCGCGAGAAAGCGCTGCATCTCACTCTCGACGATTTGAAATGGTTGAGGGGTGGTGTCTATCTCGCCACCCACGAGATTCGCGCAGCCCAAAAGACTCCGATGCAGATAGATCGGCTGATGTTGAAGATGCCCGATGGGACTGATATTCCATTGGCCGGTGCGTTTTGCATGAGTCACCCCAAAGTCGAGGACGATGTCAAAAACGAACACAAGGCCAACGGCGAAGTCATCCTCTACACACCGTGGAAAGGTCTCGTCAAATACGCGGACATGACCGACCTCACCAAGAAACTCGAGGAACTGCTGAGCCAGGACGACGGCAAGCAGGCGCTGTTGCGCTATCTCTCCATCGAACAGCGGGCGACTGCATTGGCTGCCACGGGTTTTACAGTGACGCCGCAAAAAATCGAGGGGGCGGGGTTTCAGGACCAGGAGCAGATCCTCGACCGCAACCAGACGCAGAACATCCAGACGATGCTGGCTGAACTGGTGAAAATTCCGTCGCTGCAATCGATGCTGGACGAGCTGCTCAACATCGCCCTGGCCAAGCGTTTTCCCAAACTGGACCAGCGCCATACGCAACTGGATAGTTTTATCGACAGCGCATCTCCCTCCTCCAATACCGACAACCCGGAAAACCGGCGCAAGCTTTCTTCGCTGTCTTTGAGCGATGCCCTGCTGCACTTCTACCTGACCAATCAATGGCCGGATGGCGACATCAGGACCTTCTCCAACCCCGGCCACGGTGTGAGCAGCGACGCTGATAACCAGGCCTGGGAACTCGAGGTAAAAGAGATCGCGCAAAGCTTCACGCCCCATCTGCAGAGTCTGCTCGAAACCTTCTGGAATTCTCCCATGAGCAGCGGGCAGTCCCGTTCCGAATTTTTCGCCGAGGGCATGCGGGATGCCTACCATGTGGATCTTCTGCGAAAACGTCAGCAAGGTATTTTGAACACCACTGAATATCTGGAGTTGATGAGCGTCAGCGGCGCCGCGCCTGCGCCAGCCCTGCCGTTACGGGTCGAGACCGTACGTGTCAGCGCCCTCTACAAACATTACGTAGAGCTCGCATCCACCTTTATGTGCGGTAACTCAGACACCTTGGGCTACCTGTACACCCACTCCTCAGGCATCCAGGCCAGTACCGATCTTGCAGCGATAAAAGACACGATACTGACCATGCTCAAAAGTGAAGGTCACGAGGACAATCTGCTTAATTTCATGTCCCTCGAGGAACGCGGCACCTTCCTGTCGCTTGAGCCACAGGAGCGCCTGATCATTGCTGAACCGATTAGTGGCCAAGTGTTTGAGCGACTCATGGAAGATGTCCGGGCCAAGCAATGGCAGAACCTGACCTACGCCCTGAGCCGGTACCGGGAAAGCGAGGGCACGCTCAATGTGCATGCGTTGCTCGACAATGCGCTGGATGTACGGGGCCTAATCGACAATCGCCTATTGACCGGCGATGCAAACGGCCGCTGGAGCACCCGGGCCGATCAGCGATGGAGTGCCCGACCGGCCACCGTGCGGGCAGAGTCGGCAAAAGAACAATTGGAAAGTCTCTCCACCGTCAAGCAGGCACTCGAGCAACAGCTGGATAAACACCCGTCCATTTCGGTTAAAACGTTAGCGGCGGCACAAACCCTCACCCGTTCGTCCCTTGAGCAACTGCAACCCAAGTTTGTGCATACCCTGACCACCGCATTGCGTAGCGAGCACAAGCTGCTGGGTGTCATCCGCGCGCTTGGGACGACGGAACTGGCGATGATCAAGACGGTGCTTGAGACGCCGGTCCGGCTGCAACGCGCAGCGCTGAACGGGTTTCTGCCGGATGTCTTTTCCCTTGCGCTGAAGGCCGGCGACTCCAGTGACTTGCTCGATCTCGCCAGTTGTTTTGTACTCACCGAACGCGGCGGCCTGGACCCGACCCACTCCGGCAAGGCGATTTTATGGACCCCCGCCTCGGGATTCGAAGCCTTTTCCGCCCTCACACCGCTGCTGACAGCGTTCAATAAACGTTTGCAGAGCGAGGACGATCGCCCAGCGATTCTGGAGAATATCGAAAGAAGCCAGCGAACATCAGGGCGCACCTTTACCCTCGCGCCATTACAGCTGATTCATGAGAATTTTCTGGATCACGTACAAAAACCATTTGTTCGGCTGGATCAACTGTCCGTCGAACGCGCATTGGCCTCCCCCCTGACCGAACCGGTCCTGAAGAATCTACTGAGCCTGGTGGCATTGCATAAACCGATGACGGGGCTGCGTCGGGCAACAGATCTCGCGCGCTCTCTGACGACACAACAAAAGCTTCCGGCATGGTTGGCCAAAGCGTCCATACAGGATCAGAGACTGCATGCAGAACTGCTTCAGCAATACCGGAGCAATGCCCAGGACGATAAGGATTACCTGAGCGGTGTGCGCTCTCTTGAACGCACGGCACAGTTCGAGTTGAAAGAGTTACTCAAGGCCGATGAATTGACCATTGATCCGGACAACGTCCAGGTGCAGGTTGCCTCGCGCCTGATGTCCACGGCAAAGACGTTAACGCTGTCGGCTTTTGCATTGACTCACTTTGATGAACTGGACAGTGCCGACTTCAAGTTGAAGTCACTCACCTCAGCCGCCATCCCTGCCAAAATGGACAAGCCTTACATCAAGAGCCTGATACGAAAGCTGAATGTCGGTCAGTTCCACAAAAAATTTGTGGAGGCGGCGCTTGCCGAAACCAGCACCACTGCGAAATCCTGCAGGCAGCTGTTCGCCGCACAATTGCCCTGGCAACTGCTGCACTACGCGCATTCGCTAAAACTGCAGGAACGCCTGAGCGAAACCGGGTTCGACCTCGTTCGGCAGGTCATGGACATGCCCGATGCAATCGCCCGCGAGGCCGTCAGCGGTACGAATGCGATAATCCGTCCACTTGAGCTTCTCTTCGGTAAAGACCAGTCGATCAAAGTCCCGGGAATGTATTTGATCGGCCCCAAACAGAACACCCCGGGACCCGAGGTGCTTATCGCGCCCTATAGCCCTGAGCATGGCGTGAAGGAATATGAAAACGAAAAGCTGTTGCTGACCGAGCTCAAGTCACAAGGGCCATTACAAAGTTGGGTGCGCAACAGGCTGTCGGACACCGGCCGCACGCATTACGACACCCATGTGACGGGTACGAAAGCGTCCGGCAAGATCAGTCTGGCCTCCAACCCCATCAAGGGCCATCTGTTCAGGCACCTGTTCAACGAAAATATCAAACTCCTCGCGCGACTGTTGGGCACCCAGTCCAACAAAGACGCTCAGGGCGAGTGGGAAACCGTAAAACGTGTACTGGGTGACGATCTGGAACAGGCCTATACGTTCCTGATGGGCAAACTGGCCTACCCGATTGTCGTGTGGCGCAGCTATCGTGAGGTCAAGCAGTATGCGGAGGAGCTTCAACAACACAAATGGGGCCCGGCGATAACATCCTTTATCAGCGGCATCACGCAACTGGCGATGTTGCGCCAGTCAATGGAAGGCCCGGCAGAGCCCTCTGCAGCGGCCAGCGAGGCTTCCCCCTCCCCAGCCAGTGCCAGCCTTAAATGGCAGGACATCGCCACTACCGATCCCGCACGCACCGGTTTGCAGAACCACGAGCACGTTGATGTCAACCTTGGCTCAATGACCCGGGACACCGCCCTTGGGCTCTACACGCACCCGACCACACAGAAAAAATACGGTGCGGTTGAAGGAAAGGTCTATCAACTCGAAAAACGTGGCCTGCGCTGGCGCATCAGCGGTCCGGACGGAAGCGGCCCCCATGTTGCTCGAAACGCTTCAAAGCAGTGGGTGCGGGAACCGGATGAGCTGGTTCGTCAGTACAGCCTGATCAAGAGGTTGAAAACGTGGAACGCTGTCCGTGGCGGGATGAACGTCGAAGCCAACGGAATGGCTCAAATACGCCGGCTCTTCCCTGTGCGGGCGCGGCTGATCGACGAAGGCCTTGACTTCGCAACCACCTATGCGTGGAACGGTTTTCGTAACTTGCAACTGTTGAAAAATTCAGGCGACACAGAGACACCGGTTCATCAGCTCGTCAGGAGGTTTCTTGATGTGTCGGAGATATCGCCCGAGCATGTGACGATGATCCAGAAGGTCGTAGAGGACATCCTCGGTGCCTTGTTGGATCCGACCCTCAGGAACGAGCAGTCGGAACGCTTCGTCACCGGGAGAGCTCATCCCGGTGACCGGGACCATATGTTTGCCTTCACGATCCCTACCGATCAACAGAAAAAAATCTACCTGGCAGAGAAGTATTTTATGCCTTACATGGATCACTACCGTAATTACATGACCGATGCCGCGTTCCCGATCCGTGCCCACGCCCGCGCAACGACGTTGATCCACGAGCTGTCGCATGTGATTTGTGACACGGAGGATATAGCTTATATGGATGCAAGCAGACCGTTTGTCGACCTGATTGATACCACTACGCCCCGTGGCAACCATTTGAGCAAGGCGCTGGCACAGCTTCAGAAGGAAGCACTTTCAATCCATACCCCCTTATCCGAACTGTTCGCCGTTTTGAATGACGATACAAATGTATGGGAAGATTTTGGTCAAACCTTCTACGAGGAAACCAACCGTACACGTGACCGGATTTTGAGTTTGACCGGAAAAAAAAACCTGGCCGAAGCCCGCACGCATTTCAAAAAGGATGCGACGACAAGACTGGCTGTCCAGCTGGCCAATGCTGACTCTGTCGCTTGGCTTATCTCTCATTTGGGACGTCAACTTCACGTCGACACCCCCTGAAACGCGGTCACCAGGCACTGGCGCAATGTCAGTGCCCTGAAAATAACTTCGACTTTGATGGGGAAATGCCATGACGATTGTTCTCGCAGGCTTCCCCTCAAGGTTAGAATGCAGGAAATCAGGATGAGTCAATGACCGACCACTCTCTCTCGCAAGCCCAATACGACGCCATCACCGATGCCGCTGCGCACTGGTGCATGCGTCTGCACGCCAGCGACTGCACGGCAGAGGAACGCCTGGCGTTCGAGCAATGGCGTGATGCCCATCCGCTGCACGCCTTCGAGTACGAAGCCATGCTGGATATCTGGGATGTTGCGGGGGATTTGCCTCGTCCCGAATCCGCTGCGCCGGTTGTTCGGGTCAAACCGACAACACCCTGGCGCACTTTCGGCATCGCAGCCGCGATCTGCGCCCTGGCGCTGCCACTGGCCGCGTATACCGGATGGAACCTGGGGTGGCTGCCCAATGCATACCAGCATTTCGAGGCGACCGATAATGTTCGTCAGGTCACGCTGGGTGACGGCAGCCAGGTGGAGCTGAACCTGGGCAGTGAACTGACGTTCAGCAATTACAAGGATCAACGTCGTGTCACGCTGAAAAAAGGCGAAGCCTTCTTCAGCGTCAGCCACGACCTGCAGCACCCGTTCATTGTCAGGGCGGGCGACGGCAGGATTCGCGTCACCGGCACCCAATTCAATGTCTGGATGTATGAAGACCAGGTACGCGTGAACCTGATCGAGGGTTCCGTGCTGGTGACCAGCAACGATGCCCTGCCCGGCGACGGTCTACGCCTGGAACCTGCGATGCAGGCACGTTACAGGCACGGCGACTTCACGCCACAAATCAGCCAGACCTATGCCAACGACCAGTCGCTGGCCTGGCGCAGCGGCAAACTGGTGCTTGATAATCTGGCGCTGACCGATGCCCTGCCCTTGATCAATCGTTATCTGAACAAACCGGTGATGCTCGCGGACCACAGCGCTGGTTCGATTCGCCTCGGCGGTATCTACAACATCAAAGAGCTCAATAACCTGGTGGCTTCGCTGCCCAAGGTGCTGCCGGTCTACCTGACCCGCAACCAGGACGGCAATCCGGTCCTCAACTCAATGCCTCAACAAGCCCCAAAAAGCTGAAGGCCGCGACCCTTGCGGGGTACGGCCTTCACCTTTTCATTTGAAAGCTATCGCTGTTACTGCGCGGCGACCTTCCCCACCTTTTCATCCTGCTCGCGGATCGTCTGAGCCTGGTACTGCGGATCAGCCGTGATCTGCTGCTCGGTGAACGGCAACACACTCAACTGTTTCTTCGAAAAGGCCTGTGTCTGGTCCCGGGAATACTTCGACGCCGGGTCACTGGACAACGAAAACGCCAGCAAACCCTGAGCCTGCGGCCCCTTGTCATCGAACGTCACCACCTGCAAATAGCTGGTGCCACTGACGACTTCACGTTTGCCGTCGGTTCTCGGCACGCTTTGAATGGCGTTATACACCCCCAGCGTGCCCGGCCCGCCGTGGATCGGCGTTTGCTGCCCGCCACTGCTGGCCACCTGAATATCGCCCCAGCGGCTGTCGGCCTTCAGGCCAAGGGTCTCGACCTTTTCTACCGAAGCCAGCATCGCCGCCCGAACCGCTTTGGCGACTTCCGGCCGTTCGGTGGCCAGGCCACTCGGGGTGTGTTGCGGATCCTTCGTATCGAACGCCACACGCCAGAAGTCAGGGGTTTGCTGCAACGCCAGCATGACGTTCTGAAAATGCAAAAAGCCCAGCCCACTGTCCAGATTCACTCGGTGATCCCAAGCCTTGAGACTGGCACACAAGGGCGTCAGCGTCGGCGCATCGGTGCCGAGGTCCGCGGCACAGAATTGCAGCAGGTCTGGCATCACCAGGGCCGCCTGATACACTTGATCGTCCATCACCATGTGTTGCAGATCCGCCGCCGCGATAGGACCCGCCTTGTTTAAAAAGCTCAGGCGCTCCAGGGCGAAGCGCGAACGCAGCCCCAATGGCTGGCTGTCCTGACTGATCAATGGCGAGAAACCGGTGAGCGGTTGTGCCGGGTTGGCCATCCAGGCCGAATCGTTGGAATGCTGCACAAAATCCTTGCGCAACAGTTGCGGCAATTTGTCTGCGGCATAAATGCCTTTTTGCGCGGCGTGCGGGTCGACGTCCCAGGCACAAGCACTGTTGGAGCCGTCGAGCAGGATCATCTGTAACCCCGCACGCGGATCGCTGCATTTGGCCAACTTGTCAGCGCTGACGCTCGGCACCACTGACAGGTTCATGTAAAGCGTCTGGCCCTGATCGTCCACCGCCAGGGTATTGACCCACGGGATCCCCTGAATCTTGTGCACCGAGGCCTGTAAATCCTTGAGGCTGACGGCACGGTTCATCGCGTACCACTGCTGCAAGACCCGGTCGTTATCCAGATTGGCATCACGCAGGCTGTAGGCAAACTGATTGTTCCAGTCCAGTTTTCCAGGCCATTGCACAATCGGCCCGAACGCCGAGCTATAGACCACATGGGAAATCTGCCGGGTCTGGCCATCGGGTTGCTTCACGCTGACTGTCAGCGTCTGCTTTTTCATTGGCAAAGACTTGCCATCGAGCAGGTAGCGGGTCGGCTCCTTCGGATCGAGTTGCAGGCGATACAAGGTGAAGTGCTTGGACGAGTCCACGGTGTGGGTCCATGCCAGATGCTGGTTGAACCCGATGTTGATCATCGGCAGACCGGGCAACGCGGCGCCCATCACATCCAGTTTGCCGGGAATGGTCAGGTGCATCTGATAAAAACGCATCCCGCCCACCCAAGGGAAGTGCGGATTGGCCAGCAGCATTCCGCGACCGTTGAACGAACGCTCACTGCCAACCGCCACGGCGTTGCTGCCTCGATCCAGAGCGAAGCGTTGCATGCGTGAAGTCGCCAACTGGAACGACGCCGGGTCGCCTGCCGCATGAGCGACGGCTTTAGGCGGAGTCGCGCCGGCCAGTGCTTCGGCAAACTGGCCCACGCCGCCTTCGACCAACAATCGACGAGTCAACTTGACCAGGTCCTGGGCGGTAATTGCGCGCACCCATTCGCCCTGGCATTGCTGCGGTAAACCCTGCGCTCGACGCTCTGTCAGCGAACGGTTGTAACCCGCCACATAGCCTTCAATGAGCTCACGGACTTCCGGAGTTTGCGCCTGCCAGAAACCGGCGACAGCCTCGGGGGTGTTCAGCCAGTTGAAAAACAGATCGCTGGCCAGGTTACCGCGCTCCTCGAGCGTCACCTGCTCCGGGCCAAAATACTGCGAACGCTCGCCATTGACGGTGACGATCTCATTGGCCAGCAAGCACAAGTTGTCTTGGGCGTAGGCATAACCAATGCCATAGCCGAGCCCGCGCTCGTTTTCGGCGCGGATATGCGGTACGCCGAAACTGGTTCGACGGATGTCGGCCGTCGCCTGCTCTGGCTGACTGCGCGCGTTTGCCCCAAGGCTCAGCCCCAGAAACACACCCGCCAGGCTCAACCTGGTTAACTGCCTGGAAATAATCACGCTCGCTCCTGATCGAAAAGACGTATGACACGCAATGCGCCTTCCAGAAAAACGAAGCGAACACCAAAAAAATTAGGTCTTCGAGGGCATCCCCAAATGCCCTTCTCACAGAGCGCTGACGTCGCGGCGACAAATTTTCTACATGCAGGTCTTCATTATTTCCCGGCTCGTTCGTCTTATTGATCAAGAGCACCCATCACATTTTCATGATCAGGCTCTGGAAAGGAGTTTTTGCATGTACAACCCGCAACTGCCAACGGATGGTAGCCATGCATCAAAGGGCAGCGCCATGAGCTCCGGTGCTTGCAATCAACAGACCGAACGCCAGGGCAACGAACGGATCAGGTTTTTGCTCAAGTGCTTTGGCCTGCGGACCAGCCTGATTCGCCTGAAAGTCATCGACGCCTTGCTAAGCGCCGCCGAAGGCGACCGCAGCCTGGGTGTGCGCGGTGTGCACAGTCATTTGCTGGACCTGGACATTCCCCTGTCCTTTCTCAGTGTCCGCGAAGTGTTGAAACGCCTGTGCAGTGAAGGCGTTATCACGCTCAATCCAGACAAAAGCTACAGCCTGCATCCACAGGCTGTCGCCGTCCTTCATGGCGAGCAATCAGGCCAGCAGGCGTCGCTCAAGGCTTGACCTTGCGACGCATCACGCCATTGATCACCACCACGACCACCGCCACGCCAATGGCGATGTACTGGAACAGCTTCTCGCTGATGAACCCTGCGTTCTGCAGCCAGGAAAGGCCGAACATGATCCCCAGTACCACCAGGGAAATCAGAATCGAGTATTTCAAACGTTGCGACTGGGTCATTACGGGTTCCTGAACCAAAAAAATGTATCCGGTTTGTATCCGATTGCATACCAAACCCCTACAGTTCTGCGCGAATGCGGGGCTGCAAACGGGGTCTCATGTTACAGCCGATGAAGAGTTTTGGCTTCATTGCGGCGATAACCATGAGGATTTTTAAAATGTTCCGTCGAATCACAAAGCTGATTCCACTGCTCGCCCTCCTGACCCTGAGTGGCTGCATCATTTTTCCTAATAACGGCTGGCATGGCGGCCACCATTACGACCGTGACGGACACGGCTACTATCAGCGTCGATAACGTTAAACTGCTTTCTTGACCAGTGAATAACTTACCATTCACTCACAAGACGAAGAAATCACCCTACAAGTCGCGTACAAATGCCTGCTCTATAGCGGGCATTTTTGTGTAGGACTATTCTTATTTCGCTGTAATTTTATTTACAAAACACCACTCCTCTTTCCCCTGAACTTCCAGCCAGACACATAACGAAAAGTATTGAAACTCTTAGCCTCACATAAGCACATGTAATTATTCATGAGCCATGGTTACTCTTGCTCTGCTGCCTTATCCAACTCCAGCACCAACGGGAACGCCATGCGCAAACCTTTGATAGATATAAGTCCGCCTCGATTATTCGGTTTTTGTCTTGCAATCACTCTTTTCGAACTGCTGACTTATATGGCCAGCGATATGATTATGCCGGCCATGTTGACCGTCACCCATCAACTGGATGCCAGTACGAGTCACGTTCCATATGCCTTCAACCTTTACTTGATTGGCGGCGTTCTTCTGCAGTGGCTTATCGGACCATTGTCCGATCACTTCGGTCGTCGCAGGCTGTTGCTCATCGGTTGTGCGGTGTTCGCCCTGGCCTGTGCCGTGGCGTTCTACGTGCAGAGCATTCTTGCCTTCAACGGCTTGCGCCTGATTCAGGGCATCGGATTGGGATTTGTCATTGCAGTCAGTTATCCAGCCCTGCAAGAAGTCTTCTGCGAAGCCGACGCGGTAAAAATCATGGCGTTGCTGGGGAACGTTGCGCTGCTCTCCCCGCTGCTCGGCCCCCTGCTCGGCAGCCTGGCGCTGGAATGGCTTTCCTGGCGGGAGCTGTTTTTAGTGTTGGGTGTCGGCGGCGCGACGGTCTGGCTCGGGCTTTACCTGTTCATGCCGGAAACCGTGGGCACCGCGCGCCAGGACGGTCAACAATTGGCCGCAGTGCCCTTTGAATGGAACGGCACCGTGCGCCGATACGCCGCGTTGCTCACCAACACACAATTCCTGAGCGCTACCGTCGCCCTGGGACTAATGAGCCTGCCGTTGATTGCCTGGATCGGCTTGGCGCCAATCTTGCTGATCCAGAGCCAGGGACTTCCTCCTCTGCAGTATGGCCTGTGGCAAATCCCGGTATTTGCGGCCGTCATTCTCGGCAATCTGATACTCAACCGATTGATTGCCAACACTGAACTGCCCCAACTGATTCGATATGCGCTCTGGCCATTTTGCGGCGGGCTCATTGCATTGATCACCATAACGTTCACCGGTGCTTCAACGGTGCTGTTGGTCAGTTGCCTATCGCTTTACGCCATCGGTCTCGGCATGAGCAATGCCGCGCTGTACCGGCTCGCCCTGTTCTCCAGCGACGACAGCAAAGGCCTGGTCTCGGCCATGATCGGCATGATCTCCATTGCCGTCATGGGTGGCGGCGGCTCAATTATCGCCGCACTGGGTGCCGGTGACAGCCTTGAAGCCTTCGCCCTGATGGCCGGCCTCACGGGACTCTTATGCCTGGCGCCCTTACGACTGTTTCTGCGTCGCTCTCATATCACGCTTGCCGTCTGATACCACCCCATAGGTCTTTTGATGATCCATCTACCCCACGCCGATGCGCTTTGCGCGTTAACGCAACCCTATTGCCTGGAATCCATGCCAGAAGGTCTGTTCGATCAGGCAATGGGTGAAATCAGCCTGTTTCATTGTCATCACACGCCCGGATATGAACGCTGGCTGAACGCCAATGGCCTTGATGCCCGCACTCTCGAGACGCTGGATGACTGGTCAAGGTTGCCGCCGATTTTCGCCAATTACTTCAAACGTCATCTGCTGATCAGTCCCACAGGCGAAGGCGCGCTGGAGATGACCTCATCCGGCACCAGCGGTCAGAAGAGTCGCATGCGCTACGACCATCGCAGCACGGTCGCCGCCCAAGGCATGGTGAGCCACATTTTCCGGCACTACGGCTGGGACACCCCGGACAGCCCCTGCAATTATTTGCTTCTGAGCTACGAACCCGAGGCGGTCATTACCCTGGGCACGGCCTATACCGATCAATTTCTGTGTAGCTATGCCCCCGTCAACCGAGCCGCTTACGGCTTGCGCCTGACCGGCAAAGGCCACGAGTTCGACCTCTTCGGTGTCATTCGCGCCCTGCAGGAGTTTGCCGAGGAAGGATTGCCCGTTCGCATTCTCGGTTTTCCGGCGTTCCTTTCCCATGCACTGCAGCACATGGAGGACACAGGCGTGGCCGACTTGCAGTTGCCTGCCCAGTCACTGGTGTTGCTGGGGGGCGGCTGGAAAACCCAGGCGGCACAGGAGATTCCCCTGCATCAGTTGTATGCCCGCATCAACCGGCAATTGGGTATCGACCTGTCCCGCTGCCGGGACGGCTACGGCGCCGTAGAGCATGCCGTGCCCTATATCCAGTGTGCCCACCATCATTTTCATGTACCGATTTACTCGAAGGTTTTCGTGCGCAACCCATCCGATTTCACTGTCCAGCCCTACGGCCAGCGCGGTTTGCTGGAATTCGTCTCCCCCTACATTTCCTCAAGCCCTGCTCATGCTGTGGTCATGGGCGATCTGGCAACGTTGCACCCCGGCGCCAGTTGCGGATGCGGCCTGACGACCGATTGGTTCGAACTGCATGGACGTGCCGGCACCAGCGCCAGTCGTAGCTGTGCCATGGCCGCTTCAGAACTGATCGGGGGAGCTTGATATGTACCTGATCAATGGCCAACTGCGCGACGACATCTCTGCCCAAAGCGCCCTCGACCTCCTTCAGCAACCGCTGCCCCGGCTGCTGGCTACGCCGATCGACAGCGATATCGTGATCGAGTCCGCCGCTTGCTTTGCCACGCAGTTGCAAGCTCGCAGCCTGGATCTGCCCCTGGACGACGACCAATGTCAGGGGCTTATCGACTTCTGCCAGCGCAGCAACCTGAGCACCAAACTTGAACGGGAATTGGGCCCGCAACCGCGTTCACTGCGGCGTATCGACTACCGCCAGCCAAGCTTCGAAAGCTGGCATCCATTGGGGCTGGTGGTGCATATCACCCCGGGCAATGCGCCGATGCTGGCGTTCTGCGCGATTCTCGAAAGCCTGCTGGCCGGCAACATCAACTGGCTGCGCCCCAGCTCCAGCGATCAGGGTTTGACCGCACAATTGCTCGCCGCCCTTTTGCGTTGCGACACCAGTGGCAGACTGGCCGAATTCGTAGCGGTTCTGCCGGTGGACACCTCCTATATCGCTCAACTCTGCGCCAAGGCCGATGGGGTATCCGCCTGGGGCGCAGAAGTGGCGCTTAAATCGATCCGCCAGCAAATCCCGTCCGGCTGTCGCTGGATCGATTGGGGACACAAAATCAGCTTCGCCTACCTGTCACCTGATGCGGCGTCGCCTTCGGCGCTCGATGCCCTGGCGGATGAAGTCTGTCGACTGGATCAACAAGCGTGTTCCAGTCCTCAATGGGTGCTGGTGGACAGCAACGATCCGGCCGTCTTGCAGAACCTCGGAGATCGACTGGCCGAAGCCTTCAACCGTCGCGCCCCACACTGGCCGGCATTAACGCCGACAGATCAGGAAGCATCGGAAATCACCACCCGCACCGCCATGGCACGGCTCGATCAGTGCTTTGCCAATCAGACCGGCCAAGTGTGGACTGGCCTCGGATGGCGCGTCATCTGGGAGCACCATCAAAAGCTCGCGCCGTCACCGTTGTTTCGTACGATTGTGCTCAAACCGGTTCCTCAGTATCTGCTCGCCGAGACGCTGCAGCCCTGGCGCAACTTCCTGCAAAGCTGCGCGTTGATGTCCCCCTCGGCAAAAACGCCTGAGCTCGTTCGAACATTGGTCAATGCCGGCGTCAGTCGCATTGCACCTTGCGAATCGATCCATGACGGATACACCGGCGAGCCCCACGATGGCGTCTACGCGCTGTCGCGTCTGAGTCGCCGCCTCTCGGTGAGTTTGCCCCAGCATGTCTTAACAGGTCATGCAACGCTCGACCCAGTTCCGCCCGCCCCCGACACATCCCATGACCCGATCATGGACAAGGACACTTTTATGGCCCAGCCGATCGGGTCCGCAGCACAGCTGTACTTCCGCTCCGGCGGTAGCAGCGGGACCCCGGCGCTGGCTGGCTTCAGCTATCAAGACTTTCATCGACAAATGCGCGCCTCGGCCGACGGCATGTTCTGCGTCGGGCTCGATCCGTCACTGGACCGGGTGATGAACCTGTTCTACGGCGGCAACCTTTATGGTGGTTTTTTCAGTTGTTCCAACATTCTTGAACGGATGGGGGTTGTGCATTTGCCCATGGGGGCTCCCCAGGACGATGACTTCAGCGAAATCGCCCGACTGATCGTGGAGCAGCGTGTCACCGTGCTGATCGGCATGCCCAGCACGTTGCATCGGCTGTTTCTCAAAGAGCAGGCCCGACTTCGCGCTTATGCCGGTATCGGCAAAGTATTCCTTGGCGGCGAACATCCGGGAGAAGCCAGTCGGCGCCTGATGGAAAGCTGTGGGGTGTCGACGATTCGCTCCGCCATGTATGGCTCCGTCGATGCAGGCCCCCTGGGGCATGCCTGCCGGGCAACGGCGGACGGCGTATTCCACTTGATGAGCGAAATCCAGCATCTGGAAATCGTCCAGCTCGAACAGGATGCGCCGGTACAAGCCAATGAGATCGGCCGCCTGCTGTTTACGTCACGCGCCCGGCAGGGTCAGCACGTGCGCCGATATGACATCGGCGACACCGGCCGCTAGATACCCGGAACCTGCCCTTGCGGACTGGAGACGCCGCGATTCGAACTGCTGCAGCGGCACGACAAACTGGTGCGCATTGGCACGGAGTTCATTTCGCCCGCGGCGCTGGAACTCAGTGTGGGATCCCCCATTCAAGTGGTCCTGGACCACACCGCCAACGGGGTCGAACGCATGTACGTTCTCGCGGATGCAGACGCCGAGTGGGTACACGAAAAACTGCTGACCCACGAAGCCTTGGCGAATGCGGTGCGCGCTGAACTTTTAATTGTGGAGGTGACAACATGCGTTGAACAAGCATTCACCCGAAACAAACACAGTGGCAAACCCCCCTTAGTTATCGATCAACGAAAATAAGAGAAGTCGACGCAAGACGCCCACTATAAAAGAGAATCCCGTGAAGCCAACTTATTCGCTTGAACAACTTGTACCTTATATAAGACAACACTCCAACTTCTACCATAAACATCTGGAGCACTTGCCCGAGAACGGGCTTACTTTAAAAGATCTGCCATTAACCCATGTGGCCGACTATTGGTCCGGTAGCAACGACTTGAGTCATTGGTCAGTCCTGACCGGAGATGTCGATGATGCACTGGTATTAAAAACCGGAGGCTCGACCAGCCAAGGCAAACTTGCGGTTTACTCCTACGAGGAATGGCAAGCCTTGGTTAGCACGTTCGGCGCCAGCCTCTCAGCTCAACTGAACAATGGCGACCGGGTTGCCAACCTGTTTTTTTCAGGGGATCTCTACGCCAGCTTTCTGTTCGTCCACGACTCCCTGGCCTATGTCGAGCGATCCATCTGCGAATTTCCGTTTACCGGAAACGTCGAGCCGGACGTATTGGCGGATGCCATAGAGCGGCATCGGATCAACGTTCTGGCCGGCGTACCGGCACAACTGCTGCAATTCTGCGCCTACCTGGCGCAGCATCGGCGTGTGTTGTACGGGGTCGAGACGCTGTTATATGCCGGCGAAAGCCTGTTTGCTCCGCAGTTGGCAATCCTTGGGGAAATGTTCCCCAATGCCCGTATCGCCTCGATCGGCTACGCCAGCGTAGACGCCGGGCTGATAGGCGCCAGCGATCGCGACTGCGCATTGGGCGAGCATCGGGTGTTCGATCAACAAACCCTGCTGGAAATCGTCGACGAACACACCGGTGAAGTGATTGAAGAGTGCGATCGCACCGGGTTGTTGGTACTGACCAACCTGACACGCCGGCTTATGCCGCTGCTGCGCTACCCAGTGGGCGACCGTGCCTGTTGGCGTGAGCCGGCCGCAACCCCGAGGCGTAAATTCGCGCTCAAAGGGCGCAGTGCCCACAGTCAACGAGTACGAGTCGGTGTGTTGTCGCTGTTCACTGAAGAAATACACGAGATCGTCCAGCGTGTAGCGCACAGCGAACAATGGCAATTGCTGATCGAGCAGACCGGCCCCAAGGATCTGCTGAGCGTGAAGTGGGTGCCCGAACCTCAGTTACAAGCCGTCGAACCGGTGCTCCGCGAATTGCGTGAAGCGCTGCTCGCCCACTACCCCGCCATCGACGACCTGAGCCGCGAGGGTCTGCTGGAGTTTCGAGTACTGCCTTGCGCAACCACAGACTTGAAACTCCACCCTCGCTCGGGCAAACAACTGCGGGTGCTCGATTTGCGAGTGTATGACGTTCCCTTGCAGGAGTTCGTGTGATGACCCCGTTGATAATTCGCGCCTACCGCCCTTCCGATGCAAACGCAGTGAGTCGATTGTTTCAAGAAGTCTACGGCGATCATTACGCTCAGCCGGATGTTTACCTGCCGAACATGATCAATCAGCACAATGCCGAGGGTCACTGGCAATCAATGCTGGCTGTGGATGACACAGCCGTCCTCGGTCATGCCGCGTTGCGACGCGACACACCTTCGAATACCGCGGAACTGGCCCTCACCGTGGTACATCCCGCCGCGCAGGGGCAGGACATCGCCACTCGTCTGGGCCGCGAACTGCTGAGACAGGCAGGTTCTCTGGGGCTTAAAAGCGCCTCGATCATGCAAGTGACCCACCATCCCTACACGCAACGCATCGCAAAAAACTCGGTTTCCACAACACTGGACTGCTTCCCGACTACGTCCCCTCGCCATTTGGCGAACCACTTCCGGAAACCATGGTGATGTGTTGCCACATGATCGAAGGACACACACGACCACTCCCCGATATCCAATGGCCCGAAAGCTGCCGGGCGCTTATGCAGCACCTGTGCTCGGTGTTCGGAACCCACCAGGACACTCCGCGCCTCGCCACGTCCTTGCAAATTGAACAACATCAGCATCGGGTCGACATTATCATTCAGCATTTGAACAATGATTTACTTGAGCAACTCCGGCAACTGCCCTGGCACTGGGTGATCTCGGCACGGCTCGAACTGTCCCGGCACTTCGCCCGGGACTTGTGCAGTTTTTCGGCGCTGGGCTTCGCCTTTACCGGCTTGATGCCTACGTCAGGTGACAATGGCTGGTTCGCCCTGTTTCATCGGGGCGTGCAGGTTCGATCCCTCGATCTGGGCTGCGTATACATGCAACAGTTGCATGACGATTTGCAGCAGAACGCGAGCGCCACGAGAAGCCAGCGCTGCGCCGATGCACCCATTGGAGCCCGCTCAGCCGCGTGAGGGTTGCCTGTAAAAGTCATTACCCGGCTGAGCGCAAAGTTCCACCAGCCAGTCGACAAATACCCTAACCCGCCGGGACAACTGGCGGTGAGGAGGATAGAGCGCCGTCAGCGGCATACCCGGTGGCGGCACATCCCTCAGGACCTCGATCAAACGTCCCTCCTTCAATTGACGGGCAACGTGATAATACGGAGCCTGGACCAAGCCATATCCCGCCTCACACGCCGCCAGATAGCCATCGGAGCTGTTGACCGCGACGTGCTTGGGCAGGTCGATCAACCGCAACTGCCCATCGACGACAAACTCCAGTCCGTAGCGTTTGCCCGTGCTATTGGAAAAGTACTCCACCATCTGATGCCCCTTCAGATCCTCCAGACACCGCGGAGTCCCGCAACGTTGCAAGTATTCGGGACTCGCACACGTGACCTGATCCAGTGTGGCCAGCGGTCGCGCCACCAGTGATTCGTCCAGGGCCGAGCCGCCCCGCAACACGCAATCGACACCTTCGCGGATCAGATCCACAGTCCGGTCATTCAAACCGATTTCCAGCTCGATCAAGGGATAGCGTGCAGTGAATTGCGGCAATGCCGGGATCACCATCAAACGCCCCACTCCCGCCGGCATATCCACTCGCAACAGGCCTTTGGGGTTGTGGCGAGCAGCGGAAAACACGGCTTCGGTTTCCTCCAGATCCGCCAGCAACCGCACGCAACGCGGGTAATAGGCTGCGCCATCGAGCGTCAGGCTGATTTGCCGGGTGGTGCGTTGCAGCAGTTGCACGCCCAGGTGGGCCTCAAGTTGCTTGATCAGAATGGTCACGGAGGCACGCGGTAATTGCAGGCTGTCCGCCGCCTTGGCGAAGCCGCCCAGTTCGACGATTCGCGTGAATACACGCATGGCGTTTAAACGATCCATGGTCAGGACTCGATGATTATTTAGAAATTACGAACAGTGATAGCACTTTTAGCCGGTTTATCTTCGTTCTGTCGAGATCGACACTAAGCGCCTACATCCACAGGGAGTTCATTTCATGCAAACACGTCAACTGGGCAAGAACGGACCACAGGTGTCAGCCATCGGTCTGGGCTGCATGGGCATGACCGATTTCTACACCACCGGCGTGGACACCCGCGAAGCCACGGTAACGCTGCATCGCGCGCTGGAGTTGGGGATCAACCTGCTCGACACGGCAGACATGTACGGCCCACACACCAACGAAGAGCTGATCGGCAAGGCGATTGTCGGCAAGCGTGACCAAGTGTTCCTGGCCAGCAAGTTCGGCATTGTCCGCGACCCGTCCAACCCCGGCGCGCGTGGCGTCAACGGTCGCCCGGAATACATTCGCGAAGCGATCGACGGCACCCTCAAGCGCCTGGGCGTGGAATCCCTGGATTTGTATTACCAGCACCGCATCGATCCGCAGGTGGCCATCGAGGAAACCGTCGGCGCCATGGCCGAACTGGTGAGGGCCGGCAAGGTGCGTTACCTGGGATTGAGTGAGGCCTCGGTCGATACACTGGAGCGAGCGCACAAGGTTCATCCGATCAGCGCCCTGCAAAGTGAATATTCGCTGTGGAGCCGCGATCAGGAAGAGAACGGTTGCCTGGCCGCATGCCAGCGCCTGGGCGTGGCCTTTGTACCTTATAGCCCGTTGGGCCGGGGCTTTTTGACCGGGGCACTGAAAAGCCCGGATGACTTCGCCGCAGACGACTACCGTCGCTTCAGCCCGCGTTTCCAAGGGGAAAACTTTTCCAAAAACCTGTTGCTGGTGCAGCAGGTACAAACGCTGGCCGCCGACAAAGGCGTGACAGCCGGCCAATTGGCCTTAGCCTGGGTCTTGGCTCAAGGGGATTACCTGATCCCGATTCCGGGCACCAAACAACGTAAATACCTGGAGGAAAATGTGGCCGCGCTGGAGGTGAAACTGAGCCGCGAAGAGTTGCAGGCCCTTGAAGCGATATTCCCGGCCAATGCCACCGCTGGCTTGCGCTATCCGGAAGAGGTCATGAAGTTGCTCGACCGGTAGCCGTTGCCCTTGCCGTAGGCTTGCAAATTTTACAGTTCGTAAGTCCCCCTGAGCGCCGGTTTTCGACGCTCAGACGGCACACCTGACATTTTTGTCATTCCTCGCTCATTCAGCTGACAGCATCAACCTGCGATGATCTGGCCAGCCGACCTTGTATAACTTAGAAACACTCGCGCAATGCCCAGTCGGATAAAAGAGTCAAAATGCACCTTTTTGGCCGTAACCCGAGACGAGACTCCCATGCGAACCCACCTGCGTCTGGCTGCCCTGAGCGCCCTCTTCATCTCCTCCCTGGCCCAGGCCGCCGACCTGATCCCGATCGAAGTGCACCGCGACGCCAATTGCGGCTGCTGCAAAAAATGGGTCAGCCATCTGGAAGCCAACGGCTTCAAGGTCGAAGACCACGTCGAAGCCGATATGAGCCAGTTCAAGCAACAACACGGCGTACCGCCTCGCCTGGCGTCGTGCCACACCGCCTTGATCAACGGCAAGTTCGTCGAAGGCCATGTGCCGGCCGACCAAGTGCTGGCCTTGAGCAAACGTGACGATCTGTTGGGAGTTGCAGCCCCCGGTATGCCGATGGGCTCGCCCGGGATGGAAATGGGCGGCATGAGCGATGCCTATCAGGTGATCGGCCTGCAAAAGGATGGCACTGACGTGGTGGTGGCGGACTACCCCGCCCATTGATGTTCGGTGCCTACATCGGGTTGTTTCTCGCGGCGTTCGGCGCCGCGAGCCTGCTGCCCTTGCAGTCCGAAGCGGTGCTGGTGGGGTTGTTGCTCAGCGACCGGTATTGGCTCTGGTCGCTGTTGGCAGTGGCAACGCTGGGCAACGTGCTGGGGTCGCTGCTGAACTGGTGGCTGGGACGCGGCATCGAGCGGTTTCGCGAGCGGCGTTGGTTTCCGGTCAGCCCTCGTCATCTTCAACAAGCCCAAATACATTATCTGCGCTACGGTCATTGGTCCTTGCTGCTGAGTTGGGTACCGATCATCGGCGACCCGCTGACGCTGGTGGCCGGCGTCATGCGCGAACCGCTGGGGCGTTTCCTGATGATCGTGACCCTCGCCAAGGGTGCCCGCTATGGCGTACTGGCAATGGCCACGTTGGGCTGGATGGGTTGAACGAAAGGCCCCGTGTATCGGCGTTCGGCGGCGAAGCCTTCGTGAATCCGGCTGACGCAGTTTGCCTGATGCACTGAAAGCTCTGGTTTGACGACTGCTACGCAGCCGAACGCAGCCTCGCAGGCTCGGCAGCTGCTACAAAAAGAGTGCATCGCGAGGGGAATGGCTTGACTGCGTTTAATGTCACCCTAATCACGCCAATCCAGCATCGGCGGATTTCCTGTGGAGTTTCCCCATGTCGCCCATCCTTTCCCGCTGGTTACCCGGCCTGCTGCTAACGGCGGCACTGCCGGTTCTCGTTTATGCCCAGAACCAGGCCCAGGCCGAAACACCAGAATACGGCCTGGAACTCCAGGGCTTTGACTACCCCTACACGGTCAAGCATTTCGCCTTTCAATCCCAGGGCAAATCCCTGCAAATGGGCTACATGGACGTTGCCGCCCAAGGCAAGGCCAACGGCCGCAGCGTGGTGTTGATGCATGGCAAGAATTTCTGCGCAGCCACCTGGGACAGCTCGATCAAGGCACTGAGCGAGGCCGGTTACCGGGTCATCGCCCCGGACCAGATCGGCTTCTGCACCTCCAGTAAACCGGACCACTATCAGTACAGTTTCCAGCAACTGGCGAGCAACACTCAGCAACTGCTCAAAGCCCTCGGCATACAAAAGGCGACCCTGCTCGGCCACTCCACCGGCGGCATGCTCGCCACCCGCTATGCGCTGCAATACCCCGATCAGGTCGAACAACTGGCGCTGGTCAACCCCATCGGCCTGGAAGACTGGAAAGCCCTCGGCGTGCCATATCGCTCGGTCGATCAATGGTATGAGCGCGAGCTGAAAGTGACCGCGCAAGGTATTCATGACTACCAACGCACCACCTATTACGACGGCCGCTGGAAGCCCGAGTTTGACCGCTGGGTGAACATGTACGCAGGCCTGGCCAAAGGACCGGGCAAAACAGCGGTGGCGTGGAACTCGGCGCTGATTTACGACATGATCTTCAACCAGCCGGTGTACTACGAGTTCAAGGACCTGAAAGTGCCGACCCTGCTGTTGATCGGCACCTCCGACACCACGGCCATCAACAAAGACATCGCACCGCCCGAGGTCAAGGCGAAAATCGGTCATTACGATGTACTCGGCAAGCAAGTGGCGAAGCTGGTCCCCCAATCGACACTGATTGAATTCCCGGGTCTGGGCCACGCGCCGCAGATGGAGGAGCCGGCGAAGTTTCATCAGGCGTTGCTCGGCTGGCTGAACAAAACCAATCCCGTTCGTTGATGAGGTAAGGCTGATGGCGGTGCAGATTGCGGTGATCGATGACTGGCAGGACGTAGCGCGCGACGTGGTGGACTGGTCAGTGCTGGACAGCATCGGCCAGGTGAGTTTTATCCATGACTACCCGGCCGATAACGAAACCCTGGCCGAGCGCTTGGGCGCATTCGAGGTGATCTGTGTGATGCGCGAGCGCACCCGGTTCGACGAAGACCTGCTGCGCCGCTTGCCCACCCTCAAACTGTTGGTCACCGGCGGCATGCGCAACGCCGCCCTGGACCTTAAGGCCGCCGCCGCGCTGGGCATCCAGGTCTGCGGCACCGACAGCTACAAACATGCCGCGCCAGAACTGACCTGGGCACTGATCATGGCCGCGACCCGCAACCTGGTGGCCGAAGCCAACGCCTTGCGCGCGGGCTTTTGGCAGCAAGGCCTGGGTGGCGACTTGCAGGGCAAGACGCTGGCGATCCTCGGCCTGGGCAGTATCGGTCAACGGGTTGCCCAATTCGGCCAGGTGTTCGGCATGCGCGTCATTGCGTGGAGCGAAAACCTCACCAGTGAACGAGCGGCCGAAGTCGGCGTGACCTATGTCAGCAAGCAGGAACTGTTCGAGCAGGCCGATGTGCTGTCGATCCATCTGGTGCTCAGCGAGCGCAGCCGAGGGCTGGTGGACGCTCAGGCGCTGGACTGGATGAAGCCCACGGCATGGCTGGTCAATACCGCGCGCGGGCCGATTGTCGATGAAGCGGCACTGATCAAGTCCCTGCAGAAAAAACGCCTGGCGGGCGCGGCCCTGGACGTGTTCGAGCACGAGCCGTTGCCCCGCCATCATCCGTTCAGAACCCTGGACAATGTGTTGGCCACGCCCCATGTCGGGTACGTCAGCCGACAGAACTATCAGCTGTTCTTTTCGCAGATGATCGAGGACATTCAGGCTTGGGCGGCCGGGGCGCCGATTCGGTTGCTGGGCTGAGACGGCGTTATCGTTCTTCGCGGGCAAGCCGCGCGCCCACATGTGAAATGCATTCCCCTGTGAGAGCGAGGCCTGCCCGCGAAGAGTCCCTCAAATCCACCACACCCTCCTAAATCCTGCGCACCACAATGGTGCAATCCCTATTCCATCGTGCCCAACTATCGTGACTTCCCGGTCCCGTCTTGACCCACCCAAAAAAACAAACCTGCCCTTCGTCGGTGCGTTCCCCCATAAACCCCGTGTGTTTTGTACCCTCCCCCAACCGATTGTCGAACAATTTGTCCGGTTGACCACCCCCCTCTAGGTTCTGGCCTAGACTGTTTTCGGGGAATAAAACCGACTGGTCATTCGGTGAAATAAATAGAAACTTTTCGTATTGGCTTCAGGTCAGCTGAAAGGTAGGGCACAGCGACTGGTGCATTCCTTGCAACAGCCACTTCACCCATTGAGCTTCAGCGCATGGGCAGCACTTGCTCACCGATGCGTAGCGCGTTTGCGCCCGGCCACAGGAATTGGCCAACACCGTTTGTGCCAGGTTTGGAATCAGATCAACAACACGGGGAGATGCATATGATCAATACGGCGTTAGATGTTCAGGGAGAACGTGCTCATCAACAGGTCGGCGAAGCCAGCACCGTGGGAGCCCTTACCGCCAAATCGGTCAGCGTCCCGGTCACCAAGGCGTTGGCACCGGTAGTCCGTCAGAATCCCAACAAGAAAAAAGTGTTGTTCGTCACCTCGGAGATTGCCGATCTGGTGAAGACCGGTGGCCTGGGAGACGTTTCCGCCGCGCTGCCGCGAGCCATGGCTCACCTGCACGATGTCCGGGTGTTGATCCCCGGTTACCCGCAAGTGCTGAACAGCGAAAATCCGATTCATATCATCGGTGAACTGGGCGGGCACGCCGCGTTGCCGCCCTGCAAGATCGGGCGCATGGACATGCCTGACGGCCTGGTCATTTACGTGTTGATCTGCCCTGAACTGTACGAGCGCGAAGGTTCACCCTACGGCGCCAACAACGGCCGTGACTGGCCAGACAACCATATTCGTTTCGCCCGCCTGGGGCTTGCGGCCGCCGATATCGCCGCCAACCTCGCACAAATTCACTGGTGCCCGGATCTGGTGCATGCACACGATTGGCCCGCCGGCCTGGCCCCTGCCTATATGCACTGGCGTGGCCAACGCACCCCGACCCTGTTCACCATCCATAACCTGGCGTACCAAGGCGTCACCAGCCTCGGCTCATGCCCGGAACTCGGTATTCCCGTGCATGCCTTGCAGCAGGAAGGCATGGAGTTTTACGGCAAGATGTCGTTCCTCAAGGCCGGCATGGCCTACTCGAGCCACATCACCACCGTCAGCGCCACCTATGCCCAGGAAATCACCACACCGGCCTTCGGCTGCGGCCTCGACGGTTTTCTCGCCGCCAAGACCCAGCAAGGTCTGCTCAGCGGGATTCCCAATGGCATCGATGAAAGCTGGGACGCAGCCACCGATCCGCACCTGTTCCACCCGTTCGGCATCGGCGACTGGGACGGCAAAGCGGTCAACGCGGCGCACGTTCGCCGGTTATTCGGCCTGGATGATTCCGAAGGCCCGCTGTTCGCCGTGGTCTCGCGGCTTGTCTACCAGAAAGGCCTGGACCTGACCGAAGCGGTGGCCGAATACATTGTCGCCAATGGCGGCCAGATTGCGATTATCGGCCGCGGCGAACCGGAAGAAGAACAAGCCATGCGTGAGCTGGCGTTGCGCTTCCCCGGGCAAATCGGCGTGCACATCGGCTTCAATGAAACCGACGCCCGCCGGATGTTTGCCGGCAGTGATTTCCTGCTGATGCCTTCGCGTTACGAACCTTGCGGCCTGAGCCAGATGTACGCCCAGCGCTTCGGTTCATTGCCGGTGGCGCGCAATACCGGCGGCCTGGCCGACACCATTGAAAACGGCGTGACCGGTTTTCTTTTCGACGAATCCACCGTGGAGAGCTATCGCGAAGCCCTGAGCCGCGCGTTCAAGGTGTTCGCCTTCCCCGGCCTGCTCAACGCCATGCGTTGCCGGGCCATGGCGGCGCCTTTCAACTGGTGCAAGGCGGTCGAACCCTACGCCGAACTCTACGAACAACTGGTGGCTAAAGCGCTGGGTAAATCGGGCAAACAGTAAGAGGTTTTCAACGATGCCGTTACGGACTCTTGAAACCTGGCCCCACGGCGCAATCATGCTGGACGCTGAACACACGCGTTTTGCCTTGTGGGCGCCAGATGCGTTTTACGTCAGTCTTGAACTGGAAAACGGACAATCCCTGCCGCTGCTGCCTCAGGCCGACGGCTGGTTTGTGATCAAGACCCGCTGTCCCGCGGGTACCCGCTACCGCTACAACATCGATGGCGAACTGGAGGTGCCGGACCCGGCCTCCCGCGCCCAGGCGGGCGATATCGACAGCCCCAGCGTGGTGGTCGATCCCCTCGCCTATCGCTGGCAACACACTGCCTGGCAAGGTCGGCCATGGAACGAAGCGGTGATCTACGAACTGCATGTTGGTGCGCTCGGCGGTTTCAGCGAGGTCGAGCAGCATCTGGCGCGCTTGGTCGAGTTGGGGATTACCGCCATCGAACTGATGCCGTTGGCGCAGTTTCCCGGCGAGCGCAATTGGGGCTATGACGGGGTTCTGCCTTACGCACCGCAGGCCTCCTACGGTTCGCCCGAACAACTCAAACACCTGATCGATACGGCCCACGGCTATGGCCTGGCGGTGATTCTCGACGTGGTCTACAACCACTTCGGCCCGGACGGCAATTACCTGCATCGCTACGCCAAAGGTTTTTTCCGCGAAGACCAACACACGCCGTGGGGCGCAGCCATCGACTTCCGCCGGCGCGAGGTGCGTGACTTCTTTATCGACAATGCGCTGATGTGGTTGCTGGAATACCGCTTCGACGGCCTGCGCCTGGATGCAGTGCATGCCATCGAAGACCCGGACTTCCTTCAAGAGCTGGCGCAACGGGTTCGCCAACATATCAATCCGGCGCGGCATGTGTGGCTGATGGCGGAAAACGAGCACAACCAGGCCAGCCTGCTGGAGCAAGGTTTCGACGCGCAGTGGAACGACGACGGTCATAACGCCCTGCACGTGTTGCTTACCGGTGAAACCGATGCCTATTACGCCGACTATGCCCAAAACCCCACCGAACAACTGGCCCGTTGCCTGAGCCAGGGCTTCGTGTTTCAAGGCCATATCACCCGCCACGGTACGCCGCGCGGTGAGCCGAGCGGTCACTTGCCGCCGACGGCCTTCGTGCTTTTTTTGCAGAACCACGACCAGATCGGCAACCGCGCCTTTGGTGAGCGCTTGCATCAACTGGCCCGGCCTGAGGCCCTCTGTGCCGCCACCGTGTTACTGCTGTTGTCGCCGATGATTCCGCTGATGTTCATGGGCGATGAGTTCGCCGCCGAGCAACCGTTCCTGTTTTTCACCAGCCACCATGGTGAGCTGGCGGAGTTGGTGCGCGAAGGTCGACGCAATGAATTCGCAGCCTTCAGCGCCTTTGCCGACCCGCACAAACGCGAGCAGATTCCCGACCCGAACGCGATGCAGACTTTCGAAGCGTCGCGGCCGAAGCTGACCACCACCCGGCAACCGGCCATTCATGAGCTGTATCGTCGACTGCTGCAAATCCGCCATCAACACATCATCCCGCACCTGCCCGGTGCCCACGCGCTGGGGGCGCAGGTACTGGCCGAGGGCGCGGTGTCGGCACGCTGGCGGCTGGGCGATGGCAGTCAGTTGCGCATTGACCTGAACCTCAGCGACGCAGCCGTGGTCCACTCCCCACAGGCCGACGCGACACTGCTGTTCGAATACCCGCCGCACTCGGCCGGTCTGTTGGATCAGGGCACCCTTGCCCCGTATTGCGCGCTCGTCAGCCTCACAGCCGCAGCCCCTTTGCTACCCCCGGATGGAGAGCGACCATGAGCGATGCGCAACTGGAAATACTGGCCAGCCGAGCCGGCCTGGCCGTCGACTGGATCGACGCCAACGGCCGTCCACAAAAAGTCACGCCGGCGGTGCTGCGTTCAGTGCTGGCCGGGCTTGGCCATCCCGCCAGCACCGCCCAGGAAATCGACGCCAGCCTGCTGCAACTGCTGGAGGCACAGCAAACCCGGCACCTGCCGCCGCTGCTGACCTGCGACGTTGGTGTCGGTCTTGATCTGGCCCACTACTTTGCACCGCAAACCCCGTGTGAGATCCATCTCGAAGACGGCTCGCGGCTCAACCTCAAGCTCGATGACAACGCTGTTTTGCCCGGTTTGGTGCCGGTGGGTTATCAGCACGTCAGCATCGACGATCAGTCGTTCACCCTGGCGGTGGCGCCCGAGCGCTGCTACAGCGTCGGCGAAGCCGTTGACAGTCAAACCCCGCGCGCCTGGGGCCTGAGCGTGCAATTGTATTCGCTGCGCCGCCCCGGCGATGGCGGTTTCGGCGATACCCAGGCCCTCGAAGATCTGGCCCGGGTGGCCGGCGAACGGGGCGCCGAAGCATTAGCGATCAGCCCGCTGCATGCGATGTTCAGCGGCGACACCCAGCGCTACAGCCCTTACTCGCCGTCCAGCCGTCTGTTTCTCAATAGCCTGTACGCAGCGCCCGGCGCGATTCTCGGTGAGCGTGCCCTGCGCACCGCAATCGACGCCACGGGCCTGGCTGGCGAACTCAAGCATCTGGAAACCTTACAGCTCATCGACTGGCCCACCGCCGCCGAGGCCAAACATCGCTTGCTGGAAGCCTTGTACGAAGGATTCACCCACGGCGCACACCCCTTGCATGCCGACTTCAGCAGCTTCCGTCACGCCGGTGGCGAAGCGCTGGAAAATCATTGCCGCTTCGAAGCGATCCAGGAAGCCCGTGCAAGGCGCGGTGAAAGCCTCGACTGGCGCGAGTGGCCCGAGCAATGGCGTAACCCGCGCAGCGCCGCTCTGGCGCAATTTGCCGAAGAGAACTCGGCCCGCATCGGCTATTACGCATTCTGCCAATGGCTGATTGCGCGCAGCCTGGAGCGCGCACAAACCGCCGCCCGTGGTGCTGGCATGGGCATCGGCCTGATCGCCGACCTGGCGGTGGGCGCTGACGGCGGCGGCAGCCAGGCCTGGAGTCGCCAGGACGAATTACTCGCCTCGCTGACCGTGGGTGCGCCACCCGACATCCTCAACCGCACTGGCCAGGGCTGGGGGATTTCCGCGTTTTCACCCGAAGGTCTGGTGCGTAACGGCTTTCGCGCGTTCATCGAAATGCTGCGGGCCAATTTCGCCCATGCCGGCGGCCTGCGCATCGATCACGTCATGGGCCTGCAACGGCTATGGGTGATCCCTAAAGACGCACCGCCCAGCGACGGAGCGTACCTTTATTATCCGGTGGATGATCTGCTGCGCCTTCTGACCCTCGAATCCCATCGGCATCAGGCCATCGTCCTCGGCGAAGACCTCGGCACCGTGCCTGATGGCCTGCGCGAAAAACTCATCGCGCGCTCGATCCTCGGCATGCGCGTGCTGTTGTTCGAACAGGACAACACACACTTCAAACCGATTCTCGACTGGCCGGACAACGCCCTGGCCACCACCAGCACCCACGACCTGCCGACGCTCAATGGCTGGTGGCATGGCCGCGATATCGACTGGAGCGCACGCCTGGGCCTGGTCGACGCCACGGGTGAAATTGAATGGCGTCAACATCGCGAACGCGAGCGCGAAGGCTTGCGCCGGGTCCTGAGCCAGGACCCACAGAACTTTCGCGAAGAGCACCATGAAACCGATCAGGTGCTCGACGCCGCCATCCGCTTCCTCGGGCATACCCGCGCGCCGCTGGTGTTGCTGCCGCTGGAAGATGCCCTGGGTATCGAACAGCAGGCCAACCTGCCCGGCACCACCGACACCCACCCCAACTGGTCCCGCCGATTGCCCGGCGACAGCGAAAGCCTGCTCGATGATCCGGACGCCGCCCGCCGCCTGGAACTGCTCGCCTGCGCGCGACTTCAGGCGGCCGAGCGTGACCAATGAATCAACCGCTCAGCCAGCCGCTGCGGGCGACCCTGCGGCTGCAATTTCATAAAGGCTTCACCCTGGATCAAGCGGTGCCACTGGTGCCGTATTTTTCCAGCCTGGGCATCAGCCATCTCTATGCCTCACCGCTGCTCGCCGCCCGCGCCGGCTCCATGCACGGCTACGATGTGGTAGACCCGACCACGGTCAACCCTGAACTGGGCGGCGAAGCGGCGTTACGCCGTTTGGTCGCAGCGTTGCGCGAACAGAACATGGGGCTGATCCTCGATATCGTTTCCAACCACATGGCCGTCGGCGGTGGCGACAATCCCTGGTGGCTCGACTTGCTGGAATGGGGACGGCTGAGCCCTTACGGCGAGTTCTTCGACATTCAGTGGCACTCGCCCGACCCGTTGATGGAAGGCCAGTTGCTGCTGCCTTTTCTGGGCAGCGACTACGGCATCGCCTTGCAGGACGGCACCCTGTCCTTGCGTTTCGATGCCCGGCGCGGCGCCTTTCATGTCGAGCACTATGAACACCACTTCCCGATATGCCCCACCGACTACGGCGAACTGCTCAAGGCCAATGACCAATTGAATGCCAAGCAGGCTGAACGGCTCAAATCCCTGGCAGACCGCTTCGACACCTTGAGTTATCAGTCCGACGTGTACAGCCTGGCGATTCCACTGAAAGCCGAGCTGCGGGAACTGGCCAGTGATCCGGCCATTCTGCACGCCATCCAGCACACCCTCGACACTTACGACTCGCTCACTCCCGACGGTTTCCAGCGCCTGCATAACCTGCTGGAGCGCCAGAGTTATCGCCTGGCCAATTGGCGCACCGCGGCGGACGACATCAACTGGCGGCGCTTTTTCGATATCAATGAACTGGGCGGCCTGCGCGTCGAGCGGCCGGCGGTGTTCGAAGCGACCCATGCAAAAATCTTCGAGCTGGTGGCCGAAGGTCTGGTCGACGGACTGCGCATCGACCACATCGACGGCCTCGCCGACCCGCGGGGCTACTGCCGCAAACTGCGACGTCGAGTTGATCGACTGGCACCCGGCCGACACCTGCCGATCTACGTCGAAAAGATCCTCGGCGAAGGCGAAACCCTGCACCGCGACTGGTGCGTCGATGGCAGTACCGGTTACGAATTCATGAACCAGTTGTCGCTGCTGCAACACGACCCCGAAGGCACCCAGACCTTGGGTGAACTCTGGAGCCGGCACAGCGAACGGCCCGCCGATTTCCGCCAGGAAGCACAACTGGCGCGCCAGCAGATTCTCAACGGTTCCCTCGCCGGGGATTTCGAAAGTGTTGCCCATGCCCTGTTGCAAGTGGCCCGGGACGACCTGATGACCCGGGACCTGACCCTCGGCGCGATCCGACGGGCCTTGCAGGAACTGATCGTGCACTTCCCGGTGTACCGCACTTACATCAGCCCGTTGGGTCGTGCGGCCCAGGATGACGTGTTTTTCCAGCAGGCCATGGCCGGTGCCAGGCAAACCCTTGGCGAGGCCGACTGGCCGGTGCTCGATTGCCTGGCCGGCTGGCTCGGTGGCCAACCCTGGTGCAAGCGCCCGGTGGGCCGTCCACGCAAACTGCTCAAGCATGCGTGCGTGCGCTTCCAGCAACTGACCTCACCGACAGCGGCCAAAGCGGTGGAAGACACCGCGCTTTATCGCTCGGCGGTGCTGCTGTCGCGCAACGATGTCGGCTACAACACCGAGCAGTTCAGCGCCCCGGTTGCCGACTTCCATGCCGCCTGCGCCAATCGCCTCGCCGAATTCCCCGACAACCTGCTGGCCACCGCGACCCACGACCACAAACGCGGTGAAGACACCCGCGCGCGGCTGGCGGTGTTAAGCGAGCGCAGCGCCTGGTACGCCGAACAGGTCGAGCACTGGCGAACCCTCGCGGGTGAACTGCGCAGCGACCCCGGCGCGCCCTCGGCGGGCGACGAGCTGATTCTCTATCAAGCAATCCTCGGCAGTTGGCCACTGGAATTGTGTAGCGACGATCAACCTGCGCTCGAGGACTACGCCAAACGCCTCTGGCAGTGGCAACGCAAAGCCCTGCGCGAAGCCAAGTTGCAAAGCAGCTGGAGCGCGTCAAACGAGGCATATGAACAGGCGACCCACGGGTTTCTCGAACGCCTGCTGCTAAGCCCCGAAGGTCAGCCATTGCGCGCGGCCATCGAGGCAGCCGCTCAATGCATTGCCGTCCCGGGTGCACTGAATGGATTGGCGCAAACCTTGCTGCGAATGACCGTGCCGGGGGTGCCGGATCTCTATCAGGGCAACGAGTTCTGGGACTTCTCGCTGGTCGATCCGGATAACCGCCGGCCGGTGGATTACGTCAGCCGTCAGCAGGCCATGCACCTACCGCTGGACCTGCCCGCTCTGTTGGCGAACTGGCGTGACGGGCGCATCAAGCAAACCCTGATCGCCCGGGCGCTGAACCGGCGTGCCGAGCATGCCGAACTGTTTCAAAAAGGCACTTACCAAGCCCTTGAAGTGATTGGCAGCCAGGCTCACCGGGTACTGGCGTTTGCTCGAGAATGGCAGGGAAAACGGGCAATCGTGGCCGTACCGATACGTTGTGCCGGACTGCTGGAAAACAGTGCCGCCCCCCGGATTGACGCGTCGCTGTGGGGCGATACCCGAATCAAATTGCCGTTCACGGCCACCGAAGAAAATCTGAAGGGACTTTTTACCAGCGTCGCAGTCACAAAACACAAGGAGCTGATGGTCGGCGCCGCGCTGGGGGATTTCCCGGTCAATCTCTTTACCCAAACTTGAGTTCAGTTCAGGAGCATTGCGATGAGTACCGACGAAAAACGCATTCGCGAATTTGCCTATCAAATCTGGGAATCCGAAGGAAAACCCGAGGGCCAGGAAACCCGCCATTGGGAGATGGCCTGCAAACTCGCCGAGGCCGAAGCCCTGGCGCCCGGCAAACTAGCCAAAGCGAGCGGCAGCAAAACCGCAAGCAAGCCCGCGGCCGGCAAGCCCGACGGCAAGCTGGTCAATGCCAAGGGCCTCGAAACCAAACCCCGCACCAAGCCCAAAGCCAAACCCGCTGCCGCTTCGGCAGTGATCCCGCCGGGCGAAAAAACCACAGTGAAAAAGCCGCGCACCGCGCGTAAACCACCCGAGGTCTGACGCTTCACTGTCTTGTCCTGATTGACTTCGTGGCGAGCCCGCTCGCCACCGAGAGCGCATTCGCCCTCGAAAAATACCGTTGCAGGAGCAGCTATGACCAGTCCAAAGAAAACCGCGCCCGAACCTCACGAGGCCTCGCGAATCCGTGAAGGCTTGCCCTTCCCGCCAGGCGCGACCTGGGATGGCCTGGGGGTCAATTTCGCGCTGTTTTCGGCTAACGCGACCAAGGTCGAACTGTGCATCTTCGACGATGCCGGTGAAGTGGAACTTGAGCGCATCGAGCTGCCGGAATACACCGACGAGACCTACCACGGCTACTTGCCCGACGCCCATCCGGGGCTGATCTACGGCTATCGCGTGTACGGGCCGTACGACCCGGCCAACGGTCATCGCTTCAACCCGAACAAACTGCTGATCGACCCCTATGCCAAACAGTTGGTCGGCCAATTGAAATGGTCCGAAGCGTTGTTCGGCTTCACCATCGGCCACCCCGACGCCGACCTCAGTTTCGATGAGCGGGACAGCGCGCCCTTCGTGCCCAAGTGCAAAGTGATCGACCCGGCCCACACCTGGGGCCATGACCATCGGGTCAGCGTGCCATGGGACAAGACGATCATTTATGAGACTCACGTACGCGGTTTCAGCATGCTTCACCCCGCCGTTCCCGAGAACCTGCGCGGCACCTTCGCCGGGTTGATGGTCGATGACGTGCTGGAACACATCCGCAAGCTCGGCGTATCGACTGTGGAGTTGCTGCCGATCCATGCCTTCGTCAACGACCAGCATCTGCTGCACAAAGGCATGACCAATTATTGGGGTTACAACAGCATTGCGTTCTTTGCCCCGGACCCGCGCTACCTGGCCAGCGGCAAGATCGCCGAGTTCAAGGAGATGGTCGCGCACCTGCACGACGCCAATCTGGAAGTGATCCTCGACGTGGTCTACAACCACACCGCCGAGGGCAACGAACAAGGCCCGACCCTGTCCATGCGCGGCATCGACAACGCCTCTTACTACCGCTTGAGGCCCGACGACAAACGCTACTACATCAACGATTCCGGCACCGGCAACACCCTGGACCTGAGCCACCCGTGCGTGCTGCAAATGGTCACTGACTCGCTGCGTTACTGGGCCACGGAAATGCACGTGGACGGTTTCCGTTTCGACCTGGCAACCATCCTCGGCCGCTACCATGACGGCTTCGACGAACGGCACAGCTTCCTCGTCGCCTGTCGCCAGGACCCGGTGCTGCGTCAGGTGAAGTTGATTTCCGAATCCTGGGACTGTGGCCCCGGCGGTTATCAGGTCGGGAACTTCCCGCCGGGCTGGGTCGAATGGAACGACAAATTCCGCGACACCGTGCGCGCGTTCTGGAAAGGTGACGACGGCCAGCTCGCCGACTTCGCCAGCCGCATGACCGCCTCCGGTGAGATGTTCAACCAGCGCGGCCGTCGACCGTATGCTTCGCTGAACTTCGTCACCGCCCATGACGGCTTCACCCTCAACGATCTGGTGTCGTACAACGACAAGCACAACGAGGCCAACGACGAGAACAATCAGGACGGCAGCAACAACAACCTGTCGTGGAACCACGGCGTCGAAGGCCCCACCGACGATCCCGAGATCAATGCCCTGCGCCTGCGGCAGATGCGCAACTTCTTCGCCACGCTGCTGCTGTCCCAGGGTACGCCGATGCTGGTGGCCGGCGACGAGTTCGCCCGCACCCAGAAAGGCAACAACAATGCTTATTGCCAAGACAGCGAGATCGGTTGGGTCAATTGGGACATGAGCGAAGACGGCAAGGCGCTGCTCAAGTTCGTCAAACGCCTGATCAAGTTGCGCCTGGCCTATCCGATCCTTCGGCGCGGACGCTTCCTGGTGGGTAATTACAACGAGGACATCGGCGTCAAGGACGTGACCTGGCTGGCCCCGGACGGCAGCGAAATGTCCAATAAGCAATGGGAAGAAGGCCACGGTCGCTGCATGGGCATACTGCTCGATGGCCGCGCCCAGGAAACCGGCATTCGCCGCAAGGGTGCCGACGCAACCCTGCTGCTGGTGGTCAACGCGCACCATGACATCGTCAACTTCCTGCTGCCGGAAGTGCCTGACGGTGGTTTCTGGACTTGCATGATCGATACCAATCAACCGTCGATTCGGGGCCAGGAACGCTTTGAATTTGGTCGCCAATATTCGGTTACTGGCCGTTCGCTGCTGTTGTTTGAACTGCAGCATGAGGAAGAAGAGTGAGAGTGATCACCATAATATCTGTAGCAGCTGCCGAGGGACGGTTTCGGTGACTTTTTGCGAAGCCTGACACAGCCTGGGTTAAAAAAAACGCATCAGACCAAAGGCTGAGGCGACGAATAGCGTTTCATGAGCAATACTCTGAACGCGGCAATCCAGGGTTCGGAGCGCCGCACATTGCTATCTACCCGCCTTCACGGGTCTGCCAGGCTTGCTCCCGTAAGCATTGCGCACGACTGAGGGCCAGACAGAACAAGGACGTAGCGCCTATGAGACCGGTTTCCATCAGCGAAAACAGCTTGCCTGCGCAGATCTGGAACAGCGCCCCACAACTGGACAACATCCCCGTCATCAACACCGAAACACTGGTCCCTGCTGGAGCTCGCGCGGTGGTGATCGCCCCGCATCCCGGCGATGAAGTGGTGACTTGCGGTGGCCTGCTGCAACTGTTGTGCTCCCTTGGTCATCCTCTGCAACTGATCTCGATCACCGACGGCAGCGCCAGCCATCCGGGGTCGCGTCAGTGGTCGGAAAAGCGCCTGAGCGTGTTCCGCCCCCAGGAAAGTGTCGAAGCCTTGCGTCGACTCGGCTTGCCGATGCACAGCCTGAAGTGGATTCGCGGCGGCTTCACCGACAACGCTCTGGCCGAGCGAGAGTCTGAATTGACCCAATTCATCGTCCGCTACCTGCGCCCCGGCGATGTGGTGTTCACCACCTGGCGCGAAGACGGCATCGTCGACCACGACGCTGTCGGCCGTGCCAGCGCCAGGGCTGCCGCCCTGGTAGGGGCGACGCTCAACGAAATACCGGTCTGGGCCTGGCACTGGCCGATGCGCGAGCACGGGCTGATCCCCTGGCATCGCGCGCGCAAGCTACGCCTCGACACCTGGACTGTTGCGCGCAAAAGCCACGCAACCTATGCCTACGCCAGCCAGCTCGACGGCGAACCGGCGATCGGCATCGCCCCGCTGCTGCCACGAGTGATTCTGGAACGCATGCGGTTGCCGTATGAAATTGTGTTTGTCTGATCGGACTCGCTCGTAGCAGCTGCCGAGCCTGCGAGGCTGCGTTCGGCGGCGTAGCCGTCGTAAAACCGGAACTTACGGTGCATCAGGCAAACCGCGTCAGCCGGATTCACGACGGCTACGTCCGAATGCGGCCCACACCGAACGCTGCCTCGCGGTGCTCGACAGCTGCTACGGGTGTGGTGAATGTGTTTGAACTGCTCGCCCACGCATCAGTCGCATACATACAGCAGCCCTGATTCAGAGGAGTGAACGTGACCCACGATGCCGAACGCCAAGCCGTCGAATCAGTGCCATCGAGCACGCCCCCGGCGATTCGCCGACTCAGAGTACTGACGGTCAATACTCACAAGGGTTTCACCGCCCTCAACCGACGTTTCATCCTCCCGGAACTGCGCGAAGCGGTACGCAGTACGTCGGCGGACCTGGTGTTTCTGCAGGAAGTGGTCGGTGAGCATGACCGGCATTCTTCCCGTTACAACGACTGGCCACCGACCTCGCAGTACGAATTCCTGGCCGACAGCATGTGGAGCGATTTCGCTTACGGTCGCAACGCGGTCTACCCCGACGGCCATCACGGCAATGCCCTGCTGTCGAAATACCCGATCCGCGAATTTCGCAACCTCGATGTCTCGATCACCGGCCCCGAGCGGCGCGGCTTGCTGCACTGTGTGCTGGATGTGCCGGGCCATGCCGAAGTGCATGCCATTTGCGTGCACCTGAGCCTGTTGGAAAGCCATCGACAACTCCAGCTGCAGTTGCTCTGCCTGTTACTCGAATCGTTGCCAGAGGACGCCCCGGTCATCATTGCCGGCGACTTCAACGACTGGCAGTTGCAAGGCAATGCCACCCTCGCCCGACGCGACTACCTGCATGAAGCGTTCGAACGCCACCACGGCCGCCCGGCGAAAACGTACCCGGCACGGTTTCCCCTGCTGCGCCTGGACCGCATCTACCTGCGCAATGCCAGCAGTCATGAGCCGCGCATACTCGGCTACAAACCCTGGACGCACCTGTCGGACCATTTGCCGCTGGCAGTGGAGGTACGCCTGTAACACCGTCAAGCGACAGGCGCCAAGAACTGCAGCCTGAAGCAGAAAAAATGACAGTAATCACGTCACGGACTTGCTCATGGATTTTGCACTGTTCATCCGTCACGCAACCGATAGCCCACTACCCAATACGTCTGGATTGCACCTTTCAGGATGATTTTTCGTACAAACAACAACTTAGATCGGCGCCAATAATCAGTCACTTACAGAGTCTGAAATAGCCGTACCACTTATCGGCCATTTTCTTGACGCAGCGTCATCGGTCTTCTTAGCTAGTCCTTACTACCCCCGGAAATCCATCAGGGGCAAGCCTCCAGACACCCGTAAAACGGGCGGGTCGGACCTTGCCTCAATCCATTCGGTCGCCCCTCATTCGGGGTAGGAGAGACGCCACGGCGAGATACGCATGCGATTGCAAGGTAGACCTCCATGAGAACTTCATTCACCCCACAAGAGATAAAATTCACTTTTTGCGTCGTCTCCGGTTCACTCCTGCTGTGCTCATCCATGGAGGTGCGAGCGTCGTCTGCCGAGGACGAAACAACGCCCTGGTACAGCCAGCAACTACCGACAATTACCTTGCCCTTCGGCGTCGCCACATATCCTGACCGTTTACGCGTCAACTCAGACTTACCCAGCTCACGCCTGACGATCGAAGACGCCGCGCCCTTGGCCTGGGATCACGCCTATGGCCCGACGTCGCGGCAGGCACAAACCGATTATCTGACCCAGGGCACGATCCCCGGAGCCAGCGAATTCAAAGGCCCGGCACTCCTGACCGTGCAAAGCAACAGCGGTAGTATCCAGCGGGTCGGACTGATCGGCGGCACCGCTCAATTCCAGGGCAACGACAACGGCCTGCTGACCAGCCGCGCCCTCGCCGACCCCAGCCATGACACGCTCAACCTTCAAGGCCAAAGCCTGGGTGCCTACTGGAGCCTGACCGGGGCGCAAGGCTGGCACGTCGACTTGACGGCCAGCGGCGGCCGGGTCAGCGGTTTTAGCCGCAACGACCAGGGCGTGCGACAAACCACCGAAGGCAGCGCGATGACAGTGTCGGTGGAAGGTGGTTTCCCGATTGGCCTGGGCGACAACTGGGTGGTTGAACCCCAGGCGCAGTTGATCAATCAACGCATCACGCTGGATACGCCATATGCCGGGTCAGGCAACGCCTCGTCCAGCGACCTGACCTCCTGGAGCGGTCGGGTCGGTGCACGCTTGAAAGGCAATTACGATATCAACGGCCTGCCGGTCGAACCCTATGTGCGGACCAATTTGTGGCACACGGTGTACACGGGCAACACAGTGAGCCTGGATCAGGTCGACAAAATCAGCAGCAGTCGCAATTCATCGACAGTAGACGTGGGTCTGGGGTTGGTGGCCAGAGTGACGCCTTCGGTCAGCCTGTATGTCAGCGCCGACTACAGCAGCAATGTGGTTGAAAATGATTTGAACGGGTTGATTGGCAGCCTTGGGGTGCGGATGCGTTGGTAAAAAAAATCAAAAGATCGCAGCCTTCGGCAGCTCCTACGGTTCAACGTTGTCCCGCCCACCTGGGGCGACCCGATCCTGTAGGAGCCGGCGAAGCCGGCGATCTTTTCGATCAACCCTCCGGTCGCAGAATCAACACCGCCAACGGCGGCAAATTCAACACCAGGGAAAGTGCCTGCCCATGGCTCGGTTCTTCCTCGGTGAACACCCCGCCACCGTTACCGTAATTGGACCCGGCATAGGTGTCGGCGTCGCTGTTGATCAACTCGACCCAGCGCCCGGCAAACGGCACGCCGACGCGGTAGGACTGACGCGGCACCGGGGTGAAGTTGGCCACCACCAATACCGGCCTGCCCTCCTTGCTCCAGCGTAGCCAGGCATAAACGCTGTTGATCGCGTCGTCGCCGATCAACCACTGGAAGCCCTGCGGTACATCGTCCTGATCGTGCAGGGCAGGCTCTTCGCGATACAACCGATTCAAGTCGCCGACCAGCTTGCGCACACCCTGGTGTTCCGGATATTGCAGCAAGTACCAGTCCAGCTGCTGATCGTGATTCCACTCCCGCCACTGGCCGAACTCGCAGCCCATGAACAACAGTTTCTTGCCCGGATGGGTCCACATGAAACTCAGGTAAGCCCGCAGGTTGGCAAACTTCTGCCAACGGTCGCCGGGCATTTTGTCGATCAGCGAATGCTTGCCGTGTACCACTTCGTCGTGGGAAATCGGCAGGATGAAACGCTCGGACCAGGCATACACCAGGCCGAAACTCAGTTCGTTGTGATGATGGGCGCGGTACACCGGATCCTGCTGAATGTAATGCAGCGAATCGTGCATCCAGCCCATGTTCCACTTATAGGCAAAACCCAGCCCGCCCTGTTGCGTGCTCTGGCTGACACCCGGCCACGCCGTGGACTCTTCGGCAATCACCAGTGCCCCCGGTGCTTCCAGAGCCACTACGTCGTTGAGATGACGCAGGAAATCGATGGCCTCCAGATTCTCCCGACCGCCGTGACGGTTGGGCACCCACTCGCCAGCCTTGCGCGAGTAATCGCGATACAGCATCGACGCCACTGCGTCGACCCGCAGTCCATCGACATGGAAATGCTTGAGCCAGTGCAGCGCCGACGCCAGCATGTAGCCGTGCACCTCGGTGCGACCCAGGTTGTAGATCAGCGTGTCCCAGTCCTGGTGAAAGCCCTCCATCGGGTTGCCGTATTCGTACAGCGCGGTGCCGTCGAACTGCGCCAGGCCATGGACATCGGTCGGGAAATGCGCCGGCACCCAATCAAGGATCACGCCGATTTCGGCCTGGTGACACGCGTTGACGAAAGCGGCGAACTCATCCGGCGAGCCGTAACGGGCGCTCGGGGCAAACTGCGACAACAATTGATAACCCCAGGAGCCACCGAATGGATGTTCCATGATCGGCATCAGTTCGATGTGGGTGAAACCCAGCTCTTTGACGTACGGAATCAGCCGCTCGGCCAACTCGGGCCAGGTGTACTGACGGGCGACTTCGCCCAGGTCATCCAGCTCGCATTGCCAGGAACCGGCATGCAACTCATAGATCGACAGCGGTGCACTGGTTCGCTGACGCTCGCCCCGCGACTGCATCCAGTCCTGGTCCTGCCAGTCGACTTGCAGCGGCGAAGCGACTTTCGATGCGGTGTCTGGCGGCAGCGCTGTGGCCAGGGCCACCGGGTCGGCCTTGAGCGGCAGAATGCCGTGGGCGCCGAGGATTTCGTATTTGTAGGCCTCCCCCGCTTGCAGGCGCGGGATGAACAACTCCCAGACCCCAGTGGGATGGCGCAGGCGCATCGGATGCCGACGACCGTCCCAGACGTTAAAATCGCCGACCACCGAGACCCTTCTGGCGTTCGGCGCCCACACGGCGAAGCGCACACCCTCCACGCCATCGACTGTCTTCAGTTGCGCACCGAGGCAACTGCTCAGATCCCGGTGATTGCCCTCGGCGAACAGGTACAAGTCCATCTCGCCGAGTAACGGGCCAAAGCTGTAAGGGTCTTCGGCGAGTTGCTCACCGCCGGCCCAACGGGTTCGCAGCAGATAAGGCTGTGCCCGCTCGAAGTGCCCGACGAACAACCCCGGCGTCTGGGTCGCCTCAAGGCTGCCGAGTTCTTCTCCGGAGGCCTTGTCCACCACTTGCACACTCAAGGCATCCGGCAGATACGCCCGAATGAATTGCCCGCCAGCGCCATCGCCGTGCGGGCCGAGAATTGCAAAGGGATCCTGATGTTCGGCGCGTACCAATGCGTCGATGTCCCGCGCCCTGGGCAGCAGCGCCTCTTTAACGTGCCCCTGTTCCTTGTTCGAGAAACTCATGACTACTCTCCACCAAGATCGGAAAAGGGTTTAAGCCCACTCAATAATCCATATAAACCGTGCAACGGCACCGGTAGCCAAGTGGGGCGGTTTTCAGCCTCATAGGCCACTTCGTAAGCCGCCTTCTCCAGACCGAACAACGCCAGCGCAGCATCCTCGCCTTCAGGATCTTGCCATGCATGAGCAAGACTAGCTGCCGCCAGCCGATAAGCGTCGACAAATGATTGTCGCGCCTCTCTTAAATAACGCTCGGCAACCCTTTGACGCGCTGCCTGAGCATCCGCCGTGTTATCGACGTTGTGCACGTTGATCGCCATCGCCGCGGCATAATCGAAGGAGCGCAACACGCCGCTGACGTCTTTATAGGGGCTGTGTTTGCCACGGCGCTCATGCAGCGGCCGCGCGGGTTCACCCTCAAAATCGATCAGATAAGCATCACCCTTGATCACCAGCACTTGCCCCAGGTGCAAGTCACCATGGACGCGGATACGCAAGCCGCCAGTGGCCTTTTTGCCCAACTCCTGGATATGTCCGAGGATGGCTTTCTTGTTGTCCAGCAAGCGGCTGACCAATGTCTGGTCCGCCGCGCTCAGTTCGGTTTGATGTTGCTTGAGCAGCTTCAGTGCATGCTCCAGCTGCGCCGCCACGTCCTTGGCCGAGGCCAGGGCATCTTTCTGACTCATGATGTGTGGGGCAAAGTCCGGGTTGGCGCTCGGGGTCGCCAGTACCTGATGCATCTCCCCCAGGCGCTGGCCGAGCATGCCGGCAAAATCCTTCAGCTCGCCGAGGGCGTTGTAGTGCTGCTCCTGCTCGGACACGGCATCGGCGAGTTCGTCGCGAAGCGCCCGTTCGAGGTTGTTCTGGGTCCATTCCCACGCGTCGCCCTGATTGCTCAAGTAACCTTGGGCGATCATCAACAGCGTGTCCTCGCCCGCCGCATCGCGACGAATCACCGCTCCCAACAGCGGCGAAATATTTTTGAAACCGGCATGGGTCAGGTACGCGCTCATTTCCAGTTCCGGGTGCACCCCTGACGCGACCTTGCGAATTAGCTTCAGCACCAGGCTGGCGCCGATCACCACCGAACTGTTGGATTGCTCGGCAGACAGGTAACGCACCTGCGACTCGGCACTCAGCCCCAGTTTGGCCAATTCATCAGTAGGCTCGAAACGGATCTCGCCACCGTCCGAGGGCAACACCGTACTGGCCTGCATGCCCTGCAACACTGCATGAACAAAGCTGTCGAGGCTGAAGGCGTCGGTGATCAGGCCGACCTGGCGACCGCGACGGACCCTGGCCAGCGCCAATTGCTGCGGCAACGCGGCGCCGACCTGTTCCTCGGAAATAAAGCCGAATGGCAATTGATAGCGGCTGGTCTGGCCAGCGCTGGTGACGTCGATTTCACTCAACAGCACCGGATGCTGCGGGTCGCCGAAGCGCACGCCGTAAGCGAGGTTGACGCTGTCGATGGTGCCGTCCTTGCCGGCGAACCAGCGGCGATTCTGCAACCAGCTCGGCAAAATGCCCTGCTCCAGTGACTGCCGAGACGGCGCTTCGAGCAGCTCTTCCATGCGCTGCTTCAGCACCAGCGTGGTGAAGTCCGGCAGGCTTTGCGCCGGCTCCACGTGCCAGCTCGGCATCTGGTTCTCCGCCGCCAGGCCGAACCAGTAGAAGCCGTAAGGCGCCAGCGTCAGCAGGAAATTCAACTGGCCGATCGGCGGGAACGCATTGCCGCCGAGCATCTCCACCGGGACCATGCCGACATAAGCCGACAGATCCAGCTCCGCCGCTTGCGCGCTGCGGGACACGTTGGCCACGCACAGAATAATCTCGTGCTTGCCGTCCGCGCCGGTGAATTCACGGGTGTAAGCCAGGATCCGGCGATTGCTCGGCGACAGCATCTTCAGCGTGCCGCGACCGAAGGCCTTGGACTGCTTGCGTATCGCGAGCATGCGCCGGGTCCAGTTCAACAATGAATGAGGGTCGCCGGCCTGGGTTTCGACGTTGACCGACAGATAGCCATACTGCGGGTCCATGATCGGCGGCAACACCAGACTGGCCGGGTCGGCGCGGGAGAAGCCGCCGTTACGGTCGATCGACCACTGCATCGGCGTGCGCACACCGTCGCGGTCGCCGAGGTAGATGTTGTCACCCATGCCGATTTCATCGCCGTAATACAGGGTCGGCGTGCCGGGCATCGACAGCAACAGACTGTTGAGCAACTCCACGCGACGACGATCGCGTTCCATCAACGGCGCCAGACGCCGGCGAATCCCCAGGTTGATCCGCGCCCGACGGTCGGCCGCGTAGTAATTCCACAGGTAATCGCGCTCCTTGTCGGTGACCATTTCCAGGGTCAATTCATCGTGGTTGCGCAGGAAAATCGCCCACTGGCAGTTGGCAGGGATTTCCGGAGTCTGGCGCAGAATGTCGGTAATCGGGAAACGATCTTCCTGGGCCAGCGCCATGTACATGCGCGGCATCAGCGGGAAGTGAAACGCCATGTGGCATTCGTCGCCGTTCTGGCCTTTGGCGTCGGTGTTACCAAAATACAGCTGAGTGTCTTCCGGCCACTGATTAGCCTCGGCCAGCAGCATGCGATCGGGGTAATTGGCGTCGATCTCGGCGCGGATCTGCTTGAGGACGTCGTGGGTCTCGGGGAGGTTTTCGTTGTTGGTGCCGTCGCGCTCGATCAGGTACGGGATCGCGTCCAGCCGCAGGCCGTCGATGCCCATGTCGAGCCAGTAGCGCATCACCGACAGCACCGCTTTCATCACTTGCGGGTTGTCGAAATTCAGGTCCGGCTGGTGGGAATAGAAGCGGTGCCAGAAGTACTGACCGGCCACCGGGTCCCAGGTCCAGTTGGACTTCTCGGTGTCGAGAAAGATGATGCGGGTGCCGTCGTATTTCTGATCGTTATCGGACCAGACATAGAAGTCGCGGGCCGCCGAGCCGGGCTTGGCCTTGCGCGCGCGCTGGAACCACGGGTGCTGGTCCGAGGTGTGGTTGATGACCAGTTCAGTGATCACCCGCAGGCCGCGTTCGTGGGCCTCGGCAATGAAACGCTTGGCATCGGCCAGGGTGCCGTAGTCGGGGTGCACGCCACGGTACTCGGCGATGTCGTAGCCATCGTCGCGTCGTGGCGAGGGGTAGAACGGCAACAGCCAGATGGTGTTGACGCCCAAATCGGCAATGTAATCGAGCTTGGCGATAAGGCCGGGAAAGTCGCCGATCCCGTCATTGTTGGAGTCGAAAAAGGACTTAACGTGAACCTGGTAGATCACCGCATCCTTGTACCAGAGCGGGTCTTTGATGAAGGTGGCTGACCTGGGTTTCTTCGCCATTTGTAACTCCTGTTTAATTCGAATAAAACCGCCGGACCTGTGGCGAGGGAGCTTGCTCCCGCTCGGCTGCGAAGCAGTCGTAAAACCTGCAAATGAGGTGTGACTGACATATTGTCTGGGGCCGCTGCGCGACCCAGCGGGAGCAAGCTCCCTCGCCACAAAAGCCCCCTCGCCACAGTCAAGAAGCGGTAATCCGCCAAATCCCGAACGGCAGATGCCACGGTTCGATCCGCATGAACTGGTACTTGCCGTGCCAGGTCCAGCGGTGACCGTTCATCAAGTCTTCGCCTTGGGTGCTGGCATCGTCGGGCAGGCCCATTTCCCACAGCGGCAATTCAAAATTCGCTTCCTGGGCGTTATTCGGATCGAGGCTGACGGCCACCAGAATGAAATTGCTGCCATCCTCACTGCGCTTGCCGAAATACAGAATGTTGTCGTTCCAGGCGTTGTAGACCTTCAGGCCCAGATGCGTGTGCAGCGCCGGGTTCTGCCGGCGGATGCGGTTGAGCTGGGCGATTTCGGCAATGATGTTGCCCGGCGCGTTGAAGTCCCGCGGGCGGATCTCGTACTTCTCGGAATTGAGGTACTCCTCCTTGCCCGGCACCGGCGCCGCTTCACACAGCTCGAAGCCCGAATACATGCCCCATAACCCGGAACCCATGGTCGCAAGCGCCGCGCGAATCAGAAAACCCGGGCGCCCGGAGTCATGCAGGAATGCCGGGTTGATGTCCGGCGTATTGACGAAAAAATTCGGCCGGTAGCATTCACGCCATGGCGACTCGTTGAGTTCGGTGAAATAGGTCGCCAGTTCGGTCTTGGTGTTGCGCCAGGTGAAATAGGTGTAGCTCTGGGAGTAACCGACCTTACCCAGGCGCGCCATCATCGCCGGCGTGGTAAAGGCTTCCGCCAGAAAAATCACCTCGGGGTACAGCGCCCGCACATCGGCGATCAACCACTGCCAGAACGGCAACGGTTTGGTGTGGGGGTTATCAACGCGAAACAGCTTCACGCCCTCTTCGACCCAGCCCACCACGATGTCCCGCAATTCAACCCACAGGCTGGGAATCGCATCCACGGCATAGAAATCGACGTTGACGATGTCCTGATATTTCTTCGGCGGGTTCTCGGCGTATTTGATCGTGCCGTCCGGGCGCCAGTTGAACCAGCCCGGATGCTCTTTGAGCCAAGGGTGATCCTGGGAACACTGAATCGCAAAGTCGAGGGCCACTTCCAGCCCATGTTCGGCGGCCGCCGCGACGAGCCGGCGAAAGTCTTCGCGGCTGCCCAGTTCCGAGTGAATCGCCTCATGCCCGCCTTCTTCGCTGCCGATGGCGTAAGGACTGCCCGGGTCGTCGGGGCCGGCGGTCAACGAGTTGTTCGGGCCTTTGCGATAGCTGCGGCCGATCGGGTGGATCGGCGTGAAGTACAGCACGTCGAAGCCCATGTCCTGAATCATCGCCAGCCGCGTATGCACGTCATTAAAGGTGCCATGACGGGCCGGATCATCCGTGATCGAGCGTGGGAACAATTCATACCAACTGGCGAACTGCGCCAACTCCCGCTCCACGTCCACCGGAAATTCAGGACTCAGGCTCACGAAGGGACGATGATCGGCCTGGGCCATCAAGTCCGCGCTGCGTTGGTGCAGAAACAAGGCAACCTGCTCGGTTTCGAGCAGACCGGACAACTCATGGTGCAACGCCGCCAGCTGCTCGCTGAGGAGGCCTTCACTGCGTTCCGCTGCCTGCTTGACGTGCAGGCGCCCTTCCTGCAATTCCAGGCTGACCGACATGCAGGCCCCGTGCTTCTTTTTCAGCTCATAACAAAAACTGGCGTACTGATCGATCCAGGCTTCGATACAGAACGCATAGCGGCCCTGCTTCTTGACACGGAACTGGCCCTGCCAGCCGTTATTGCCCAACTCGGCCATCACCTCGCTCTGCCAGGTGTCGTCGCCTTCGGCACGCCAACGGATGCGCACGGCCAGTTTGTCATGACCGTCGGCAAACACTTTGCTGGTCACCACCACGTCCTGATCGACCACGGCTTTAACGGCAAATTGCCCGCCGTCGAGGGTCGGCATGGTGTTTTCGATCACGATACGCGGCAGCAGCAACGCCTGGGACAGCGGTATATGCGGGTTGTAGCTCAGTTCTGTGGGTTTTTCAGCGGTCATCGAGCATCTCTCCTTACGCCCCAAGGACGCTCTTGTGCCTGGTCATCACTCACACGAAGCGATCTGCCCCGAGATGAACTCAAGGGTATGAACACACATAAGTTCCGAGCCACAGGCGCCGGCAAAGTTCAGAGGGATTTGCCAGGTCCTTCGAGGAATCAATCCCCCGGGCACGGGTCAACCAACTTAAGCACGACTCACGCCATCTATCGGTTGCACAGAACAATCACCGGCAAATGCGCCCTAACACTTAACGAATCCGCAAAAAGGCCTCCTCCATGACCGTGCGCATCGACAACCAGACCTGCTTCTTCATCACCGAAAACGGCGAAGAAATTCGCCTTTGCCCTGATATCACCATAATCACTGACGAGGAAAAATCCATGTCGGCAGTAGAACTCGACGGCCAGCGCTTCTACATCACCGAAGCAGAAGCCGACGCATTGACCGTAGCAGGCGCCGTGGACGGTCGCCGGCATTTGAAGGCCACGAACAGTGATTCGGTGATTTGACTGACCGGCATCAACACAACCCACCAGCGCCTGACATAGGTACTTGCAGCCCGCCCTTGCGGGTGCATCAAGTTGTCGCAGGCGGGTGTGGGCAGCCCATCTGATCCGCTTTTTTTTGCGTTAGCTGAGTCTGTTATGCAAACAGATCGCTGGTCATAGTGCTCAGGCCTGATGGAGGCTGATGAGCGAAAGACCATGAGCGATAGAATCCCCGTCCGAACCGTTGAACCTGCCTCGTTTATAAAAAACAATGAGCCTTCGCGTCCAAAGATGAAGGCCAAGTCCAGTGACAACCTGATCCACACCCGCAGCTTCACCGGCCTGTTCCGCACCCTGCGCATGAGCGGCGCGGGGTTTCTGTTTCTACTGTTCTTCGGCACGGTGTGGCTGAACTGGGGCGGCCGCCAGGCGGTGCTCTGGGATCTGTCCGAAAGCAAATTCCACATCTTCGGCGCGACCTTCTGGCCGCAGGACTTCATCCTGCTGTCGGCGCTGCTGATCATCGCCGCCTTCGGTCTGTTTGCGATCACCGTGTTCGCAGGCCGGGTCTGGTGCGGTTACACCTGCCCGCAGAGCTCCTGGACCTGGATCTTCATGTGGTGCGAGAAGATCACCGAAGGCGAGCGCAACCAGCGGATCAAGCTGCAAGCCGCGCCCTGGGGCCTGAACAAACTGCTCCGTCGCTCGGCCAAACACACCTTGTGGCTGGCGATCAGCCTGCTCACCGGCCTGACCTTTGTCGGCTACTTCACACCGATCCGGCCCCTGGCCGAAGAGCTGCTGACTTTGCAAATCGGCGGTGTCAGCCTGTTCTGGGTGCTGTTTTTCACCGGTGCCACTTACATCAACGCCGGCTGGCTACGTGAAGCCGTGTGCATGCACATGTGTCCATACGCACGGTTCCAGAGCGTGATGTTCGACAAGGACACCCTGACCATTTCCTACGACGTGGCTCGCGGCGAAAACCGTGGCCCGCGCAAACGTGAAGTGAAACCCGCCGAGGTCGGACTGGGCGATTGCGTCGACTGTCAGGTGTGCGTCCAGGTTTGCCCGACCGGCATCGACATCCGCGATGGCTTGCAGATGGAATGCATCGGTTGCGCCGCGTGCATCGACGCCTGCGATTCGATCATGGACAAAATGGGCTACGCCCGAGGACTGATCAGCTACACCTCGGAGCATCAATTGCAGGGTGGCAAGACCCACCTGCTGCGCCCGCGCCTGATCGGTTACACCGCGGTGCTGCTGGTGATGATCGGCGCCTTCGCTCTGGCCTTGGTGGAGCGGCCGATGGTGTCGCTGGACGTGAGCAAGGACCGTGGCCTGTTCCGCGAGAACAGCGAAGGCCAGATCGAAAACATCTACAGCCTGAAGGTCATCAACAAGACCCAGCAACGTCAGGAGTACCGTCTGACACTGGTCGACGACGACGGCTTCCAGTTGCAAGGCAAGACCGAACTGAGCCTGGCCCCCGGTGAAATCGTCGATGTACCGGTGTCGGTGGCGATGACCACGGAACGGCCGAGCAGCAGCTCGCAGACGATCAGTTTCAAGATTGTCGACAGCGATGAGCCGGGTATCTATAGCGTGGCCAAGAGCCGCTTTGTTGCACCGATGAACCGCTGAGCCTTTAAGATGCAATCCTTTGTCGGATGCGGTCCCCTGTGGCGAGGGAGCTTGCTCCCGCTGGGGTGCGAAGCGCCCCTGAAAATCTACGACTGCTACGCTGCCGAGCGGGAGCAAGCTCCCTCGCCACAACAGCGCACCCACTGAATAACTTAAAACCGGGCACTCGATGAAACGCTACGAAAAATTCGCCGACGACATCGCTGAACTGATCCGCTCCGGCGTTCTTGGCCCCGGCCATCGGGTGCCGTCGGTACGCTACGCCAGCCAGACCTACGGCGTCAGCCCGTCCACGGTGTTCCAGGCATATTACCTGCTCGAACGTCGCGGCCTGATCCGCGCGCGACCGCGTTCCGGCTACTTCGTCAATGCGCATGCACCAAGCCCGTTCTCGGAGCCGGTGATCAGCAGCCAGGTCAACGAGTCCACCGAAGTCGACGTCAGCGAACTGGTGTTCTCAGTGCTGGACTCGATCAAGGACCCCACCACCGTGCCCTTCGGCTCGGCCTTCCCCAGCCCCACGCTGTTCCCGCTGCAGCGTTTGTCCCGCTCGCTGGCCAGTGCTTCCCGGGAGATGGACCCGCGCATGGTGGTCACCGACATGTCGCCGGGCAACCCGCAACTGCGTCGGCAAATCGCCCTGCGCTACATGGTCGGCGGGCTGATGCTGCCGATGGAAGAACTGCTGATCACCAACGGTGCGCTGGAAGCGCTGAACCTGTGCCTGCAAGCCGTCACCGAGCCTGGCGATCTGGTGGCCATCGAAGCCCCGGCGTTTTACGCCAGCCTGCAAGTGCTGGAACGGCTGAAGCTCAAAGCCGTGGAAATCCCCGTCCACCCGCGAGACGGCATCGACCTCGGCGTACTCGCCCAGACCCTGGAACGGCACCCGATCAAGGCCTGTTGGTGCATGACCAGTTTCCAGAACCCCATGGGCGCGACCATGCCCGAGGCGAAGAAACAGGAACTGGTGGAGTTGTTGCGCAGCCATCAGGTGCCGCTGATCGAGGATGACGTCTACGCCGAGCTCTATTACGGCCAACAGGCGCCGAAACCGGCCAAGGCGTTCGACACCGAAGGGCTGGTGATGCATTGCGGTTCGTTCGCCAAGAGCCTGGCCCCCGGCTACCGCATCGGCTGGGTCGCCGCCGGGCGCTATGCGCAGAAAATCGAACGGCTGAAACTCATGACCTCGCTGTGCGCTTCAATGCCCGCCCAGGCCGCCATCGCCGATTACCTGCAACACGGCGGCTACGACCGGCACCTGCGCAAACTGCGTTACGCCCTGGAAGAACAGCAAAGTGCCATGCTCGCCGCCATCGCCCGCTACTTCCCGGCCCAGACCCGCGTCAGCCAACCGGCCGGCGGTTACTTCCTGTGGCTGGAACTGCCACCGCAGATGGATTCGTTGAAGTTGTTTCAGATGGCATTGGCGCAGGGGATCAGCATTGCACCGGGGCCGATTTTTTCACCGACCCAGCGGTTCAGGAATTGTATTCGGTTGAATTATGGCAGCCCGTGGACCGAGGATTCGGAGAAGGCGATGGAGACGTTGGGGCGGATTGTCAGGTCCTTTTAACAGTAAAAGATCGCGGCGCCCACAGGCGCGTGGGAGCGGCCGAAGGCTGCGATCTTTTGATCTTGCTTCTGATCTTTACCGCCCACCACCAAGATCGACGAAAGTCCCGGTCGCATACGACGCCTTATCCGACAACAACCACACAATCGCCTCCGCCACTTCATCCGGCCGCCCACCGCGGGCCATCGGAATCGCCGACTCAAGTTTGCTGACCCGGTCCGGATCGCCGCTCAATGCATGGAAATCGGTGTAGATGTAACCCGGACGCACCGCATTGACGCGAATCCCCTCGCCCGCCACTTCCTTGGACAGGCCGATGGTGAAGGTGTCCAGCGCCCCCTTGGACGCGGCGTAATCCACGTACTCGTTGGGTGAACCCAAACGCGAGGCGACCGAGGAGACGTTGACGATGCTGCCGCCCTGCCCGCCGTGTTTGGGCGACATGCGCAAAATCGCGTGTTTGGCGCAGAGGATCGGCGCCAGGACGTTGGTCTTGAGGATTTTCAGAATGCGGAATTCCGACATTTCGTCGATCCGCGACTTTTGCCCGACGGTGCCGGCGTTGTTCACCAGCGCGGTGACCCGACCCAGTTCGGTGTCCACCCGATGAAACAGAGCGATCACTTCGTCTTCGATGCTGACGTCGGCACGCACGGCGATGGCTTGGGCACCGCGTGCGCGGACTTGCTCCAGCACACTGAGCGCCGCCTGTTCGTCGGACTGATAATTGATGCAGATCCGATAACCTTGTTCGGCGGCCAACAGGGCCGTGGCGGCGCCGATTCCACGGCTGCCGCCGGTGATGACGATAACTTTGTCCATGCTGGCTTTCCCCCGTTCCTAGCGTAAGCAGTCGGGGCCAAGAATAACCGCCATTGCGCGGTTTTGCATGGGCCTGCATCAACCCTGTGATGACAAACCTGTGGCGAGGGAGCTTGCTCCCGTTCGGCTGCGAAGCAGTCGTAAATTCAGGCAACCTGGTAGGTCTGAAGAAATGAGGGGGGCCGCTTCGCTGCCCAGCGGGAGCAAGCTCCCTCGCCACAGGTATTCCCCATCAGTTCAGGGGTCCGTCAGCCGGTAGCCGATTGCTCCCCGCGGTGTATGTCGACCATGAAGCGATCGGCCGGCAGCGGATGCCCGAGCAGGTAGCCCTGCAACGAGTCGCAGCCCAGCTGGGTCAGGAAGTCTTGCTGGACGCCGGTTTCCACCCCTTCGGCGACGATCCGCAGGCCCAGCGCCTGGCCGAGGGCGACGATGGCCGAGACAATGGCCGCGTCGTCGCTGTCGTGCTCCAGATCGCGGACGAAACCCCGGTCGATCTTCAGTTCATTGGCCGGCAGGCGCTTGAGGTACATCAAGCTCGAATAGCCGGTACCGAAGTCATCGATGGACAGGTCGACGCCCATTTCCGACAGCTCCTGCAACACCGTCATGCTCGCATCGGCGTCGCTCATGGCGGTGGTTTCGGTGATTTCCAGGGTCAGGCTGTTGGCCGGCAGATGATGGGTGGCCAGGGCTTTGGCAACGCTCTGCACCAGCCCCGCGTGGCAGAATTGCAAGGCCGAGAGGTTCACCGCGATACGCCAATCGGTGTAACCGAGCACGTACCACTCGCGCATCTGCCGGCAGGCCTCGTTGAGCACCCACTCGCCAATCGGAATGATCAGCCCGGTCTTCTCCGCAAGGTCAATGAACGTGTCCGGCTGCAGCAGGCCCAGGGTCGGATGCTCCCAGCGCAGCAACGCCTCGGCGCCCACTGGTCGGCCATGACCGGCGTCGAATTTGGGCTGGTAATAAAGCTTGAACTGTTGCTGATCGACGGCACTGCGCAAGTCCTGGAGCAATTGCAGCTGTTTGCGCGCGTTGCTGTTCATCGAGGCGTCGAAGAAGCGATGACCGTTTTTCCCGGCGCCTTTGGCGTGGTACATCGCGGCATCGGCGTTCATCAGCAACTCATCGGCCGTCTGACCGTTGCCCGGATAGAGCGCGATGCCGACACTGGCGGAAATCTGCAAGTCATGTTCGGCGACCCGGAACGAGCGCGCAATCAACCCAACCTGACGCTCCGCCAGGCTCAGCGCATCGTTTGGCTCGTTCAGGCGCACCAGCAACACGAACTCGTCGCCGCCGATCCGCGCCAGGGTGTCCTGGCTACGCAGGTCTTCGCGCAGGCGCAGTGCAACTTCACGCAACAGCTGGTCGCCCATGTGATGGCCGAACGCATCGTTGACCGGTTTGAAGCCGTCCAGATCAATGAACATCAACGCAAAACAGCTGCCCTGCTCCTGCACTTTCGATATGGCCTGATCGATACGGTCGGCCAGCAACATGCGGTTGGGCAAACCGGTCAGGGTGTCGTGCAAGGCCAGTTGAGTGAGTTCACGGTTGGCCACGGTCAGCGAGTGGGCGAGGTCCGCGGTGCGAGCCTCCAGGCGGGCATCGAGGATCGACGTCAGCAAGGCGATGCTCAATATCGCCAAGGTGGTGATCAGCACCAGGCTGTCCAGCCCCTTGCCGTTCAAACCACTGACCGCCGCACCACAGAAACTGCCGGCGGCAAAGCGCGCCGCGGCCATGCCGGTGTAGTGCATGCCGACGATGGCAATGCCCATGATGACTGCAGCACCCGCACGGAACAGGCGAACATGCGGTGTGTGCTGGCGCAGGCGGAAAGCGATCCATAACGCCGCGCCCGACGCGCCGACGGCAATCAGCAACGACGCGCCAAACAGAGTCGGGTCGTAATCGATGCCCGGCTGCATGCGCATGGCGGCCATGCCGGTGTAATGCATGGCGCTGATACCCGCGCCCATGATCAGCGCGCCGAACGCCAGTTGCCAGGCCGGCAGCCGTGGCTGACTGACCAGCCAAAGGGCAAAGCCGCAAGACAGCACCGCGATCAACAGCGACAGTGCCGTGAGGGTGGTGTCGTAGCCCAGGTCGATCGGCAATGTGAACGCAAGCATGCCGATGAAATGCATCGACCACACGCCGATGCCCATCGCAAAAGCGCCGCCCGCCGTCCATAAATGCACCGCTCGGCCCTTGGCCGTGGCGATGCGTCCGGTGAGGTCAAGCGCGGTATAAGAGGCCAGTATCGCCACGCACAGCGATATGAAAACCAGCGTAAGGGAATAACTACCAATGAGCATGGGATTTCTCGCAACAGCCCCCGCCATACTGTGTTTGTTCTCGGGGAGCAAAGCCGGCGATTGTACTGATTCCGCGGACGAACGCACTCACAAAGTAATCAAAAGGCCATCAAGATGATTGTGGCGAGGGAGCTTGCTCCCGCCGGACGGCGAAGCCGTCCCAAAGATGCTCACGCGTACATTCAGTCAAAACGCATCAATCGGTTTGCGACTGCTTCGCAGCCGAGCGGGAGCAAGCTCCCTCGCCACAGGGATGGGGTTATTGCTTGTCACTCACCTGAAGCTGCCCGTCCCACCCACCGCCCAGCGCGGCAATCAACTGCACGCTGGCAATCAGCCGGCTCTGCAACAGGCTCAGCGCGTTGCGTTCGTTGTTCAACGCCGTAGCCTGAACCACCACCACATCCAGATAGGCAATCAACCCGGCCTTGTACTGATTCCGGGTCAAGCGAAGAGACTCGCGCGCCGCATCCAGAGCTTCCTGGCGCACGACGGCTTCGTCTTCCAGCACCTTGAGCTGCACCAGATAGTTTTCCACTTCGCGGAAACCATCGAGCACGGTCTGGCGGTATTTGGCGACAGTCTCGTCGTAGGCCGCTTCACTGCGATCGACTTCCGCCGAGCGCTGGCCACCGTCGAACAGGGTCATGGCCAGCTGTGGGCCGACCGACCAGAAACGGTTCGGCAGGCTGATCCAGTTGGCGTAAGTGCTACTGCTGTAGCCGCCGTTCATGCTCAGGGTCAGGTCCGGGTAGTAGGCCGCCTTCGCCACGCCGATGTTGGCGTTGGCGGCCATCACCGAGCGTTCGGCGGAGGCGATGTCCGGGCGCCGTTCCAGCAGCTGCGAAGGCAAGCTCAGCGGCACCTGGGGAAGCGCCGGAATGTCTGGGGTTTCGGCCAGGCTGAATTCGGCCGGTGGCAGGCCGATCAGCACGGCGATGGCGTTCTCGAACTGCGCGCGCTGCCAGATCAGGTCGACCATCTCCGCCTGGGTGGTTTTGAGCTGAGTGGTGGCCTGGGCCACCGCATCCTTGCCGGAAACTCCGGCGCGGTACTGGTTTTCGGTCATTTTCAGCGAGCGCTGATAGGCCTCGACTGTCGCTTCCAGCAGGCGTTTCTGCTCATCGATCACCCGCAATTGCAGGTAGTTCTGCACCAGCTCCGATTGCTGGCTCAGGCGCATCGCCGCCAGGTCGGCAAAACTCGCCTGGGCGTTGGCCGTGTCGGCTTCCAGGCCTCGACGCAATTTGCCCCAGATATCGGCTTCCCAACTGACCCCGGCCTGTGCCGAGTAAGTGTCACGGATACCGCTGGACGAACTGCTCAGGCTCGAACTGCTGCTGCCGGTGCCCTGGCTGGAGCGGTTCTTGCTGACGGTCAGGTCCACCGTCGGAAAAAACGCCCCACGGGCACTGCGCACCAAGGCCTGGGCTTGACGGTACTGGGCCTCGGACTGGGCAACGGTCTGATTGGCGCTGTTGAGCTTTTCGATCAGGCCGTTGAGCTGCTGATCGCCATACAGCTCCCACCAGGCACCACGCGCCAACGAATCGCTGGGGTTGGCCTGACGCCAGCCGGCCGCCTCTTTGTACTGCGCAGGTGCGGCGGCTTGCGGGCGCTGGTAATCCGGGCCGATGGCGCAGGCGCTGAGCATCGCCACGCACAGCGACAGGCTCAGCAAACGCGAGCCTCGGGCCGTGATCAGCGGTGCAGCCAGGTTGAGAAGCGAACGGTCAGTCATAGCGGAGTTTCCAGAGCAGCATCGGTACGCACCCCACGCCAGCGGTTGAAACGATGGCGCAGTTTGTCGAGATAGAGGTAAACCACCGGGGTGGTGTAAAGGGTCAGCACCTGGCTGAAGACCAGCCCGCCGATGATGGTCAGGCCCAGCGGCTGACGCATTTCCGCCCCTTCGGCGCGGCTCAGCAGCAGCGGCAAGGCACCGAGGATCGCCGCCAGGGTGGTCATCAGAATCGGTCGCAGCCGTTGCAGGCAGGCACTGCGGATCGATTCCAGCGGCTCCAGGCCTTGGTGCCGTTCCAGTTGCAGCGCCAGGTCGATCATCAGAATGGCGTTTTTCTTCACTACACCAATCAACAGGAACAGCCCCAACAAGGAGATCAGGCTGAACTCACCGCCCAGCACATAGATCGACAGCAGCGCGCCGACCCCGGCCGATGGCAAGGTCGAAAGAATGGTCAGCGGATGAATGTAGCTTTCATACAGCACACCCAGCACCAGATACACCGCGACCAGCGCGCCGAGAATCATCCACGGCTGGCTCTTCTGTGCGGCGGCGAAGGCGTCGGCGGTGCCGGCCATTTTCGCGATCACGTCTTCCGGCAGGCCGAGTTTGGCAATCGCCCGCTCGATGGCCGCCGAGCCCTGCTCCACCGTCACCCCTTCGGCCATGTCGAAGGCGATGCTTTCCGAAGCGAACTGGCCTTCGTGGCTGACCCGATCGTTTTCCAGGCTGCTCTCATAGTGGGCGATGGTCGACAACGGAATTCGCGCGCCGTCGGCAGTGATCACTTTGACCTGGTTCAGGGTGACTGGGTCCTGGGCGTATTTCGGATTGACCTCCATCACCACCTGATACTGGTTGAGGCTGTCGTAGATCGTCGAAATCTGCCGCTGGCTATAGGCGTTGTTCAGCACCGCCGTGACCATGTTCATGTCCACGCCCAGCCGCTTGGCCTGGTCGCGATCGACGATCAGCGTCACTTGCTGGGCGCCACGGCCTTCACGGGCGTCAATCGCTGTCAGCTCAGGCAGGGCCTTGAAGGCGGCAACAACTTTCGGATACCACTCGCGTAACGCACCGAGATCGCCACTTTGCAGGATGTAGGAGTACTGCGAGGTGGTTTGCTCGCGACCGCCGCCGAATTGCAGGTCCTGGTCAGCCATCAGCATCAATTGCGCACCGGGCACCTTGGGCATTTCCTTGCGCAAACGCTCGATGACTTTCTGCGCGGACAGGTTGCGTTCCTTGATCGGCTTGAGCCGCACCAGCATGAACGCGTTATTGGTGCCATTGTTGCCACCGATGAACCCTGCAACGCTTTGCACCGCGTCGTCCTTGAGCACGGCGCGGCGGAAGGTTTCCATCTTCGGCTGCATCACGCTGAACGACAGGCCATTATCGCCACGCACGAAACCGATCAGCTGGCCGGTGTCTTGCTGGGGAAAAAAGGCTTTAGGAACAACAACATACAGCGCAATGTTTACGCCAATCGTCACGAACAGACTGAGCAAGGTCAGTCGGCGATGACGCAGCACCCAGTCGAGGCTGGTGGCGTATTTGCCGACCATCCACTCATTGGCCCGCTGGCTCCAGCGTTGCAAACGGTTTTCCTGCCCCGGCGTATGCGGCTTCAGCCAGCGCGCACAAAGCATTGGCGTCAGCGTCAGCGACACCAGCAGCGACACCACGATGGCCGCCGCCAGGGTGATGGAAAACTCGCGGAACAGGCTTTCGATGATCCCGCCCATGAACAGGATCGACAGGAACACCGCCACCAGCGAGACGTTCATCGACAGCAGCGTGAAGCCGACTTCCTGCGCCCCGAGGTACGCGGCCTTCATCGGCGGTACGCCCTTGTCGATGTGCCGGGAAATGTTCTCCAGCACCACGATGGCATCGTCCACCACCAGCCCGGTGGCCAGAATCAGCGCCATCAGCGACAGGTTGTTCAGGGAGAAGCCGTAGAGGTACATCACGGCAAACGTGCCCACCAGTGACACCGGCACCGCCAGGGTCGGAATCAAAGAGGCGCGAAAGTTACCGAGGAACAGGAACACCACCAGAATCACCAGCGCCACGGCAATCAACAGGGTCATTTCCGCTTCGTGCAGGGTGGCCTTGATCACCGGCGAACGGTCCATCGCCAGGTTCAGCTTGACGCTGGCCGGCAGCACCGCCTGCAATGCCGGCAACTGCGCCTTGATCTCGTTGACCGTCTCGATGATGTTGGCGCCGGCCTGGCGGTTGATCACCAGCAAGACTGCCGCGTCATCGTTGAAGAACCCGCTGTTGTAGCGGTCCTCGACGCTGTCGCTGACCTTGGCCACATCCTTCAGGCGCAAGGCTGCGCCGTCCGCGTAGTGAATGATCAGCGACTCGTAATCCTTGGCCTTTTCCAGCTGATCGTTGGCCTGGACCTGCCACAGCCGCTGGCCGTCTTCGACCGAGCCCTTGGGCCGGCGCACGTTGGCGTTGGCGATGGTGGTGCGCACATCGTCCAGTGCCACGCCGTACTGGTTGAGCGCCTGGGGTTCGAGCTCGATGCGCACCGCCGGCAACGAACTGCCGCCGATCTGCACTTCACCTACGCCCTGCACCTGGGACAGGCTCTGGGACAGAATGGTCGAGGCCAAGTCGTAGAGCTGGCCTTTTTCCAACACATCCGAGGTCAGCGACAGCACCATGATCGGTGCTTGCGATGGGTTGACCTTCTTGTAGGTCGGCATGCTGCGCATTCCGCTGGGCAGCAGGTTGCGCGAGGCGTTGATCGCCGCCTGCACTTCCCGCGCCGCGCCGTTGATGTCGCGGTCCAGGTCGAACTGCAGAATCACCCGGGTCGAGCCCTGGCTGGAGCGGCTGCTCATGGTGTTGACCCCGGCGATGGTGCCGAAGGAACGCTCCAGCGGCGTGGCCACGGTTGAGGCCATGACCTCCGGGCTCGCACCAGGCAGGCTCGCCTGGACCACGATCACCGGGAAATCCATCTGCGGCAGTGGCGATACCGGTAACAGGCCGAAGCTCACGCCGCCCAGCAGCATGATCGCCAGGCTCAGCAACATCGTCGCGACCGGGCGCTTGATGAAAGGTCCGGACAGGTTCATGGCTGCTCTACCGGTTCCACGGACTCGGGCTTATGGCCCCAGCGCCGCCCGAGGCGGTCGAAGTACAGGTAAATAACGGGTGTGGTAAACAGCGTCAGCACCTGACTCACCAGCAAGCCACCGACCATTACCAGACCCAGCGGCTGGCGCAATTCCGCGCCGGAGCCGGTGGCGAGCATCAGCGGCACCGCGCCGAACAACGCCGCCAGGGTGGTCATCAGAATCGGCCGGAAGCGCAACAGAGCCGCCTGATAGATCGCAGCCTGCGGGTCCATGCCCTGATTACGTTCAGCCTCGAGGGCGAAGTCGATCATCATGATCGCGTTCTTTTTCACGATACCGATCAGCAAGATGATGCCGATGATCGCGATCATCCCCAGGTCATTACCGCTCAACAGCAGCGCCAGCAAGGCGCCGACCGCCGCCGAGGGCAAGGTCGAGAGGATGGTGATCGGGTGAATGTAGCTCTCGTAGAGCACGCCGAGCACGATGTACATGGTCACCACCGCCGCCAGAATCAGCAGCAAAGTGCTCGACAGCGACGCCTGGAACGCTTCGGCCGCGCCCTGGAACTGGGTCTGCACGCCAATCGGCATGCCGATGTCTTTCTGCACCTGATCGATGATCTGCACCGCATGCCCCAGCGCCACGCCGGGCGCCAGGTTGAACGACATCATCACCGCCGGGAACTGGCCGATGTGGGTGATCGCCAGCTGCGCCTGACGCTCCTCGACATGCGCCAGGCTGGACAGGCGCACTTGCCCGCCATCGGTGGTCTTGACGTGAATCTGGTTCAGCGCATCGGGGCCGATCTTCTCGCCGGACTGCGATTGCAGCACCACGCGGTACTGGCTGGCCTGGGTGTAAATGGTGGAAATCTGCCGCTGGCCGAAGGCGTCGTAGAGCGCGTCAGTGATGTTCGACACCGATACGCCAACCCGCGACGCCGCATCGCGGTCGATCACCAGATAAACCTGCAAACCCTTGTCCTGCAAATCGCTGGCGACATCGGTCAGTTCCGGCCGTTGCGCCAGGGCTTCGACCAGACGCCCGCTCCACAGGCTAAGCAACTCGGCATCCGGCGACGACATGCTGAACTGGTACTGCGTACGGCTGACCCGATCTTCGATGGTCAGGTCCTGCACCGGCTGCATGAACAGGCGAATGCCGACCAGCTTGTCCAGCTCCGGTTGCAAGCGGGCAATGACTTGGGTGGCGCTCAGGTTGCGGTGGCCGTGGGACTTGAGGTTGATCAGTAACCGGCCGCTGTTGAGCGTCGAGTTATCACCGTCGACGCCAATATAGGACGACAGGCTTTCGACCGCAGGGTCAGCCAGGATCACCTTGGCCAATTCCTGCTGGCGCTCGCTCATCGCCGCGAAGGAAATCGACTGTGGCGCCTCGGAAATCCCCTGGATCACCCCGGTGTCCTGCACCGGGAAGAAACCCTTGGGTACCACCATGTACAGGAACACGGTCAATGCCAACGTGCCGATGGCCACCAGCAAGGTCAGCGGCTGATGCTTGAGCACCCACTGCAACTTGCGCCCGTAGGCGGCGATCATCCAGTCGATGGTCGCGCCACTGGAGCGGTAGAACCAGCCCTGATCTTTTTCCTTGGGCTCACGCTTGAGCAACCGCGCACACATCATCGGCGTCAGGGTCAGGGACACTACCAGCGAAATCAGGATCGCCACCGCCAACGTGATCGCGAACTCGCGGAACAAACGCCCCACCACGTCGGCCATGAACAGCAGCGGAATCAGCACCGCGATCAACGACAGGGTCAGGGAAATCAGGGTGAAGCCGATCTGCTTGGCACCCTTGAGCGCCGCTTGCAGTGGGCTGTCGCCCTCTTCGATGAAGCGGGAAATGTTCTCCAGCATGACGATTGCATCGTCCACCACGAAACCGGTGGCGATAGTCAGCGCCATCAGGGTCAGGTTATTGACCGAAAACCCGGCGAGGTACATCACGCCGAAGGTGCCGATCAACGACAGCGGCACCGCCACCGACGGAATGATCGTGGCACTGGCTCGCCGCAGGAACAGGAACGTGACCATCACCACCAGGGCGATGGCGATCAGCAGTTCGTGTTGCACGTCGGTGACCGAGGCGCGGATGGTCTGGGTGCGATCGGTGAGCACCGTGACGTCGAGGCCGGCCGGCAGGTTGTCGGTGATGCTCGGCAGCAAGGCCTTGATCCGGTCGACCACCTCGATGACGTTGGCGCCGGGCTGACGCTGGATGTTCAGCAGCACGGCCTGGTTTTCATTGGCCCATGCCGCTAGGCGTTCGTTCTCGGCGCCATCGACAATTTGTGCCACGTCCTTGAGCCGCAACGGCGCGCCGTTTTTATAGGCCAGAATCAGGTTGGCGTAGTCCTTGGGCGACGTCAGCTGGTCGTTGGCGTCGAGCATCGACACCCGGGTCGGGCCGTCGAAGTTGCCTTTGGGCTGGTTGACGTTGGAGGCACCGATCAAGGTGCGCACGTCCGACAGGTTCAGGCCGTTGGCCGCCAGGGCCTCGGGGTTGACCTTGATCCGCACCGCCTGACGCTGACCGCCGGCAATAGTGACCATGCCGACGCCGCTGATCTGCGCAATTTTCTGCGCCATACGGGTGTCGACCAAGTCATTGAGCTTGGGCAGCAGCATGGTTTTGGAAGTGATGGCCAGGGTCAGCACCGGGGTATCCGCCGGGTTGACCTTGTTGTACACCGGCGGCGCGGGCAGATCCTTGGGCAGCAAATTGGTCGCGGCGTTGATCGCCGCCTGCACCTGCTGCTCGGCGACATCCATGTTGATGTCGAGGCTGAACCGCAGGGTCAGCACCGAGGCACCACCGGAACTGGTCGAGGCCATCTGGGTCAGGCCGGGCATCTGGCCGAACTGACGTTCCAGCGGCGCAGTCACGGCGCTGGTCATGACATCAGGGCTGGCGCCGGGATAGAGCGTCATGACGCGGATGGTCGGGTAATCGACCTGAGGCAATGCCGACACCGGCAGCAGCCGATAAGCGATCACCCCGGCCAGAATAATGGCCAGCATGCTCAGGGTCGTGGCGACCGGGCGAAGGATGAACAGCCGCGAGATGTTCATGCGCCGCCCTTTTTCGCCTTGTCGGTGGCCGCCGGCTCGCCTGGGGTCGCCGCCGATTTGCCTTGCAGATGTTCGGTCGGAGTGGTCGGTACATCCTCGCTGTCGTTGACCACCTCCACTTCACTGCCGTCCTTCAGGCGGTCGGTGCCTTCCAGCACCACCCGATCACCGATGGCCAGGCCTTCAGTGATCACGGTGTTTTCCCCATCACTGGCGCCGACTTTCAACTGGCGGATGGTGACCTTCTTGTCGCCGTCCAGCGCATAGACGAATGTGCCGTTGGTGCCGAACTGGATCGCCGCCGAGGGTGCAAGCACCACATCTTTAAGGGTATCGGCCAGCAGGTGCACGTTGACGAACTGATTGGGGAACAGCGCTTGATCGCGGTTCTCGTAGCGGGCCTTGAATTTCAGGGTGCCGGTGGTGACGTCGATCTGGTTATCGAGGCTCTGCAACACGCCGGTGGCCTGCAATTGGGTGTCGCCGCGGTCCCAGGCTTCGGCGGGCAGCTTGGCGCCGGTGCGATAGCGGGTCAGCACGGTGTCCAGGCTGTTTTCCGGCAAGGTAAAGGCCACGCTGATCGGTTGGGTCTGGGTGATGATCACCAGCGCCGTGGTGTCGTTGGCCGCCACAAGGTTGCCGACGTCCAGCTGCCGCAGACCCACACGCCCGGTGATCGGAGCGCGGATCTTGGTGAATTCCAGATTGAGCTTGGCGTCGTTGACCGCCGCCTGATTGGTCTTGACCGTACCCTGATACTGGGCGACCAGCGCTTCGGCGGTGTCCAGGGTTTGCTTGGCGATACTGTCTTCGCGGTACAGGCCACGATAACGCTCGACGTCGACCTGGGCGTTTTTCAATTGCGCCTGATTCTGCAGCAAGGTGCCTTCGGCCTGGAGCAAGGCATTCTGATAAGGACGTGGATCGATCTCGGCCAGCAGGTCACCCGCCTTGACCATCTGCCCTTCTTCGAAATAGACCTTGACCAGTTCGCCACCGACGCGGCTGCGCACATTGATGGTGTTCAGCGCCGTGACCGTGCCCAGCGCCTTGTAATACAGCGGAAAATCGCCTTTGACCACCGGCGCCACGCGCACCGGAACCGGTCCCGTCGCCCCGCCGAATCCCGGACGCATCCCCCCCGACCGACCGGTATGCCCGGCAACGGCTTTCTGCCCTGCGCCCTCCTTCGGGCTGCTGCCAGCGGGCCAGAACTTCCAGCACAGGCCGACGATGACCAACAGGACAAGCAGGCCGAACAGCCAGCGACGAGGATTGCGGGAAGCGGAGGATTGCATGGAATGATCAACCATTGGGCGCGTGCGCTTTTTTTCTACGGGAGGCTGAACGATAAGCACTGGCGGGTATTAAGCAAAGCGCCTTTACCGGCAATTTACCTTTGGCTTACCTAACAGGAGTTTTGGCTAAGACACTGAAGCACAAATGAAAACGGCCTGGACAGGGCCAGGCCGTTAACAATTGTAAAACTTTGCTTACTTCAGAACGGCGAGCGCTGCGTCGTAGTTCGGTTCTTCAGCGATTTCCTTGACCAGTTCGCTGTGCAGGACCTTGTCGTTTTCGTCCAGAACCACGACGGCGCGGGCGGTCAGGCCTTTGAGTGGACCATCGGCGATGGCCACGCCGTAGTTTTCCTTGAACTCGGCACCGCGCAGGGTCGACAGGTTCTGTACGTTTTCCAGGCCTTCGGCGCCGCAGAAGCGGGCTTGGGCGAACGGCAGGTCGGCGGAGATGCACAGCACGACGGTGTTGGCCACGTCATTGGCCTGGGCGTTGAACTTGCGCACGGAGGTGGCGCAGGTCGGGGTGTCGACGCTTGGGAAGATGTTCAACACTTTACGCTTGCCGGCGAAGCTCGCCAGGGTCACGTCGGACAGATTGCCGGCAACCAGGGAAAAGGCTGGCGCCTGGGAACCGGCTTGTGGCAGTTGGCCGTTGACTTGAACCGGGTTGCCTTTGAGAGTGACTTGAGCCATGAACGGAGTCCTTCTGAACGTTGATGTAGAGAATTTTGACGAGGCCGAAGTTAACCACGAAATGAGCCGGGGACCTATGCAAAAACACAAATTGTCATGAGTGGCGGGAGAGGCAAACCTGCAATTCCACAGGGCTGGATGCACGTGCACTACCCGAGCAACCGCAGCATATTGCGGTGCCGCGCCGCGAAAATCCGCCGCATGTAGGCATTCACCAGCAGCCCTTCAGTCAAAGCACCGCCAATCGCCGCATAGGTCACGCGGTCGGTGTACAGCGTACCGCCCTCTCCCGCCGCCACCCGATGTTCATGACGAAAGGCGCGCAGCGGCCCCTTGAGCATTTCATCGATGAAATGCGTATCGCCGACCTCCCGGATCACCACCGTCCAGTTCGACGGGATCAGGTTGAACATCCAGTGCCTGAAGCGGAACTGGGGGGCACCTTCCGTTGGTCGTTGGATGGGTCTCACAGGAATATTTGATCGCGAGGAGGATGTCGAAAATACATCTGTTCTCTACAACATCGACTAAAACGAAAAGGACAATTTTTGTTTAGGTGCGTTGTCGATTCAAGTCACGCCCATTCGACTATGCAATGAATCACTCAACTTCAACGGAGACAAGACCATGCGATTCATGATCATTGTAAAAGCCAGCCCCGATTCCGAGGCCGGCGTGATGCCCAGCGAAGAACTGATGACCGCAATGGGCAATTACAACGAGGAACTGGCCAAGGCCGGCATCCTCATCGACTGCGATGGCCTGCAGCCCAGCAGTAAAGGTGCCCGTGTGCGCTTCTCGGGAGATAAACGCACAGTGATCGATGGCCCGTTCGCCGAAACCAAAGAGCTGATCGCCGGCTACTGGCTGTGGCAGGTGAAGTCGAAAGAGGAAGCGATCGAGTGGGTCAAGCGCTGCCCCAACCCGATGCCGGGTACAGAGGCCGAGATCGAGATTCGCCAGGTGTTCGAGGCCGAAGATTTCGGTGCCGAGTTCACCCCGGAACTGCGTGAACAGGAAGAGCGCGTGCGGGCACAGGCGAAGAAGCAATGAAGCACACCTACGCGCGACTCAGCATTCAACAGTGATGTTGACTGACAATCCTTCTTCGCGAGCAAGCCCATGCCCACAGGAGATTGTGGTTGGCAAATCAGCCAAGGCTCACTCAATACCTGTGGGAGCGTGGTTTGCCCGCGAATGGATCTTCAATTCAACAAGCAAACCCGTTGACGCGACAACCACCTGCTAGAGTAAAAAAAGCCTTCATGCAGGCCAGACCGAATGTCATCTTCGGAAAATGAGGAAACGTCTATGAAAGGTTTGCTTCGCGTTGCGGGATTCAGCCTGATGGCGCTTTTCGCCAGTTGTGGTGTCGGTGCCCAGACAATGCAAAGTCATGCGGCGCCGGTTGCGCTCACTGTCATACCGGCCGACATCCCGGGGGAATAGCCAAGGGGATTGATCGTTCCCATGCCTGGGAACGATCTTGCGCGAACAATAAACCCGCGTTACTTGGACTTGAATTTTACAAACGACTGATTCATGTCCGAAGCCCAGCCATCGATCACGTTTTTCACGTCATCGGCTTTCATCACCTGAGCTTCGTTTTCCAGCGGTTTGCCGGTGCCCTTGCGCACCACCTGGGCGATGACTTTGTTGGTGCCGCCGTCGAGAAACACCGCTTCGGTGGCCAGATCGGTTTGCTGATCGCGAGCACCGCTGGCGGTGGTGACGGCCGCTGCCACCAGGGCGATCGGGATCACTTCATATGGCTTGAGGCTTTCGGTCTTGCTGCTGACGGCGGTGATCGCCGCACGTACCACGATCACGCCTGGGCCGGGGCCGCTGGCCAGTGGCAGGGATTTACCCAGTTCGCGCTTGAGCGCTTGATCGTAGTAGCTGGTGATGCCGTTCAACGTGGTCTGAGGGATTTTCGCTGTCGGCTGCGGTTTGGGATAGAGCTGAGTCGGCTCGATGTAGGCACTGGTGTATTTGTTGACGTTGAGCTTGGGATCGACCCAGCGCATCACCACGGCGCCCGATGGCGACTTGGCTTCCTTGAGCTGGCTGTAGTCCTTGAGAAAGCCGGAGTACTGGTCTGGCTCGACGACTTTGCTGGCGCAACCCGCCACCCCGAGAGAGGCGATGCACAGTGTGCTCATCATTAACGCAAGCTTCATGCTTTAACTCCTGTCAGAAGGACGGCAACGGTATTGCCTACGAGAGTTACAGGTATAGCTAATGCCCGGCGTTTTTGTATCGAAAATCACAATTTTCAGCTCTCGCCACGGTCGCGGCAATCACCACGAAGACCCGCTTTTCGCTGCCAACTCCCGCCGGCTATTGGCCCGCATCGCCTTGATCAACGATACCGTGCCCACCAGGATGATCACCGCGCCAAACAGGAAGTCGATGGTGTACAACTGGAAATCGTTCAACGGCCCCACCAGGAACACCCGGATCGCGCCAATACTCACCAGCGTCGCGAGAAAGTCGATGCCCGGCTCGTCGCGATAGAACACATGCAGCAGCGGCAGGCACATCACCAGCAACAACAGCAACACAATCACCTTGAACGAGCCCTTGCGCTCGACGCTGAACGCGCATTCGTTGGCGCCGTAGGGCTTGTAGTCCTGCTCACTGATCAGCGAATTTTTCTCGTTGATGTACTCGACACGGTTGTACTTCTGGATCGGCGTAAAGGTGTTGGACATCTGCATGCTGGTGGTGACGTTTTTGAAGCGCAGGTCGACGCGCTCATTACCCTTGAGGTAGTACAACACCGGTTTGTAACCGTAGCGGTAGGTGTCGAACGGAAAGTCGGTCGCCCGCCCCTGGACGTCGATGGGCCGGGACTCAAGTTCGGCGTAGGCACTTTTGTTGACCGAAGACAGGTTACGGCTCAGGGGTTTGATCTTGACCTGTTCCATGAAAATCGGCGCAACGCCGTAGGACCACTGCAGCGGCTCCATGCGCAGCCGCAGTTCGTTGCGGCCCAGGTCGTAGCGATCAAAGGTTCGCTCGGAAACGACAACCGCCCCCGAGAGCATGAACTCGCCGCGAACGTTGTTGGTGATGCGCAGCGACAGTTGATCCTTGCCCTGCCCGCCGCTATCGCTGGCCGGCGGCGTGCCGCACCAGGCGTAGCTGTCGAACGCATCCCCGAGCTGGCCGTTACGGTTCTCTTTGAACACATAAAAATAACTGCCCCACAGGGCCGCCATCAGCAACAGCGCTATCAACCCTAAAATCTTCTTGCCCGCGCCCAAACCAGACTCCTTTCTTCACCAACTCCTTATGAGACGCGGACTCTATCAAAATGCCATCATCGGCCCAAGCAAAAGATCTCGATGCCCTACCGCCGCCGAAACAACGGCCGCGGCTCGATCACCGAACGCCCATACAACACGCTCATCCCCGCCAGTCCCTTCAGCGCATCTTCGGCAGACTTGTCTTCACGCACGGCAAAGCTGTCGAAACCGCATTGGCGCATGTGGCTGAGTTGATCGCGCAGCACATCGCCAATCGCGCGCAATTCGCCTTGCCATCCGAATCGCGTGCGCAACAGATAGGCCTGGCTGTAGGCACGTCCGTCGCGAAAACTCGGGAAGTCCAGGGCAATCAGCGGCAGGTCGGGGAACCACGGAATCAGATTTGTCACTTCGTCGTCAGGACCGAGCCAGACACCTTCGAGCGCGGTTGTGGTGTCGGCGTTAAGGGCCAGCCACTGGGGTAACGGCAGGATCAGCGGCCCGGCCGGCGGTTCACCGGTCGTTTCACGAATCAACTGCCACGGGTCATCGCGCACCCACTCGGCACCGCCCTCTCGCAAACGCAGCAGATTGTTCATGCCGACACCTCCAGCACCTTTGGATAAACCCGTTCCTTGAATGGCTCCAGACCGATGCGCGCCAGGGTATCGACGAACAGTTCTTCGCTCTCGCGGTAGCGCACGAATGTGCCGATGATCCGTTCAATCACATCGGGCACTTCGGCGGCACTGAAGGACGGGCCGATGACCTTGCCCAACGCGCTGTCCTTGCCCTGGGCGCCGCCGAGGGTGATCTGGTACCACTCGCTGCCGTTCTTGTCGACGCCAAGGATGCCGATGTTGCCGATGTGGTGATGGCCGCAGGCGTTCATGCAGCCGGAGATGTTCAGGCTGATGTCGCCCAGGTCATGCAGGTAGTCCAGATCGTCGAAACGTGCCTGAATCGCTTGCGCGATGGGGATCGACTTGGCGTTGGCCAGGGCGCAGAAGTCGCCGCCGGGGCAAGCGATGATGTCAGTCAGCAAGCCGATGTTGGCACTCCCCAGGCCTTGCTCGCAGGCCTGGCACCACAGCGCATAAAGGTCTGCCTTGGGCACGTCCGGCAGGACGATGTTCTGTTCATGGGCGATGCGGATTTCGCCGAAACCGAACTGCTCGGACCATAGCGCCACCGCTTCCATTTGTTCGGCCGTGACATCCCCCGGCGGCGCGGCGATACCCGGCTTGGTCGACAGCACCACGCAGGCGTAACCCGGCATCTTGTGCGGCTGAACGTTGCGCGCCACCCAACGGGCGAACGCCGGGTGCTCGGCCAGGCACGTGCCGAAGTCCAGGTCGGTGCCGGCCAGTGAACGGTAATCGGGTGGCACAAAGGCGCTGGCGACACGCTCATACTCGACGTCGGTCAACTGCGCCGGGCCGTCCTTGAGGTGTTGCCACTCCTCCTCCACTTCCTTGGCGAACGCTTCGATCCCCAGGGCCTTGACCAGAATCTTGATCCGCGCCTTGTACTTGTTATCGCGCCGTCCGTGGCGGTTGTAGACCCGCAGCACCGCCTCGACATAAGACAGCAAATGCTGCCACGGCAAGCCTTCGCAAATCTGCAGACCGAGAATCGGCGTACGCCCCAACCCGCCGCCAACGATCACCCGCAAGAGCATTTGCCCGCTGTCGTCGCAATAAAGATAAAGACCGATGTCATGCATCATGATCGCCGCGCGGTCCTGTTTCGCCGAACAGATGGCGATCTTGAACTTGCGCGGCAGGAACAGGAATTCCGGGTTGATGGTCGACCATTGCCGCAGGATCTCCGCCAGCGGACGCGGGTCCATCAGCTCGTCCGCCGCGACGCCGGCGAAGGCTTCGGTGGTGATGTTGCGCACGCAGTTGCCGGAGGTCTGGATCGCGTGCATTTCCACTTGGGCCAGGCGTTCGAGGATGTCCGGGACCTGGGCCAGTTCGATCCAGTTGAACTGCATGTTTTGCCGGGTGGTGAAGTGGCCGTAACCACGATCGTAGTCCCGGGCAATGCTCGCCAGAGTGCGCATTTGCCTGGCGCTCAGGGTGCCGTAAGGAATCGCCACGCGCAGCATGTAGGCGTGTTTTTGCATATACAGGCCATTCTGCAAACGCAGGGGCAGGAACTCTTCTTCGCTCAATTCGCCGGCCATGAAACGTTCGACCTGATCGCGAAACTGCGCAACACGCTCGAACACCAGGGCCCGGTCATAGTCATCGTATTGATACATGTGGCTGCCACCTCATCAGGAATTTTGCGCAGAACCTGTGGAAGCTCCTGTGGCGAGGGGGCTTGCCCCCGTTTGAGTGCGTAGCACTCACAAGATCTTCGGTGTATCAGAGATTTTGGGGCTGCTTCGCAACCCAACGGGGGCAAGCCCCCTCGCCACAGGCCGCTCCCACAGGAGTTGCGGTGGATCGAACTCTGCGGCTCGTTCTTGGGGTGCAACTATGCGGCAGCAGCGCAGCGTGTTACAGATTCAGCTAAACACTAAAAAACCGTATCAGGACGCGACTGATCGCCGCAGGCATGCCCCACATCTGATCCGTATAAATGAAAGTTTCCTGAGACTGTTTTGTTTCCGGCAGGGTTTCTACAGTTCATCGCATGCCAGACCGGGTGGCCTGGCAAGACTTTGCAACCGTGGAAGAACTGACCATGAGCACAGCAACAATCGGACTGGCCTATAACTACAAGGTCGTCCGCCAATTCGTCGTGGCAACCGTGGTATGGGGCGTCGTCGGGATGGCGATGGGGGTATGGATCGCCTCGCAACTGGTATGGCCCGAGATGAACCTCGACCTGCCGTGGACCACCTTCGGCCGCTTGCGCCCGCTGCACACCAGCCTGGTGATTTTCGGCTTTGCCGGCAGTGCGCAATTCGCCGCCAGTTACTACGCCGTGCAGCGCACCTGCCAGGTTCGGCTGTTCTCGGACAAACTCGCTGCATTCACCTTCTGGGGCTGGCAATCGGTGATCGTGGTGATGCTGATCAGCCTGCCGCTGGGCTACACGACCACCAAGGAATACGCCGAGATCGAGTTCTCCGGCGCGGTGTGGATGACGGTGGTCTGGCTCGCCTATGCCATCGTGTTCTTCACCACCGTGGTGCGCCGCAAGACCAAGCATATCTACGTCGGCAACTGGTTCTTCGGCGCGTTCATCGTGGTGATCGCCATGCTGCACGTGGTCAATCACCTGTCGATTCCGGTGGACTGGTTCAAGTCGTATCCGGTGTACTCCGGGGCCACCGACGCCATGGTGCAGTGGTGGTACGGGCACAACGCGGTGGGCTTTTTCCTCACCACCGGGTTCCTCGGGATGATGTATTACTTCGTGCCGAAACAGGTGGGTCGGCCGGTGTATTCCTATCGCTTGTCGATCGTGCACTTCTGGGCGCTAATCACCCTGTATATCTGGGCCGGTCCCCACCACCTGCACTACACCGCACTGCCGGACTGGGCGCAGTCCCTGGGCATGGCGATGTCGCTGATTCTGCTGGCGCCGAGCTGGGGCGGGATGATCAACGGCATGATGACGCTGTCGGGGGCCTGGCATAAGTTGCGTACCGACCCGATCCTGCGCTTCCTCGTGCTGTCCCTGGCCTTCTACGGCATGTCGACTTTCGAAGGGCCGATGATGGCGATCAAGACGGTCAATGCCCTCTCCCACTACACCGACTGGACCATCGGCCACGTGCACGCCGGCGCCCTCGGTTGGGTGGCGATGATCACCTTCGGCGCCATCTATCACATGGTTCCGAAAGTCTTCGGCCGCACGCAAATGCACAGCGTGCCGCTGATTAACCTGCACTTCTGGCTGGCGACCATCGGCACCGTGCTGTACATCGCCTCGATGTGGGTCAACGGCATCACCCAGGGCTTGATGTGGCGCGCAATCAACGACGACGGCACGCTGACCTACTCGTTCGTCGAGGCGTTGCAGGCCAGTCATCCGGGCTTCATCGTGCGGTTTGTCGGCGGGGTGTTCTTCCTCAGCGGCATGCTGCTGATGGCGTATAACGTGTGGCGTACGGTGCGGGTTGCGGATGTGAAGATGGCCGAACTTGAAGCGCAGTATGCCTGAGGCAAGGAGCCTGACATGATCGAAATGGCATTGAATCTATTGGGCGTGCTGGGGCTTTGGCTGGCGATCGAATACTGCTTGAAACAGCAGACGCCCGAGAGCCTGGACGATGCCAGCCTGATTCCGTTTGCCGATGACCCCGAGGTGGCGCGGCGGGTTGAACTGGCGACCGGCAAGACCGTGAAAGCGGTAGCGCCGGAGGAAGCAAAGCCGGGATGGGGCAACCTCGAGGTTTGATGATCGTTCCCACGCTCTGCGTGGGAATGCAGCCCGGGACGCTCCGCCTCCCATTGGAACGCGGAGCGTCCCTTGAGGCATTCCCACGCGGAGCGTGGGAACGATCATCACAAAAAACGCTTCAGTTGCGTTCCCGGGGAATCAGGCTCTGCAGTTGCTGCGCCAAAAAGTTTGCATCGAAGGCAAACGTGTCCGGGTCTTTCAGGCCGTTGGTCTTGCGCCATTGCCAGGCGCTGGACGGTGGCAGGCACACCAGCGAAATACTGCCATAGCGCGCCGCGGTCAACCCCATCACGGCAAGGGAAATCTGCCCACCAACGCCCATCACGTCCGGCACAAACTCCACCGGTTTGCCGGCGATAACGACGCTCAGTTTCTCGGTCTTGAACGTCGACGTCTCCACCGGCACACTCGGCCCGGATGCGACATACGCCTCGCGGCTCACTTCCAGCAGGTTCGGCGCCAGGACCGGTGCCAGCCACTGCTGGATCTGATCGAACAACTCCCCGATGCGCGTCGCCCACACGGCCGATTGCGCTTCAAACAGTTGCTTCTTGTGCGCTTCGCTTTCTGCGTAGTGGCGAAGCATCTCGCCCAGTTGCTGTACGTCGTCCATTGCGGTGTTCCTTTGGTTGAAGCGGTGCTGCGGACTTTGAGCATGGCAGATGCGCGCTGCCGGCGTACGACTAAAAGCGCGAGCGGTACTGGCTGGGGGTCATGGCCAGGTATTTGCGAAAGGCACTGCCCATGTGGGACTGATGGGCGAAGCCGACATCCAGAGCGATGCTGGCCAAGGGCAGAGCCGTGCGCTCGATCAGCCTGCGTGCGGCCTGAAGCCGCACTTCAATGAGGTAGGCGTGAGGCGTCAGGCCAATAGCCTGGGTGAAATCGCGCAGAAAGCGCAGTTCGTTGTGCCCATAGGTGACAGCCAATTGTTCCAGCGTCAGGGGGTGCTGGAACTGCTCGGCGATCTGTTCCATGACTCGGGCAAAGGCCTTGGGCGTGGCACGCTGCGTTGTATCGGTTATCGAACCCGCGACGCCAACCAGCGCCGCGGCACATTGCTCAAGCGCCAGCAGGTCGGGCTGCGTGGCGAGCAACTGACGACGAATCTCACGTGCGATGGTCAGCGCACGTCGATTGCCGCAAGACTGCACACGGTGGGCGACACTGGGTAATTGTTCGCTGGCGAACTGTTCGTCCAGCCGCATCAGCAGATACTCGCCACCGCTGGCCGATTCGGAAAACACCTCCACGCCGACCGGCGTGTACGCCAATACGCCCGGCCAGGTATCGAAATCCGTCCGCCGGTCAGAATCGATCGCATGCACGCCCTGCTGACGTTCAAGCGTCACCCCGAGGGTTTGTGACTGCGCCGGATCCCGCGCGCTGTACGGCGCGCGGGGCAAAAGTTGCAGGCAGAGTCTGCCGCCCAACAGGTTCTCGCTCAGCACACCGGGCATGTGAAATTTCCTGATAGATCGGAACAAGGATCCACTGGACACTCTCTCGCAAGGGTTTGCCATTCACAGGAGCATGACATGCGCACCATCGGCCTTATCGGCGGCATGAGCTGGGAGTCCAGCGCCGAGTATTACCGTCTTATCAACCAGCAGGTACGCGACCGCCTCGGGCCGTTGCGCTCGGCGAAATTGCTAATGTACAGCGTCGACTTCGGCCCTGTCGAACAGGCCCAACATGCCGGGCGCTGGGACGATGCGGCGGCGATTCTGGTGGATGCCGCGCAACGCCTGGAGGCTGGCGGCGCCGACTGCGTGGTGCTGTGTACCAACACCATGCACAAGGTGGCCGGGCAGATTCAGTCTGCGATTGATGTTCCGTTCCTGCACATTGCCGACCCGGCCGCTCAGGCGGCGCTGGATTCCGGCGCGCTGCGGGTGGGCCTGCTCGGTACTGCATTCACCATGGAGCAGGACTTTCTCAAGGCGCGTCTGACGGCCAAGGGCCTGACGGTGCAGGTGCCGGAGGCCGAAGAACGTCAGGCGGTGCACCGGATCATCTATGACGAGTTGTGCGTCGGGGTCATCAGCGAGGCGTCGCGCCAGGTCTATCAACGGGTGATCGAAGCGCTGACCGAACGCGGCGCCCAGGCGATCATCCTCGGCTGCACCGAGATCGGCCTGCTAATCAAACCCGAGCACAGCGCCCTGCCCTTGTTCGACACCACCGAACTGCATGCGCAGGCGGCGGTGGCGTTTGCGTTGGGCGACTGACTCAACCTTCCTTGGGCGTGCGACGCAAGCGCGCCATGCTCAGGGTATCGACCAAGCGACCGTCACGCACGGCATAGTCGCGGAACAGGCCTTCGGTCTCGAAGCCGAATTTTCGGTACAGGCCGATGGCCGCTTCGTTGTCGGCGTACACCGAGAGTTCGACCCGTTGCAGGTTCATCCAGTTGTCGGCGACATCGAGCGCCGCCGCCAGCAGCTTCGAACCGACACCCTTGCCTTGCCAAGCCACGGCGACACCCATGCCGAAGCTGCCGGCGTGGCTGCGGCGAACTCGCGAAAACTGTTCCAGACCGATGTTGCCGATGACCGTTCCCTGGTGCAGCGCCACCAGTTTCACCGCCCGTTCGTTGTCGGCCATCAGGCGTTGGCGCCAGACCTCGGTGGACTGAAACGGCATCTGCAGCACCTGACGGGCCACAGCCGGGTCGTTGTAGAGGGCGGTGACGCCCTCGATGTGGGATTCGTTGAAGCGTTCGAGGGTAATGACGGAGTCGGCGGGCATGAATGTTTCGTCCTTGATGCGTACATGGCCGCTTACTCTATAACGGCGCAAACCCATGTGGCGAGGGGGCTTGCCCCCTCGCAACAAAGGTGTTCTTGCCAGAAGCTCAGTCAAGCTGCTCGAACCACTCCCGCCGCTCGTTGAAGGTATTGCGGATCAGCTCGACAACTCCCTGCACCTCGGCCTCATTTCGGGAGTCGGCATTGACCGCCATCCACACCTGGCGCTGCATCGGTTGGTTGAACAGCCCGGACAACGCCAGCAGCCCTCGATCGAATCGGCTCATGTAGTGCGGCAGCAAACCGATGCAGGCGCTGCAACGGATCATCTCCAGCATCAACTCATAGGAATGCAACTGCACCACCCCCGCCAGGCGCTGCTCCACCAGACGGTTCCACGGCCCAAAGGTCTCGACCTGGCGGTCGTGCTGCCATTGCACCAGCATGAAGTCGGCCAGGTCACCCAGGCTGTCCGGGCGGGCCGCGACCCGCGAGTAACGTTTGGCAATGTGCGGCAGATAGTCCAGCCGTGCCAGACGCTGGGGCTCGCTGATGGCGAAACTGGGGCCTGGTAGCGGCGAATCAGTGCCCGTCAGCCACACCACCACATCGGCGCTGATCGCCCGCAGGGACAGTTCGCTGTCGAGGGAAATGATGTCCAGGCGCACACTGGCGTTGCGCCGCAGCAGCGAGACCAGGTCGCGACCGAGGATGTCGTGCAGGATCGACTCGGCCACGGCCAGGCGAATCAAGGGCTGTTCAATCACCGGCAAGTCGCGTTCACGGGCCAAGGCCATCAACTGCGCCTGAAGCTGCAACCCGTCACGACTGAGGGCAAAGCCATTGCCCGAATGGCAGAACAACGAGCGCTGCAGTTGTGTTTCAAGTTGCGCCAATTGTTTACGCAACTGGGTCGACTTGATATTGAGACTGCGGGCCGCCTGCATGAAACAGCCACAGCGGGCGCTGACCCTGAAAGACTGCAGCAACACCGGATCGATTCCGGCTATCCGTGAGTGTAAGGCGTTACTGTGTTCTACGGGCGAATGGTACTCGGCCACGCCCTGACGCCCGGCGGATTCCATGAATGACATTGATGACTCCCTGTCGATCTGTCCTTGAGCGTTTCATCCTGCTGATCGTTCATGAACCTGATGTGACAAGCGGGCAAAAACCAAACCAATAATCAACCGCCGGGGGTTTGCCGAAAACTCACCGCCAGGCGATTCCAGCTGTTGATGGCGCTGATGGCCATCGTCAGGTCGACCAATTCCCCTTCACCGAACTGCTCCCGGGCCAGTGCATAAACATCGTCCGGCACATGGCTTTGCGCGAGCAGGGTCACCGCTTCGGTCCAGGCCAGGGCCGCCCGCTCCCGAGGGCTGAAAAAGCCGCTGTCGCGCCAGACCACGATTGCATACAGCCGCCGATCGGTCTCGCCGATACGACGTGCGTCCACCGAGTGCATGTCAGTGCAGAAGGCGCAGCCATTGAGCTGCGAGGCGCGGATCTTGATCAGGTTCAGCAACGCCGGTTCGATGCTCAGATCACGGGTCAAGGCCTCCATGGCGATCATGGCTTTCATCGCCTTGGGCGATGCGCTGTAGTAATCCAGGCGAACGGTCATGGCGGCGGCCTCGTGGCGCGAATCGGTATCTCCACGTTAGGCGCTGATGCACGAGCGTTACAGAGCCAATTCAGCGAAAAAGCCATGGACCGCCCGACAGAAGACCAATCGCCGGTTTTTCACCCACACAACTTCTGTGCAGTCACTCATGCAGGTAATCTGGCGCGACGCACAGTCGCCTCACAATCGCCCAGGAGCCCCGCCGGTATGGAACTTCACGTTGTCATCAACGGCCGCAAGGATCTGGCAGGCCAGCTGTACCGGCAACTGCGCAGCGCCATTGAATCCGGGCGCCTGGCAGCCGGCACGCAGCTGCCGCCCAGCCGTTTGCTGGCCGAACAACTGGGGATTTCGCGCAAGACCATTTCCGACACGTATGCGCAACTGACCTACGAAAACTTCCTCACCGGGGTGATCGGCAAAGGCACCTACGTCAATGCCCGGGCGGCAAAAGTCGTCCGTAAACAGAGCCATTCGGAATTGGCCAGCTTCGATGTCATCGAGAGCTGGCGCAAGTTGCCGACGTTCTTGCGCCACCCGACGCTGGAAGGCTCGCTGCGCTACGACTTTATCGGTGGTGCAACCAGCAAGGGCCAATTTCCGCAGGACGACTGGCGCCGTTGTACCTCCCATGCCTTGCGCCAGATCGCCGGCTCCAAGGGTTTCTACAGCCAGCCCGAAGGCCTGCCGGCGCTGCGCAATGCAATCGCACAGCACATCGCATTTTCCCGCGGGGTCAATTGTCGGGACGAAGACGTTGTGGTGTGCAATGGCGCGCAGCAAGCGCTGGACCTGATTTCCCGGGTGTTGACCCAACCGGGCAGCCTCGTGGCCATGGAGGACCCCGGTTACCCTCCGGCGCGCCTGTTGTTCGGGACTCATGGCGCAACGGTGGTCGGCGTGCCGGTCGATGCGCAAGGCATCCAGGTCGAGCACATTCCCGACGGCACGCGGCTGATTTATGTCACCCCCTCGCACCAGTTCCCCTTGGGCATGCCCATGAGCCACGAGCGTCGGCTGGCGCTGCTGGAGCGGGCCCACGAACTGGGGGCGATCATCATCGAGGACGATTACGACAGCGAGTTCCGCTATGAAGGACGGCCCACCGACTCGCTGCAAAGCCTGGATGAACGCGGCATCGTCGCCTACGTTGGCACCTTCTCGAAGACCCTGTTGCCGGAGTTGCGGCTGGGGTATGCGATTTTGCCGCCGGCGATTCTCGAAGCGGTGATCAGCGCCAAGCAACTCACCGACCGGCACACCTCCACCCTGCCCCAATGGGCGCTGGCCAAGTTCATCGCCGAAGGCTGTCTGCTCAAGCACATCCGGCGTTGCCACACGATTTACGCCGGGCGCCGCGAACGGATCCTGGCGAGGATGGCGGGCGACCTTTCGCCATGGTTCGAAGCGGTGCCGACCACGGCCGGGTTTCACATGGCGGTACTGTGCAAGGTGCCGGTCGATATTCCATTGGTGATCGAGCTCGCGAAAAAAGTCGAAGTGGGGCTCTATACCCTGGACGACTTTTTTTACCAGCAAACGCCACGGGCCGGGCTTTTCCTGGGATTCGGGGCGATCGAAACCTTGGACATCGACATCGCCCTGGACCGTTTGCGGGACATTTTGCAGCAGGTTGGTTGAGGGATTGGTCTGCGGTTTTATCCGGTGATTGGCTATTGGCGGCCCAAGGGGGCAGGCCTATCCTGCATGGGCGTTATCCCTCAATGAGCAGGATTCGTCCGGCCTGATTCAGGAGTGTGAGTAATGTCCAACCAAGTGTTCAACACTGTAAAGATACGAGCTGCCGCCGGTCGCTCGGACGAACTGGGCAAACAACTGCAAAAGATTGTCGACACCCTGCGCGAACTTCCGGGCTGTGACGGCTATATGGTCGACCGCTGCCCCGAAGACGACACCCGCTGGACGGTCAGCGCCCGCTGGCAATCGGAAGCGGCCATGCAAGCGCATTTCAATCGCCCCGAAGTGCAAGGCTTTATCGGCCTGATCGACAGCCGACTGGCCAATGCCGTCGACTTCAACAGCTTTCCTATCGTCTGACAAACACCTGTGGCGAGGGTGCTTGTCAGATCGCCGCACCGTCCCGCTCGTCTGCGCAGCAGACGTAAACCCAGCGAACGCAGTCTGTCTGGCCCTTTGCGCCCACCGGTTTTGGGGCCGCTGCGCAGCCCAACGGGAGCAAGCTCCCTCGCCACAGTTCATCACCCTTTAGCTCTTCGCACTCGTGATTGGTCCCCTCACCTTCCGGAAAATTGGCCGTTTGATTGCCCGACGGCGCGGCTTACCGTGGTCCCTGACGACTCACCACCACAGGTAATCAACCATGAATGCACTTCGTTTTTTTGCCGCCTCTCTCACCGCCCTGGCCCTGAGCGTTTCAGCCTCGGCATTCGCCGACAAAACCGCCGCCCCTTCGGAAAACGTCACCATTCTGCAGGACCAGATGCTAAAAAACGCACCTGGCAAAAAAGCCTTGATGATCGAAGTCGATTACCAGCCGGGCCAATCTTCCATTGCCCATAAACACCAGGGTACGGCCATGGCCTATGTGCTTTCGGGGGAGATCACTTCTCAAGTCAAAGGCGAAAAAGCGATTACCTACAAGGCTGGCGAATTCTGGTATGAGCCGGCCGGTTCGGAACATCTGGTGTCGAAAAACGCCAGCGCCACAAAACCTGCCAAGCTATTGGTGTTCATGGTGTTGGCCCCGGATGAGAAAGTGTTGATTCCTTTGCAGAACTGATCGCTGAGGCGAAGAGCGCCCGACCAGCCCCCCCCAAAAAAAACCGTCAGGCAAAAAAAAGCCCCGTCTCTCTCGAGACGGGGCTTTTTCATTCAACGCTCAATCAGGCAGCCGGTTCCAGCTCGGCACCCGCAGTAGCGGTGATAACGGCAGGTACTACCGTTTGACCGCTCAACGCGACATCCAGCAATTCACGGTTGGCCACCGCGTACATGGCGTAATCAGTGCCACTGGCGGCACGGATTTCCACCAGCATGGCGCGCCAGCGTTCGATCATGCCTTCGTTCTGCTCCATCCACAGCTCCAGGCGTGTTTCCACGTCCTGGGTGCCGTCGCCCTGTTGCAGGACCGAGATGGTGATCGCACGTTGTTGCCAGTCGACGTCATCGCGGAACGCTTCACGGGCCAGGGCTTGCCAGTTGTTTTCAACCGGCAGGGCGCTGATCTGTTGCAGGTACCAGGTGATGTCCAGCGCACTGCCCACGGCGAAGTAGGCCTTGGCCACATCTGCTGGATCCTGGCCGGTCACGTCGGAAGCCTCGATGATCGGCAGCAGGGTGTACAGGTGCGTGGTGCCAGCCACCATGCGTGCCAGCAACTCCGGCACACCGGCTTCGACGTACGCCTGATAGCGAGCCTGCCAGGTGTCGCGAATCTCGCCACTGAGCAGTTCGTCAAGCTTGAGGCCCAACTCCTTCAGGTGCGGACCGAAATGCGCGACGTCACGGGCGGCGTTCTGCTCGTTGCGGCGGGCACGCAGGAACCAGCGCGTAGCGCGACGGCCCAGACGCATCAGCTCGTCCATCAGCTCCAGTTGTACGTCGGCCGAGACCTGATAATCCAGGGCTTCGATCTGACGGAACCAGTGCGGGAGGTGGAAAATGTCACGCACGATCACATACGCACCGGCCACGTTCGCCGGGCTCATGCCGGTCGACTCTTTGAGCCGTTGAACGAAGGTAATGCCCATGTGGTTGACCAGATCGTTGGCGATCTGGGTGCTGACGATTTCGCGCTTCAGGCGGTGACGGCGCATGGCGGCAGAGAACTTGCTGACCAGCGTCGGCGGGAAAGCGGTTTCCATGTCGCGGGTCAGGTAGTCGTCGTCCGGCACCAGGGAGCCCAGCAACTGCTCCTTGAGGTCGATCTTGCTGTAGGAGATCAGCACCGACAGCTCGGCACGGGTCAGGCCATGGCCTGCCGCGACGCGCTCGTTGATCGCGTCTTCCGACGGCAGGAACTCGATGGCGCGATCCAGCTTGCCACGGGCTTCCAGATCGTTCATCAGGCGCTTGTATTCAGCGATCCGTGGCAAGGCACGACGGGCCGCCAGGGACAGTGCCTGGGTCTGCTTGTAGTTGTTGCCCAACACCAGGCCACCGACTTCGTCGGTCATGCTCGCCAGCAACTGGTTACGTTGCTTGTCGGTCATGTCGCCGGCCTGAACCACTTCGTTCAGCAGGATCTTGATGTTCACTTCGTGGTCGGAGCAGTCCACGCCACCGGCGTTGTCAATGAAATCGGTGTTAGAACCGCCGCCATTGAGGCCGAACTCGACGCGACCCAGCTGAGTCATACCGAGGTTACCGCCCTCGCCCACAACCTTGCAGCGCAGTTCGTTACCGTTCACGCGCAGTGCATCGTTGGCCTTGTCGCCGACATCGGCGTGGCTTTCGCTGCTGGCTTTGACGTACGTGCCGATACCGCCGTTCCACAACAGGTCTACCGGTGCCTTGAGCAAGGCATTGAGCAGTTCGGTCGGGGTCAGCTTGTCGGCCTGAATGTCGAAGCGCTCTTTCATCTGCTCGGAGATGGCAATGCTCTTCGCGCTACGGGAGAAGATACCGCCGCCTTCGGACATGATGCTGGTGTCGTAATCCGACCAGGCCGAACGCGGCAGGTCGAACAGGCGCTGACGCTCGGCGAAGCTGCTGGCTGGCTCCGGGTTCGGGTCGATGAAGATGTGCAGGTGGTTGAAGGCTGCGACCAGTTGCAGCTTGTCGGACATCAGCAAGCCGTTACCGAACACGTCACCGGCCATGTCGCCGACGCCCACCACGGTGATGCTGTCTTCCTGGACGTTGATACCGCGTTCGCGGAAGTGGCGTTGTACGCCGACCCACGCGCCCTTGGCGGTGATACCCATTTTCTTGTGGTCGTAACCGGCGGAACCGCCAGATGCGAACGCGTCGCCGAGCCAGAAGCCGTAGTCGATGGCGATACCGTTGGCGATGTCGGAGAAGGTCGCAGTGCCCTTGTCCGCCGCCACCACCAGGTACGGGTCATCGTCGTCATGACGCACGACGTTGGCCGGCGGTACCAGCGCACCGTCTTTCAGGTTGTCGGTGATGTCCAACAGGCCCGAGATGAAGATGCGGTAGCAGGCGATGCCCTCGGCCGCGATCTCGTCACGGCTGCCGCCCAGTGGCAGGCGACGCGGCAGGAAGCCACCCTTCGCACCCACCGGCACGATGACCGAGTTCTTCACTTGCTGGGCTTTTACCAGGCCCAGGACTTCGGTGCGGAAGTCTTCTTCACGGTCGGACCAGCGCAGACCACCGCGAGCCACGTTGCCGAAGCGCAGGTGCACGCCTTCGACGCGCGGCGAGTAAACGAAGATTTCAAACTTCGGAACCGGCTTCGGCAGCTCTGGAATCTGGTGCGGGTTGAACTTGAAGCTGAAGTAGGACTTGTTCTGACCGTGAGCATCGGTCTGATAGAAGTTGGTCCGCAGGGTCGCCTTGATCAGGTCCAGGTAACGACGCAGGATGCGGTCTTCGTTGAGCACCTGAACATCGTCCAGTGCGCTCAGAATCGCGTGTTCCAGGCGTTGTTGCTTGTCTTCCAAGTCGTCACTGGCCAGCTTGCGCGCCAGGTAGAAACGGGTTTTGAACAACCGGGTCAACTCGCGAGCGATGTCGGTGTGGTTGTTCAGGGTGCTGGCGATGTAACCCAGGTCGAAGCCCAGACGGATCTGCTTCATGTAACGGGCATAGGCACGCAGCAGCGCCACGTCGCGCCATGGCAGGCCGGCGGTCAGTACCAGACGGTTGAACGCATCGTTCTCGGCATCGCCACGCACGATGTGGACGAAAGCGTCCTGCAAGGTGTCGTTGAGTTGCTGGATGTCGAGTTCCAGGCCTTCGGCAGCCGTGAACGCAAAGTCGTGGATCCAGAACTCGCGACCGCTGTTGTGGCGCAGGCGATACGGGAATTCACCCAGTACGCGCAGGCCGAGGTTTTCCAGGATCGGCAACACATCGGACAACGCCAGCGGCGTGTCGGCGTGATACAGCTTGCAGTGCAGCTCACGTTGGCCCGATACCTGACCCAGCGGCTGATAGAAGCTCATCACCAGCGGATTCTTTTCGCTCAGGCTCAGCAGGTGCTGCATGTCGACCACAGCCGAGTGGGCGGCGAAGCGCTCGCGGTAACCGGCCGGGAAGCCTTTCGGGAAGTCGGCCAGCACGTTGGTGCCCTGGGCTTCGCCGAAGCTCTCGACCACCAGGCTGGCGTAGTCGTCCTGCCAGCTGCGGCAGGCCTGCACCACTTCTTTTTCCAGCAGAACCGGGTCGATGTCCAGACGGTTCTTCGGGTCGACCCGCAGAATCAGCTGCACACGGGCCAGCACGGATTCGGAGAAGAAGGTCCAGAACTCGCAGTCAGAGGCTTTCAGACGATCCATCAGCACTTGCTGGATCTTCTGGCGCACTTCGGTGGAGTAGATGTCACGCGGCACATAGGCCAGGCAGTAGCAGAAACGACCGTACGGGTCTTTGCGCAGGAATACGCGGATCTTGTTGCGTTCCTGGATCTGCACGATCGACATCACGGTGGCGAACAACTCATCCACCGGCGTCTGGAACAGGTCATCGCGAGGCAACACTTCAAGTACCTGGGCCAGTTCCTTGCCCAAGTGAGCCTTGGCCTGGAAGCCCGAGCGCTGCTCGATGATCTCGACCTTGCGACGGATGTAAGGAATGACCCGCACGCTTTCGCCATACACCGACGAGGTGTACAGGCCCATGAAGCGGCATTCCTTGATGACCTTGCCGTTGGCATCGATCTGGCGGATCGACACGTAGTCCGGGTAGGCCGGACGGTGGACACGGCTTGGGTGTGCCGCCTTGGTGAACGACAGCGGCGTCGGTTCACGCAGATAGTTGACGGCGTAGTCTTCGATGCGCAGGTCATCGACGGTCAGGCCGGCGCGCAGCAGCTTGGTCAGGCCGAGGAACGAGCTCTGGTCATAGTCGATGTGACCGCCGTTCTGATCCTCGCCCACCACGAACTCTTCGTAGCCCAGGAAGGTGAAGTGGTTGCCCACCAGCCATTCCAGGAAGCTCTTGATTTCGGATTTTTCTTCGGCGTCGATGGCGAACTGGCTATTGTCGATGCCTTCGATCAGCTCCTGGACCTTGGCTTTCATCGGTTCGAAATCGGCGACCGCAACGCGGACTTCACCGAGAACCTGCTCCAGCTCTTTGGTCAGGACATTCAATTCGGCCGTGTTGGCGCAACGGTCGATTTCCAGGTACATCAGCGATTCTTGCAGAATGCCTTCACCCTGGGTGCCTTTCGGCAGGATTTCCAACAGCTCACCCTTGCTGCCGCGACGCACGCTCAGCACAGTGGTTTGCAGGGTATGAATGCTGTAGCCGCGACGGTTCAGCTCGGTACGCACCGAATCCACCAGGAATGGCAGATCGTGGTGCAGCACTTCGACCGCGGTGTGGGTCGACTGCCAGCCGTGGCGTTCGTAATCGGGGTTGTAGACACGCACTTGCGATTGAGCGTGATCGAAGCGCTCAAGCAGGCGCCATGCAGAAAGGGTGCAACCGGCGAGGTCGGACAACCGACGTTGGGTCAGCTCGTCGAGGGAAATGATGCCGAAAAATTGTTCGGCGAACAGCGCCACTTGTGGCAGTGCCTGTTCACTGATGTGCTGCGCCAGTGCCGCTTGCAGTTGGTGCTGGAAGTCGGCTTTGCTGGCTGCGGTGAAGAACGCCATCTGTGGTACTCCGCTTGGGCTTGTTATTGATGGAAGCGTCGCGTGCAAACCCCTTTCGGGGCAATCCGTCACCCTGTTCCTGATTCTCGGGCAGAGGAAACAGGACGACAGTTGGGTGAAGCTGGACGAGACACTCAGGTCACATTCACCTTCCATTGAATGGGCATCTGCAAAAACGACTGGCGGGGCTACCATCGCAGCCATCGTCAATGCCTTTACGGGTGCTCATCCGTTGCGCAGCTTAACCAGTGCGGCAAGGGCCGTGCTTGCAGCGCTGCGACATATTCGGTCATCGGCACGTAACTCGTGGCATGCGCCTCGAACAACACTAGCAGCCGTGCAGGAAAACGGGCGTTTTATGCCCGGACTTACGGCACCTTCGTACCAGAAATGACTCGAGACGCATCGGATGTTCACAACACATCCTCTGACACTCAGCCAAGCAGAAATTCCCCAGGGCTGGCAGAATTGCCGTTTGTTGTGTTCACAACGCTCGCCGAGCCAGGATTTTTCCCATGCAAATGACAACCGACCTCTTGATCGTCAATCCGTGCGATGACGAGGAAGACAATCTGGCCATGCTCTGCTGCACCAGTGCCGAGGGCGAAATGTTCCTGATGAGCCGTTTTCCGGACGAGGACGAGCTGGAGATCATCTTCCACGACAAGCCTTCGGCCCTGGATGGCGTGAAAGTCACCCTCAGCCCTGACCGTCTGCTGATCGAAATCGCCGCCGTGGACGCCGATGCGCTGGGTGGCAATGATTCGCTGGAAATCCTGCACAGTACCGATGCCAGCGATCTGGCGGAGGTGGAAGAAACCTTGCAGAACATCCTCAATGGGATTGGTACTTACATCAGCGAAATCTGATGGCGGTTTAGTGATCGTTCCCACGCTCTGCGTCACGATTTTAAAGCGGGACGCAGAGCGTCCGGTGATGCATTCCCACGCAGAGCGTGGGAACGAGCGTTAATCCGCACATTTCTACAAAATGCCGTTAGTCGGCGCCCCCCGCGATGGATTAAAGTAACGCCCCCAGCCCTGGCGTTATTCGAACGTCTTCGGTCACCCTTTCCAGGAACAGTCATCGATGGAACATCGTGAAGCGCTGCTCGCGCTGCGAACCTTTCTTTCAACGCAGATTCTCGGCCAGGAAAAACTCATCGAGCGCTTGCTCATCGCCTTGCTCGCCGACGGTCACATGCTGGTCGAGGGCGCCCCGGGGTTGGCCAAGACCAAGGCCATCAAAGAACTCGCCGAAGGCATCGAAGCACAGTTCCATCGCATCCAGTTCACCCCCGACCTGCTGCCGGCCGACATCACCGGCACGGAAATCTATCGCCCGGAAACCGGCAGCTTCGTGTTCCAGCAAGGCCCGATCTTCCATAACCTGGTGCTGGCGGACGAAATCAACCGTGCCCCGGCCAAGGTCCAGTCGGCCCTGCTCGAAGCCATGGGCGAACGCCAGGTCAGCGTCGGGCGCAGCACCTACGAGCTGTCGCCGCTGTTTCTGGTCATGGCCACGCAAAACCCCATCGAGCAGGAAGGCACCTACCCGTTGCCCGAAGCCCAGCTCGACCGGTTCCTGATGCACGTGAAAATCGGCTTCCCCGACGCCACCGTCGAACGACGGATTCTGCAACAGGCCCGTGGCGAAGCACTGCACGGCGAAACCAAACCTGAACGCCGGGTCAGCCAGCAGGCGATCTTCGCCGCGCGCAAGGAAATCCTCGGCTTGTACATGGCCGACGCCGTGGAGGAATACCTGGTGCAACTGGTCATGGCCACCCGGATCCCGGCCAAGTTCGACCCGGAAATGGCCGAATGGATCGCCTACGGCGCCAGTCCACGCGGTTCCATCGCCCTCGACCGTTGCGCCCGGGCGCATGCCTGGCTGGCCGGTCGCGACTTCGTCAGCCCCGAAGACATTCAGGCGGTGCTGTTCGATGTGTTGCGTCACCGCATCATTCTTTCCTTTGAAGCCGAAGCCGCTGGCATCGACCAGGACCGGGTGGTCCAGCGGATTCTCGACGTCGTAGCCGTCGCTTGACCCCGATGAACACCCTTCTGCCGCCCGAGCCGGGCATCCGCATCAGCCTCGCCGAGCTGATCGAGATGCGCCATCGTGTGCGCGAAGTGCAGCTGTTTTCCACGCCGAGCCAGCGCAGCCCGCTGATCGGCCTGCACCACTCCAAACTGCGCGGGCGCGGGGTGGACTTCGATCAGGTGCGGGTCTATCAGGCCGGCGATGATGTGCGCAGCATCGACTGGCGCGTCACCGCCCGGACCCAGGAACCGCACACCAAGCTGTTCCATGAGGAACGTGAGCGGCCGATCTTCATCATGGTCGAACAGAGCCGCCGGCTGTTTTTCGGCTCCGGGTTGATGTTCAAGTCGGTGCTGGCCGCCCAGGCCGCGAGCCTGATTGGCTGGGCCGCGCTGGGGCATAACGACCGGGTCGGCGGGCTGGTGTTCGGCGACAACGAGCATTACGAAATCAAGCCTCGACGCAGTAAGCAGAGCCTGCTGCAACTGCTCAACCGGCTGGTGCGGGTCAATCAATCGCTGCACACCGAGCGCGAACCGGACCGCGATGCCTTCGGCATTGCCCTGCGCCGCGCCCGGGAAGTGCTGCGCCCTGGCAGCCTGGTGATTGTGATCTGCGACGAACGCGCCTTGTCCGACAGTGCCGAGCAGCAACTGAGCCTGTTGTCGCGCCATTGCGACCTGTTGCTGCTGCCGGTGTCCGACCCGCTGGATCACGCCCTGCCCGCCGCCGGCCTGCTTCGTTTTGCCGAACACGGCGCGCAACTGGAACTCGACACCTTGAATTTCGACCTGCGCCAGGCCTATCGCGCCCAAGCGGAAGCACGCATCGCCCGCTGGGAGCTGCTGGCGCAGAAGCTGCGGGTGTTGCTGATGCCGTTGAGCACCCAAAGCGAAATGGTCGAGCAATTGCGTGAATACCTGAACCCACAACGTCCGGGGAAAGGTCGATGAGCAGCCTCGATCAACTGCAACCGCTGATTTCCCCGCCACCGATCGGCTTCTGGCCGCCGGCACCGGGCTGGTGGCTGCTGCTGTTGTTGCTGCCGCTGATCGGTTTCGGCGTATGGCAGTTGCGACGCTTCATTCCGGACAAGCGCCCTGTCGTGCGCGCCGAACAACCGCTGGACCCGGTGCGCCTCGCCGCCCTGGCCGAACTCGCGCTGATGCCCAAACCCTACGACGGCGCCCCGGCCGGTGCCTGGCTGCAGCAACTCAACGGTTTGCTCAAACGCCTGTGCCGCAACCATTACCCCTACAGCCAGAGCCACACCCTCAACGGCCGCCAATGGCTGGCGTTCCTTGATAACCGCTGCCCGGCTGCCGGCCTCACGCGCTGGATGGTGCTGGTGGAAGGGGCCTACAAGCCCGAATGCAAACTCGATGACAAAGCCATTGCCGGCCTGACTCAAGCCGTCGACACCTGGATTCGCAAACATGTTTGAGTTCGCCTGGCCGTGGATTTTCGCCCTGCTGCCGCTACCGTGGCTGATGCGGGTGCTGTTGCCGGTGGCCGACAGTGGCGAACCGGCGCTCAAGGTCAGCTTCCTCAGCGACCTCGAAGGCCTCGCTCGCCGCCGCGCCCGGGCCAACCTGCCGACCTGGCGCCAGCAAGCCCCGTTCATTCTGATGTGGCTATTGCTGCTGATCGCCGCAGCGCGCCCGCAATGGCTCGGCGAACCGCTACCGATTGCCGCCAGTGGCCGCGATTTGCTGGTGGCGGTGGACGTCTCCGGCTCAATGGACTTCCCCGACATGCAGTGGCAGGACGAAGACGTCAGCCGACTGTCACTGGTGCAGCATTTGCTCGGTGATTTTCTCGAAAGTCGCGATGGCGACCGGGTCGGGTTGATCCTGTTCGGCAGCCAGGCCTATCTGCAAGCGCCGCTGACCTTCGACCGCCATACCGTGCGTGTCTGGCTCGACGAAGCGCGAATCGGTATTGCCGGCAAGAACACCGCCATCGGCGACGCCATCGGCCTGGCCCTCAAACGCCTGCGCCAACGCCCGGCACAAAGCCGCGTGCTGATTCTGGTCACCGACGGTGCCAACAATGGCGGCGAAATCGATCCGCTGACCGCCGCACGCCTGGCGGCGAATGAAGGCGTAAAAATCTACCCGATCGGCATTGGCGCCGACCCGGAACAAAGCGGCACCCTGGGCTTCCTGGGCATCAACCCGAGCCTGGACCTCGACGAGCCGGCCTTGAAAGCCATTGCCCAAGCCACCGGAGGCCAGTATTTCCGCGCCCGCGACGGCCAGGAATTGCAGGCGATCAAGACCACCCTCGACAAACTGGAACCGGTAGCCCAGCAACCTACGCAGGCCCGTCCGGCCCAGGCGTTGTATCACTGGCCTCTGGCGATGGCGCTGCTGCTGAGTATGCTGCTGGTGATCCGTGAGCGCTGGCCGGATAACCCGTTGCAACGTCTATTCACCAAGAAGCTGTTTACCAAAGAGCGGTTTCTGCATACGCAACTGCCCGACTGGCGTCAGCGCCTCAAACGCCTGCGTCTGCGGAGGCGCCGATGATCGCTCTCTGGCCGTACTGGTTCCGCCCTTGGTGGCTGCTATTGCTGCCGTTGCTGGGCTGGTTGCTCTGGCAACTCTGGCACCGGCAGAAGCGCGCGGGTCGCTGGCAAATGATTCTGCCACCGGCCTTCCATGCCGCGTTGCTCAGTGGTGGCAGCGGTCGCGAGAGCAAACTGCCGTGGGTCGCTCTGGGCCTGGCCTGGGTGCTGACCGTGCTGGCCCTGCTGGGGCCGAGCTGGCAACGCGTTGAGCAAACCGGCCAGAAACCCGCTGACCCGCTGGTGGTGTTGCTTGAGTTGACCCCGGAAATGCTCGCCGCAGACGTTGCGCCAAACCGGCTGGAACAGGCCCGGCGCAAACTGCTGGATCTGCTGCAAAACCGCAGCGACGCGCAGACCGCCATCGTCGTCTACGCCGGCAGCGCCCATACGCTGGTGCCACTGTCGGATGACCTGTCGACCAGCCGCAATCTTTTGGATGCGCTCAAGCCGTCGCTGATGCCCCAGGCCGGTCATCGCGCCGATCTGGCGGTGGCCAAGGCCCTGACGCTGCTGGATCAGGGAGCCCTTGGCCAGGGGCGGATCCTACTGATCGGTTCGTCGCTGACGGAACACGAACGCCAAGGGATTCGTCAGGCGCTGGACGCCAAGTCCACACAATTTCTGATGCTCGGCATCGGTACCGCCGAAGGTGCGCCGGTCGCGCAGGACGACGGCAGTTTCCTCAAGGACGATCAGGGCGCGATTCTGGTGCCGCATCTGGACGGCCCCAGCCTGAAAGCCTTTGCCAATGGCCTGGGTGGAGGTTACGCCCAGGCACGCCTGGACGATGCCGACCTGCGCGACCTCGGCCTGCTCGACGGCCCACGGGACCTGCGCAACGACGGCCAGACGTTACGCCTCGACACCTGGGCCGATCAGGGTTACTGGCTGCTGCTGCCGTTATTATTGCTGGCCGCCTGTGCCGGGCGTCGCGGCTGGCTGTTCTGCTTGCCGCTGCTGTTCCTGCTGCCGCAACCGAGTTATGCCTTCGATTTCGAAGACTTGTGGCTGCGGCCCGATCAGCAGGGTTTGCACTTGCTCAAACAAAAGCGCCCTGCCGAAGCCGCGCAGCATTTCGAAGACCCGCAATGGCAAGGTGTGGCGCTCTATGAAGCTGGCGACTACAGTGGCGCCGCCCAGCGGTTTGCCCAAGGCAACGACGCCCACGCCCACTACAATCGGGGTAATGCGCTGGCCAAAAGCGGCGAACTGGAAGCGGCGCTGGATGCTTATGAGCAAGCGCTGGAACTTCAGCCAGACCTGCGCCCGGCGCTGACCAACAAGGCACTGGTGGAAACGCTGCTCAAGCAGAAAACCGCTACACCGCCCGTCGAGCCGGACAAAACCGCCGAGGGCGAAACCGAAACCATGCCTCAGGAACCGCCACCGGGCAGCGCCACCCAGCCGAGCGATGGCGAGCCGAAAACCGATGCCCAACAGGCCGCGCCGGACGCCGAGCAGCCGCCCACGGCACCACCGCAATCGGGCGCCAATGAAGTTCCGGGCAGCGAATTGGGGGATGAACAAAGCACCACGCCACCACGGCGCCCCGCCAGCGACATGCTCGAAGGCGAACAGCAACAGGCGCTGGAGCAATGGTTGCGCAAGATCCCGGATGACCCCGGCGAACTGCTCCGGCGCAAATTCTGGTACGAACAGCAACAACATCAGGATCAGGGAAAAACTCGATGACCCGCTTCACCGCCTTCTTGCTTGCACTGCTTCTCTGGACCGCTCAGGCCCAGGCCGCGGAGCTGGTCGCCAGTGTCGATCGCAGTCGCCTGAATTCCGGGGAGACGGTCGAACTGACTCTGGAATCCAGCGACGTGACCCAGTTCGGCAAACCCGACCTGACTCCGCTGGAGCCGCAGTTCGAGGTGCGCGGTACCCGTCAGGTCAACCAACCGAACACCCTCAACGGCAACACTCAAGCGACCACCCGCTGGATCATCACCCTGCTGCCCCGGCAGAACGGCAGTGTGGTAATTCCGTCACTGCAACTGGGCGAGGCGCAGAGCCAACCGATTACCGTGCAGGTGATCGAAAGCGAAACCCAGGACAGCAGCAACACGCTAGCGCCGGTGTTCATCGAAGCCAGCCTCGACCAGAACAGCGTCTATGTGCAGGCTCAGGCGATCCTGACCTTGCGCATTTATCATTCGGTGTCGCTGTACGACGACAGCAGCCTGACCCCGTTGCAGATTCCCGATGCGCGCATCGAACAACTGGGCGAGTCGCGCACCTACGAGAAAGCCATCAACGGTTTGCGCCACGGCGTGATCGAAATGCGCTACGCGATCTACCCACAGCACAGCGGTGTATTGACCATTCCGGCGCAAGTGTTCAGTGCCACACTGGTCGATGCCCAACCGTCCCAGGACGGATCGCCCCAGGGGCCAAAACCGGGCAAATTGATGCGCGTCAGTTCCACCGAGATTCCGCTGACGGTCAAGGCCAAGCCCGGCAGTTATCCAGCCGATGTTCCCTGGCTACCGGCCCGCAGCCTGAGCCTGAGTGAAAGCTGGAGCCCGGAACCGGATCATGCGCAGGTCGGCGACTCGCTGACCCGCAGCCTGACCTTGAGCGCCGAAGGCCTCGCCAGCTCTCAACTGCCACCGTTGCCCGCCACCGAGATCAACGGCCTGCGGCGCTACCCGGATCAACCGGTGCTGAGCAACCAGAGCGGAGAGCGTGGCTTGGTCGGCAGTCGCGAGGACCGTGAAGCCCTGGTGCCGACCCGCACCGGCGACATCGACTTGCCGAGCGTTGAAGTGATCTGGTGGAACACCTTCGAGGATCATCTGGAACACACCAGCCTGCCGGCCCGCACGCTGCAAGTGGCGAGCAATCCGAGCCTGATCGTCGACACCCCGGCGAGCGGCCCGCTGGTGATGTCCGGTGCCAGCAGCGAAGCCCTTTGGTGGTGGAAACTCAGTACGGCAATTCTGGCCTGCACCACCCTGCTAGGCTTCGGCCTCTGGTGGCGCGCCCGCTCGCAACCGGCAGTCCTGCGGGCAGCGCAGACCGGCCCGAGCCCACGCACGCTGCTCGACGACCTCAAACGCGCCTGCCAGGCCAACGACACCCACGCCACCCGCCAGGCCCTCGACGCCTGGGCCCGGCAACAACCGGAAACCCTGGCCGACATGGCCGCCCGCTTCGTGCCGCTGTCCGATGCCCTCGACGGCCTGAACGGCGCGCTCTACAGCGAAACCGGCCAGTACTGGCAAGGCGAAGAACTCTGGCGCGCCATCCGGGCGATCCCGACGGCCGAAGGGTTTCAAGGCGTGGTCGGCGACAGTGGGTTGCCGCCGCTTTATCCCAAATAATCACTGGACCTTGTGGCGAGGGAGCTTGTCGGATCGCCGCACCGTCCCGTTCGGCTGCGCAGCAGTCGCAAATGGCTGATGCGCCATACCGGAAGAAATGAGGGGTGTGGTTTTGGGGCTGCTTCGCAGCCCAGCGGGAGCAAGCTCCCTCGCCACAGGCCTTCGGCTCGATCAGATCCATCGCGCCATCCCATGTGTTTGCCAGTAAACTCTCCCCTCTTTAGCCGCCATCATTTCCCCCGCGGCCATCACCTTATTTTGTTGCGGAGTACGCCTTGCGTCTGTTCCACACCTCCGACTGGCACCTTGGGCAGAACCTGCACGGCCAGGAACGCGATTTCGAGCACGCCTGTTTTCTCGACTGGCTGCTGCGTCAGCTGAAGCTGGACCAGCCTGATGTGCTGCTGATTGCCGGCGATATCTTCGACACGGTCAACCCGCCGGTCAAAGCCCAGGAACGCCTCTACGATTTCATCGTCAGCGCCCACGAGCAGCAGCCCTTGCTGACCATCGTGATGATCGCCGGCAACCACGACTCCGGCTCGCGCATCGAACTGCCCGCGCCGTTGATGCGCCGCTTGCGCACTCACGCCCTGGGGCGCGTGCTGTGGCTGGATGACGGCCAACTGGATGCCGAACGCCTGTTGCTGCCGTTGCCGGATGCCAGCGGCGCAATCGCTGCCTGGTGCCTGGCGCTTCCGTTCCTGCGCCCCGCCGAAGTGACCGGCGCGCAGCTGGGTGACAACTATTTGCGCGGCATCGGCCAGGTTCACGAATGGCTGATTGAAGCGGCGAACGCCAAGCGCAAGCCGGGTCAGGCGCTGATCGCTATCAGCCATGCGCACATGGCCGGCGGTTCGGTGTCCGAGGACTCCGAGCGCAGCCTGATCATCGGCAACGCCGAAGCCCTGCCCGCCAGCCTGTTCGGACCGAGCATCAGCTATGTCGCCCTCGGGCATTTGCACAAGCCGCAGAAGGTCAACGGCGAAGAACGCATCCGCTACAGCGGCTCGCCGATTCCGTTGTCATTCTCCGAGATCGGTTATCAGCATCAGATTCTCGACATCAAACTGGATGGCGAAACCCTGCTCAGCGTCGAACCGAAGCTCATTCCCCGACCAGTGAACCTGCAACGCCTCGGCCCCGCGCCGCTGGCGGAGATCCTGCTGCAACTGGCCGACCTGCCCAACATCGACCTGCTCGCCGACATCCAGCGCCAGCCGTGGCTGGAAGTGCGGGTGCGCCTCGATGAACCGCAACCGGACCTGCGCCATCAAGTGGAAACAGCCCTGCAAGGCAAAGCGGTACGGCTGGTGCGGATTGCCGCCGAATACGCCGGCAACGGCAACCGCGACGGCGTCGAGGACGGCGCCACCTTGATCGAACTGGACCAACTGACGCCGCAGGAACTGTTCAGCCGCGCCTGGCAGGACAACTACGGCAGCGAGGTCGACGAGCAAACGCTCAGGGACTTCGCCGAGCTGCTGCAAGACGTGCAGATGGAGAGCGAACAGCCATGAAAATCCTCGCGATCCGCTTGAAAAACCTCGCCTCCCTGGCCGGGCCATTTGAAATCGACTTCACCGCCGAACCCTTGGCCAGTGCCGGTCTGTTTGCGATTACCGGGCCGACCGGCGCCGGCAAAAGCACCCTGCTCGATGCGCTGTGCCTGGCGCTGTTTGGCGCCGTGCCGCGGCTGAACAATACCGGCCGCGATGCCAAGGTTCCGGACGCCGATGGCGAAATCGGCACCGGCGACCCGCGGACCCTGCTGCGTCGTGGCACCGGAGAAGGTTATGCCGAAGTGGATTTCGTCGGCATCGACGGTCGTCGCTATCGCGCGCGCTGGGAGGCCAATCGCGCTCGGGAGAAGGCCGGCGGCAAGCTGCAAGCCAGTCGCCAGAGCCTGCGCGACATCGATCAGGATCAACTGCTGGCCAGCCAGAAAGGCGAGTACAAGACCCAGCTCGAAACCGCGCTGGGCCTGAACTTCGAACAGTTCACCCGCGCCGTGTTGTTGGCCCAAAGCGAGTTCAGCGCGTTCCTCAAGGCGGACGACAACGACCGCAGCGAACTGCTGGAAAAACTCACCGATACCGCGCTCTACACCCGCCTCGGTCGCCGCGCCTTCGACAAGACCAAAGAAGCGCGCGAAGCCCACAAGCTGTTGCAGGACCAGGCCACCGGGGTCACGCCACTGTCGCCTGAAGCCCGGGCCGAGCTTGATGAGCGCTTCAATGACGCGCAGCAGCAACTCAAGACCCAGCAAGCGCAGCTCAAGCAATTGGAGCTGCAACACACCTGGCTCAAGGACCTGCGCCAGTTGCAGGACGCGCAACAGAGCGCCACCGAGCAATTGCAATCCGCCCAACAACACTGGGACAGCCTGGCCAGCGAGCGCTTGAAGCTGACCCGTCTGGAGCAACTGGCCCCGCAACGGCACCAATTCGCGCGAAAGACCGAATTGACCACCCAGCTCACACCGCTGGCGGCACAGATTCAGCAGCATACCCAACAGCAAACCGAACTGAACGCGCGTCAGGCTCAGCTCGAACACAGCCTGAGCGCGGCGCAAACGGCACTGGCCGCCGCACAAAGCCAACACAGCACCAGCGCGCCGCTGCTGCGTCAGGCCTTCGAAGAGCAAAGCACCCTCGCCCGCCTGGTCAAGGACGCCAGCCTCAGTGCCGACCTCAAGCAGCAGGCAGAACTGGCCAGCACTCAGGGCCAAAGTACGATTCAGGGCTTGCTTGACCAGCAGAAACAGGTCGCAGAACGGTTGCAGCGTATCGCCGGTGAGCTTGAGCAGAGCACTCATCTGGCGCCACTGAGCGACGCCTGGAACGCCTACCGCGATCGTCTGCAACAACTGATGCTGATCGGCAATCGCCTGAACAAGGGCCAGTCCGAACTGGCCGGCCTGGAGCAAAACGCCACCCGCGCCGCCGAGGATCTGGCCACCCAGCGCCAGAGCCTTGAGCTGCTGTACAAAGAGGCCGGCGCCGAACCTGAAGCGGTGGCCGAGCAGATTCAGATCCTCGGCAGCCTGCTACAGGACAACCGCAAGCAACTGCGGGCCATTGAAGAGCTGACGCGGCTGTGGGCCAGCCAGCAGGAACTGGACAAACGCGGCGCCGAGTTGCAGCAGCGCCAACTCGCCGCTCAGCAAGAGCGTGATCGTCTGACTCAGGACGGCGTGAAAACCAAAGCCGAATTGACCGTTGCCGAACAGACCCTGACCGTCACCCGCGAACTGCTGGAACGTCAGCGCCTGGCACGCAGTGCCAGCGTCGAAGAGCTGCGTGCACAACTGCTGGACGATCAGCCGTGCCCGGTTTGTGGCAGCCCGGACCATCCTTATCATCAGCCCGAAGCCTTGCTGCAAAGCCTCGGTCGGCACGATGAAAACGAACAGGCCAACGCCCAGAAAGCCGTTGACCTGCTCAAGGAAAAACTCACCGATCTGCGCGCCGAAGTCGGTGGCCTGATTGCTCAGCAAAAGGAATTGCTGCAGCAGCAAGAACAACTCGCCACTCAACAACAGAGCCTGACACCGAGCCTGGAAGCGCACCCTCTGTCCGCCCAACTGTTGGCCCAGGACGCAGACAAACGCGATGCCTGGCTGACCCAACAAAGCAGCCAGTTGAACCAGAGCATCACCCAGGACGAACAGCGGCAAACCGCCCTGCTCACCCTGCAACAAGATGCCGCGCGACTGGCGCAACAACTGCGCAGCGCCGAAGCGGCGAACCAACAGGCGACACAACACCTGCTCAACCAGCAACGGGAGTTGAGCAGCGATCGCCAACGCCTGGACGAAGAACTGAGCGCGTTCAGCAGCCTGCTGCCAGCCCAGACGCTGGAAGCCCTGCGCAATGAACCCGCCGCGACTTTCATGCAGCTCGACCAGCAGATCGCCCAGCGCCTGCAACAACTCGAACAGCAGCGCGATGAACTCGCTGAACAGCAACAACGCCAGCAGACGCTGGACAAAGAACAAGACCGCCAGCAGACCCGCACCCAGCAACTGGACGCCGCGCAGCAGCAGTTCAGCGCGTTGGCCGGGCAACAACAGGCTTGCCAGGTAAAACTGACGCAACTGCTGGGCGAACACGCCAGCGCCGAACAATGGCAGCAGCAACTGGATCAGGCCGTCGAACAGGCGCGCAATGCCGAAGCGACGGCCAATCAGGAACTGCAAAGCGTGCGCACGGGCCTGGTGCAACTGGCCGCCGAACTCAAGGCGCAACAGGAACGTGCACAAGCCCTGGAAAGCGAAGACCGCGAGCTCAACAGCAAGATCGCCGACTGGCGCGCGCAGCATCCGGAGCTGGACGACGGTGGGCTGGAAGCGCTGCTCGGTGTCAACGACCAACAGCTCAGCGAGCTGCGTCAACGATTGCAGCAAAGCGAACAAGACATCGCGCAAGCCAAGGTGCTGTTGCTGGAGCGGGATCAGCGCTTGCGCGATCATCAGGCGCAGCACAACGGCAACCTGGACGCCGGACAACTGGCCACGGCACTGGCCGAGCTGCAAAACCTGTTCGCCGCTAGCGAGCATCGCTGCGCTGAATTGCGCGCCGAACAAACCGAAGATCAGCGTCGACAAAACGCCAATCAGGCGCTGGCGCAGCAGATCGCCGACGCCTACGCCGAGTACCAGCGCTGGGCGCGCTTGAGTGCGCTGATCGGTTCGGCCACCGGCGACACCTTCCGCAAAATCGCCCAGGCCTACAACCTCGACCTGCTGGTGCATCACGCCAACGTCCAGTTACGGCAACTCGTGCGGCGCTATCGCCTGAAACGGGGCGGCAGCATGCTCGGGTTATTGGTGATGGACACCGAGATGGGCGATGAACTGCGCTCGGTGCATTCGCTGTCCGGTGGCGAGACGTTCCTGGTGTCGCTGGCGCTGGCGCTCGGTTTGGCATCGATGGCATCGAGCACGCTGAAAATCGAATCGCTGTTCATCGACGAAGGCTTCGGCAGCCTCGACCCCGAATCCCTGCAACTGGCCATGGACGCCCTCGACGGCCTGCAAGCGCAGGGACGCAAGGTCGCGGTGATTTCCCACGTACAGGAAATGCATGAACGGATTCCGGTGCAGATCCAGGTCCACCGTCAGGGCAACGGCCTGAGTACCCTGGAGGTGAAATGATCACGCTGTATTCGTTCCGCCGCTGCCCCTACGCCATGCGCGCTCGCATGGCCCTGCGTTATTCGGGGGTTGCGGTGAATATCGTCGAGGTCAGCCTCAAGGCCAAACCGGCCGAAATGCTCGCACTGTCAAGTAAAGGCACGGTGCCGGTGCTGAGCGTGGACGGCCGGGTGATCGATGAAAGCCTGGAAATCATGCGCTGGGCGCTGGCGCAGAACGATCCGCAGGACTGGCTTCTCAACGATGACCCTGTCGGGCAGCAATACATCGCCGGGCTGATCGAAGAAAACGATCAGGTGTTCAAGGTGCACCTCAATCGCTACAAATACGCCGAGCGTTATCCCGAGCAACCAATGACGTTTTATCGCGCCGAGGGCGAGGTGTTCTTGCGCAAGCTGGATCAGTTGCTGGAGGGGCGCGCCTACTTGCTGAGCGAGCACCCGAGCCTGGCCGATGTCGCCTTGATGCCGTTCGTGCGGCAATTCGCCCATGTGGATCGCGAGTGGTTCGGGCAGACACCTTATGTGCGATTGCAGGGCTGGTTGCAGCGCTTTCTGGAATCAGAGTTGTTCACATCAATAATGAAAAAATAGCGACCTCGTAGGAGCGAGGCTTGCCCGCGAAAGGGCCATAACATTCAACATTGATGTCGACTGACACACCGCTTTCGCGGGCAAGCCTCGCTCCTACAGGGAGATGGCGTTTCGGGGAATCAGGCCAACACCGAGCACATCCCCAACGCCGAGCAATCCACCTGGAATGGCCCGAAAAATTCGCCATTGGATTTGCTCGGCGGATTACCCACCAGCAACTCCAGCGCCTTGGCGGTCTGGATGTTGTGGGCGATGTTGTGGTTGCATTCGATGGCCCGTGCCACCGAGCCCGCCGAGCCCTGCCCGATCCCCAACAACGAAGCGCCATTGGTCATGAACGCCAGAAAGGCGATGACCCAGAGTCTGCGTCCTTTCATGCCCCTGCCACCCCCGCCAAGTCGACGTCATCAACCACCGCATGTTGAGCGCGGTGTTCGAACTGGATGCCGGGATAAGCGACCTGAATCGGTGCTTGAAGGCTGTGTTGCGATTGAGCCGAAAGGCTGACGACCAACACCATGGCCACGTAAAGACCAATGGCCAGGTAGGCGCCGTGTTTGGCAGAAGTGAGGATGGTGCTGGCCATGGTGATCTCCGTGGGCATGTTTCAGTGCCCACAGAATCGATCAAAAAACAGAAGATAACTAGCGACCTTTATGCATAGTAGCTATCAGTTTTATTGATCTTTAACCCAGCGCGTTTCAATCCTCGATAAAACTCATCAAGCGCTCACGGGCCGCGTCCGGCTCGTTGGGAACGGGCTGGGCAGCCGACAGAATCGGGGTGGAATAGAGAAACAGGAGAACCACTGCCAGACGCATTGCCATGCTGTCGACCCTTATTAGAGAAGGAGTCAAAAAATCAGCGTCAAATTTAAACGCATGGCTATGTGATATCAAGCAATACATTGATGGCAATATGATGCTGTCGTAAATGCGTTATGCAGGAGCGACATCACTTCGAGGCTTTTCGACGCCTGTTTGGGCCGATCGGCAAGTGACTTCGCTCCTGCATAAAGGGTGCAGGGCTGACATTTCAGTGTTGGTTTTTGTGATCCAGTGCGGCGTAGAAGTTGGCGCTCTGTTGCAGGTATTTCTGGGTGTAGCTTTGGGTGTGGGATTTTTTGTCGCTGATTTCAACGTTGGCGCTGGCAGGCAGAGCAACAGTGGCGGAAATAGCGGAAGCGGCGATAACAGAGAAGAGATTGAAGTTCATGGCGGTATTCCTCGATTCAGTTGGCTTGCTTGCCCGGTTGGGCCGTGAAGCAAACTTAACTCCCGAGGGTCGGCGCCTTGAAATGCTTTGTAGCATTAGCCGATATCAGTCTCATTAATAGAAGGTTGCAGGCCCCATCAACCGGGGCCTGCGGCCTATTGACGCAGCAGGAACTTGAGATCGCTCGGGGCATCCATCGGCAGTTTTTGCACGGTTTTGCCCAACAGACCGGTCTTGGCGTCACGCTCGATGACGACAATCTGGTTGCTCTTCTGGTTGGCAATCAGCACGAATTTGCCGCTCGGGTCGAGACTGAACTCGCGCGGGTGATCGCCGTCCACCGAGCGGCGCTGAAGCTCCTTGAGGTGGCCGGTTGCCGGGTCGATGGCGAACACCAGCAACTGATTGGCGGTGCCACGGTTGCTGACGTAAAGGAACTTGCCATCGGCCGAGGCGTGAAGCGCAGCCGCGGCCTTGCCCGATGTGGGCAGCCCCGCCGCCAGATCGACCAACTGCGTTTGTTCGAGTTGGCCGTCCTTGTAATCGAACACCGCCACCTGCGCGCTCATTTCCATGGTCAGCCAGGCGTGCTTGCCATCGGCGCTGAACAGTAAATGTCGCGGCCCGCTGCCGGGGGGCAACGGGACGGACGCGGGTTTGGCGGCAGTCAACGGCAGTTCCGGATTGGCCTTGGGGTCGAAGCGATAGATAAAGATCTTGTCCGCGCCCAGGTCATTGGAAAACACGTATTGACCATCCGGCGAAGAGATCGCCGAATGCACGTGCGCCGACATCTGCCGCACGGGGTCGATCCGGCTGGACGGATGACCGCTCATCTGCACGACGGGTTTCAGCTTGCCATCGGAGCTCACCGGTAACACCGCCAGGGTGCCGCCCGGGTCTTCAGCCACCGAGTAGTTGCTGACAAACAGATGGCTGGCATCACCGCTGATGCTCGAATGGGTCGGCTCGTTGCCCAGGGTTTGCACCTGGTTGATCAGGCTCAGCTCATGGGTTTTCGGATCGATTGCGTAACTGCTGACGCGCCCTACCGGATCGGCCTGCCCCGGGCCGTTTTCGTTGACCGCGAACAAGCGACGTTGATCCTTGGACACGGTCAGCCAGGACGGGTTGGCGCTCTTCACCACTTGCAGCGGCTTGGCATCGATCTGCCCGGTGCGGCTGTCGAAGTTCAGGCGATAAATCCCCTGGCTCTGGCCGGCAGTGTACGACCCCACCAGTAATTCGTAGTTGTCGACCGGCGCCGCCTGCACGCCCATCGCGCCGACGCTGCCGGCGATCAACAGTGGCCAGAAGTTACGCATCCTCATTCGTTTCGTCCTCGTCATCCTGACCACCAAACGCTTCCATAGGCACCAGCCGGTGTTCACCGGAATCACCGGTGATGATCCAGCTCTTCAAATCGGGATCGAAAGTCGCTGCCTTGATCTGCGCCATGCTGAACTCCCAGCGCTTGAGCGCCCGACCGTCCATGCATTCGATGTGCAAGTTATCGTCTTCATCGAGAGAGAAGTCGAAAGCGTGCAGCCCGTCGATCTCCAGCATGTCGCAATGTTCGAGGGCGTTGAGCAAGGTGTCGTTTACGGCAGTCATGGCAGTCAATCTTTGAATGGGAAAGACGCAATGATAGCTCAATGCGGGAACGGACTGTGGCGAGGGGGCTTGCCCCCGTTTGAGTGCGTAGCACTCACAAAATCTTTGGTACATCAGCGATTTTGGGGCTGCTTTGCAGCCCAACGGGGCGGTGGGGCGTTCCGACAAGCCCCCTCGCCACAGCCGTTAGAGCGCTTCTCGTGATGGTTTGCCATCGACCAAACGTTGGATGCGCAACGGATTGCCATTCTTCAACGCGTCCGGCAGCAGGCTGTCGGGGTAGTTCTGGAAGCACACCGGGCGCAGGAAACGGTCGATGGCCAGGGTGCCCACCGAGGTGCCGCGCGCATCGGAAGTCGCCGGATACGGCCCGCCATGGACCATCGAATCGCAGACTTCCACACCCGTCGGATAACCGTTGAGCAAGATCCGCCCGACCTTCTGCTCCAACAAGGGCGTCAGCTCGCCGAAGCGTTCGAAGTCCGCCGGCTCACCGATAATCGTTGCCGTCAGTTGCCCGTGCAGGCCGTTCAGCGCAGCACTGAGTTGCGCCTGATCCGCCACTTCAACAAACACCGTGGTCGGGCCGAACACTTCCTCTTGCAGCACTTCATCGCCATCGAGCAACAGACTCACATCCGCCTTGAACAATTGCGGCTGCGCCTGATTGCCTTGTTGCGGATTACCGGCCAAGTGCTCGATTTTCGGATGCGAAAGAAGCTTGTGCAGGCCTTTACCATAGCTGCTCAAGGTGCCGGCGTTGAGCATGGTTTGCGCCGGCTGATCGCCGATCAGCCCGGCCACCTGCTGTACGAACGCACTGAACTGCGGCGAACGAATGCCGATCACCAGCCCCGGATTGGTACAGAACTGCCCGCAGCCCTGCACCACTGAAGCCGTGAGGTCACGGGCGATGCTTTCAGCACGAGTATCCAGCGCCTGCGGTAACACGATCACCGGGTTGATGCTCGACATCTCGGCGAACACCGGAATCGGCTGCGGCCGTGCCGCGGCCATGTCGCACAGCGCCCGACCGCCTTTCAGTGAACCGGTAAAACCGACCGCCTGAATCGCCGGGTGCTTGACCAGCGCTTCCCCTACTCCACCGCCGTAGATCATGTTGAACACACCGGCGGGCATGGCGGTTTTTTCAGCGGCGCGAATCACCGCGTCGGCCACCCATTCAGCGGTTGCCATGTGGCCGCTGTGAGCCTTGAACACCACCGGGCAGCCGGCGGCCAAGGCCGAAGCGGTGTCGCCGCCAGCCGTGGAGAACGCCAACGGAAAGTTACTCGCGCCAAACACCGCCACCGGCCCCAGGCCAATGCGGTACTGACGCAGGTCCGGACGCGGCAGTGGCTGGCGTTCCGGCAGCGCCAGATCGATCCGCGCGCCATAGAAATCACCACGCCGCAGCACCTTGGCGAACAGACGCATCTGGCCGCTGGTGCGCCCACGCTCACCTTGAATCCGCGCCGCCGGCAACGCGGTTTCGCGGCAGACCACGGCCACGAACTCATCGCCAAGGGCGTCCAGTTCATCGGCAATCGTGTCCAGAAATTGCGCACGGCGCTCGGCGCTCAGGCTGCGATAGGCCGGGTAAGCGGCGGCGGCAGCCTTCGCGGCGGCGTCGACTTCTGCAGCGGTGGCTTGGTAGAAATCGTGGGGCAAGGCCTCGCCGGTGCTGGCATCGGCGCTCTGCAGTTTGACGGTGCCGGCAGCGCTGCGCTCGCCGCCAATGTAGTTGTGACCAAGAATCCGGGTCATGGGTGTCTCCTTAAAGTGTGCCGACGGTGCCGGGTTCGAACGCTGCTTCAACCGGAGCGATACCGTTGATCAAGGGTGCGCCGAACTCGGCCTGGCTGATCTCGAACACATCACCCGGCCGGGTACGGATGCCATCGGCGAAGGACAGGGTCGCGGTGCCAAAGAAGTGGATGTGCACGTCGCCGGGGCGCAGGAACTGGCTGTACTTGAAATGGTGATACTCGAGGTTTTCCAGGCTGTGGCACATGTTGGCTTCGCCACTGAGGAACTCGTTCTGCCAGAGCACTTCGCCGTCGCGCAGGATGCGACTGGTGCCCGCCAGGTGTTGCGGCAATTCGCCGACCCGAAGCTCCGGGCCATAGCTGCAACTGCGCAGTTTCGAATGGGCCAGGTAAAGGTAATTCTTGCGTTCCATCACGTGATCGGAGAACTCGTTACCCACCGCAAAACCGAGGCGATACGGTTTGCCGTCGTGGCCGATGACATAGAGGCCGCTGAGTTCGGGCTCTTCCCCGGCATCTTCAGCAAAGGGTGGTAGCGGGAAAGGCTTGCCCGGTCGCACGACGATGCTGCCATCGCCCTTGTAGAACCATTCCGGTTGCACGCCGGCCTGGCCGGCTGCAGGTTTACCGCCCTCCACACCCCACTTGAAGATGCGCATGGTGTCGGTCATCGCCGCTTCATCGCCGGCCTGCTGATGCATTTTGTCCCGAGCCGAGGCGCTGCCCAAATGGGTCAGGCCGGTGCCACTGACCAGCATATGCGCCGGGTCCGGGTGATCCAGCGGCGGCAGGATGCGCAGCTTGGCCAGCAACTCGGCATAGTTGTGGCTGATGCCCAGCCCCAGGGTTTGAACCTGTCGCTCAAGAGTGGTGCCCGCCTCGATCGCCGCCAGCGCCAGATCCCGCACCGTGTGCGCATCCTGCACTTCACGCACCAGACCGTCTTCGACCACGCCGACGCGGCGTTCGCCATTACTCAATTCGAACTGAACTAAACGCATGAACCTTCTCCTGTTAATGCAAAACTTGTTGGCCAATCTCGCGTCAGGTACGGGTAGCACCGCGGGCACTTGCAGCGAACTGGTCGGCCGGCAGCACGTGCTTGCGTTCCAGCAGGCGATACACCACGCCGGTCAGGACCAGGCCGAACACCATCACGCAGGACAGGAAATACAGCCCCGACGCCAGGTTGCCGGTGTACTCCTTCAGCGCACCGATCACGAACGGGCCGATGTAGCCGCCGAGGTTGCCCACCGAATTGATCAACGCGATTCCTGCCGCCGCACTGGCACCGGCGAAGAAGCGCCCCGGCAAGGTCCAGAACACCGCCGTGCAGGAAAACAGCGCGAACGCCACCAGGCACAGCGCCGCCAGTTGCAGCACCGGTACCGACAGCCAGGCGCTAAGGAACAGGCCGATGGCACCCAACACATACAGCACCGCCAGATGACCGTAGCGATCATTCAGGCGGTCGGAACTGCGCGGAATGATCAGCAAACCGATGATTCCGAAGATGTACGGCACCGATGACACGAACCCGGTCACCAGGTCTGTGCCACCGAACTGCTTGATCAGCGTCGGCAGCCACAAACCGAGGCCATAGATGCTCAAGGTCACCGGCAGATAGAACAGCGCCAGCAGCAACACCCGTTTGTCCTTCAGTGCATGCAACGGATTGCCGTGGCAGGTCTGGCCATACTCGGCGAGGTCTTTTTTCAGTTCCCCGGTCAGCCAGTCTTTCTCGGATTGATCCAGCCATTTCACTTGGTCCGGGCCGTCCGGCAAGTAGCGCAGCACCGGCCAGGTCAGCAGGATCGCTGGCGTACCGATAACGATGAACAGCCACTGCCAGCCGTGCAGGCCAAGCGTGCCGTCCATACCGAGCAAACCGCCGGACACCGGGCCGGTGATCATCATGGCGATGGGTTGGGAAAGGATGAACAGCCCGAGGATCTTGCCGCGATGGCGAATCGGGAACCATTGGGTGATGTAGTACAGCACGCCTGGAAAGAACCCGGCTTCGGCCGCGCCGAGCAGAAAACGCATCACATAGAAGCTGTTCGGGCCCTGGACGAACGCCATGCCGATGGTGATAGCGCCCCAGGTGACCATGATCCGCGCAAACCAGCGTCGGGCGCCGAAGCGGTCGAGCATCAGGTTGCTGGGGATCTCCAGCAGAAAGTAGCCAATGAAGAAAAGCCCGGCACCAAATCCGTAAGCCGCATCACCGATGCCGACGTCAGCGCCCATGTGCAGCTTGGCGAACCCCACGGCGGAGCGATCCACATAGGCGATCAGGTACAGCAGGATCAGGAAGGGAATCAGTTTCAACGTGATGCGACGGATAAGCCGCAATTCCTGGCTCATGAGTTCGGTCTCCGATTGTTGTTGTTATAGAACCTCGGGGGACGCCTCTCGCGGAAAACCATCAGGGCCATCCCTCCGTTGAAAACGACTATATAGTATTACTATTTAACCAACAACACTTCCAAACAGCCGAAATTGCGCTTATGTTACGCCACAGCTCGAACAATATAGTCATACAATAAGAGAACCGATCATGACTGATAAGAAACCCACCCTGCGCTCCGCCCAATGGTTTGGCACTGCCGACAAGAACGGCTTCATGTACCGCAGCTGGATGAAGAATCAGGGCATCGCCGACCATCAGTTCCACGGCAAGCCGATCATCGGCATTTGCAACACCTGGTCGGAACTGACCCCGTGCAACGCGCATTTCCGCCAGATCGCGGAGCACGTCAAACGCGGGGTGATCGAAGCCGGTGGCTTTCCTGTGGAATTCCCGGTGTTCTCCAACGGCGAATCGAACCTGCGCCCCACCGCCATGCTCACCCGTAACCTGGCGAGCATGGACGTCGAGGAAGCCATTCGTGGCAACCCGATCGATGGCGTGGTACTGCTCACCGGTTGCGACAAAACCACTCCGGCGCTGCTGATGGGCGCGGCCAGTTGCGACGTGCCGGCGATCGTCGTCACCGGTGGGCCGATGCTCAACGGCAAGCACAAGGGCCAGGACATCGGTTCGGGCACGGTGGTGTGGCAGCTCAGCGAACAGGTCAAGGCTGGCACGATCACCCTTGATGATTTCCTCGCGGCCGAGGGTGGCATGTCCCGTTCCGCCGGGACCTGCAACACCATGGGCACCGCCTCGACCATGGCTTGCATGGCCGAAGCGCTGGGCACGTCCCTGCCCCACAACGCGGCGATTCCGGCAGTCGATGCGCGCCGTTATGTGTTGGCGCACATGTCGGGTATGCGTGCGGTGGAGATGGTTCGCGAGGATTTGAAGCTGTCGAAAATCCTCACCAAGGAAGCCTTCGAAAACGCCATCCGGGTGAACGCTGCCATCGGCGGTTCGACCAACGCGGTGATCCACCTGAAAGCCATCGCCGGACGCATCGGTGTCGAACTGGACCTGGATGACTGGACCCGCATCGGTCGCGGCATGCCGACCATTGTCGACCTGCAACCGTCCGGGCGCTTCCTGATGGAAGAGTTCTACTACGCCGGTGGCTTGCCTGCAGTGCTGCGTCGCCTGGGCGAAGCCAACCTGATTCCGAACCCGAACGCCCTCACCGTCAACGGCAAAACCCTCGGTGAAAACACCAAGGACGCGCCGATCTACGGCCAGGACGAAGTGATCCGCACCCTCGACAACCCGATCCGCGCCGACGGCGGCATCTGCGTGTTGCGCGGCAACCTGGCGCCACTGGGTGCGGTGCTCAAGCCCTCTGCGGCGAGTGCCGAGCTGATGCAACATCGCGGGCGCGCGGTGGTGTTCGAGAATTTCGACATGTACAAGGCGCGGATCAACGATCCGGAACTGGACGTGGACGCCAACTCGATTCTGGTGATGAAAAACTGCGGGCCGAAGGGTTATCCGGGCATGGCCGAAGTCGGCAACATGGGCTTGCCGGCCAAGCTGCTGGCCCAGGGTGTGACGGATATGGTACGGATTTCCGACGCACGCATGAGCGGCACGGCGTACGGAACCGTGGTCTTGCATGTGGCACCGGAAGCCGCCGCCGGCGGGCCTTTGGCGGCAGTGAAGGAAGGCGACTGGATCGAGCTCGATTGCGCCAGTGGACGTTTGCATCTGGACATTCCGGATGCCGAACTGGCCGCGCGCATGGCCGACCTGCAACCGCCACAACAGTTGCTGGTGGGCGGCTATCGCCAGCTGTACATCGACCATGTGCTGCAGGCGGATCAGGGCTGCGACTTCGACTTCCTCGTCGGTTGTCGTGGAGCCGAGGTGCCGCGTCACTCTCACTGACCCTCTGGATTCTGTAACCACAGCAGAACCTGTGGCGAGGGAGCTTGTCGGATCGCCGCACCGTCCCGTTGGGCTGCGAAGCGGCCCCAATACAGGCAGTCGCGATTTGTCAGGCAGACCGTGCCGGCCGATTTGCGACTGCTTCGCAGCCGAGCGGGACGGTGCGGCGATCCGACAAGCTCCCTCGCCACAATGATTGTGCCCGCCACGCCTGCTATCATGCGCAGCACCCCATCGCACAGGACCGCGCCGTTCCCCATGGATTACCGCAAACCCTCCGACCGCAAAAGCATGCACTCGCGCATCGTCCAGGAATTGGGCATGCAGATTGTCTCGGGACGCTTCAAACCGGACGACAAACTGCCCGCCGAAGCCCTGTTGTGTGAGGAATACGCGGTCAGCCGGCCAGTCCTGCGCGAAGCGACCCGAGTGCTGGTTGCCAAGGGCCTCGTGTATTCCCGTCCGCGGGTCGGCACCGTGGTCAAGCCGCGCCGGGAGTGGCACATGCTCGACCCGGACGTGCTGCACTGGCTGATGCAAAGCAGCCCGCAGAATGAGTTCTTCAGCCTGCTGACCAGCGTGCGCAGCATCATTGAACCGGCCGCTGCAGCCCTGGCCGCGCAGTTCGCCACCGACGCAGACATCGCCTCCATCGGTGAAGCCTACCAACGCATGGAGTCAGCACCGACGCCTGAAGCCTTGTTGCAGCCGGACCTGGATTTCCACAGCCGCATCGCCGACGCGACCCACAACGACCTGCTGGCGAACCTGTGCAACATGTTGTCGGTGGCGATTGCAGAAGCCTTGAAACACTCCAACCAACGGCCGAACCTGCATGAACTGGCGTTGCCTCGGCATAAGGCGATTCTCACGGCTATCGAGAATCGCGATGCGCTGGGTGCGCGGCATGCGACGTTGGTGCAACTGGACGATGCGCGTAACGCGCTGAATGTGGTGCTCGGCACCGATCCCGCATAACCACCACAATTCCCCTGGGCTCATTGCCACCACGTAGTCATCACTTAGATCATCGAATTGTCGGATCTGCGGTATCCCGTTACCGCACATCCATTCCGGCCTCGCCTTACTTTGCGTGACTCAACCCATGCAAAGGATTGCATCATGCCGATACCTGCATCCCCCCCTGCCACGGCGGACATGACCGATATCATCGCGCACGCCGTCAGCGCCCGCTTCAGCTCCCGCCCCACCCTGCGCTCGGAAACCGCTCGCCTGCTCAAGGACGGTGTACTGGAAAAGTACCCGCAACTGGACTTCGACCCTGAGCGAACCAAAATCGCGCAGCCGATTCCCAACGGGGCTTGGCGCCTCACGTTGCTGCTGGACCTGGTACTGGATTATCTGGCCAGCGGCACACCTGTCGATTTCAGCGAGCGGTTCGGTCGTGCCTGCTTTCTGACCAACCGTGCGCCCGCGCAACTGACTGTCGGCAAAACCACATCACGCCTGCCTGATCTCCAGGTGATTGCGGGGGTCATCCTTGAGCTGCCCGACTTGCTGCACATCGGGCTCCAGGAATCGCTGACCCTTTACTGGAACCAGAAGGACGAGGCCGGCGTCAGCCGCTGGCAATGGCTGGGAAACTTGCTGGCCGGCGTCCTGCAGACATCCGCGACCCGCCTGTCGAAAAGCAACCCGGTGCAGGCCGGGATTCTCGCGGAGCTGGCCAGCCACCCGGACAACCTGCAGCGTCTCCAGCAATCCTGGTCAAAAGGCCCCATACAAGCCTGCACCCTACAAACCACCCTGACCAACGGTGACGTCTCCATTACGCTGCAGGCCTCCGAGCTCCTGGTGACTTGTGGTGAAACCCATTTGTTGTGCAGCGTGACCGGCAAAATCGAGCCCTTCGCTTCCCTGGAAGCTTTCGGCCTGGCTTGGGGCGCACGGTTTCAGCGGGCATACAAAGCCGATGTCATCACCTGGAAGCGGTTTGAGCCGGACGGCAACATCTTTGACATTCAGGCTGCCCTGCTCCTGAACCGGCAGCTGGAAGATCTGGCTGAGCTCAAACTGCCTGCCAACCTGGGCCTGGGCGAGTTGGTGAAACACGTTGACGCGATCACCGAAGTCGCCACGCTGTTCATCGACAGCCAACCGGACGAGGCCGCTTTTCAACCGATACAGGCGTCGATTCCCAGGTGGTTGCAAGCGGCGACACCCACTGACCGCATGGCCTATCGCAAGCACGTCCTGGCCATGGCCAGCGTCAAGCAACAGACCCAGGGGCGCACCTTCAACGATGGCATCGACGACCTTCGTACGTTTGCCCGAAAAGCCTTGCACAAGCAGATGCAGGAAGATTATCCGCTGGCGCCCGGTTATAACTCCGACGAGCTGGAACTGACTTTTCATGTACCCGTCGGTGACCTCGGCAGCGGCTACATCGAAACCGTCAAAATGACCCTGACCGAGCTGGCGATCAACAATCTCGCCGCAAAACCCAAGGGCCGCATGACTGTCCGTCACACCGGAGATCAACTGATTCAGCAGTGGACTACCGACGCCTATCTGCTGGACCTGGTGAGCCGGGTCAATGTCGGCCAGCACTATCCCGAACTGATCGAAACCTTGCTGCTCGGCGAGACCGACGACGCACGGGAGCGGGAACGATTGTTCGCGCTGGAACTGTCGGTTCATCTCCCCCTGCTGGCCCTCGAACATTCGATCAAGGGTGAGCACGGGTTCACCCATCTGGGGTATCGCTATGTCGATGCGTTGATGAATCGCACCGCCGCCGAACGGGTCGTCAACGAACAGGCCGTGGTCATCCGGCCCCTGGCGTTCCAACGCAAGGACGGCGCCGACTGTGATGTGGCCGCCAACATGTTCATCATCGAGCCCAAAGACTTGCAGGCCAGTCGTCCGCATATCCTCTATCGCCCGTTGTACACCCCGTCACTGCAGCAATACGCCGCACGCAGCGACTTGCTCAAAGCGGTCGCGCAACAGGGCGCGCTGCAAACCAGCGTGCTGACCTGGCTCCCGGACCGCGCACGTCCGGTTTACGACAACAACGGTTTCAACGAACCGCATATCAACCACTTTCACATCGGCGACGAGTTCTCGCCGCCAGACAAGCCGAAACCGGCGATTCTGGCAGGCGACGAAGCTGCGGCCCAGTGGCTCAGTGCAGTGGAGGAAGGTCGATTGCCGGCCAGCCTGTTCGCCAGCAACGCCCGGGCGCTGGCCGATCTGGCTGACGGGCAATCGGTGTCCAATGCCGAAAGCCGTTGGGCGATCATCCTTGAGGGTGGCTGGCTGGTCTTTAACAACCTGGTACTGCCACTGTTGCGCGGCCCGGCAATGCTGGTGGGCTGGATGCTGCAAATCACCCATAGCCTGATCAACGACCTGCCCGCACTGGACAGTGATGACCCAACTACCCGGAATCTGGCCTGGGTCGATGTGCTCTTGAACATCGGCCTGCTCCTTTTGCATGTCGCACGAACTCAAGGTGAACGGCCTGCACTCGCGCCAGAGCGCATGGGCGAAGACGCTCCGGTGACCCTCGATCCGCTGCGCCGTCTGTTGCCACTGGACTTGCTGCATCCCGAGACAACCATCACTCAAGAAACACCCGGACTGCCCTCCGAACCGCCGGGCAGTGGTAATACGTTGCTGGATTTCAACCTGTCGACCGCTCGGGACTCGACCTCGGCGCGGCTGTTCAACAAGCTGCAGGCGGTCAAGGTTGCATGGCCCGCGTCTCTGCCAGAGCCTGTTGCAACCGGTCCGTTCAAGGGGCTGTACCGGATCGACAACAAATGGCACGTCACGGTCGCCGGCCTGCTGTTTCGCGTGAGTGTCGTGCCCGGTTTCGGTGAGGTCTACCTGGTGCATCCCGAGCATCCCGACCATCCGGGAATCAAGCTCAAAACCGATGGATACGGCCGGTGGACGCTGGATCAAGGGCTGAAACTGCTCGGCGGAGGACGTAACGCCAGGCGGGATGCCCTGCGCGAGAGCAAACAGCAACGCATCAGCCTGCTTGAACTGAACCACCAGGAATTTTTGCAGCAACAGACGCAGGTGCAAAAACGCGTTGATATCGCGGAAAAGCTGATGGAGCTGAAAACAAACGACCCCGCCAGCAGCGAGCAGGATCGCGCGACTTTTCGCCAACGGTTCGCGGACGAGCTGGACAAACAGAGCGAAACCTATGTCACGGCGCTTGCCGAAATCCGCGAAAAAAGCGCTCTGAGCAAATCTGATCCCGATCCAAACCTGCAGCGCAGCCTGCTGGAGAATCTCATCAACAACGCGCGCAAACGTGTTGTCATCGCTGACCGGGAACGGGAAGCCACCAATCGAACTTACGCGGACTTGACCCGCGGTATCGAACACTTGCGCGAAGCAATCAAGGACAAGGGCAACGTCGTACTGGATCGATACTTCGAATTCATGCGCAGGACCTCCGAAGTCAACGAAACCATGATCAGGTTCTACGAAGAAACAGAGAGCCGACTTGCGGAGCTTAAACACCTGTCTCGCTTGGGCTTGGAGGACTGGAAACGGTTGACCGACAATCGCTCCGAGAATGAATTGACCGCCTTGCGAGTCAAGTCCTACCAACTGAGCATCTTGCGGATTCTCAGCCTGAAGGAACTGGGTAGCGCCACCATGGCCCCACTCGAACGCGCGCTCGATCCCCTGATGTTGCTGTCTCGCTCCCATTCCGAACTGCAAACTTCTCGCACTTATAACAATAGCGATCGGATCGCCGTTCTGGACAACCTGGTCGATCACTACCGCAAAGCACTGGACGGGCTTGAAAGTATCGGCATCTTCAATGCCGAAGAATTACAGCCGGCGGCCTTCAATCGCCTGCGAGAGATCATCGGTGAACTGCGCCTCGATGCCGAGCGACGTCTGGCCGACGACCTTCAAAATCTCCCGCAACCTTCGGTCTCCGAGCCCGGTCCGTCTTCACCCGGAGCCAGCAAGCCCCCGATCCAGCGCCCCTCTTCATGGGCCAGTCGCAAGCGGGTCATCAAAACCGCCAAGGGCACTCTGATCGGTGATATTCGCCCCCGCGTGGCTAACCAGGGCGGAGACATTGTTGATATCAACGGTCCCCTCGAAGATGCACCACTGGCTTCGTTCCATGAACATGAACCGAATGTCTGGGTAGAAATGATCGAGGTCAGGCAGCCCGCACCCAAGGCCTCCGCGCACTCCTACGCACAGCTCAAAGGGGATGCCCGCAAGGCCATCGCCAATGTCGACAAGCAGGTAAGGAAAATCGAGGGTTACGCGCAACGCGCAAGCTCACCCAAGGAAATTGAAGAACAATTGCAACGCGAAGCACAAAAGCTGACCGGGTATGCCGAGGGCCTGGAACACCATGAGGCACCCTCGCCAAACCGGGAACAAGATGCCTCGTTAATCCGCGATTTACGCGATCACGCGCGAGCCCTCGACAGTAAGGCATCGGAACTGCGCATCCGCATGACACTGGCCCAGCCCCCCAGCAGTGAGGGTGTGGAGTTTCTGTTACGGTGCAAGGAGGTTTACCCACGCATGATCGGTAATCGCGTACAACTGAAAACCGGACGTAAAGACTTCATGCAGGAGTACGTCCTGTTGAACAAAGACGATCAACCCTGGGGGTACGCGCATTTCCACTATGAGCGCTTCGATGATGCCAAGACGCAATATACCCAGGCCCATCTGAAAACCAGGGAACAACGCTTCGAAACCTACGAATCGGCGATGGCCAAGGCTACAGATCCGAAACAGAAAATCGATATCCACCGCGGGATCATCAGCAAGGAACTGGCCAACAGTGCATTCCTGACGCTACAACCACGCTGAGTGATTCGGTCCCCCATAAAAAAAGCCGCAACCTGAGTTGCGGCTTTTTGGGTCAGGCTGACGCCTAGTGAGCAAACAGCGAGTTGCCCTTCTGCCCCGCCAGTTTCTCTGGCTTGATCAGGAACCGCGCCAGCGCCGGCAGCAGCCACAACGCGCCAAACATGTTCCAGAGCAGCATGAAGGTCAGCATCAGGCCCATGTCGGCCTGGAACTTGATCGCCGAGAAGATCCAGGTGCACACGCCGATTGCCAGGCACAGACCGGTGAACAACACAGCTTTACCGGTGGACTTCAGCGTCTGGTAGTACGCCTCTTGCAGCGACAGACCGGCACGCAGGAAGCTTTCCAGGCGACTGTAGATGTAGATCCCGTAATCCACGCCGATCCCCACCCCGAGTGCCACCACTGGCAAGGTCGCCACTTTCACACCGATGCCCATGAACGCCATCAGTGCGTTGCCGAGCACCGAGGTCAGCACCAGCGGCAGCACGATGCACAAGGTCGCCGCCCAGGAACGGAAGGTGATCATGCACATGGTCGCGACGCAGATATACACCAGCACCAGAATCGTCAGTTCGGAACGCTTGATCACTTCGTTGGTGGCGGCCTCGATCCCGGCATTACCGGCGGCGAGGAGGAATTCCAGGCCTTCCTTGTTGTTGTCCTTGGCGAAGTCCTGCACCGCATGAACCGCGCGATCCAGGGTTTCGGCCTTGTGATCGTTGAGGAACACCAGCACCGGCGCCAAAGAGCAATTGTTGTTGTACAGACCATCGGCACGGGCGATGGAGTTGTTCAACACGTCCGGATTGCGCGACAGGGTTTCCCATTTCAGGTTGCCCTCGTTCATGCCCTTGATCATTTGCTTGGACACGGTCACCAGCGAGATCGCCGACTGCACGCCCTCGGTGTTCTGCATCTTCCACATCAGCTCGTCGATCGGTGCCATGGCTTCATAGCGCGAGCACCCTTCAGGCTTGGTCTTGACCATTACCACCAGCACGTCGGAACTGGTGGAATAGTTGTTGATGATGAAGCTGTTGTCCTTGTTGTAACGCGAGTCCGGACGCAGTTCCGGCGCACCCTGGTCGAGGTCGCCGATTTTCAGGTTCTGGCTGTACCAAAGGCCACCGCCAAAGGCGATCAGCGCCAGGAGAATGGAGACCGGTGCGACTTTCGGGCTGGCAAAGTTCGCCAGCAGGCGCCAGAAGGGATGCTCGCGGTGCGCGTCTTTCTTGCTGCGGTCGACGGCGCGTTTGCTGATACCCACGTAGGAAATCGCTACCGGCAGCAGGATCAGGTTGGTGAACACGATCACCGCCACGCCGATGGACGCGCCGATGGCCAGTTCGCGAATCACGCCGATGTCGATGATCAGCAGCGTGATAAAGCCCACCGCATCCGCGAGGATCGCGATCATCCCCGGCAGGAACAACTGACGGAATGTGCGCCGTGCCGCAGTCAGCGCGTTGTCCGCCTCGCTGGACTGCAAGGCAATACCGTTGATTTTCTGCACGCCGTGGGAAATCCCGATGGCGAAGATCAGGAACGGCACCAGCATCGAGTACGGATCCAGCCCAAAGCCGAAAAAGTGCATCAAGCCGAGCTGCCAGACCACCGCCACCAGCGTCGTACTCAGTACTGCCACGGTGCTGCGCATGCAGTTGGTGAACCAGTACAGCAGGATCAGGGTGATGACGAAGGCGACGCCGAAGAACATCACCACCATGACCAGCCCATCGATCAGGTCGCCGACTTTCTTGGCGAACCCGACAATGTGGATCTTCACGTTAGGGTTCTGGGTTTCGAACTTGTTGCGGATCTTGTCTTCAAGTTCATGCGAGAACTTGCGGTAGTCCAGTGCCAGCAACTTGCCCTGGTCTTGCGGGTCCGGGTAGGACTCCAGCAGCGGGATGTCGACGATGCTCGACTTGAAGTCGTTGGCCACCAGCCGCCCGACTTGCCCGGACTTGAGCACGTTGTTGCGCAGCAGGTCGAGGCTCTGCTGGGAGCCGTTATAGCTCTGGGGAATCACTTCACCACCGGCGAAGCCCTCCTCCGTCACCTCGGTCCAGCGCACGCTCGGGCTCCACAGCGACTTGAGGCCGGAACGGTCGACACCGGAGATGTAGAACACCTCGTCGTTGATCTGGCGCAGGGTCTCCATGTACTCCTTGGAGAAGATATCGCCATCGGTGGCTTCAACGGAAATCCGTACGGTGTTGCCCAGGTTCGCCAGATCGTTGCGGTGCTCCATCATCTTTTCAATGAACGGATGCTCGAGCGGGATCATTTTTTCGAAACTGGTGGACGGCCGGATCAGCGTCGCCTGCCAGAACAGGAAAATACTGACCAGCAGGCAGATGACGATCACCGCCGGGCGGTTGTTGAAGATCAGGCGCTCAAGAAACGTCGCCTTGTCCTGATGAGGAGTGCTTAAGGATGTCATAGACCCGCCTTCTTATTATTTGCCCGGCTCATTTGGACGACCCGTTTGTGCCATTCTCTGCGCCCGTTGGCGAGGTGACGCGCACGCCGCCCTGGCCTGCCAGTATCAGATTACCGTTACCCGCCGCCGTGACCGACGAGACGGAAATGCGATCGGGACGGTTGAACACGCTGAAGGTTTCGCCGTCGTCGCTGCTGCGAATGACACTGCCACCATTGCCGACGATCACGATGGAACCGTCGTCGAGCAATGTGGCGCCGGACAGGCCGAATTCCAGCGCACCCCGTGCAGCCTTGAGTTCGACCTGCTCCCACGTGGTGCCGAAATCCGTGGAGCGGTAGAGATTGCCCCTCAAGCCGTAGACCAGCAGCGTGGCCGGTTGCGCGGTGCCGATGACGCCGAACAGCGAGCCCTCGTAGGGGCCTTCAAGCTTTTCCCAGGTCTGCCCTTCATCGGCGGAACGGAACATGCTGCCCTGCTCGCCGACGATGAAAATGCCGGAATCCTTGACTGCAGCTATGGCGTTGAGGTGGTACTGGTCTTCGTTGGCCAGGCGATCGCTGACGTCTTCCCAGTTCTTGCCACCGTCGGTGGTTTCCAGCAAGGCACCGTAGGCGCCCACGGCATAGCCGCTGTTGACGTCCTTGAACCAGACGTCGAGCAGCGGCGATTCGCGGCGCAGGTCTTCGAATTGCTTGGTCCAGGTGACACCGCCGTCTTCACTGGCGAGGATCTGCGCGTCATGGCCGACGCCCCAACCGTGCTTATCATCGACAAAAAATACCGCTGTCAGCAGTTGCCGGGTCGGCACCTTGGCTTGGGTCCAGGTCGCGCCCTGGTCATCGGAATAAAGAATGTGCCCGCGATCGCCGACCGCCACCAGGCGTTTGCCGGCATGCACGACATCGAGCATCAGGCCTTTGCTGGCCTTGGCGGATTCAATGGAATAGACCACGTCGGCGGTCGGCGCGGCAGCGGCCAGCACAGGGGCCGACAACACGGCACAACCCAACAGCGAGAGCGCTGTAGCCAGCAACGCGAACCTGCGTAACGCCGGCGGGCGGCAAATACTCACACCCATGACAGGCTCACTCATAGACCTTCCCCCATTATTATTGTTAGGTCATTCAACCTTTCAGGGCGCCGTAAGGGGGTGCTCACCGGGACTGCCCTATTCCAGAGCATAGTCCTGAAACCCGCAATCCAGAGCCCCTTCGGAAGCTGGGCTTATCCTATCGGGGTTTGGAAAGGTCTGACAATCGACGCCACGTTATGTTTTGTTAACCGGGGGGATATGGGGTGTGGGTGAATGGGGAGGCATTCGGAGCGGTGATTGGAGTCTGGGGTCTGGGGTCTGGGGTCTGGGGTACATATCCGTTTCTGCGGTAACGGCGGCTATTGGTTCCGCTCTTACAGCGGGTCACTTTGGAAAAGCGCCAAAGTAACCAAAGCGCTTTTGCCCCTTTCGTTCGGTGCCTCGCCCAGGCTCGGCATGCCCTCGCTCCGGTCCTGCTCCGTGGGCCCGCCGCCATCGGCCATCCATGGCCGGGGGCGGCTAACCCGGCATCCATGCCGGGTTGCCCACTACGCAGAACCTCCACTCGGCCTCTCGAGGGGGCGGTGCGTCAAAATCAAAAGCAAGGCGGCCTCCCGGCCGGCCTGATCTCAAGCGGACGCATTTCCCTGTAGGAGCTGTCGAGCGAAGCGAGGCTGCGATCTTTTGATCTTGCATTTGCTTTGCTTTGCTTTGGCTTTTGATCTTGATCTTGATCTACCCGCCCCTTCGGGAGGCTGAGCGCAGGTGTTCATCTGGGGATTGGCGCGCAGCGCCGTTCGACGCAGTCGAACCCATCGCATGTAGGTCGTAGCGAAGCAGACCGTAGGGCGATGCCCCCAGATGGATACCGGAGCGAAGGAACGCCGAGCCTCAGCGAGGGGCCGGACGCTTGGGGCGAGACCTTTTGGGTACTTTTGGGGCGTTTGCCAAAAGTGCCTCGCCGTAAGGGCGAAACCCTAAGTAGCCGTTACCGCAGAAATGGATATGTACTCCATCAAAAATCCCGGTCGGCTATCAGGCCGCCATCGCGAGCAAGCCCGCCCCCACAAGGTCCGAGTGAACACTTGAGAGAGCAGGCAACCAGATCAGGCCAGGCTTTTGCTGACCACTTCGTACACGTCGCTGGACAGCTGCCCCGAAGCGAGAATCCGCTCCAGTTCGCCTTTCATCAACGCCTGACGGGCGCTGTCGTACTTACGCCAGCGGGTCAGCGGCGCCAGTTGGCGAGAAGCAATCTGCGGATTGAAGCCGTTGAGCTCAATCACCAGATCCGCCAGGAACCGATACCCGGAACCATCCGCCGCGTGGAAGTTGATCAGGTTCTGCCCGGCAAACGCGCCGACCAGTGCCCGCACCTTGTTCGGATTCTTGATGTTGAACGCCGGGTGTTGCATCAAGGCTTTGACCCGCGCCAGACCGCCTTGCAATACACTGCCGGCCTGAACGCTGAACCACTGATCCATGACCAGCGGATTGTCCTTGAAGTGCTCGGCGAAGCTCGCCAGTGCCTTGGCTTTCTGCGTTTCGAACGGCGAATTCACCAACACGGCCAACGCGGTCAGGCGCTCGGTCATGTTGTCGCAGCTGTCGAACTGCTCAAGGGTTGCCGCCAATACTTCTGGCTTGTCGCTGAGCATCAGGTAGGACAACGCAATGTTCTGCAGTGCGCGGCGGGCGAAGTGCTCGGCCTCGGCCACATACGGAGTCTTCTTCGACAGATCGCGATTGGCCTGATAACGCAGCCACAGCGCTTCGAACAGCGTGTCCGCCAGTTGCTTGCGCGCAAATTCGCGAGCGGTGTGGATCGCTTCCACATCAGCCACTTCGCTGATTTCGGTCAGGTATGCCTCGCTTGGCAGCGAGAGCATTTCAGCGACCATCGCCTGATCCAGCGTCTCGTCGGACAGCACGGTACGCAGGGCTGCAACCAGACGCTGATCCAGCACCAGCGCTTCACCCTTCTGCTGCTGGGCGATCAACTCTTGCAGCACCTGCACCGACAACTGCTGGCCGGCATCCCAACGGTTGAAACCGTCGCTGTCATGCTGCATCAGGAACATCAGTTGATCGCGGTCGTACGGGAAGCTCAGTTTCACCGGCGCCGAGAAGCCGCGCAGCAACGACGGCAGTGGTTTTTCAGCAATGTCGACGAAGGTGAAGGTCTGCTCGGCTTCAGTCACCGAGATCACCCGCGAAGTGCCTTGAGCACTGGCTTCACCGGACAGACGCAATGCAATTGCCGCGCCTTTCGAATCAAGCAGACCCAGCTCCACCGGAATCACGAACGGCAGCTTCTCAACCTTGTCCGGGGTTTCCGGGCAGCTCTGGCGGAAGGTCAGGCTGTAGGTTTTCGCCGTGGCGTCGTAGGACTCGCTCACCGCCAGACGCGGTGTGCCGGCCTGGCTGTACCAGCGCTTGAACTGGGTCAGGTCGACGCCATTGGCATCTTCCATGGCCTTGATGAAGTCGTCGCAGGTCACGGCCTGGCCGTCATGGCGTTCGAAGTACAGGTCGCTGCCTTTGCGGAAGCCATCGGCCCCGAGCAAGGTGTGGATCATGCCGACCACTTCCGAACCCTTTTCGTACACGGTCAGGGTGTAGAAGTTGGAAATCTCGATGAAGCTGTCCGGGCGTACGGCGTGAGCCATGGGGCCGGCGTCTTCGGCGAACTGGTGGGTGCGCAGGTACGCCACGTCCTGGATACGCTTGACCGTGGCCGAGTTCATGTCGGCCGAGAACTCCGAATCGCGGAACACTGTGAAGCCTTCCTTGAGCGACAGCTGGAACCAGTCGCGGCAGGTCACGCGGTTGCCCGACCAGTTGTGGAAGTATTCGTGGGCGACGATCGCTTCGACCCGCTGGTGCGCGGCGTCGGTAGCGGTTTCGGCACGGGCCAGCACGGCGCTGGAGTTGAAGATGTTGAGGCCCTTGTTCTCCATGGCGCCCATGTTGAAGTCGTTGACCGCGACGATCATGAAGATGTCCAGGTCGTACTCGCGACCGTAGACTTCTTCGTCCCAACGCATGGACTTCTTCAGGCTGTTCATGGCGTGCTGGCACTTGTCGATGTTTTCTGGCTCGACATAAATGCGCAGCGCCACGGAGCGCTCGGTCATGGTGGTGAAGGTGTCTTCGACACACCACAAGTCACCGGCCACCAACGCGAACAGGTAGGCAGGCTTCTTGAATGGGTCTTCCCAGGTCGCCCAGTGGCGGCCGTCTTCGCCGGGACCGGAGGCAATCGGGTTGCCGTTGGACAGCAGCACCGGATAGCTGTGCTGCTCGGCGACCACCGTGGTGGTGAACGTGCTCATCACGTCCGGGCGGTCGAGGTAATAGGTGATCTTGCGGAAACCTTCGGCCTCGCACTGGGTGCAGAACATCGTGCCGGATTTGTACAGGCCTTCCAGGGCGGTGTTGGTTTCCGGGTGGATCCGGACGCTGGTGTCGACCGTGAAGCTTGTTGCGGTCGGGTGCAGGGTCAGATGGTTCTCGGTCAGTTGGTAGTCGGTGGCGCTCAGCTCCTGGTCGGCCAGGGTCACCGACAGCAGCTCGAGTTGCTGGCCGTCGAGCACCAATGGCGGCAGGCCCGGGCCACGCTCAGGGTTGCGGCGCATCACCAGTTGCGCATGGACCAGGCTGTGGTCCTCGAACAACTCGAAGGTCAGGTGCGTCTCGTCGATCAGGTACTCGGGCGCCTGATAGTCCTTCAGGTAAATCATCTTCGGTTGTTCGGTGCGCATGCTTGAGTCCTTACTGATGCACGGCGAGCTGGTAGGCCGTGTATTTACGAATATTGATCACGCCGGTGTCGAAAATCAGGTATTGACCCTTGATCCCCAACAGCGTGCCTTCGGCAATCGGGTTCTTGTCCAGGTTGAAGCTGACGATTTTGGCCGGGTACTGCTCGACCGGATAGCGGATTTCGAGCGGTTCGACGTCGGTAATTGTCTGGATTGCTTGTAGGCCGAATCGTTCCTGCAAACTGTGCAAACCTTCGGCACAGCTTTCAAACAGCTGATCGCGAACCTGCGCCAGGTCCACCGACACCGCATCGCCCTTGAGCAAAGCACGCCAGTTGGTCTTGTCAGCGACTTGACTGCGGAACAGGTCTTCGACGAAGCCCGACTGCTGGCGGGTCGAGACGCGCACGATCGGCAAGGCCTGGCTGGCACCCTGATCGAGCCAACGGGTCGGCAGTTGGGTGGCGCGGGTAATGCCGACCTTGATCCCCGACGAATTGGCCAGGTAAACCACATGGTCGGTCATGCAGAACTTCTCGCCCCACTCAGGCTCCCGGCAAGTACCGGCATCGTAGTGGCAACGCTCCGGGCTCATGATGCAGATGTCGCACTGCGCCAGTTTGGTCATGCACGGGTAGCAGTAACCCTGGCTGAAACTGGTTTTGGTCTTGCGTCCGCAATGGGTGCAGTGGATCGCCCCCAGGTACTCCAGGCGCACCGTGGTGCCGATCAACGGATTGACCGGTACCTCGGCGTCGCCCAGACGAAAAGCGTACTGCACGTTCGGCCCGTCAAGGCGCGCCGACATTTTGCTGATTGCACCGCGGCCAATCTCGATCAATGGATGGCATCCGACTTGAACAGAATATTCGGCACTTCGATCGACTTCGACGCGCACTCCTGCGGGCCCATGTAGCCGGTGCGCTGTTCCTCGGGCAGGTTCTGGATTTCCCAGGCGATCATCGCTTGCAGGGACAGTTCGCGCTGCTCGGCGGTGAGTTTGCCACCGTCGGACCATTTGCCGATTTCCACCGCCAGTTTCAGGCTCTGGTAGATATCCGGGGTAATGTTTTTGATCATTTCGTTAAAAGAGGACATCAAGGGCTCCGCGCTCTTCATTCATAACTGATTAGACGGCCAGTTTACGGCGGTTGTACAAACCGCCCAACAAACCGGTGAAGCATCCGATGAGTAACCCGCCGACGTGGGCCGCGTTGGCAATTTCGCCGAAACCGATCATCGAGACCAGCCCCGACAGGCACAACAACAGCCACACCAGCATCATCACCAACACCCCACGAGGCAGGCGATAAGCAGGGTTCGGCGACAACAACTGGAAGATCCAGCAATGCCCGAGCAGGCCGTACAGCACCCCGGACAACCCGCCAAACAGGGTCGGGCCGCTGAAAAAAAACTGGGCATAGTTGGATACCAGGCTGAACAGCAACGTCAGGCCGATCAGGTTGATGCTGCCCTGACGCGACTCGATGCGCCGCCCCAGCTCCCAATACCACATGCCGTTCATGGCCAGGTGCAGGATGCCGAAGTGGATCAGCATCGGCGTCACCAGACGCCACCACTGCCCTGCCGCCAGGCTGTCGGCCAGTGGCGTGAAATGGATGTAGTCGCCGACCACGCGGAAATCGAGGAAGGTCAGCCAGCGCATCGTCTCGAGGTTTTCGCCCAGCAGCGTCACCACGCCGACGATCAGGCTCAGCAACAGCACGAACGCCGTGGCCTTGCTGTGGCGCAATTGCTCGACAAAACCCGGACGTTGCAGGGTCGGCGCCACCGGGATATCCAGTTGCTGATCGGGGTCGCCGGCCGGAAAGCGTTCGTACAACGAGCGCACGTCTTCGCTGATGCTGGCCGGTACCCACAGTACCTGCTCGCCCGCCTCTTCGCTGACCCGATGGGGCACTTGCATGCGCTGCAGCAGTTTGACGAACCCGCTCAAATCTACCGCCAGTGGTAGACGCAATACCGCCACCGCCGTCATTGCAACACCTCCGGCCGCTCGACATCGACCCAGACAAATTTATGCGAGTCGAGACGGGTTTCCTGATCCAGACGATAAGCGACCAGTTTGCCGTAGAGCACCGCGCTGTAATCCAGGCACGCCAGGTTCGGGCGGATCGGCGCCGGTTTGCCGCTGCGCCAGTAGTGGCCGACGAACAGCATCGGCTCATCGATGCCGTAGCGCAGCAAGTTGTCTTTTTCACTGGACGACAGCGGCGTGCGGGCCACCGGCTCGGGCAAGGCGTCGGGCTGGAACACGATGTCTCCGTAGGTTTGCGGGTCGTCTTCCCAGAATTTAGTGCGGAAAAACGAGCGCGTCAGGCCGTCGCCGCTGGTCATGGTCAAACCGTGGGGCAAGCGCATGTCGGTGCCGCGCAGCAGGCGATCGAACACGGTGCAGGCGAAACTGCCGGGCACTGCGGAGGCCTGGAGGAAATGCTCGTCGATGCAACCGTCGGGGAACAACCCGCGCAACGGCTCGATCAGGCTGGCATCCCAACAGGCATGCACCACGCGGAAACGCTCGGCATCGACGAACAATGGCAGCTTGTAGAACCATTGCAGGAAGTCGTGCCAATCCTGGGGATGATCTTCGAACTGGGTCAGGGTTTCCTGAAGCAGGCGGGCGTGGCGCGGGGTGTGCTCGCGCACGAACTGTTTGCCGCTGCCCGGCAGCGCCGGCGTGCTCCAGCCGAGGGCGTTGAACTCATGGTTGCCCATGATGCACAGCGCCTGGCCGGCCTCGACCATGTCGTGGACGATGTGCAGCGCCTCGCGAATCCGCGGGCCGCGGTCGATGATGTCGCCGAGGAACACCGCCATGCGCGACGGATGCCGCCAGACACCTGCCTGTTTGTGGTAACCGAGCCGGTCGAGCAAGTGCTCAAGGGTCAGAGCGCAACCGTGCACGTCACCGATCAGGTCGTAGCTACGCGCGGGATCGAGCATCAGTCGCCTCCACCACCCAACTTGCTGCCCCAGCCGAGCTTGGTCCGGCAGACTTCGTAGTAGTTGTGGTCGAGTGGGTGAATCAGCCGCAGCTTCTGCGCTTTCTTGCTGATGGTGATGGTGTCACCGGGCGCGCAGGTGAAGTGGTTCTGCCCATCACAGGAGACTTGCGGGTAAATCTGCATATCTTTGGACACGACGATTTTCAGCTCACTGTTGCCATCGACCACAATCGGCCTACCCGACAAGGTATGGGGGTACATCGGCACAATCACAATAGCGTCGAGCTTGGGATGCATGATCGGGCCGCCCGCAGACAGCGCGTAAGCGGTCGAACCGGTCGGCGTGGCAACGATCAGGCCGTCGGCCTTCTGGCTGCAGACGAACTGGCCGTCGATGTACAGCTCGAACTCGATCATTCGCGTCGACTTGCCGGGGTGCAGCACTACATCGTTCAGCGCATCGCCCTGGCCGATGGCCTCGGCGTGGCGCCGGACTTCGGCTTGCAACAGGAAGCGGTTTTCCACCAGGTAATGGCCGTCGAGCACTTCGGCGACTTTGACTTCCAGCTCATCGGGGCGAATATCGGTGAGGAATCCCAGGCTGCCACGGTTGATACCGAGCACCGGGATGTTGTGCCGGGCCAGCGCCCGGGCAGCGCCCAGCAGGCTGCCGTCACCACCGACCACAATCACCATGTCACAGACTTCACCGAGCATCTTGCGCGACGAAGTTTGCAGGCCATGGCCCGGCAGGACTTCGGCGATAGTGTCTTCGAGGATCACGTGCAGGTGACGATCGAGCAGAAACCGTTTCAGTCGGCGGACGGTATCCAGCACCTGAGAACTGCCCAGGCGACCGATGATGCCGATATTACGAAATTGCTCCATGGGGCTCCTATTGGGACGCGGCGGCCTGCGACGGCGAAAAACACGATTATGGGCGAAAGCGCGGCGTAGACAAAACCCTTTCAGCCACAACGGTGTGCTCTAGTTTCGGGCTATGCTCGCAAGATGATCCTATTTCCAGACTTGCTCCAGTTACCTCACCAGTTGCGCCACCCTGAAGTGCGCGACCTGGCTTGGGTCATCCTCGCGCCGCCGATGCTCGACGCCACCCCGTGGCCGCAGCGTCATCCCCTGGCCGGCAGCGATTGGGTGCAGGCGCCGGAGCGCCTGGAACACTGGCTCAGGCATCTGGATCGTGACAGTTACGATTTGCTGCACTGGCTGGCCCAGGCCAGGACCCGGCGCCTGGGTTTGTACTACGAACGGCTGTGGCAGTACGCCGTGCGGCACGCGCCGGGGATCGAGCTGATCGCCGCCAACATGCCGATCCGTCGCGAAGGCCATACCCTCGGCGAGTTGGACATGCTGCTGCGCGATCGCGATGGTGTGCATCACCTGGAACTGGCGATCAAGCTCTATCTCGGCCCGCAGAACGGCGACGGCCATGACACCGCGCAATGGCTTGGACCGGGTTGCCATGATCGGCTGGACCGCAAACTGGAACACCTGAGCCGGCATCAACTGCCGATTTCCGCACGGGCGGAAAGCCGTGAGGTGCTGGCGTCGCTGGATATCCAGCAGTTCAGCGCGCATCTATGGCTGGGCGGTTATCTGCTCTATCCGTGGCCGGGGCAGGCCGAACCACCGAGTGGCGCACACCCTCAGCATTTACGCGGTAGCTGGCTGCACCAGAAGGACTGGGCGGAGTTTGTCGTCCAGCGTCCGTTCGGTCGCTGGCAACCTCTGCCCCGCCATGCCTGGCTGGCGCCGGCGCACTATCCCAAGGACCAGACCTGGAGCGCTGAACAGCTGGACACGTGGCTGAGCGATCTGGACCCGCTGGCACCGGCGCAATTGATGGTGCGGCTGACAGAGAATGCCAAAGGGGATTGGGAAGAGGCCGAGCGGCTGTTTCTGGTGTCCGATCTTTGGCCGAATGTGCCGGGCAGTGGTTGAGCGCTTGCAGTGCCCGCCCGGTCTAGATGGATAACCGCAACGCCAAGGCCGCCAACGTCACCAACAACACCGGCACCGTCAGCACAATCCCGACCTTGAAGTAGTAGCCCCAGCCAATCCGGATATTCTTGCGCTGCAGCACATGCAGCCACAGCAAGGTCGCCAGACTGCCGATCGGGGTGATTTTCGGCCCCAGGTCGCTGCCGATGACGTTGGCGTAGATCATCGCCTCTTTCGCCACGCCGGTCGCCTGACTGGCATCGATCGAGAGCAAGCCGATCAGCACGGTCGGCAGATTGTTCATCACTGACGACAGCAACGCCGTCAGCACCCCGGTGCCCATGGCCGCGCCCCACACGCCGTAACCGGCGAAGCCATCCAGCCAACCGGCCAGATACCCGGTTAGCCCGGCGTTGCGCAGGCCATATACCACGAGGTACATCCCTAAGGAAAAAATCACGATCTGCCACGGCGCTTCTTTCATCACCTTACGCGTGGAAATCTTGTGGCCACGGGCGGCAATGGCCAGCAGCAATGCAGCGCACACCGCGGAGATCGCGCTGATCGGAATGCCCAACGGCTCAAGGGCAAAGCAGCCGAGCAGCAGAATCACCAACACCACCCAACCGGCATAAAACGTTGCAGTGTCGTGAATCGCGGTGGCCGGGTCTGCCAACTGCTCGGGATGGTAATCACGGGGGATGTCGCGACGGAAAAACACCATCAACATTGCCAGGGTCGCCGCCACGCTTACCAGATTGACCGGAATCATCACCGCGGCGTAGCGGTTGAAACTGATCTTGAAGAAGTCAGCCGAAACAATGTTCACCAGGTTCGACACCACCAGCGGCAAGCTCGCGGTGTCGGCGATGAAACCGGCCCCCATCACGAACGCCAGGGTCGCCGCCGGGGAAAAACGCAACGCCAGCAGCATGGAAATCACGATCGGCGTAAGAATCAGCGCCGCGCCGTCATTGGCGAACAACGCCGAGACCAGTGCGCCGAGCAGCACCATATAAGCAAAGAGCTTGCGCCCGCTGCCCCGCCCCCAACGGGCCACATGCAACGCGGCCCAGGCAAAGAACCCCGCCTCATCCAGCAGCAGGCTGATGATAATCAGCGCAACGAAGGTGCCGGTGGCATTCCAGATGATCTGCCATACCAGCGGAATATCGCTCAGGTGCACCACCCCGGACAGCAGTGCCAGCACCGCGCCGAATACCGCACTCCAGCCGACACCCAGGCCTTTGGGTTGCCAGATCACCAGGGTGATGGTCAGCAAAAAAATCAACGATGCGATGAGCATATAAACCCGGTTCCAGCCCGACGGAAAAACGAAGCGCGGAATATAGGGAGGTTTGAATAGGCCGTAAAGTGAAGGTGGGATGAAATGCCCGATGCAGCAGCTGCCGAGCCTGCGAGACAGCCGCTACGAGCTAAAAGGAAGCGGTCATGGCTTTTTATGCTGCTCGACCCACTGCGCATACGCATTGATGAATTTCTGCAGGAACGGCTTGAGCGACTCCGACAACTTGCCCGCCTCGTCGAACGCTGAACCCGCGCCGCCCAGATAAGCTTCCGGCTGCTGCATGCACGGTACATTGAGAAACACCATCGACTGGCGCACATTGTGGTTGGCGCCAAATCCGCCGACGGCGCCCGGTGAAGCGCTGATCACCGCACCCGGCTTGCCGTCCCAGACACTCTGGCCATAGGGACGCGAACCGACGTCAATCGCATTCTTCAACGGCGCCGGCACCGAACGGTTGTATTCCGGGGTCACGAACAGCACCGCGTCGGATGAACGCACCTGTTGTCGGAAAGTGCTGTAGGCTGCCGGCGGTGAATCGCCATCGATGTCTTCGTTGTACAGCGGCAAATCGCCGATTTCGACGATCGTCAGCTTCAGATTGGCAGGCGCCAGCTCGGCCAGCGCCAGCGCGACCTTGCGGTTGATCGATGCTTTTCTCAGGCTGCCGACCAGAACGGCGATCTCGTAGACGTTGCTCATGGAAGATACTCGACTGTTCGATGGAAAGAGCTTCTAGTTATAGATGATCAAATGACGATTCAACCAGCGGGCGACGGAAAATCGCCGCCCCTGACTATTTTTTTCCTGTAGGAAAACTTACCTCGCCCAACCACGGTCTACAGAACCGCAAATTGAGTGATTTATCTCCAGAGGTTCTAAGCAGATGGCAGCAGTACTCGTCGGTCAGTTCCATGCAAGAGACGCGGAAGGCCGTGTTTATTCCGTGCATGAGTTCCAGGAATCCACCCTGTCGCACGACGGCCTCGCCGGCTCTGCGCCTGTCACCACCTATAAACTGGCCATTGGCGATCGGGTCAACAAACTCGACGACAACGCGTTTGTGCTGGTGCAAACCGGTGTCACCCTCATTCGCGAACCTGAAACGAACGTCGCTTCATAACCCGCTGTTATGAGCAGAAGTCATATGCGCGCACTTGAGTTAGGATTCAGTCACTGACTCCCTCACCTGCTGAACATGGACTTCACGCATGCGTTTACGTCATATCGAAGTGATCCAGGCGCTCCTGCAGACCGGTCACCTGGGCACCGCCGCCGAATGGTTGCAGTTGCCCGTGACCGAGGTTGAACGCACGTTGCGCGATGCCGAGGATCAGTTGGGTTTCATGCTGTTTGCCAGCGTGCGTGGCCGTCTGCAAGCCACGCGCGAGGCGCGGGAGTTGCAGGTCGAGATTGCCCGCGTCTACGAGGCCCTTGAGCCGGTCCAGCGACTGGCCAGCAGCCTCAAGCAATATCTGGCCCCGCCCCTGCGAATCATCTGCACCCCGCCGCTGGCGCAACAACTGTTGCCGCAGAGCATCGCGGCGCTGCGCCGACGCCTCCCCGATGCACCTTGCACCCTCCTGAGCCAACCGACCCGCGAGATTGTCAGAAGCCTGCTGCTGCGCGAAAGCGATCTGGGCCTGAGCCTGCACGACCCGGACCATGCCGATATCGATTGCCAGGTCATCGCCCAGGGCAAGCTCCAGCTATTGGCACCCCATGGCTGGCTGCAACCGAAACAAAAGTACATTTCCCTGCAAGACTTGGCCGGCCAGTCAATGGTCGGCCTGGAAGGTCACGACCCGCTCAGTCCGGCGCTGGACAACAAGCTGCATGCGCTGCGCCCTGCCCCGGTCATCCAGACCCGGGTGCAGACGCATCAAATGATGCGCAGCATGGTCGAGGCCGGTGAAGGCCTGGCGATTGTCGATCCATTTACCGCCCTCGGCGCCAAATCGGCCGGGCTCGATGCCTGCCCGCTGGCGCCTGCGGTACCGGTCAGCGTCTACGCTCTGCGCCTGAAAAACGCCGAGCCCTCTCCGGCGGTTCAGACGCTGCTGGACATCATCACGGAACAAGCCGTGGCGATGCTGGCGAGCTGATCGGTTTTTCCAGCGGGTTATCGAACAATCGATACCAGAACAATGCGACTTCGGCGGTATTCGGGTCGATCCCGCGATAACGCAGATGATCGATCCCGCCAACCACGTAGCCACAGCGTTCATACAGCCGGCAGGCCCCAAGATTATTGTTCTGGGTTTCCAGCATGATGCCCGGCAGCTTTTTCTTGCGGCTCCAGAACTGCGCTACGTCCAGCAACGCCTTGGCCACGCCATGGCGACGCGCCGGTGCATGCACCGCCAATTCATCGATATGGGCGAAACCGTTCCAGTTGGTGCTGACCACCAGGTGGCCCACCGGCTCATCATCCAGATAGGCCATGAAAATCGCACTGTCGGCGGCGTCGCGAAAGCTGCTGAACTCTTCGGGATCGATGCCGTAGCACTTGCGATACGGGGTGATTGGCGTCACCGGCCACTGCGCCACCGGCTTGCCGATTTCTGCTGCGCCATAGGCGGCGACTTCAAAACTGAAATCACTGCCCCAGATATAAGCCGCAAAACCCTCATCGGCGACACGCACCGAGAGGCCCGGGTATTTGGGATTCATGACGGGCTGCATACTCGCAAAGGTCCTCATTCCTTGATGCAATCGACGGTGTAGTGCCGTCCATTGCCCTCGTCTTCATGTTGCAAGCCATGCACATCGGCGACAAACCCGGGGAAGCTGCTGTCGAACGCCCGGGCAAACTTCAGGTAATCGATGATCGAGCGGGTCGACTCGGTGAAACGCTCGCCGGGCATGATCAACGGGATCCCCGGCGGGTATGGCACCAGCATCACTGCCGCGATCCGCCCGTCCAGGGCATCGATCGAAACGGCCTCCACTTCCCCGCGTACCAATTGATCATAGGCGTCCGCTGGCTTCATCGCGACTTCCGGCAACACCGTGTACATGCGTTTGAGGTGTTTGGCCGTGGCGTTGCTGCGATAACAGGCGTGCAATTGATCGCACAGATCGCGCAACCCCATGCCTTGATAACGGGCCATGTTCTGTTGCGCCACGCACGGCAGGCAGGTGGCCAGGCTGACGTTGGCGTCGTAGCTGCGCTTGAACTCCAGTAACTCGGTCAGCAGCGTGCTCCATTTGCCCTTGGTAATGCCCATCGAGAACAGCACCAGGAATGAATACAGCCCGGTCTTTTCCACGACCAGCCCGCGCTCCCAGAGGAACTTGCTGACTACCGCCGCCGGAATCCCGCGCGCACTCAACGCGCCGCCCGCCGTCAGCCCCGGCATCACCAGCGTGACCTTGATCGGATCGAGCAGCACATAGTCGTCAGTCACGCCGCCAAAGCCGTGCCAATCGGCGTCGGGTTGCAGCAGCCAGTCTTCGGCGGCCACCTGCTCGATGGCTTCGACCGAGGGCGGCTGCCAGATGGAAAACCACCAGTCATCGGCGGCGATATGCTGGCGCAGATTGGCCAGCGCCCGGCGAAAACTCAGCGCTTCGTCGAACATTTCCTGTAGCAACGAACGACCGGCCGGTCCTTCCATCATCGCCGAGGCCACGTCCAGCGAGGCGATGATGCTGTACTGCGGCGAGGTCGAGATGTGCATCATGAACGCTTCGTTGAAACGGTCGCGATCCAGCTGCCGTGCACCGCCGTCCTGCACGTGAATCATCGACGCCTGGCTGAACGCCGCCAGCAGTTTGTGTGTGGAGTGAGTGGTGAACACCAAGGGGCTGTCTTCGCTGCGGGACGTGCCCATGCCATAACGGCCGGCGAAGAACTCGTGGAATGCCGCGTAGGCGAACCAGGCCTCGTCGAAATGCAGCACCTCGACGCTGTTGCCCAGGCTCTGTTTGATCAGTTCGGCGTTGTAACAGAGGCCGTCATAAGTCGAGTTGGTCACCACCGCCAACTTGACCTTGGGCTCGCGGCCCTGGGTCAGTGGGCTCGCGTCGATCTTGGCCTGGATTGATTCGCGGCTGAACTCACTCAACGGAATCGGGCCAATGATCCCCAGCTCATTGCGCTCCGGGCACAGGTACAGCGGAATCGCGCCGGTCATGATGATCGCGTGCAACACTGACTTGTGGCAGTTGCGATCCACCAGCACCAGATCATCGCGTGCCACCATGGAATGCCAGACGATCTTGTTGGCGGTCGAGGTGCCATTGATCACGAAAAAGGTGTGATCGGCGCCGAAGTTGCGAGCCGCTCGCGCTTCCGCCTCAGCCAGCGGGCCAGTGTGATCGAGCAGCGAACCGAGTTCCGGCACCGACACCGACAAATCCGAACGCAGGGTGTTTTCCCCGAAAAACTGGTGAAACGCCTGCCCTACCGGGCTCTTGTGATACGCCACGCCGCCGCCATGCCCCGGCGTGTGCCAGGAATAATTGGAGTCTGCGGTGTGCTGCACCAGCGCCTTGAAGAACGGCGGCAACAGGCCGTCCAGGTACTTGCGCGCCGCGCGGGCAACCTGACGGGCAAGGAATGGCACGGTGTCTTCGAACAAATAGAGAATGCCGCGCAGCTGATTGAGCTCGGCCATGGCGTCGGCCGGGGCGTTTTCCAGGGTGACTTGCTCGCCCAGGGCGAAAATCGGCAGCTCCGGCGCCCGAACCCGCGCCAGGCGAATCAGTTCGGCCATGTTGTGCAGAAGATGCGCGTGGGTGCTGGCGTCTTCGGCGGCAATCAACATGCAGGCAAGGCCGTGATGGGTCGAGGCGACCAGACGCCCCTCGGTGTAATCGACCGCCGAAACGATACTGAAACCTTCCTGCTCCAGCTCCCGGGCAATGCCACGCACACGATCACCGGCAACGGTGTCGGCCTTGATGTCGCGGTGGACGATCAGGACCGGGAATTTCAAATCTTTATACATGAGGCTCGGCGTCCTGAGGCGGCAGACCGTGGCCTGCCAATCACCTCAGGGTAGAGGGTTGGAGCGCATGTGGCGAGGGGGATGCCCTGAAGTGGGCCGGCCGGCGCACCATCATGTGGCCAGCAAACTCGGTGTCGAGAAAGATACCTGTGGCGAGGGAGCTTGCTCCCGTTGGGCTGCGAAGCGCCCCCCCCTGCATTCGCTCGGAACCATATTGGCAGGATTTGCGACTGCTGCGCAGTCGAGCGGGAGCAAGCTCCCTCGCCACAAAAAACCTTCCGCTCGAAGGGACTCAGGCCTGAGCCTTGGCCTCGGCCAATTGCTGCCACAGCGACGGCGCGCCGGCGGATTTGGCGATGGCTTCCAGGCGCGCAACGTGTTGGGCCAGATCCTCTTCACTGGCGCGGATGATCCGGGTCGGCTGACGATCGGCCGGCAGACGACGGATTTCCGTGGCGGAATTATCGGCGCCTTCGCCCGAACCGTTGCCATCGGACGCGTTACCGGCCAGCGACAGGCTGGTCTGGCCGCCGGTCATGGTCAGGTAAACGTCGGCGAGAATCTCGGAGTCGAGCAAGGCGCCGTGCAGTTCACGGCCGGAGTTGTCGACGCCATAGCGTTTGCACAAGGCGTCGAGGCTGTTGCGCTGCCCCGGGTGACGTTCCCGGGCCATTATCAGGGTGTCGAGGATCGTGCAGTGTTGTGTGATGTCCGCGCGATCGTGCTGGCCCATCAGGGCAAATTCGTTGTTGATGAAGCCAACGTCGAACGCCGCGTTATGGATGATCAGCTGTGCGCCCTTGATGAACTCGAAAAATTCATCGGCCACTTCAGTGAAACGCGGCTTGCCCACCAGAAATTCGTTAGTGATGCCGTGGACGCCGATGGCGCCTTCGTCACTCTCGCGATCCGGTTGCAGGTAAACGTGGAAATGCCGGCCGGTCAGGCGCCGACCGATCAACTCGACACAACCGATTTCGATAATCCGGTGGCCGTCGGTCACCGGCATGCCGGTGGTTTCGGTATCGAGTACAACGGATCTGGTGGCCATCAGTGCTCAGCTCTCAACGGGTCAATCGTGCAAAAGCGGCGATGTTAACACGCTCGCGGGGGTCTTTCAGATAGACCGTGTTACGCCGGAATCAAGCCTGTTTGTACCCGCGCACTTCATCCACGCCACGGTTGGCCAGTTGGTCGGCCCGTTCGTTGCCATGATGGCCGATGTGCCCGCGCACCCATTTCCAGGTGACGTTGTGGCGGTTGACCTGCTCGTCGAGCAGTTTCCACAGGTCGGCGTTTTTCACTGGTTCCTTCGCGGCGGTTTTCCAGCCGCGTTTCTTCCAGTTGGCCATCCACTCGTTGATGCCTTTCATCACGTACTGGGAGTCGGTCACCAGCAGCACGTCGCAAGAACGCTTGAGCTCTTCCAGGCCACGGATCGCCCCCATCAGCTCCATGCGGTTGTTGGTGGTGTTGGCTTCGCCGCCCCAGAGTTCTTTTTCAACGCCCTTGCACACCAGCAACGCGCCCCAGCCGCCTGGGCCAGGGTTGCCCTTGCAGGCGCCATCGGTGAAGAGTTCTACGCTATCGCTCATGCCAATCTATCCAGAAAATGCGCTGGCTCGCCGATCGGTGACCGACGATGCCCGAGGCCGGGGCATACCCGGCCGGGAATATAAAAAAGTGTATTACGGTTCGATGTGACGACGATTGACCTTGGCCATCGGCAACGGAATCAGCTTGCCCATCGGCTCGCGCCGTACCTGGCGCACCGGCCGCAGCCCCACCACGATCTTGCGCGCGACTAATAAATAGAAGCCGCCACCCGACAATTGCCAGTCACCGGCCTTGCGCTCCCAACCGGCCAGACGAGCTTGCCAGGCAGGTGACGCAAGCGGCGGACGATAGCACCCGAAGCGGCGTTTCTCCAGCGCGAAGCCCAGCAGGTTCAGCCAGTCGCTGACCCGCGACGGCGAAATGCAGCGCGCCTTGCGCAAGGCGTCATGGGCGAACACATGACGCAGGCCCCAACTGCTCCAGGGGTTGATCCCGATAATCAGCAGATGCCCGCCAGGGCGCACACTGCTCGCCGCTTCGCGCAACAAGCCGTGTGGCGACAGGCAGAAATCCAGCCCATGCTGCAACACCACCACATCGGCGGCATGCTCGCTCAAGGGCCAGGCCTGCTCTTCGCAGACGATCTCGACCCCCGGCAACGGCGCGCCAAGTCGCACATTGCGCTGCACCTGCGGCGCCGCCGGTGGCGTCTGTGCCGAGGGGCCGTAATGCACCAGATAGCCGCCGAAGAAGCGCCCCAACTCGTCTTCGAGCATGCGTCGTTCTTCGTCCAGCAAAAATTGCCCGATGGGACCGGACAGCCAGTCACGGGCCGCGCTGATCAATGCCAGCCAGTCAGGATCAGCCTGAGCGAACGCTTTATCGGTCATTGCATTCTCCAACGCGCCAGGAAGCTCTAAGATGCGCCAATGTTTTCCGCTTGGCGAATCCGACGATGATACAGATCAGTGCCCTGCCCGCCTTCACCGACAACTACATCTGGTTGTTACAAGACCACAGCACCCAGCGCTGCGCCGTAGTCGATCCGGGCGATGCCGCGCCCGTAGAGGCGTGGCTCGCGGCGCACCCGGGTTGGGTGCTAAGCGATATTCTGATCACTCATCACCATCATGACCATGTCGGCGGCGTCGAGCGGCTGAAAAAAGCGACAGACGCAACCGTCCATGGCCCGGCCAGCGAGACCATCCCGGCACGGGACGTGGCCCTCAAGGACAGCGACCGGATCAACGTGCTGGGCTGGGATTTCGATGTCATCACAGTACCGGGCCATACCCTCGGGCATATCGCCTATTACCACCGTGGTCATCTGTTTTGCGGCGACACCCTGTTCGCTGCCGGTTGCGGACGCTTGTTCGAAGGCACGCCCGAGCAAATGCATCACTCGCTGAGCCGCCTCGCGGCGCTTCCCGAAGACACGCTGGTCTACTGCACCCACGAGTACACCCTGAGCAATCTGAAGTTTGCCGTGGCGGTCGAACCGGGCAATCCCGACACCCTCGAACGACTGGCCAAAGTCACCCGCCAACGGGAAGCCGGAATCATGACGCTGCCTTCGACCCTGGCGCTGGAAAAGCTCACCAATCCGTTTTTGCGTACCGGCGAAACATCCGTTAAAGAAAAAGTGGACGAACGGAATGGAACCGAAAACCGGGCTCCGAGTGCGGTCTTTGCTGCATTGCGGGCTTGGAAAGATACGTTCTAAGCTGCCTGCGCAATGGTACAAAAATTCTGAATGGTTGACCGCAGGGGGTGTGCTTTCTAGAATCGCCCGACATTTTCGCCCGGAACTTACTTCCAGCCAATGTCGTCACCTATTCGTAAAGCCACCAATTCAGACGCATTGACCCGCTTGGCTCAAGCCATCGCGGTGGCTGTGTCCGCCACTTTGGCGGGCTGTTCAAGCCATGTGCCGCAGACCGAAGCGACACACACACCGAATATCGCAGCGCGAGCCAAGCAAAAACCAATCTGGCTCAGCGAAAAACCAACACCGCAAGTTCCCCAGGACGTCTGGGAGCGCATGCGCCAGGGCTTCCAGTTGCAGGACAACCTGGGCGTCAACCCGCGCATCGAGCAGCAGCGCCTGTGGTTCGCCAGCAACCCGTCCTTCCTCGAAAACGCCGGCGAACGCGGCAGCCTCTACATTCACTACATCGTCGAACGCCTTGAAGAACGCAACATGCCGCTGGAACTGGCGCTGTTGCCAGTGATTGAAAGCGCCTACAACCCGATGGCCTATTCCCGGGCCGACGCGGTGGGCCTTTGGCAATTCATTCCTTCCACCGGGCGTTACTTCAACCTGCGTCAAACCCGTTTCTATGATGGCCGTCGCGATATCACCGCCTCGACCACCGCGGCCATGGATTACCTGACCCGCCTGCACGACATGTTCAACGGTGACTGGCTATTGGCCCTGGCGGCCTACAACGCCGGCGAAGGCACGGTCAGCCGGGCCATCGAGCGCAACGAGAAACTCGGTCTTCCAACCGACTATTGGAACCTGCCGCTGCCAGCGGAAACCCAGGCCTATGTGCCGAAGCTGCTGGCTCTGTCGCAAGTGGTGTTGGCGCCCGATGCCTATGGCGTGAACCTCAAGTCGATCGCCAACGAACCGTACTTCCAGGTCGTCGAAATCAACCAGCGCATGGACCTGTCCAAGGTTGCCGCGGTGGCCAACATCGACGAAGACGAACTGTTCCAGCTCAACCCGGCCTTCAAGCAACGCACTACCATCGACGGTCCCCAGCATCTGCTGGTGCCGACGTCCAAGGCGCAACTGCTGACTGCCAGCCTGTCGACCATGCGTCCTGAAGAGCTGATCAGCCAGCGGCCGCTCAAGCCGGTGTTCGAAGGTGCCGACGACAACGAAATCGCCAGCATCAAGCGCGCCTACCGGGTCAAGCGCGGAGAAAATCTGGCCTCCATTGCCAGGGCCAACAAGGTTGACGTCAAGGACCTGCAACGCTGGAACAAGCTGAACGGCAAGAACCTCAAGGTCGGCCAGACCCTTGTGATGCAGGACACCACCAAGCGCAGCGGCGGTCGCATCAACACTGTCGTGGCGGCGAACAGCAAAACCAGCGGCAAGTCAGACAAACAGAAGCCGCAGACCCAGTACAAGGTCCAGCAAGGTGACTCGTTGTACATGGTTGCCAAACGTTTCAATGTCGAAATGCAACACCTCAAGCGCTGGAACCCTCGGGTAGGCCAGGCGCTGAAACCGGGTCAGATGCTGACGGTTTCTTCCCCGCATTAATCAGCACGCCCTGCCTAGGGGCTTTTGTGGCGAGGGAGCTTGCTCCCGCTCGGCTGCGAAGCAGTCGTAAACCCAAGTACGCGGCGTGTCAGAAGTTACCGGATTTCAGGTTTTGGGGCTGCTTCGCAACCCAGCGGGAGCAAGCTCCCTCGCCACAGGTTCTGCGATCCGCAGGGCTATCGAGGCAGCGGTTAACAATGCATTAAGCCCCCGTCTTTTTCCTGTCGATACAAGCTGTTACTGTACGGCCCACAAAGCCCAAGCCGCCTGGATCGGATCTCTGACTTGAAGCGTCCCCTCCTCCTGCTCCTGATCAGCCTGGCCTTGAGCTCCCCCGCAAGCGCGACGATCAGCGAAAGCCACGGTTATGCGCAGTTCGGCACGCTCAAGTACCCGGCCAGATTTACCCACTTCGACTGGGTCAACCCGCAAGCGCCCAAGGGCGGTACGTTGCGGGTGATGGCGTTTGGCACCTTCGATACGCTCAACCCTTACACCTTCAAAGGTTCGAGCCCGGTTTCCACGGCCAACTTCCTGCAATACGGCATCAACGAACTCAACGAACCGCTGATGGTCGGCACCGGCCAGTACGCGCCGTCGGGCGATGAGCCGACGTCCAGTTATGGCCTGATCGCCCAATCGGTGGAATACAGCGAAGACCGCAGCTGGGTGGTGTTCAACCTGCGCCCCGAAGCGCGCTTCCACGATGGCACGCCGATCACCGCTTACGATGTCGCGTTTTCTTACCGTCTGCTGCTCAAGGAAGGTCATCCGCAATACCGCACCAACCTGCAGGAAGTGTCGCGGGTCGACATCCTCAACCCGCAGCGCATTCGCTTCGTCTTCAAGCGCTCCGGTAATCCGTTGCTGATCCTGCGCTTGGGCGAGTTGCCGGTGTTGCCCCAGCATTACTGGAAAGATCGCGACTTCAAGGCCACCACCTTCGAGCCGCCATTGGGCAGTGGGCCGTATCGCATCACTTCGGTAACCCCCGGGCGGCAGATCGTCTTCGAACGGGTCAAGGATTACTGGGGCAAGGACCTGCCGGTCAATCGCGGCAAATACAACGTCGATCGCATGGAAGTCGAGTTCTACCGTGACAGCGACGTGGCCTTCGAAGCGTTCAAGGCCGGCGAGTTCGACATCTACATCGAGCATCAGGCGAAAAACTGGGACAACGGCTACGACTTCCCGGCCGTGCGCCGTGGCGAGGTGATCAAGGCGCAGATCCCGCACCAGATCCCGACCCAGAGCCAGGGCCTGTTCATGAACACTCGGCGGTCGACCTTCGCCCAGATCAAGGTCCGTGAAGCGCTGGGGCTGATGTTCGATTTCGAGTGGACCAACCGCACGCTGTTCAGCGGCGCCTACACACGCGCCATGAGTTACTACCCCAACAGCGAGTTCTCTGCCACGGGACTGCCGGTCGGCCACGAGTGGCTGTTGCTCAAGCCCTATCGCGATCAGTTGCCCGCCAAGCTGCTCACCGAGCCGTTCAGCCTGCCGCAAACCGAAGGCCGCGGCATTCCGCGCGAAACCATGCGCAAGGCCTTGGGCCTGCTCGCCGAAGCCGGCTGGAAGCTCAATGGCCAGCGGCTGCAGAACAGCATCGGCCAACCGCTACGCTTCGAGATCCTTCTGGTCAACCCGAACCTGGAGCGGATCCTTCAGCCCTACGTCGAGAACCTCGCCAGCATCGGTATCGACGCACGGCTGCGCACGGTCGATCGCGCCCAGTACAAACAGCGCCTCGATCAATTCGATTTCGACATGATCCTGATGACCCTCAACCAGACCCTCAGCCCGGGCCTGGAACAATGGCAGTACTTCCACTCCAGCCAGGTCGGGATCAAGGGCAGCAAGAACTACGCAGGCATCGCCGACCCGGTGGTCGACCATTTGCTCGAACAACTGCTCGGCGCCCAGACCCGGGATGAACAAGTCGCCGCCGGCAAGGCGCTCGACCGGGTGCTGCTATGGCAGCACTACATCATTCCCAACTGGTACCTCAATTATCACCGCTTGGCCTACCGCAACCGGTTCGCCTTCGTCACCACGCCGCCCTACACCCTGGGCCTGAGCGCTTGGTGGCTGAAATCTTCGGAGAAAGATCAATGACTCCCTTACGCGCCCTGCTCTTGCAGGCCAGCGGTCTGTTGTTCGCCGGGCTGGCCTGCGCCGCCCCGCAACACGCCTTGACCCTGTACAACGAGCCGCCGAAATACCCGGCCGACTTCAAGCACTTCGATTACGTAAACCCCGACGCGCCGAAGGGCGGGATCTTCCGTCAGGCCGGGTTCGGTGGCTTCGACAGCCTCAATCCGTTCATCAGCAAAGGCGTGCCGGCCGACGACATCAGCATGATCTACGACACCTTGGCCAAACAGGGTCTGGATGAACCCTTCACTGAATACGGCCTGATCGCCGGCAAAATCGAAAAAGCCCCGGACAACAGCTGGGTGCGCTTCTACCTGCGTCCCGAAGCTCGTTTTCACGACGGCCACCCGGTGCGCGCCGAAGACGTGGTGTTCAGCTTCCAGACCCTGATCAAGGACGGCGCCCCGCTCTACCGCGGCTATTACAGCGACGTGGAAGAAGCGATCGCCGAAGACCCGCTCACCGTGCTGTTCAAGTTCAAGCACACCAACAACCGCGAACTGCCGCTGATCCTCGGCCAATTGCCGGTATTGCCCAAGCATTGGTGGGCCACCCGCGACTTCAACAAGGGCAACCTGGAACTGCCGCTGGGCAGCGGCCCGTACAAAGTCACCGAAGTGAAGGCCGGGCGCTCCGTGCGATATGAACGGGTCAAGGATTACTGGGGCAAGGACCTGCCGGTCAATCGCGGGTTCTACAACTTCGACGTGATGACCACTGACTATTACCACGACAACACCGTCGCACTGGAAGCACTCAAGGCCGGTCAGTTCGACTACTGGCTGGAAATATCCGCGAAAAACTGGGCCAAGGCCTACAACATTCCGGCGGTGACCGAAGGGCGGCTGATCAAGGAAGAAATCCCCAACGGCAACCCCACCGGCATGCAAGGCTTCGTGTTCAACCTGCGTCGTCCGGTGTTCCAGGATGTGCGCGTGCGCCAGGCGCTGACCCTGTTGCTGGACTTCGAGTGGACTAACAAGCAACTGTTCAACGGCGCCTACGTGCGTACCCGCAGTTACTTCGAAAACTCGGAAATGGCCGCCACTGGCCTGCCGGACGCCGATCAACTGGCGATTCTCGACCCGTTCCGCGGCAAGATTCCCGAGCAAGTGTTCAGCGAGGCGTTCCAGAACCCGCTGACCGACGCCAGCGGCATGATCCGCACCCAGCAGCGCAAAGCCTATCAACTGCTGCAAGAGGCCGGCTGGCGGATCGTCGACGACAAGATGGTCGACGCCACCGGCAAACCGGTGACCATCGAGTTCCTGCTGGCCCAGACCGAGTTCGAGCGGGTGCTGCTGCCGTTCAAGCGCAACCTCAGCGACTTGGGCATCGATCTGGTGATCCGTCGGGTCGACGTCTCGCAATACATCAACCGCGTACGCTCCCGGGACTTCGACATGATCGTCGGCAGTTTCCCGCAATCCAACTCACCGGGTAACGAACAGCGCGAGTTCTGGATGACTGCCGCCGCCGACAAACCCGGCAGCCGCAACTCCATGGGCCTTAAAGACCCAGTAGTGGACCAACTGGTCGAGCAACTGATCAACGCCGATTCGCGCAAAAGCCTGGTGGCCCACGCCCGGGCGCTGGACCGGGTGCTGCAATGGGGCTATTACGTGATCCCCAACTGGCACATCAAGACCTGGCGTGTGGCGTACTGGAACCACATCGGCCACCCGAAGGTTTCACCCAAATATGACATCGGCATCAATACCTGGTGGGTCACGCCCGACGCGACACCTGCGATAGAAGTCGAAACAAAACTGCAAGCCGACCCTGCGGGCACGGAGTAATCAGATGCTGGCGTATATTTTTCGGCGACTGCTGCTGATCATCCCGACCCTGTTTGGCATTTTGCTGATCAACTTCGTGATCATCCAGGCCGCCCCCGGTGGGCCGGTGGAACAGATGATCGCCAAACTCGAAGGCTTCGAAGGCGCCACCAGCCGCATTGCCGGCGGCGGAGCCGAAGTGTCGGTGGCAGGTTCCGCCTATCGCGGCGCCCAGGGCCTGGACCCGGCGCTGGTCAAGGAAATCGAGCACATGTACGGCTTCGACAAATCGGCGCCGGAACGCTTGTGGATCATGATCAAGAACTACGCCACCCTGGATTTCGGCGACAGCTTCTTCCGCGACGCCAAGGTCATCGACCTGATCAAGGAAAAGATGCCGGTGTCGATCTCCCTCGGGCTGTGGAGCACGCTGATCATGTACCTGGTGTCGATCCCGCTGGGGATCGCCAAGGCGACGCGACACGGCAGCCACTTCGATGTGTGGACCAGTTCGGCGATCATCGTCGGTTACGCGATCCCGGCGTTCCTGTTCGCCATCCTGCTGATTGTGGTGTTCGCCGGCGGCAGCTATTTCGACTGGTTCCCGCTACGGGGCCTGACCTCGAACAACTTTGATGAGCTCAGCACCGGCGGCAAGATCCTCGATTATTTCTGGCACCTGGCTCTGCCGGTCACTGCACTGGTGATCGGCCACTTCGCGACCATGACGCTGCTGACCAAAAACAGCTTCCTCGACGAAATCAACAAGCAATACGTGGTCACCGCCAAAGCCAAGGGCCTGACCCGTCACCGCGTGCTCTACGGCCATGTGTTTCGCAACGCGATGCTGTTGGTGATCGCTGGTTTCCCTTCAGCGCTCATCGGGATCTTCTTCACCGGCTCGTTGCTGGTGGAAGTGATCTTCTCCCTCGACGGCCTCGGCCTGATGAGTTTCGAAGCAGCGATCAACCGCGACTACCCGATCGTCTTCGGCACGCTGTTCATCTTCACGCTGCTGGGGCTGGTGCTCAAGCTGATCGGCGACCTCACGTACACCCTTGTCGATCCGCGCATCGACTTCGAAAGCCGGGAGCATTGAGATGAACCTGTCCCCTCTCAATCGCCGACGTTTCGAGCTGTTCAAGGCCAACAAGCGAGGCTGGTGGTCGTTGTGGCTGTTTCTGATTCTGTTCGGCGCAAGCCTCGGCGCCGAGCTGATCGCCAACGACAAACCGCTGGTGGTGCATTACGACAACGCCTGGTACTTCCCGGCGCTCAAGCGCTATCCGGAAACCGCGTTCGGCGGCGAATTCCCGCTGGAAGCCAACTATAAGAGCCCGTACATCCGCGAACTGCTCAAGGCCAAGGACGCCTGGGTGGTGTGGGCGCCGATCCCCTACAGCTACCAGAGCATCAACTACGACCTGAAAGTCCCGGCCCCCGCGCCGCCGTCCGCCGACAACCTGCTGGGCACCGATGACCAGGGCCGCGACGTGTTGGCCCGGGTGATTTACGGTTTCCGGATTTCGGTGCTGTTCGCTTTGACGCTGACCATCCTCAGCTCGATCATTGGCGTGATCGCCGGCGCCTTGCAGGGCTTTTATGGCGGCTGGGTCGACCTGGCCGGGCAGCGTTTCCTGGAGATCTGGTCCGGGCTGCCGGTGCTGTACCTGCTGATCATCCTCGCCAGTTTCGTGCAGCCGAACTTCTGGTGGCTGCTGGGGATCATGTTGCTGTTTTCGTGGATGAGCCTGGTGGATGTGGTGCGCGCGGAGTTCCTGCGCGGGCGGAATCTGGAATACGTGCGCGCGGCCCGGGCGCTGGGCATGCAGAATGGTGCGATCATGTTCCGCCACATTTTGCCCAACGCCATGGTCTCGACCATGACGTTCATGCCGTTCATCCTGACCGGCGCCATCGGTACGCTGACCGCCCTCGACTTCCTTGGCTTCGGTTTGCCGCCGGGCGCCCCGTCGCTGGGTGAGTTGGTGGCCCAGGGCAAATCCAACCTGCAAGCGCCGTGGCTCGGTATGAGTGCGTTTGCGGTGCTGGCGTTGATGTTGAGTCTGCTGGTATTCATCGGCGAGTCCGCTCGCGATGCCTTCGACCCGAGGAAGTGAAATGAATCAGGACAATCTGATCGAAGTGCGCGACCTGGCCGTCGAATTTGTCGTTGGCGAGCACGTTCAGCGGGTGGTCGAAGGCGTCAGCTTCGACATCAAGCGCGGTGAAACCCTGGCGCTGGTGGGTGAAAGCGGCTCCGGCAAATCGGTGACTGCCCACTCGATCCTGCGGCTGCTGCCCTATCCGCTGGCCCGGCATCCGTCCGGCACCATCACCTATTCCGACCGGAACTTGTTGGAGCTGAAAGAGAAAACCATCCGCCACATCCGCGGCAACCGGATCGCGATGATCTTTCAAGAGCCGATGACCTCGCTCAACCCACTGCACTCGATCGAGAAGCAGATCAACGAGGTATTGGGCATCCACAAGGGCCTGACCGGCAAAGTCGCGACCAGGCGCACGCTGGAGCTGCTGGAGATGGTCGGCATCCCGGAACCCGAGAAGCGTCTCAAGGCCCTGCCCCACGAATTGTCCGGTGGCCAGCGCCAGCGGGTCATGATCGCCATGGCCCTGGCCAACGAGCCGGAACTGCTGATCGCCGACGAACCGACCACCGCTCTGGACGTGACTGTTCAGCTGAAAATCCTCGAATTGCTCAAGGAATTGCAGGCCCGCCTGGGCATGGCGCTGTTACTGATCAGTCACGATTTGAACCTTGTACGAAGAATTGCGCATCGCGTATGTGTCATGCAGCGCGGTTGCATCGTCGAACAGGCATCGTGCGAAGAATTGTTCCGCGCGCCGCAGCATCCGTACACCCGGGAACTGCTGGCAGCGGAGCCCAGCGGCAAGCCTGCGACCAATGTAATTGGCCCGCCATTGCTGCAGGTCGAGGACCTGAAAGTCTGGTTCCCGATCAAGAAAGGCTTTCTGAAAAAGACCGTCGACCACATCAAGGCGGTGGACGGCATCAATTTCAGCCTGCCCCAGGGACAGACTCTGGGGATTGTGGGAGAAAGCGGTTCCGGCAAGTCGACGCTCGGTTTGGCGATTTTGCGGCTGATCGGCAGCAAAGGGGCAATCCGTTTTGAAGGCAAGCAGCTAGACTGCCTGACGCAGCAACAGGTTCGGCCGCTGCGGCGGGAAATGCAGGTGGTGTTCCAGGACCCTTTCGGCAGCCTGAGCCCACGGATGTGCGTGAGCCAGATCGTCGGCGAAGGCCTGCGGATCCACAAGATGGGCACCGAGGCCGAGCAGGAACAAGCGATTATTGCGGCACTCAAGGAGGTAGGCCTGGACCCGGAAACCCGGCACCGCTACCCCCATGAATTTTCCGGTGGGCAGCGGCAGAGAATCGCCATTGCCCGGGCTTTAGTGCTAAAACCGGCGTTGATTCTGCTGGACGAGCCGACTTCGGCCCTCGACCGCACCGTGCAACGCCAAGTGGTGGAGCTGCTACGTTCACTGCAAACCAAGTACAACCTGACGTATTTGTTTATCAGCCATGACCTGGCTGTCGTCAAAGCGCTGAGCCACCAGCTGATGGTGGTCAAGCATGGCCAAGTGGTCGAACAGGGAGACGCGCAAAGTATCTTTGCCGCCCCCCAACATCCGTATACACAGCAGTTGCTGGAAGCCGCTTTTCTGGCACCAGCCACTGCGCAATAAACCTGAAAGAGAGGAGCAACACATGGGTTTTCTCGCCGGTAAGCGCGTACTGATCGTCGGTGTCGCCAGCAAGCTGTCCATCGCATCCGGCATCGCTGCCGCCATGCATCGCGAGGGCGCTGAGCTTGCCTTCACTTATCAGAACGACAAACTCAAGGGTCGTGTCGAAGAATTCGCACAGGGCTGGGGTTCGAGCCCTGAGCTGTGCTTCCCGTGCGACGTGGCCAGCGATGCCGAAATCGCCAAGGTCTTCGAAGAGTTGAGCAAGAAGTGGGACGGCCTGGACTGCATCGTGCACTCCGTCGGCTTCGCCCCGGGCGACCAACTGGACGGCGACTTCACCGAAGCCACCACCCGTGAAGGTTTCCGCATCGCTCACGACATCAGCGCCTACAGCTTCGTGGCCCTGGCCAAGGCTGGTCGCGAAATGATGAAAGGCCGCAATGGCAGCCTGCTGACCCTGTCGTACCTGGGCGCCGAGCGCACCATGCCGAACTACAACGTAATGGGCATGGCCAAGGCTTCCCTGGAAGCTGGCGTACGTTACCTGGCCGGCTCCCTGGGCCCGGACGGCACCCGCGTCAACTGCGTATCGGCTGGCCCGATCCGCACCCTCGCCGCTTCCGGCATCAAGAACTTCCGCAAAATGCTGGCCGCCAACGAAGCGCAAACCCCGCTGCGTCGTAACGTCACCATCGAAGAAGTCGGCAATGCCGGCGCCTTCCTGTGCTCGGACCTGGCGTCCGGCATCAGCGGCGAAATCATGTACGTAGACGGCGGCTTCAACACCACCGCCATGGGCAACATCGAAGAGTGATCTTCGGTTAGCCGTTAAAAAACCCGCCTCTTCAGGCGGGTTTTTTGTGCCCTCAAATTCAAAAGATCTTCACAACAAACACTGAGCAAACAACTGCTGGATCGGCTGTGTACGCTGGCTATAACGCTGCAACAGCACGATCTCCCGGTAGAACGTCAGCTCTCCCAGCGGGATGATCCTGACCTTCGCCCCATGCTCAAGCCACAGCCCCGCCTCGGGCAATAGCGAAACACCCAGCCCGCATTCCACCATCTTGACAATGGCTTCCAGCTCATCCAGCTCCAGAGCCACCTGTACATCAATCTGCTGCTCGCGCAAAAAACGCGTCACCAATCGCCCACCGAATGAATTGCGGTCGTAGCGTACGTGGGGATGGCTGGCGAGTAACTGCAGCGGGTCATCCCCCTCAAGGTCGGCCGGCACGATCAGCACAAACGGCTCCCGGCGAATGACTTGCACCGATAATTCCTTGGGTAATTCAAACGGCGGCTTGATCAGAATCGCCAGGTCCACTTCGCCAGTGTCCACCTGGCTCAGCAGGTTCAGGGATACCCCCGGCACCAGTTTCGCCTCCAGCAACGGCGCCTGTTGCCTGAGTCGCAACAGCGCCCGTGGCAACAAACCGGTCTGGACGGTGGCCACCGCGCCGATCTTCAATTCGCCACGAAACTCGCTGATGTCATCACTGACGGCCATGCGACTGAAGATCTCGAGCATTTCCTGAGCCATCGGCAACGCTCGCTGCCCTGCGGCATTGAGGAGTGCCTGACGCCCGGTGCGATCGAACAGACGGATGCCCAACGCCTGCTCCAGATTGCGGATCTGCGCGCTGACCGCCGACTGAGTCAGGCCAATGTGCATGCCTGCCGCTGCGAACGTGCCATGGCGCGTCACAGCAATGAAGGTTTTCAGTTCCCGCAGCATACTGCCCCCAATTGATCGAAATAATTTGAGCTCGCTGCAAAAATTATCGTCTTTTAATCAAAAAGCACAGGACTAAACTCAGCCTCAACGCTCAACCCGTCGAGGCACATCCGATGCAACTGTCCCCTTTTCATTTGGCCATCCCGGTTTACGATCTGGACGCTACCCGGCGTTTCTATGGTGAGGTGTTCGGCCTGGAAGAAGGTCGCTCCAGCGATCACTGGGTCGATTTCAACTTTTTCGGCCATCAACTGGTGATTCATCTGGCCCCGAAAAACGCTTCTCAGGAAGCCGCCCATACCAACGCCGTGGACGGCCACGACGTACCGGTGCCGCATTTCGGTGTGGTATTGCCGATGGAAGAATGGGAGGCGCTGGCCGAACGCCTGAAAGCCCTGGGTACACACTTCGTGATCGAGCCGGGCATCCGGTTTCAGGGATTGGTGGGCGAACAAGCCACGATGTTTCTTTTCGATCCCTGCGGCAATGCTCTGGAGTTCAAGGCGTTCAAAAATATCAATCAGTTGTTCGCCAAATGATCCGCCTGCCCCTTGACGCCACCACCCTCAGTGAAGCGGTGGTCAATGGCGAGACCACCGCTGCCATCGTCGTCGAAACCTTTCTTCAACGCATTCAGGCGCAAGAGCCGGATATCCGGGCTTTTGTCTCGTTCGACGCCCGGCAGGTCCGCGCCGATGCGGCGCAGCACAACGGCCAGGGTCTGCTGGCCGGCGTCCCCGTGGGTATCAAGGACATTTTCGACACTGCGACCCACCCCACGCAGTTCTATTCACCCATCTATACCGACCATCAACCCTCCCGGGACGCCCACGTCGTGACGCTGCTGCGCCAGGCCGGGGCGCTGATCATGGGCAAGACCCATACCACCGAGTTTGCGTACATGCACACCGGTCCAACCCGCAATCCCCACGACCTTACGCGAACGCCGGGCAGCTCCAGCGCTGGCTCGGCGGCCGGGATGGCTGCAGGGTTCTTTGCCCTGGCGCTGGGCACCCAGACCGCTGGCTCGTTGCTCAAGCCGGCATCCTACTGCGGCCTCTTCGCTTTCAAACCGTCGCTGGGGCTGGTGTCGCTGGAAGGGGTAAAACCGTTGGCGCCGAGCTTCGACACCGTGGGTTGGTATGGCCAGTCAGTGCGCGACCTGCACCTGGTAGCGCGCGTGTTGATTCCCGGGTTTGTGATGCCTGACATCGAGCGGCGTCCACTGCACTTGGGGTTCTGCCGCACATCACGCTGGGATCAAGTGGACCCCGACGTGGTCCTTGCCCTGGAACAGGCGGTGGATCAGTTGCGCAGCGCCGGGCATCACGTGAGCGACGTACGGCTGCCGGATGAGTTTGCCGGCGTGTTCGACGATCATCAGTTGATTAACGATTGCGAAGGTGCCCGCTCGCTGGCAAAGGAGTTTCAACAACACCGAACACAATTGAGCCCTTCGACCCTGGCCATGTTCGAGCGGGCGGCGACCACAACCTGGCAACAGGAATCCGCTGCCAAGGCGCGCCTGGCTGATCTTGCCCCACGCTTGAGCGAGCTTTGCCGCCCCTTCGACGCCATGCTCGGCGCCTCTTGCGGGATGGTCGCGCCGGTCGGCCTGGAAAGCACCGGACCGTCGGATTTCATCAAGTTCTGGGGGGCGTTTGGCTGGCCGCAACTGAACATACCGCTGAGGCCCGGCCAAGCCATGTTGCCTGTCGGGCTACAGATGATCGGAAGGTTCAGAGAGGATGGTCGGCTGTTACGAACGGCCGAGCACGTTGCAGCGGTTTTGCAAGGCGCCATTCAAGAATGACGAGCTTCGAACTGTCGGGCACGCAACGCCTTATCGACCAGAGCCAGCAGATCTTGCGCCGTTTGGGTTAGCTGAGCATCAAACTCGATCTGCCCGACACTGAAGCGAATGTCATAGCCACGATGCACCGTGGCGTTACGCTCATCGAGTATTTCTTCGAGGCGCGCCCTGATCGCGGCAATCTCCACCGTGTTGGCGCCGGTCAACAAGGCAGCAAACTCATCGCTGCCCAGCCGACCGATCACATCGCTTTCACGAAAAGCGATGCGCAGCACGTCGGCAAAGGTTTTCAGGGCGTTGTCGCCCTCGGCACGCCCATACAACCGGTTGATGCGCTTGAAGTCGTCAAGGTCGAAAAACAACAGGGTCGCAGGTTGGCCCAACTGCCGACAGGCCTCCAGCGCCAATTGGGCCAGAGCCTCGAAGCCATGACGATTGGACAGCAGCGTCAACTCATCCATGCTCGCCATCTGCACGCCCATCAGTTCTTGCTCGGCCTTGCGCGCCAGGTCGCGCAGTACATCGCGGTCCTGCACGGCGCCGTCGAGGACGTTCGGCGTGCCCACGCCGGGTTTGAGCGGTTTTTCTGGGGTTAGCATTACTCACTCCCTTGATGGATATAAACGTTAGAGTCGTTCACACCCGGTTTGACTCCCTATAAACGCGCCGCTGGTCAGCTACCCGCCACCGGACACGGCCCTCCAGCGTCCGCCCAGAGTTTGAACTGGGTGACGAAAATGTCGTGGGGCACCGGCACCGGCGTCCGTCCCTCACCTGGATGCCAGCCCCAGAGCACCAGTTTGTCCTCGCTGACATGTTTGATCAGTGCCGCAAAATCACGATCGCCATTACTGGAACGATCCTTGATCATTGCGCACAACCTGTCGGGCGGCAGGCCGATCCAGGCCATTTTGTGCGCGGCTGGCGGCAGGCTCCAATGCGGCGCTCCGGGCGGTGTGTGAGTCCCATAACTGGCGGGCGGATTGCTGTCGGCATGGCAACTGGCACACGGCAGACCGGCCGCCCCTTTGCCATCCATCCCGCGAACCACCCTCATCGCGTGAGGATTGCCGGCGTCGAACTGTAAAGGCGAATCGCCGGGGATATGGCAGTTCTGACAGCGCGGGCTCTGGAACACCTTCTGTACTGTGTCAAACGCCTTCAGCGCCTCTTTATCATCAGCGAACAGGTCCGAGGCATAGCCAGTCAGCCCGATCAGCACCACCGCGCCCAGCAACAGATGTCGTTTCATGTCACACCCCCGACAATTGCAGCGGCAGTTCCCGCAGACGCTGCCCGGTCAGGGCAAACACCGCGTTCGCCACGGCCGGCGCCACGGGCGGTACACCAACCTCGCCGATGCCGCCGGGTTTGTCGGTGCTGGGGACGATATGCACTTCGACCACGGGCATTTCGTTCAGGCGCAACACCTGATAGTCGTGAAAATTGGATTGCTGCACCTGGCCGTTCTTGAACGTCAGTTTGCTGTGCAAGGTAAATCCGAGACCGAAGGTGATGCCTGACTCCATCTGCGCGGCGATGCTCTGCGGGTTGACCGCAATGCCGCAATCCACCGCACACACCACCCGGTGTACGCGAATCGCCAGGTTGTCCTGCGACACCTCCGCCACATGGGCGACGTAGCTGCCGAAAGACTCATGCACCGCCACGCCCAATGCGTGGCCGTCCGGCAACGGCGCTTTCCAGTCGGCTTTCTCCACTGCCAGATTCAGCACCCCCAGATGCCGTGGATGCGCCTTGAGCAAGGTTCGTCGGTATTCCACCGGATCCTTGCCGGCCGCCTCGGCCAACTCATCGATCAACGACTCCATGACGAATGCCGTATGGGTATGCCCCACCGACCGCAACCACAGCACGCTGATGCCGGTTTGCGGGGAATGCAGGTCGATCAGGTGATTGGCCAGCCCCTCAAAATAAGGACTGTCGGCCACACCTTCGACGGAGGTTTTGTCGACACCGTCCTTGACCATGGTCGCCTCGAACGACGTGCCGGCCATGATCGACTGCCCGACCAGCATATGCTTCCAGGCGATCGGCATACCGTCGGCGTCCAACCCGATGCGTGCCTGTTGCAGGAATGCCGAGCGATAGTAACCGCCGCGAATGTCATCCTCTCGGGACCAGACGGTTTTCACCGGTTCGCCCGCCGCTTTGGCGACGTACACCGCCTCGCTGACAAAATCCGAGGTCGGGTTGGCCCGACGCCCGAAGCCGCCACCGAGGAATTGGGTGTGGATCTCGACCTGTTCGGGTTTGAGCCCGGTGATCTTCCCCGCGATCATCTGATCCAGGGTCTGGAACTGCGTGCCGGTCCAGATTTCGCATTTGTCCTTGGTGATTTTCACCGTGCAATTGAGCGGCTCCATCGGCGCGTGGGCCAGGTACGGCACGCTGTATTCGGCCTCGATAGTCTTCGCCGCCCTGCCCAACATGACCGTCGCGTCCCCGGCCTGGCTGACCGAGGTCCCGGGGGTGGCGGCGAGTTTACGGAAGCTTTCCAGCAGTTGCTGGCTGTCGAGCCCGGCGTTCGGCCCCGGTTCCCATACAACCTTCAGCGCATCGCGCCCCAGCTTCGCCGCCCAATAATGATCGGCAATCACCGCGACTCCCGTGGGCACCTGCACCACTTTGTGCACGCCAGGCACCGCCAGCGCCTCGGCGCCTTCGAAGGATTTGACGCTGCCACCGAACACTGGCGGCCGAGCGACCACCGCAGTCATGAGCCCGTCGAATTGCACGTCCATGCCGAACTTCGCCTGCCCGGTGATTTTCTCCGGGGTATCGAGGCGCTTGGTGGGTTTGCCGATGACCTTCCAGTCCTTGGCTTCCTTGAACTTGATCGAGGCTGGATCCGGCACCGGCAACTTGCCGGCGTCATCCGCCAGTTCGCCGTAAGTGGCGCGTTTGTCGCCGGCAATGACCACGCCCGATTCGGTGTGGATCTGCGAAGGCGCCATGTCGAAGCGCTTGGCCGCCGCGTCGATCAGCATCAAGCGCGCCGCTGCGCCGGCCTGACGATAGCGATCGAACTCCATCCAGGTCGAGGTCGAACCGCCGGTGATTTGCATCCCGCCAAACGCCGGCAGGCCATACTCGGCGGCCGAGGCTGGCGCGTGTTCGACGCGTATTTTCGACCAATCGGCGTCCAGTTCTTCGGCGATCAACATGGTCAGGCCGGTCCAGATGCCCTGGCCCATTTCCGAATGGCCGAGCAGCACAGTGACGCTGTTGTCGTTGCCGATACGTAAAAAGGCATTGGGCGCGAATTCCTCTCCTTGATTCTCGGCACCGAAGGCGAAGCGATGGCCGCCAGGAATGACAAACGCCACCACCAGACCGCCTCCCAACACGGCACTGCCCTTGAGAAAACCGCGACGCGAAACAGGGTTGATGCTGTTCATTGCTCAGACTCCCTTCAACGTGGCTTCAACGTCGCCTCACCCGATCTCGGCGGCGCGTTTGACCGCGGCGCGGATTCTTGGGTAGGTGCCGCAGCGGCAAATGTTGCCGGACAGCGCCTGGTCGATGTCGCTGTCGGTAGGCTTGGGGATCTTCGCCAGCAACGCGGCCGCCGACATGATCTGCCCGGACTGGCAATAACCGCACTGAACCACATCGAGTTCGGCCCAGGCCTGTTGCACCGGGTGCGAGCCGTCACTGGACAGGCCTTCGATGGTGAGAATTTTCTGCCCATGGGCCACCGCCGTGGCGGGCGTGATGCAAGAGCGCAGCGGCGCACCGTCGACGTGGACGGTGCAGGCGCCACACTGGGCCATGCCGCAACCGAATTTGGTGCCCGTCAGGTGCGCGACATCGCGCAGAACCCAGAGCAACGGCATGTCCGCGGGGACATCCAGTTCCTGGTCCTTGCCATTGATATTCAGGGTCAGCATGGCTGATTTCCTCAGACTCACGGTGTTCTGAAGGGGCGCCGTTGTGGCAGCGAAATACCTACGCGGCGCCTTGGGTCATCCCTACAGCTAAGCGCAATTTGACCCACAAGCCATGTTCATCGACCACCGGTCGCTCCCGTCCCGTAGCAGCAGCCTCGCACAGCTCGGCAGCTGCTACGGACTTGTCGATCTACGGCGCCACCCGTCTACTGCGGACTGGCTAATCTGATAATCCAGTGTGTTCAACCTGCCGAGGACAACCGCCATGCAACGCTTTCCAAAAATCACGCCCTGCCTGTGGTTTGACGATCAGGCCGAAACGGCGGCGAAATTCTATTGCTCGATCTTCGATCACTCGAAAATCACCGCCATCACCCATTACGGCAAGGCCGGTCAGGAAATCCACGGCCGCCCGGAAGGTTCGGTGATGACGGTCAGCTTCGAGCTTGATGGCCAGACCTTCACCGGTCTCAATGGCGGGCCAGTGTTCACCTTCAACGAAGCGGTGTCGTTCCAGGTCAATTGTCAGAATCAGGAGGAAGTCGACCACTTCTGGGGCAACCTGTCCGCCGGTGGGCCTGTGCAGGCGCAGCAATGTGGCTGGCTCAAGGATAAATTCGGCGTGTCATGGCAGATCGTGCCGATCGCGCTGATGCACATGATGCAAGACCCCGATACGCACAAGTCCCAGCGCGCGATGCAAGCGATGCTGCAAATGAAAAAGCTCGACATCGCCGAACTGGAACGAGCCTTTGCCGGCCAGAGCTAATACACTCAGGCACTGGCCCGCCAAGGACATCGAGATGAAGCACACCGTCGCCAAAGATGCAGACAAAGCCCCGCGTTTCTGGCGCGACGACGCCCTGCCCTTCATCGAAGCCCGCTCCATCGCCGACGGCCGCGAGGTCTGCTACGCCCGGCATTCCCACGAACACTTTTCCATCGGTGCTATCACCGCTGGGCGCAGCACCTACATCCATGAGCAATCGGAGTTTCAGGTCAGCGCCGGCACCGTGGTGTTGATGAACCCCGGCGATGTGCATGCCTGCAATCCGATCGATGACCAGCCTTGGTCGTACCTGATGCTGTACGTCGAGACGCCTTGGCTGACTGACTTGCAGCATCAGCTCGGCTTCAGCCAGGATTCGGCGTTTCGCCGGTTTTCCATCACCCACAATCGCGATCTCGAGCTGTTCGCCGGCCTGAGGAGCGTATACGAGGTGTTGATCGATCAGCAGCAAGACGTGCTGCGCAAACACAGCGCGGCGGTGGAGTTTTTCACCGAGGTGCAACAGCGGCTCAACCCGGTCGATCAACCGCTGCGCGAACCCAATTTCAAGCTCGAACGGGCCGCCGACTACATCCGCGATAACTGCACGCATCAGCTCAAGCTCGAAGACATTTGCGAAGCGGCGCAACTGTCGCCGTCCTACCTTATCCGCGCCTTCAAACAGCATTACGGCATGACGCCCCATGCATTTCTGGTCAACCGGCGCATCCAGTTCGCCCGGGATCGACTGCGTAGCGGCAGGCTGATCGCCGATGTCGCATTGGAGGCCGGATTTGCTGATCAGGCGCATTTTCAGCGGGCGTTCAAGCAACATCTGGCGGCGACACCAGGGCAATATCGCGGGTAAGTTAATATGTCGACATGCGCCCCCTGTCAAAAACAGGTTAGTTAATATAAACCCACGAGCCATGCCGGTAAAATTCATACAAAGTCATATAACTAATATGACAACACTCCAAACTCTTATTTAAGCTCCCTTCCCACGCTACAACCCAATATCAGAAGATGGAGCTTCTTACTTGAACACGCCGAACAACAACGTATTTCATTCCAGCAACCAACGCGAAAAACAATTAGTCATTGAAGCCATCGCCAACTTCCTCAGCGATGAAGACGTCATGGCAACCGTTGGATGGTCGTGGGATCGTGTATCAGTTACCTGTGACCCGAATTCCGACTTCTCCCAACTACATCGTCCAGCTACTACCTGCCTGGCGAGGCTCAGCCGGCAACCCGACTTCAAAAAAATCGCGGTCGAACAAGGCATCTCCCGAACAAACATCTTTCATGTCAATGAACACGGCCAACTCTTTTATTCCTATGACAACATCAGTACCCGTGAAGCCAACGGTGAGCTGATCACTGTCAGTTTCTTCTCCGAGCGTAACGATATCGCCCATCACTTCACTGGCGTTGCCGATATCGATGAACAACTACGCCTCCTTTCAGGCAGTGCCAAGCTGACTGGCGGATGGGTGACGTCCACCGAAAAAATCACAATAAGTCAGTGGTTGCGTTTTCACAGCTTGCCACTTCCGGCCAGCGTGGAAAGTGCAAAAGAGTTAATTGATTTACTGAATGTCACCCCCCTTCCAGCACCGTCGCCCTATGGGAACTACTGGGAGTTGCTGAGCCCTCCCAAAGACTCACCGTTCGAACTCACGGAGAAAAATCGCGCCCTCATTCGCGATGTGATCGAGGAAGAAACCGGAGGCGAACTTCCTTTGGTTTCGCTTTATGGCCATGCGCTGAAACTTGAAAGCTTTTCCGCCGACAAACTGCCCACCAGCCAAGGTTACCGTCTGACACGGCTGATCGATATTGCAGTGTCGAGCGCGAATAATGGGCATGCGTTCATGACGGCATTAGGCTGGTTCGCTGATGAAAACGGCCCCAAGCCCACCGAGCAGTTCATCGAACAGCTGATGATTGCGGTGATGCTGCTTGACCTTGATCCGGAACTGGACAGCGCCAATACCTCGTTTGCAGGTTTTGACCTCTACTCGAAACGTCATTTGCTGCTTTCCCCTTCAGCGGTCCGCACGCAACTTGAACAGCATCTGGTCAGCCAACTCAAGCTCGACGCCATGATTGCCCCGCTCGTCGCGGAACTGGTCCTGGGTGGCATGGCGCCGGAATATCTTGCCGATGAACTGCCGTCCAATCTGCGTGTTGGCACACCGGCGTGGGTCGTCTTCACCCAGGCCGTACACTTTGCCGAAGCGATCACCCCCGGTGTTTCCCGGAGCATGGCCTACCAACACCTGCTGGGGTTCGCCCGCGCATCGCAATTGACACCCGAGCTCAAAGCAGTGTTTGCCGCACACTCGGCTGACCCGGTGATCACTTGGGCGCTGATGAACGACCTGATCTCCCGGGATTCAGAGGGCAACCTCAATCAGCAAGCCGTTACGGTGGCGATGGATGAGTACAAGCAACATGCGGACATGATGACGAGCGCCTTGATTGATCTGGGCAAACCGCTGCCCCATCGCAAGGCGCTCGCGCTTAAAGAACTGAAATCCCAGGTGCCTGATTGTGACCCCGAGGAACTGTTGGTCAAACATCGCGGAACGGGCGGCGGCGCAGGAAGGCGGGTATCGGTTGTCGATCTTTACCTGGGCGACGAGCTTCACGCCCAGGATTGGGATCGAGCCAAAGGCACCAGCATTTACGAGGCTTTCCCTGATCTGGCTGACATGTACCCCGTTGCGGATTTATTTCAGCAAGCGGTCCACAATCATCACAACTCAATGACCGAAGCATTGTCGGCCATTATCAACGTCACCTTTTCGCAACTAAGCCCGACGGACAGGTCGTTCATCGAGGACGGCCACCTGGGTATCTATAGTGTTCAGGAATACACAACCACCCGATTTACCAATATTCCCAACCCGACGGGCGTAGCAAGACCAGCGACGCCCGTTCCAGGGAAGACGGGCCGTTATGGCGTTCTCATTTGTGCGGTACTTGATTCAGAGCTTCGTTGTTATCAACTGTTTCCAATGAGGACGGAATGCGTATACAGCGAGGAACTTGGCGAAGTGTTTCGCCCTCTCTTCATGGCCAGTGGGTCCGCTGTAGCGACGTTTGTGAACCACAAACACCATTTGGAAGGCCGTCTGGATATACAGGCTTATCGAGCGAACACGGCCCCCCGCAGCTATTCCCGGTCCGCCTTTTTTATCCGCAAGATCGGAGAATTCAACCCATCGTCGGCCAGTGCAGGCCCCCCCTCGCCGAACCGTTACTTTCGTTCCACGCGAAAAGAAGCAATCAGCGACCTTATTGCAAAAGAGAACCCCTATTTCACTGTAGATGAACTGATGCAACTGGGCCTCGATCAGACACGACGGGAAAAAGCGATTGAAAAGACCGACGCCATCTTCACATTCATTCTGAACCTGATCATTCCGTTCAAGGAGTGCGTCGAGGAGCTTTCCTCGGGGGTTCCTGCCCGACAAAACCGCGCTATTCACGGCTGTGTCATGGACGCGGCGGCCCTCGCTGTTTCCTTTGCCATCGTCGGCATTAAAGTTACCGCTATCAGCGCCAAGGCCACGACCCTGGTCTCCAAACTCCTTTCCACGTCCAAAGTTGTTGGCAGTACTGTCATCAGCCTTTTCAACCCCATTGACGGAGTGCCTCAACTGCTCAAGGGCGGCGGAAAACTATTGGCTCGGGGCGTGAAGAAACTAGGCGCTCATGCGCTCTCCACCCCGTATCTGGCTCGGCGGCAGTTGCGCTATCTGACGGGCGCGAACAGCTATGATCTGCTCCGGGCCATCAACCATACCGGCGCAGGCCCCCGGATTCGAATGTCGCTGGACACGCTTGCCCATGGTCGAGCGCTGTTCAAGGACGACAGCATTCAAACCGTTGAACAGATTGTGACCCGCCTGGGCAACAAGAACAGTCGACTGCCAGATGGCGCTCTGCCGTCCGAACTGGAGCATCTGTTCAACAATGCGCTTGTTGAATCGGCGCTCGGACTCAAGCAAGCGCAAGATCTGCAGGGATTGATCGGTCGAACGCCTGTTGAAGATCTTTTCAAGGCAGTCCTGGAAAAAGCTCAATACAGCTACACCAGCGCCCGCTCCGCATCCGGTGCTCAAGGTTACGCCGATACACTGGCAACCTTTGCCCAGATCGAAGCGAAAAACGTCACCTACATGCAGAATTACCAACAAAACGTATTACAGCAAGACCTGGGCAAGGCACCGTTTAATCAGGTCATGCCAGAATCAGCCTTCAATCCAATGGGCTTTACCGATAACTCGCAAAGGGCCGGCGCCTGGATCGTCAATGGTTCTACCTCCCCTGGCAACGACCTCGACAGCATCGTTGCGGTACTGCGCGAGTACGCCGGCAATCAAAAAACACTGACTGATCCGACCGTGATCAAACAGCTGCATGCCCGTATCGCGCCAGCCACCTCGGACGTCGTGCGCGTGGGCGTCAATGACAAGAAATACGCTAGCAACATCAGTGGATTCGCCGCGATGGAACAACATCTGAAAACACTGAACTCCAGTCATGAGCATTTCGACAAACAGTTGCTGGCGACCGTCGTAGGTTTCCACGGTCTAGGCGACGGTAATGGCCGTACGGGTCGTGCCCTGTATGCCATCAGCCAGCTTCGAAACAACCGGTTCACACCGCTGACAAAACAAGAGTTCAGTTTGCTGCACGGACTCGATTAAGGTGAATGACTGAGGGTATGTTGCTTAGGAAAGCAACAAATACACCGCACTCAGCCCTAGCAACAATGCCATGAGCCGGTTGAACCATCGCATGCCTACAGGATTATTCAGATAACCCTGCAGGCATGTCCCGGCATACGCCCAACAGCCGACTGACACATAGCAGATCACCAGATACACCGCCGCAAACTGCCAGACCAGCCGCGCCTCACCGTCCGCGACGAACGCGCCCATGCCCGCTACACAGGCCAGCCAGGCTTTCGGATTGAGCCATTGCATCATCGCGCCATATAACATCGACGGCGCCCGGCGCGATTTATCCGCATCGATGCGACCATCGTCCGCCGCCAGTTTCCAGGCCATGAACAACAGAAACGCAACACCCGCCAGTTGCACCACTTGCGTCAGCGCCGGCCACAACCGCAATACCTCATGCAACCCCAATCCCATCAATACCAGCAATAAAACGAAACCCAGCGTTGCTCCGGCGACATGTCGCTGACTGGCGCGAAAACCGAACTGCGCCCCCGAACTCAACGCCACAATGTTCACCGGCCCCGGTGTAATGGAAGCGACCAAGGCAAACGCCGCCATGGAAAGAATCAGACTCATTGCATACCTTCTTCAATTCAGTTGAACCAGGGCTCAAGGTAAAGAGCCAGGGGAATGCTGTATTGAAGAAAACAACCCTTGCCTGTCCCGCGACGCATGTCACTTCCTGTAGGTTGCAAGACTGTCACGAGGGACCTTATGGCGGGCCTATACTTCAAGAGTCGGCACACTCGATGCGGGGCGCGTCGAGTGATCGTTCACGCAGGCCACAGCCTGCCTTCATCGTAGGGAGGAGAAGATCATGGCGCGTAAATACATCGACTGCCGCGAGTTCCCAAGCGCGTCCAAATGCTCGGTCGCCCTGTCCGCAGACTCTGAAAACGAACTGCTGGAGGCCGCGGCACAGCATGCGGTCAGTGTTCACAAGCACACCGATTCACCAGAACTGCGTGCTCAACTGAAGACAATGTTCCACGACGGCACCCCGCCCGTAGAAGCACCGCGTCCGGCGTAGGAACGCAAAAAGGGACAGACCACGATTCAAGGCAAATGCCGAACAATCGTGGTCTGTCCCGTGTTTTTCTCTGTACGGCTATTTGCATCCACCGCTGTATGGGCCAAATCACCAACCACCCGTGATAAAAATACCGCTCTCGTTCCTGGAGCCCCGTTCATGGACCTCGCCACCCTCCTCCTGTTTTTGCCGGCCTGCTTCGCCCTGAACATGGCCCCCGGCCCAAACAATCTGTTGTCGGTCAGCAACGCCACCCGTTATGGCTATCGTCGCGCCTGTGTGGCCGGCGTCGGGCGTTTGCTGGCGTTTGCCGGGATGATTGGCCTGGCCGCCGCCGGATTGTCGGTGGTGCTGAAAACCTCGGAATGGCTGTTCTACGCGATCAAGATCATCGGTGCCGCTTACCTGTTGTACCTGGCGTGGCAACTGTGGCGTGCCAATCCCGAGGCCGAGCAGCACATCACCGGCACGCCGGTGGGGATCCTGGCCCTGGCGCGGCAGGAGTTTCTGGTGGCAGCGGGTAATCCCAAGGCCATTTTGCTGTTCACCGCCTTCCTGCCGCATTTCGTCGACCCGACCCAGGCGGTGGCGCCACAATTCGCGGTGCTCGGCGCGTTGTTCCTGCTGCTGGAATGGATTGCCATCAGCGCCTACGCCTACATGGGCCTGCACATGCGCCGCTGGTTTGCAGAACCACGGGGCAAGCGGCTGTTCAACCGTTGCTGCGCGGGGTTGCTGTCGGCGGCAGCTTCGGTGCTGTTGATGGCGAAACGGGCCTGACCTTTACGCTTGGGACGGTCCTTTCAGTTCGACCTGGTTGCCGTCCGGATCGAAGCAATAGATCGACAGCCCGTTGCCTTCGGCACCAAAACGCACGGCGGCTTTCTCGGGTTTCAGGCCGAAGGACTGCAAGTGACTGACCAGCGCATCCTCGTCAAACGGTTCGATGCGCAGGCAGAAGTGGTCGACGTTGCGCCGTTCGCGACCAGCGGCAGCCCCGCCCGTGCGGCCGAGTTCGCCCTGGATATCGACGAGGTCGATCATCGAGGTGCCCGCACGCAAATGCACCAGGCCCAGATCGTCGCGGCGCTTGACCAGTTCGGCGCCGAGTACCTCGCCGTAAAACGCGATGCTGCGTTCGAGGTCCTCGACGCGCAGGACGATGTGATCGATGTGTTTAATCGTGAATGCTTGCATTGGGATGGATTCCTGAAAATATCGTTTACAGCATTGCCGGTGACCCGATGACTGTAGCTCAGGGTACAGAAATTCTCTGTCGATTTTCCGGTGGAGGCGCCAGGCAACGCGGCTTATGCTCAGCCCATGAACCTACAAAACGCTGTGCTTCCGCCCCACGCCGAGATGGTTCGCGCCATGCTCGAACGCGACACCGCCTACGAGGGGGTGTTCTTTACCGCGGTCAAAACCACCGGCATCTTCTGCCGCCCCAGTTGCACGGCGCGCAAACCGAAGCCGGAAAACGTCGAGTTCTTCGCCCATGCCGATGAGGCGATGTCGGCGGGTTATCGAGCCTGCCTGCGGTGCAAGCCGCTGGACGCCGCGGCCATTGCGCCGGACTGGGTGCAACGACTGCTGAAATCCGTCGACGCCGACCCCGACCAGCGCTGGACCGATGCCCAATTGCTCGCCGAGGGCATCGAGCCGCTGAAACTGCGGCGCTGGTTCAAGCAGCATTTCGGCATGACCTTTCACGCCTGGTTGCGCAGCCGACGCCTGGGCATCGCCCTCGGTGGCATCAAACAGGGCGAATCCATCGACAACGCGGCGTTCGATTCCGGCTACGAATCCTTGAGCGGTTTTCGCGATGCGTTTCAAAAGTCATTCCACATCACCCCCGGTCGCGCCGCCCACAGCGAGCCGTTGCTGTTCACCCGATTGACCACGCCACTGGGACCGATGATCGCCATGGCCGAACGGCGTGGGCTGGTGCTATTGGAGTTTCTCGACCGACCGGCATTGACCAAGGAAATCGAAGAACTGCAGAACCATTATGGCTACGCCGTGGCCCCCGGACACAACGGGCATTTACAGCAGATCGAAGAGGAACTGGCGCAATACTTCGCCGGCAAACGGAGCGAATTCAACGTGCCCCTGCACCTGCCCGGCAGCGCGTTCGCCAAGCAGGTGTGGAGCGAATTGATGAAGATCCCCTACGGCCAGACCAGCACCTATGGCGCGATTGCCGCGCAACTGGGCAAGCCCGGCGCCAGTCGCGCCGTGGGCATGGCCAACGGACAAAACCGTCTGGCGATCGTGCTGCCCTGTCATCGGGTGATCGGCGCAGACGGTTCGTTGACCGGCTATGGTGGTGGACAACCGCGTAAAGCGTTTCTGCTCAGGCTGGAAAGCGCCGCGGTGCAAATCACCCAACAACTGGCATTCTGATCACTCCATTGTTTTTCAATAAAAAGTCATAAGGAGGGACATTCAATGGACACACTCGACACTCAATTCCATCAACTGCACCAGAGCGGGCTGTTGATTCTGACCAACGTCGCCGACGCCACCGGGGCGCGACTGGTGGAACAGCTGGGCAGCAAAGCCGTGGCCACCAGCAGCGCAGCGGTGGCCTGGGTGCATGGTTATCCGGATGGCAACACCTTGCCGCTTGAGCGGCTGGTTTCCACCGTCGAATCCATCGCCCGGGTCATAAGCGTGCCGTTGAGCGTGGACATTGAGGCGGGTTATTCCGATGACCTGGAGCGAGTTGCGCAAGTGGTCGACGCGGTGATCGCCGCCGGTGCCGTGGGGATCAATATCGAGGACGGTGCTGCCTCGCCCGACCTGCTGGCCCGCAAGATCGAAATCGCGCGCCAGGTTGCCAATCGCCGGGATGTGAAGCTGTTCATCAATGCCCGCACTGACGTGTACCTCAGGGGCCTGGTGCCGGCCGAAGATCGCGTCGCCGAGACGCTCAAACGCGCCGCGTTGTATCAGGCGGCCGGTGCCGACGGACTGTTCGCCGCTGGCGTCACGGCGGCGTACGAGATCGACGCCCTGTGCCACGGCACGACGCTGCCGCTGAACGTGCTCGGCTTCCCGGGCCTGCCTTCGCCTGAAGAACTGCAAGCCCTTGGCGTGCGCCGTTTGAGCGCCGGCTCGGGCATCGCCGAATTCCTCTACGGCGCCATGGCCGGCCTGGCCAAAAGCTTTCTGCAAACCGGCACGCTCGACAGCAGTCACCTCAAGGCCTTCACCTACAGCCAAGTGAACGCCCTGCTGGCCCCGACCGGGAAAGTTTGACCGCAAGCAATGGAGTGCGGCGCTGCGGGGAGACGACTAGTCTTCCCGCTGCCACCCGCCCCCAGGATGCTCCATGCCCGACAACTATCAACTGGCCAGCCAATTCCTCTCGGCCCTCGATGCCGACTGGCAGCGCCACATCAGCGCCATCGGCCCCTGCCTGCATCAGCCCCATGCGGCGCGCGATCCTTATGAATCGCTGGTGCGGGCGATTGCCTATCAGCAACTGCATGCAAAGGCTGGCGATGCGATTGTCGGCCGGCTGCTGGCGTTGTTTCCCGCGAGCACCTTCCCCAGACCCGAGCAGATCCTGGCGACCGACTTCGAGCAGATGCGCGGTTGCGGCTTTTCCGCCAGCAAGATCGCAACCATTCAGGGCATCGCCCAGGCGGCTCTGGACGGCGTGGTGCCGGACTACGCCACGGCGCTGGCGATGGACGATGAAGCATTGATCGAGCGTTTGATCACCTTGCGCGGAGTGGGCCGCTGGACCGTGGAGATGCTGCTGATCTACAGCCTGGAGCGCCCGGACGTTTTGCCGGCCGATGACTTTGGAGTGCGAGAGGGTTATCGCCGGTTGAAGGGGCTGGAACAACAGCCGAGTCGCAAGCAGATGATTGATATCGGGTTGGCATGGAGCCCTTATAGGACGGTGGCGTCGTGGTATTTGTGGCGGGTGCCTAACCGGTAGACCGCGACAACGCAGGCATAAATTCAAGTGCAGAAACGCTTACGGTCTAGTCTGTCTTGAGTCATCCCAACCCCATCGGAGGCTCCCATGCAGCTCGAAGGCTCCTGCCATTGCGGCGCGGTGTCGTTCAGCCTGACCAGCGCCCACCCCTACCCTTATCAGCGTTGCTACTGCTCCATCTGTCGCAAGACCCAGGGCGGTGGCGGTTATGCGATCAACCTGGCGGGCGACGCCCAGAGCCTCAAGGTGCGTGGTCGCAAGCACATCTCGATTTACCATGCGCGGCTCAAGGACGAAGGCGATAAGCGCGCCCGGCGCAGCACCGCCGAGCGGCATTTCTGTTCCCTGTGCGGCTCGGGATTATGGCTGTTCAGCCCTGAATGGCCGGAGCTGATTCACCCGTTTGCCTCGGCCATCGACACCCCGTTGCCGGTGCCGCCCGAGCACACGCACCTGATGCTCGGCTCCAAGGCGCCGTGGGTGGAAGTCGAGGTGTATCCGGGGGACCAGCAATTCGAGGTCTACCCGGTAGAATCCATTGCCCAGTGGCATGAACGCCTGGGCTTGAGCCGCTAATCCAAATGCGCCCAGGTCATGCGAAACGACGCCCCGCCCCACGGCGAATCCGCCACTTCCACTTGCCCGCCATGGGATTGAGACACCCGCCGCACCAGCGCCAGGCCCAGGCCGAAACCACCGGTGCGGCGGTCGCGGCTGGCATCGAGGCGCGAGAACGGTTCGAAGATTTTCTCCCGCCCGTCCAGCGGCACGCCCGGCCCATCATCGTTGACCTGCACCTCGTAGTGATCACCGGTGCGCACCAACGACACTTCCACCCGCTGGTCGGCATAACGAATGGCGTTGCGCAGCAAATTGATCACTGCCCGGGCCATGAAGCGCGGTTCGATACGAATTTCGTCAACCTGACATTCGACAATCAGCAGTTGCACCCCGGCGGCTTCAGCCTCCAGCGTCACGCTGCCCACCACGCTGTCTAACCAATGGCTGGCCTGAATGTTCTCCCGGGTAATCACCGTGGCGCCGCGTTCAAGGCTGGCGTACGTCAGCAACTCGGAAACCATTTCTTCCAGCTCGCCAAGGTCGGCGTACATGTCGGCGATCAACTCGCGGCTCTGGGTTGGGTCGGGCTGTTGCTTGAGTTGGTCGAGTTCGAACGACAACCGCGCGATGGGTGTGCGCAGCTCATGGGACACCGCGTTGGTCAGCTCGCGCTGGTTGGCGATCAGCCCCTCGATGCGCGCGGCCATCAGGTTGAAGTGTTCGGCCAGGTCACGAATATTCGAGCGCTTGGACAGCTGGATACGCGCCGACAGGTCGTTATCGCCAAAGCGTTCGGCGGCCAGGCGCAGTGTCTCCAGATCGCGCCAGTGCGGGCGCACCCAGAAAAACAACACAAAACCGATCATCACCGCGATCATCAGATAGGCCGCGGCAATGTAGAACGGCATCAGACTCGGCTCGGCCGGCAGCTTGATGCTGAGCAACTGCGAACCGTCGTCAATGCGCGAGATGAACTGCGTGTACTTGTCGCGCATCACCAGCAGGCCCTGGGCCAACTCGGCTTGTTCCTGATCGGTCAGAGACAATTGATCGGTCTCGACCAGAGCCAGGCCCAAACCGTAGTGAGGGCGTATGGCTTCCAACTGTCGCTCCCGGGCCGGACTGTCCAGGCCGCGCAATTGCTCGACCAGCGACCAGGCCTGACCACGCACCGCCTCTTGGTTGTAGCTGCGCATCTGACCATCGAGCAGCGCATCGAACGTGCGCTCGACGGTTTGCAGCCCCAGTACCAGGCCAACCGTCATCACCAGAAACAGTCCCAAAAATAACCGCAGCATCTACAGCTCCCACGCAAACGGATTGAACAGATAGCCCTTGCCCCACACGGTCTTGATGCACACCGGTTCGCGCGGGTTGTCCTTGAGCTTGCCGCGCAGTTTGCTGATGTACACGTCGACGCTGCGGTTGAGGCCGTCGAAGGCGATACCGCGCATGCGGTTGAGGATGTCGTCGCGGGACAGCGTCTTGCCGGCAGCGCTGGCCAGCAACCACAGCAGTTCGAATTCCATGGTGGTGAGCTCGATGCCCTCGCCCGCCAGGCGCACTTCGCGGCAATTGCGATCGATGCTCAGATGGCCGAATTCCAGTGAGCTGCACACACTGCTGTCCGGCATCTGACGGCGTTGCAAGGCACGCAGACGAGCGAGCAGCACGGGGGGCTTGATGGGTTTGATCACGTAGTCGTCGGCACCGGATTCCAGGCCGAGTATGTGATCGAGGTCGTCTTCCTTGGCGGTGAGAATGACGATGGGGGTGTCGGATACGCTGCGGATTTCGCGGCACACGTGCAGGCCGCTCTGGCCCGGCAACATCAGGTCGAGTACGACGATTTTCGGCTTGATTTCAAGGAAAGCGGCTACCGCGAGATCTCCGCGGTGTACCTCGCGGACTTCAAAACCGTGTTGGGACAGGAAATGCGCAATCAGCCCGGCGAGCTTCTCGTCGTCTTCCACCAGCAATACTTTGCCAAAACCCAGACTCTCCATGATGACCGTCTGCCAACCCTTGAATGAAATGGCCGGCATTATGGCGCCAATCGGTGAAGGGACGGTTATCGCAGACAGCAAAAACCGGCCATGGAAGCCGGTTTTTGGCGATGTTTCATTCTTTTAAGAGTTTTTTACAATTATTGAAGATGACACGTTGTCACGCCGCGACCGGCACACCACTGTGAAACCTGAACTCCACATCCGGCGACTCGATCAACGCCTGTTCGGCGTCGCGCACCTTGTCGATCACCTGGGCGATGTCCTTGGCGTCACCGTATTGATAGGCCAGTTTCAGATACCCCTGGAAATGCCGGGCCTCGCTTTTCAGCAGGCCGAAATAGAACTTGCCCAGCTCCTCATCCAGATGCGGCACCAACGCCTCGAAACGCTCGCAACTGCGGGCTTCGATGAACGCGCCGACCACCAGCGTATCCACCAGCTTCACCGGCTCGTGGCTGCGCACCACTTTGCGCAGCCCCGAGGCGTAACGCCCGGCGGACAGCTGGCGCAGTTCAATCTTGCGCCTTTTCATCAGGCGCATGACCTGCTCGTGGTGCACCAGCTCTTCCCGGGCCAGACGCGACATCAGGTTGATCAGATCGACGTGGGAGTGATACTTGGCAATCAGGCTCAACGCCGTGCTGGCCGCCTTGAATTCGCAGTTTTTGTGGTCGATCAGCAGCGTTTCCTGATCGGCCAGCGCGGCCTGGACCCAACCGTCGGGCGTGCGGCAGCCGAGGAACTCGTGAATTTCGGGAAGGATCATGGGGCTCACGGATAAAAGGTTCAAAACGAAGGGCGCCGATTATACCGGCCTGCCGACAGACCACCAGTCGCCACCGTTGATATGCATCAAGTCGCGAATGCCCGACCAGCAACTATAGTTGTCCAACGCAGTGTTTTTACCTTCCTGGAGATCCCGATCATGCAAGCCATTCGCAGCATTCTGGTGGTCATCGAACCCGAACACTCGGAAAGCCTGGCGCTCAAACGGGCCAAATTGATCGCTGGCGTGACCCAGGCTCATCTGCACCTGCTGGTCTGCGATAAAAAGCATGATCACAGCGCGATGCTCGGCGTGCTCAAGGCGGCCCTGCTGGCGGACGGGTACAACGTCACCACCGAGCAAGCCTGGAACGAAAGCCTGCACGACACCATTATCGATGTGCAGCAGGCTGAAGGTTGCGGGCTGGTGGTCAAGCAGCATTATCCCGACAGCCCACTGAAAAAGGCCCTGCTGACCCCGGCGGACTGGAAACTGCTGCGCTACTGCCCGACTCCGGTGCTGCTGGTGAAAACCGCCAAACCCTGGACCGGTGGCGTGATCCTGGCAGCCATCGATGTCGGCAACATGGACGGCGAACACCGCACCCTGCATGCCAGCATCATCGATCATGGCTACGACATTGCCAGCTTGGCCAAAGCCCATCTGCACGTAATCAGCGCCCATCCGTCGCCGATGCTGTCGGCGGCCGACCCGACGATGCAGCTCAAGGAAACCATCGAGGCCCGTTACCGCGAGCAGTGCCAGGCGTTTCAGGCCGAGTTCGACATCGACGACGACCACCTGCACATCGAGGAAGGCCCGGCGGATGTATTGATTCCATTCATGGCCCATAAGCTGGGGGCCTCCGTGACGGTGATCGGCACGGTGGCGCGGACCGGGTTGTCCGGGGCGTTGATCGGCAATACGGCGGAAGTGGTGCTCGATGCGCTGGAAAGCGATGTGCTGGTGCTCAAGCCGGACGACATCATGGATCACCTGGAAGAGATCGTGACCCGGCATTGAGGCTACGAAGACTTGTGGCGAGGGAGCTTGCTCCCGTTGGGTTGCGAAGCGACCCCAATTCGGTCAGCGCAGTGTGTCAGACAAAAATCATTGGCCGATTGACGACTGCTGCGCAGCCGAACGGGACGGTGCGGCGTTCCGACAAGCTCCCTCGCCACAGGTTAAGCAATCAGCCGCCAAAGGCGTCTTTTAGGAACCCCGGCGCAATGTAGCGCTGGTAATGCGCTTCCGAGAGCAGGAAAAATTCCCGATCAATGGCATCGCGCAATTCCGGCAGGTTCCAGTCGCGGAACTCCGGCAGCAGCACCATTCCGTAGGCTTCCAGATTATTGATGACCCGCGCGCCCCGGGCGATCAACTGATAAGCCCAGCAATACTCCGACTGATGCGGCACAAAGCGGATCTTGCGCTGTTCCAGCTGCATTCTCAGCAGCGCGGGATCGAAAATTTCTACCTTGGCAGCCATCACCTGCGACAACAGCTGCTCAAGCCGCAACCACACCGCGCGTTTTTCTTCCTCGTTGTAACCGTTCCAGTGGATCACTTCGTGATGGAAACGCTTGCAGCCACGGCACACCAAATCACCGTAAACAGTGGAGCAGAGGCCGACGCAGGGGGTCTTGATGGTCTGATTGGGCATAGGTAGACAAAACACGGGAAAGCAGAACAGGTCGGCATGTTAGCCCTTTGTCTAACATTCATCACCCCTCAAAGTTTTGGACCTAACTTACCTTTCAAATTTTTTTGCCGTAGAATCAGCCAGCCTTTTAAGGCGCCAATGTCCGTTAAGAAGCTGTTTTCAAAGCGTCACGAGCACAGTCGTTCCTTCAGAGCGGTGTTGGCGAAGGGTTTTTCCAGCGGGGAAAAGCCCAACGCCAACCCTCATCAGCTCCCCGTTCTGCAGGCGTAAAACTTTGAAAGCAGCTTCTGTAAGGAATTGCCGGTAATTCTGGCTAAGCGGCCCACAACGCCACGCAGCGCATGAGTACGGTAATTTCGGGATGAGCGTCCCGGACACCCATTTGGGACCACTGATGAGGGTAATAACTGTGCTTGAAGCCTACCGCAAACATATCGAAGAGCGCGCAGCACTGGGTATCGTTCCCCAGCCGCTTAACGCCGAACAAACTGCAGGCCTGGTCGAGCTGCTGAAGAATCCCCCGGTTGGCGAAGAAGCTTTCCTCGTTGACCTGATCACCAATCGCGTTCCGCCAGGAGTGGACGAAGCCGCCTATGTAAAGGCCGGTTTCCTGTCTGCCCTCGCCAAGGGCGAAGCCAAATCCCCTCTGATCGACAAGAAGCGCGCTGTTGAACTGCTCGGCACCATGCAGGGCGGCTACAACATCGTGACCCTGGTAAACCTGCTGGACGACGCCGAACTGGCGCCAGTGGCTGCCGAAGAACTCAAGCACACCCTGCTGATGTTCGATGCCTTCCACGACGTGGCTGAAAAAGCCAAGAACGGCAACGTTCACGCCAAGGCCGTGCTGCAGTCCTGGGCTGACGGCGAGTGGTTCAAGAAGCGCCCTGTGCTGGCCGACAAGATCAGCCTGCGCGTCTTCAAGGTGACCGGCGAAACCAACACCGACGACCTGTCCCCTGCTCCAGACGCCTGGTCGCGTCCAGACATCCCGCTGCACGCCCTGGCCATGCTGAAAATGGCCCGTGACGGCATCGTTCCGGACGAACAAGGCAAGACCGGCCCGATGAAGCAGATCGAAGAAATGCGCGGCCAGGGCTTCCCTATCGCCTACGTCGGTGACGTGGTCGGTACCGGTTCCTCGCGTAAATCCGCTACCAACTCGGTACTGTGGTTCTTCGGCGACGACATTCCTTACGTGCCGAACAAGCGCGCTGGCGGTTTCTGCTTCGGCAGCAAAATCGCTCCGATCTTCTACAACACCATGGAAGATGCCGGCGCACTGCCAATCGAGTTCGACGTTTCCAACATGAACATGGGCGATGTGATCGACCTGTACCCGCATGCTGGCAAAGTCACCAAGCACAACAGCGACGAAGTCCTGACCACCTTCGAAATGAAGACCCCGGTTCTGCTGGACGAAGTCCGCGCCGGCGGCCGTATTCCGCTGATCATCGGCCGTGGCCTGACCGAGAAGGCTCGCGCCGAACTGGGTCTGCCACCGTTCGACCTGTTCAAGAAGCCTGAAGCACCGGCCGAAAGCACCAAGGGCTTCACCCTGGCGCAGAAAATGGTCGGCAAGGCTTGCGGCCTGGCAGAAGGCAAAGGCGTTCGTCCTGGCACCTACTGCGAACCGAAGATGACCACCGTGGGTTCCCAGGACACCACCGGTCCAATGACCCGTGACGAACTGAAGGACCTGGCGTGCCTGGGCTTCTCCGCTGATCTGGTGATGCAGTCCTTCTGCCACACCGCGGCTTATCCAAAGCCGATCGACGTGACCACCCACCACACCCTGCCTGACTTCATCATGACCCGCGGCGGCGTTTCCCTGCGTCCGGGCGACGGCATCATCCACTCGTGGCTGAACCGCATGCTGCTGCCAGACACCGTGGGTACCGGTGGCGACTCGCACACCCGTTTCCCGATGGGCATCTCGTTCCCGGCCGGTTCCGGTCTGGTCGCGTTCGCCGCAGCCACCGGCGTCATGCCGCTGGACATGCCGGAATCGATCCTGGTGCGCTTCAAAGGCAAAATGAAACCTGGCATCACCCTGCGTGACCTGGTTCATGCCATTCCTTACTTCGCCATCCAGAACGGTCTGCTGACCGTCGAGAAGAAAGGCAAGAAAAACGCCTTCTCCGGCCGCATCCTGGAAATCGAAGGCCTGGAAGGCCTGACGCTGGAACAGGCTTTCGAGCTGTCCGACGCGTCGGCCGAACGTTCGGCTGCCGGTTGCACCATCAAGCTGTCGAAAGAGTCGATCACCGAGTACCTGCAATCCAACATCACCCTGCTGCGCTGGATGATCGGCGAAGGCTACGGCGATGCACGTACCCTGGAGCGTCGCGCTCAAGCGATGGAAGCCTGGATCGCCAACCCGCAACTGATGGAAGCCGATGCCGACGCCGAATACGCCGAAGTCATCGAAATCGATCTGGCGGACATCAATGAGCCTGTGCTCTGCGCACCGAACGATCCGGACGACGCCCGTCTGCTCTCCAGCGTTGCTGGCGAGAAGATCGACGAAGTGTTCATCGGTTCGTGCATGACCAACATCGGTCACTTCCGCGCTGCCGGCAAGTTGCTGGAACAGGTCAAAGGTCAGCTGCCAACCCGTCTGTGGCTGTCGCCGCCGACCAAAATGGACGCTCACCAGCTGACCGAAGAAGGCTACTACGGCATCTACGGCAAGGCCGGCGCACGCATGGAAATGCCGGGCTGCTCGCTGTGCATGGGTAACCAGGCACGTGTAGAGCCGAACTCCACCGTGGTGTCGACGTCGACCCGTAACTTCCCGAACCGTCTGGGTGACGGCGCGAACGTCTACCTGGCTTCGGCCGAGCTGGCGTCCGTTGCGTCCATCCTGGGTCGCCTGCCGACCGTCGAGGAGTACATGGAATACGCAGGCAAGATCGACAGCATGGCGGCCGACGTTTACCGCTACCTGTCCTTCGACCAGATCGCCGAGTTCCGTGAAGCTGCTGCGAACGCCAACATCCCGGTCGTTCAAGCCTAACGCTACAAAGCCATAAAAAACGCCGCCCATCGTGAGATGAGCGGCGTTTTTTATGCCTGACGCCGATTACCCAGCTATCTTTGCCTGATGTCGGCACCAGGACGGCGTGCCACGAGGCCCCACGGGCCTTATCTCAAGGAGGAGTCATGCGGGTCATCCTGATCGCCATCGGTTCGCCCGGTGACGTTTTCCCCTTCATTGGCCTGGCCAATGCGCTGAACCTGCGCGGTCATCGCGCGACCTTGTGCAGCCTGCCGGCGTTCAAAGCCACCGTCGAACAGTACGGGCTGGAATTCGAGCCGTTAGGCCAGCAAACCTGCGACGACGCGCCCCGCCCGCGAGACTCGAAAAGCGCTTTGGCAGAGCAGTGGAACGCAGTCTCGCACCTGCTCGAACCGACCTATGACTACATCGCAGCGCGGCGCCATGAGGATATCGTGGTGGTGGGCTCGTTTTGGGCGTTGGGCGCACGTGTGGCCCAGGAGACGTTCGGCATTGCCTACCTTTCGGTACAGATTTCACCGTTCTTGCGCGAGGTCCATCGGCTGGCGCTGGACCAGCTCTGTGCGCCATCACTTAACGCCTTGCGCGCCAGAAAGGGCCTGAGCGGGACGGTTCAACACGTTATGAGCCAATGGATGCATTCGCCGGACGGCGTGATCAGCTTCTGCCCCGAGTGGTTCGCACCGCAGCAAGCTTCTGCGCCGGCCACGCTGTGCAAGGCCTGCGAAAAAGCCGTTGCGGCTATCGAGCATTGCCGCCAGCGAACCAAAGGTCGTCTGGCCGGGCATTCGAAGGGGGCGATCAACCGGGGCAGCTCCGATTGATCGCCCGCTGTTTCAGGCGCTGAGCGAGTAGATCAACGCCGAAATGGCCACCAGGCCCACCAGCGTCACGAAGACGTTGGAGGCTTGGCCACGGTAACGCGCCATCGCCGGTACTTTGCGGATCGCGTACATCGGCATCAGGAACAGAATCGCCGCGATGACCGGGCCACCGAGGGTTTCGATCATGCCGAGAATGCTCGGGTTCAGGGTCGCGACGACCCAGCAGACCACCAGCATGAACGCTGCGGTCATGCGGTCCAGGGTCTTCGGCGCCGGGCGTTTGCCGCTCTTGACGATCAAGCCCTTCAAGCCTTCGCTTGCGCCGATGTAGTGGCCCAGGAATGACTTGGAAATGGCCACGAAGGCAATCAACGGCGCCGCGAAGGCGATGGTCGGGTTGCTGAAGTGGTTGGCCAGGTACGACAGGATCGACAGGTTCTGTGCCTTGGCTTCCGCCAGTTGCGCCGGCGACAGGGTCAACACGCAGCTGAAGACGAAGAACAGCACCATCACCACCATCAAGAGGTGGGCGCGGGACAGGATCTGCGAACTGCGCTCTTGGGCATGCGTGCCGTAGCGACGTTTCTGGTCCACCGCGAACGCCGAAATGATCGGCGAATGGTTGAACGAGAACACCATCACCGGAATCGCCAGCCACAGGGTGTGCAGCAGCGCCGACGACTCAGGCAGCGTGGACGCGGTGCTGAGGATGCCGCCATTCCAGTGAGGAATCAGGAACACCGCCAGGAACAGCAGCGCGACGATGAACGGATACACCATCAGGCTCATGGCCTTGACGATCACCTGCTCACCGCAACGCACCACCGCCAGCAGGCCGAGAATCAGCACGAACGACAGCACGGCGCGCGGTGGCGGCATGATGTGCAGCTGATGTTCGAGGAAACTGCCCACGGTGTTGGTCAGGGCCACGCTGTAGATCAGCAGGATCGGGAAGATCGCGAAGAAATACAACAAGGTGATCAGCGCACCGGCCTTAATGCCGAAATGTTCTTCCACCACTTCGGTGATGTCTGCACCTTCACGACCGGACAGCACAAAGCGGGTCAGGCCACGGTGCGCGTAAAACGTCATGGGGAACGCCAGCAATGCCAGGATCAGCAACGGCCAAAAGCCGCCCAGCCCCGCGTTGATGGGTAAAAATAGGGTACCGGCCCCGATTGCCGTGCCAAACAGGCCCAGCATCCAGGTGGTGTCATGGCGATTCCAGCTTTCGAGGCTCGCTGGTGTCGCCGCTACATAGCGTTCGTCGACGCTATTGGCCTGATCATTCATCCGGTCGGATCTCCGCTTTCCGGTCACTTGCCACTCGGTCAGGACGCGTCGGAAAAAACCGACAGACATGCTCCGGCCGAAACAGGGGCGGGATTCTCCGCGATAAACGAGCAGAAGCAAAGGCTTAGCTGAGCAATGGTTGTGCGGAGCAGATCAAAGGCCTGTCGCTTTTAGAAAAATAATTGTCGGCAGCGGGTATGCGATGTGTCGTTTTCTGACACGCTTTAGTAAACCCTAATGTACGGTGTGCCTGACGAACCGCAGCGCCTGACTTTACGACTGCTGCGCAGCCGAACGCAGGCTCGACAACTGCTGCGGCAATTTCATCGCGGACAAATCCTCTCCACCTGCCGCGCACTGATCTAGTGTTGTATCTAAGACGCTCGCCGGTATCGCCAACGCCTGCACAGGTGCTTGCCAACCAATAGCCTATGATCTCGGACCATTGCCAATCTGCTCTGGAGTCAGCAATCTGACGCGACGTTCGAGCCCCACACTCCGCTGCCCACAGGAGCCCAGCATGACCGCAACCGTTCTGGTACTGGTTGAAACCATCAATGAATACCTGCCGATTCTCGAACATCAGGGGTTTCATTTGATCCTGGCCCCAACCCCGGCCGAGCGCGCTGCCGCCATTGCCCGGCAGGGCAGCCAGATCGATGCGGTGCTGACGCGTGGCCCGTTGGGCCTGTATGCCAATGAAATCGCCGCCCTGCCCAACCTCAAGATCATCTGCGTGATCGGCGCCGGTTACGAACACGTCGACCTGCAGGCCGCCGTCAACCGGGGCATCACTGTCACCAACGGCGCCGGCGTCAATGCCTCCTCCGTTGCCGATCACGCCATGGCGTTGCTGCTGGCACTGGTTCGTGACATCCCTCGGGCAGATGCTGCCGTCCGTCGGGGCGAGTGGCCGAAGATCATGCGTCCTTCGCTGGCCGGCAAACACATAGGCATCCTCGGCCTCGGTGCCGTTGGCCTCGCTATCGCCAAACGTGCCGCCAACGGCTTCGATATGAGAGTGAGTTACCACAACCGCCAGCATCGCAGCGATGTGCCGTACAGCTATTGCTCGACGCCTACCGAGCTGGCACGCCAATCAGACTTTCTGATAGTTGCCACCCCGGGCGGGATCGGCACCCAACACCTGATCAACCGGCAAGTGCTCGACGCCCTGGGGCCTAACGGTTTCCTCGTCAACATCGCCCGAGCCAGCGTGGTCGTCACGGCAGACCTGATCACCGCGCTCGAACAGCGGCGGATCGCCGGTGCCGCGCTGGATGTCTTCGACCACGAACCCCAGGTACCGGACGCCCTCAAGGGGTTGGCCAACGTGATTCTGACTCCGCATGTCGCCGGATTGTCCCCGGAGGCCACCCAAGGCACCGTCGAGCTGGCCGGCAAAAACCTGACGGCGTTTTTTTCCGGTCAACCGGTACTGACGCCCATTGCGTTACCGCCACCGTCGACAACCACCCGGCTCAATCACTAAAGAACGCCCAACAGTGTCCAGAGTCGTCGGGATTCGGCATCGGCGCTGATCAGCTCGCCCAGCAGCTCGCTCAGGGGCTTGTTGCCCCACTCCACACCCCGCTTGATCAGATAGGGCACCGGGCTGTGGGGTTCGGTGCGCGCCAGGTACTCGGCGATCAGCAGCAATTGCCGGTACGCCTCTTCACGATTCGCCGGTTCGCTGAACACCTGGGGCACTGCAAGGACTTCAGGCGCGGCGGTCGGGCTGGGGCTCGATGCAGCCACCACTGGCGTTTCGACCGGAGGCGCCGGGGTCGGTTTTCGTGGATGCATGGCGATAAACTCCTGAACCAGGGTCAACAACGCGTCGATCACGTCCTGCAGCGCCTTGAAGCCTGGGGCCTGATTCCCGAGAAAAGCGTCGCTCCACACCTCCAGGCGCTGCAAGTGCTGCTGACTGAGCAGCAGACTGCCCTGGCTGCGCAACCAGAATGACAACGGTGTGGCACGAATCTGTTCGGTGATTTTTTTCTGTTCGTTGCGCGCGTTCTCGGCCGAGGTCTTGGCCGCTTTACTGTCGCTGCCCTGCACCTGTTGCAACTGCAACCGGCGCCAGGCGTCCAGACAGAAGCCGTCGAATTCGTGGTTGTGCGGTTCGAACAACGGCACTCGGGTCAGCAACACTTCAGCGTAGCGTCGAGCCAACCATTCCAGCGGTATCACTCGCCACGACAGGTCGCCATCCTCAGCCTGTGGGTGCAGGTGTTCGGGATAGCGTTCGCACAACCCGGCCACCAGCGCCAGGCTGCCCGGCAACCCATCGAGCCCGTCCTGATGCAGCCAGGCCTCCCCCAGCCAAGCGCTGAGCATCAAATCCTTGCTGCGCTCGAGCAGCAGGCTCGTGGCCAGTTTTTCCAGTTCCGGCCACTGGGCGCGCTTGATCGACGACTGCCACACCCCCGTCGGCAAACTGGTGTCATCCTCGCGGCGCAATTCGCGCAACCGGTCGAACTCGGGTTCATAACGCAAATCCTGACCACAAGGCGCCTCCTTGCTGATCGGTTCGAGCAGTTGCGTAATCAGTTCCGGCAACGGTGTTGATGGTTGATTCACAGGCCCTCCTCCTCATGGGATTCAATCGCCGCGGTCGAGCGCGTCACCAGGAACGGTGAACGCGGAGCCCGGGTCGGCAAGGGCTGAATGGACAACGGCAATTTCGAGCCCTGGGTCATCAACGACAGGCGCACAAACATCAGGGTTTGCTCCGCTGCGCTGGCCTGCGTGGTCACGGGCAGGCGCAAGGTCAACGGAAAATCCGTGTAGTCCAGGTTCGGCTGGCGCTGCACCGACACGTGCGAACGCATCAAGCGCAACAGCGACCATGGACCGCTGTACTCCCAACCCGCTTCCAGATCACGCACCACCAGGCTCGGCTGTAACGGATCGTTGGCCGGACGCTGATAGCCATTTCTGGCCCAACGCAAGGTCAGCCGGACTGGTTGGCCGACCATCCAGCGCAGGTTCTGCTGAGCCTCGCCGGGGTAGTTGATCTGTTGATTCCCGGCATTCAAGCCCCAGGCAATCACCTGGTCGGCACCGCGCTCTTCCTCCCGATCGGTGCGCCAGCGCACATCCATCTCCACCCCCAGCACGCCGCTCTTGTCGCGCACGAACATCGGCCCCAGCCAGGTGCTGGCTTGCTTCAGACGATTGAGAAAGTCCTCGGCGGCCAGGCGTTCCGGGGTCTGGCTCAGAGCCAATCCGGCCTGCGCCACCGGCAAACGCTTGTCGATCAGCTCCAGCAAATGCTGGACCCGGGCCGGGTCGGCGTCGCTGGCCTGCAAGCCATTGGCAAACGGAAAGCGCTCTGCCAGGTACTGGTTGAAATAATTGGCCAGCTCATTCCAGGCCGCCGCAGCCTGCTGCTGTTGCAGGAACTGGCAGCGTTGCATGGCGGTTTGTTGCAGATCCACGGCGCGCAATGCCAACGTTCCGCGCCCGCCGGACAGGTTGGCGGTTTGCAGGATCTGGCCACAGGACGCGACGTCCATTTCGATGAAGTCGCGGCTCACCAACTGCTCGATCTGCGCTGGCGAACTGGCGGGGTTCTGTTCTTTGTATTTGAGCAGTTCATCGTTGAGCGCACTGAACTGCGTCACCCGTTCGTAATCCAGCGCCGAGAGGTTCTGTTGCTGGACTTTCAGCCATTCCAGCGCCGAAGTGCGGCGCTCGGTGATGCCGAGCATGGTATTGAACTGCTGCTTGAGGCTCAGTTTCAGATCCTGAACATCATTGGCGCCGTACAGTTGCAGGCCGAAGTTTTTCGAGCCGTCCCACTGGCTGATTTCGGTGCGCCCGCTGAACAGCGGCTGGGCGACGATTTCATCGAGGCCACTGACGATGTCGGCCAGGGCGCGGCGGTTCAAAGCGGTTTGCAAACGCGTGGCCAGATCGCTGCGGCGCACTTCGACAAAAGCCTTTTGCAAGGCAATCGCCTGAGAGGCCTGCACATTGAAGACACCACTTTGGACCTGCGCATTGTGCTCGCGCAGGCTCGACAACATGGCCTTGACCACCGCGCCTTCGGCCGCTTGCAGCAACGCGCCGCGATACGCCGGGGGGATGCGCGGCAGCTCTTCGGCGGCATAACTCTTGTAACTGGCGAAGTAGTTCAGCGCACTGTCGAGGTCGTCGCCATCAACACCGCGCCCCTGTCCATCCGGGACGTCGGACTGATCCGCCTGCAAGGCGATGGCGACGAAATCACGCTTGAACAGTGCCTGCACCGCGTTGTTCAACTGCACCACATGCTCCTGCAAGACCAGTTGCCCGCTGCCTTGCTGAATCAGCAAATTGTCCCTGGCCCCGGTCTGGGTGATCCACTGGTCACGAAAGCTCTGCTGCAACTTCGACGCCTGTTGATCCAGTTGCTGTTCGACCTGCGGACCAAGCAATGTGCTTTGGCGCACCTTGTCCATCATCGCCCGGTAACCGGGCACCAGATCCTGTCCCTTGCCCCGGCTCCACGCCGAGTTGGTCAAGCCGACCAGCGCTTGCAGGTCGTCGATCAACGCCCGCAGATCTTCCAGCTCGGTGAGGGAATTGCCGCTGCCGACCTCCAGCCGCTCCAGGTGCAAACGTAGATAACCGGCCTGACGGACAAAGTTGTCAGCGAGAAAATACTGGTCCAGCCAGCGCTCCATGAGCCCGAGGAAGTTTTCCTCGATCTGCGCGCGCTCGACGCTCAGGTCAAGTGGTTTCAACTCACTGTTGTCGACATCCAGCAGCACCCGGTTGTAAAAACCGGCGCGGTGCAACGTGCCAGCGTTGAGGTTCAGCGACAGGGCGTTGTTGCTCAGCAACACCAGGTCTTCGAGCGGCGCCTTGGTGTTGTTCAGCGCCTGACTGAACCACTGGTTCTGCTGCTCCAGACTCACCGCACGCTCGACCAGCTCCGTGGCCTTGACGTAGTTTTGCCATTGGGCCGGGTCTTCGCTTTCGACGTTGCCCCGTCGTTCGGTGTTGCGAATGGTCTTGAGTTGCGCCAGATCCGCGCTCAACAGATCGCGCAGCGGCAACAACAAGTGACTTTGTGCGGTCAGGCGCAATTCGTTCTCCAACTGCGCATCCAGCGAGGAGAACCAGGAGGTCGGAAACACCACCGAGGTGAAGCGCCAGCGCTGCGCCTTCTCCAGCACCCGCCAGAAACCCTGGACGTTGCGCCGGGTCGCCTCCAGCCGATGAGATTCATCCGTGACCGCCACGTAATTTTTCTGCGCCCCTTGCATCAGGCGCGACAACTCATGGGCATCCTTTTCCGAGTCCTGCCACACCCACAGCATGCCAGCGCCCCAGAGCAGCGCGACCACCAGCGCCACCCCACCGGTCACGCGCTGCCAGCGCTGACGCAGGCGTAACAGACGCGGCACCACCTGAGCCAGACCGCGCTCGGCGACCACCCGCCGCTGCCACAGTTGCCGGGCGAAAGCGCTCTGCTGCAAGCCGGTGTCGTAGGCCGAAAACCCGTCGGCGCTGTCATCCGAGGGCTGGTTGGCGGTGAAATAAACCCCGCGAAAACGCGGTGCTTCGCCTTGCGCATTACCCTGGAAAACCGGTTCCAGCAAGGATTGCAGATTGCGCCGCAAGGCTTCGAAGCGTTCCGGCAAGCCGTACAGATCGACGCTCAATTGCCCGGACAAGGCGCCGATTTCGATGATCGATTCCGCCAGGGCCCGGTTGACCTGATCCAGCGCCTGATCGCTCCATTGCGCCTGCCACACCGCATCGGCCCCGTGGGGCGAGGACCAGCCGAGCGTACGTTCGCGAGCCTCGACCGGCAGCGCGCTAATCAACTCCTGAAAACCCGGCAACTCTTCCATGCCGGTAACGACCACGCACACCGGCAGACTCAAACCGAAGCGCTGCAATAGATCGATAAAACGTCGACGCGCCGCCAGGCCGAGGGCCGCCGCCTGCTCGGCATTGCCCAGCCGACTGATCGGCACCGTCCAGATCACGCCGTCCAGCGGACGCTGACTGCGCAAGCGCAGGATCAAACCCAGCAAGCGCCACCAGCCACCCCGTTGCAGGTGCATGCCTTCATCCGGCAAAAACAGCGCCTGGGGCACCACCAATACGGCACCTTCGGGGTCCGACCACCAGCGACCGAACCAGCCCGGTTTGTCGGTGGGCTGCAAGCGCCACTGGGTGCACAACTGCGTGCCCTGAGTCTCGTTGCCGAGCATCAGCAGCCAGGGAATCTGGTAGCGATCCTGGGTGCCCTGCTCCTGCTCCATCTGCCGCACCGCCAGGTAAAAACTGCGGATCGCCGCGCCGCTTTGCGTGCGCAACCACCAGACTGCCACGGCGACAATCGCCAGCACCAACAGCACGACGATGATCAGGCCGATAATCCCCAGCGTGCTCATGAGTCTTGCTCCGAGGTGGCCACCGAATCGGTCAGTTGCAAGACCGGTTCGAGCTCCTGGCGAATGTCACGCCAGAACAACTGCCCCAACCCGGTCAGCAGCAGGACCACGGCAAGAATTCCCAACCCCAGGCGAAAGCCATCGGGCAACGAAAGACGCACCGGCAATTGCAGCGGCGTCACCGCCGAAGGTTGTTCGAGCCGGGCGCTGACATCGGCATAATCCGCCTCGTGCTGCCAGGCAAAGGTGAACAGCGCCAGGCGCCATTTTTCATGCTGGGCCTGATTCTGTTCACCCCGCAGACGCCCCTGAAAGCCCAGTACCAGGCACTGCAAATAGACATTGGCCAGATCGCGAGTGGTAGGGATTTGCTCATCCAGCAGTTCCTTGATCGCCAACGGTATCCGCTCGCCGGCCTGACGACTGGAGTACATCCGCGATTCCAGGGGTTTATCCTGCCAGGCCGACTGGCCCGGCCACGGCGTGAACAGCAAGGTTTCATCGACCAGCGCGACAAAGGCATAAACCAGCGCTTTGACTTGTTCGGTGGCGGCATCACCGACTTTGGCAAAAGCCGTTCGCCAGAGTCGCTGGGAGATTTGCGTGGAGAGTTCGACCACCGCTTCCACCAGCGCTTCGTCTTCGCTGTCCTTGGGCAACTGGCTCCAGTCCTGGGACCATTGCTGCCAGGCCTGGCGAAAAGCACTGCTCAGCGGCGCTTCGTTGAGGCCTCGTGTACCTGTCCCGGCATTCCCCTCAGACATATGACGTTCCTTCCTCGATCAAGCACTTTCACTCGCCTGGGCCACAAACAACACCACTTGCCATGGACTGCTGGCCAGCCTGGAAGCCGGTGCGGCAATCAGCAACGGCAACTGCCCGTCGAACCATTGGCCTTCGGCCGTCACCACGAACAACCGCGTATCGTCGCCGACGCCGTAGGCCACTTGCTCATTGCGACTCATGGCCTGATGGGACAAACCGCTCATGCGCTGACGGCTGAGCAACGGGATGTGCGGCTGCGAGGCGATGATCGCTCCGCTCAGCCATTCGCTGGCGGCCTGCTCGCTGGCGCCATTGGGCATGCGCAAACCGATGACCAGCCGTTGGTTCGGTTGGTCGTCGGGCAATTGAATCGAGAAGGATTGTTCGTTGCGCTCGAACGCCAGGCTGCGATAGCCGGCGCGGATCAGTTCGAGGGTCTTTTCCAGCCAGTCGAGCACCGTTTCATAGCCGCGCTGCAACTCCAGAAAATCCAGCGGGGCGAACGCCGGAACACCCGCCAATGGATCGAGCGCCGACCAGGCGCCGGTCAGCCCGAGCAGCGAGCCATACAGCGCCTGCGGCGTGGCCACGCGACTGTTCAGCAGACCTTCGACTTCCGGCAACCGCGCCCACAGCGCGGTCAACTGACGCCGGATTTCCATCGAATCATCCTGATTGCCGGCCTGCTGCGCCTGGCGCAAGCGACCGGCGAGGAACATGCATTTCTCCCGCGCCCTGGCACACAGTCCCGCCACGCGCCGGCCCACCACCGATTCGGGTAACAGGCACGGCGTCGGCGGTGTGTAAGGCAACGCAAGAAAACCGCCGCCTTCCTTGCGAATTCTCAGCAGCGGCAGGCAGACCGAATCGGCCTTGTTCAGTTGCGTGCACAAACGCGGATTCGGGCGCCACACCGTGATCGACTCGGGGTACTCGCCGCTGGTGAGATCCGGCAGCGCATCGCCGACGACAGACTGCAATCGCCCCTTGAGCGGCAGTAACTGACCGGCACGCCACAGCGGACTGACCGCCAGGTAAACGGTGACAGTGGCGTTGTCCGTGGCGTCGATCGCTTCACTGACGTCGAGCTCCAGCATCGGCCCGACACCGGCCTGCAAATTGACCGGCAAACCGTCCGGCAACGTCGCCTGCAAATTGAGCAGGCGCACCAGCCCGGCGCTCAGTGCCGAGGGATCGAATTCAACGCGGGTCACGCCCCAGAACCACGGATTACATGCTTGGGCGAAATGCGCTACCAACGCCTCGGCCCGCAGCCCTTGCAACTGAAAATGCTGGGGCAGCAACTGCATGCCCTCATGCCAGCAAACCGCGTCAGGAAGCAGACTCATACGATTCCCTTCGACCTCTCGTGACGCCGCACCAATGGCGGCCTGGCTCCTACATGTCTGTTTACGCGCCTTAATCCCCCGATGTTCAGTTCGGGTGGTCGCTGACCAGTGTCATCTCGCGACTGTCGAACTTGAGCCAGGCGTTGCTTTGATCGTCCAGCCGCAACCGGTGTGCTCCGGGAGTGGTATAGCTGGCGAAGACTAAAAGTCCAGCCGCCCGCTTGCCCCCCAGCGGGAAGGGTTGTTTGTCGATGAATTGACCCGGCACCAGCTCCAGTCCCCAGACTGTCATCAGCTGTCGGTAGTCGCGCTGATACTGCTCACGCTCGGCGAACCACTGGCGGGCGGTGATACCCGACAATTGCTTGAGCAGATCTGCGTCGTTCACCGCAATGAAGTCCACCGCAATCGGGGTGTCGTCGTTGGCGCGGGGCGCGACGTCCAGCGTCAGGTTATCGAGATCGACGCGAGGCCCGAACAACGAACACCCGGCGAGTGAGAGGAGCAGAACCAAAGAAAAGAGACGTGCGTACAAAATGAATTTTCCTTTTCTCGACACGGTCCAAAAACGTTTTTCGTTTGCTTTTTTATAGACCTGTTCTAGCGTCTTGGGTAGTTCGGTCGGCACGACGAATTCGGAAGGTTCGTCAAAGGAATGACAGGTCCTCTGCCCTCCCTTTCTAACCTACGGTCCAGTAAGGGAATGCGATGAAACGGGCCTCCCGATGCATTGCTCCCGCCTCATGCATCGGAGTCAGCCACCATGGCAGAAAGTACTCAGCACAAGCTAGACAGGGTTCGCCCACCCCGGGTGCAAATCACCTACGACGTCGAAATCGGCAACGCGATCGAGAAGAAAGAATTGCCATTGGTTGTCGGTATTCTTGCCGACCTCTCCGGCAAGCCTCTCGAACCACTCCCGAAATTGAATGAACGGCGTTTCACCGAAATCGACCGCGACAACTTCAATGAAGTCCTCGCCTCGATCGGCCCGCGCGCCACCTTGCAGGTCAACAACACCCTCAGCGGCGACGACAGCAAGCTCAACATCGAGCTCAACTTCAAACACATCGATGACTTCGATCCGGTCAAGGTGGTCGAGCAAGTCACTCCGCTGCGGCGCCTGTTCGAAGCGCGTCAACGTCTGCGCGACCTGCTGACCAAACTCGACGGCAACGATGATCTGGACAAGCTGTTGCGTGACGTCATTGCCAACACCGAGGGACTGCAAGAGATCAAGTCGGCTCGTCCGGACACCGCCGCTCCCGCTCCTGCTGGCGACAGCGAAGCACCGGCTGAACCGCAAGCCTGATCGCTCATCCACCCAGGGAGAATTTTGCCATGCCCGCCTCATCCGCCGCCCAGACCCAAGCCAGTGACAGTGCAAGCGAGACCTTGTCCTTGCTCGATGAAATAATCGCCAAAGGCCGCATGGCCCATGACGACAGCCAACAGGATTACGCCCGCGACATGCTCGCGGAATTCGCCACCCAGGTCCTCGATGAAGGCATGGCCGTCGACAAGGACACCGTGGCGATGATCAACGACCGCATCAGCCAAATCGACGAGCTGATCAGCGCTCAACTGAACGAAGTGCTGCACCACCCGGACCTGCAGAAACTTGAAGCCTCCTGGCGCGGCCTGCACTTGTTGGTTAAGAACACCGAGACCAGTTCCCGGCTGAAATTGCGCCTGCTCAACGTGACCCAGAAAGAGCTGCAGAACGACCTGGAAAAAGCCGTCGAGTTCGACCAGAGCGCGCTGTTCAAGAAGATCTACGAAGAGGAATACGGCACCTTCGGCGGCCACCCGTTCAGCCTGTTGGTGGGTGACTACACCTTCGGCCGGCACCCGCAGGACATCGGCCTGCTGGAGAAACTGTCGAACGTCGCGGCGGCCGCCCATGCGCCATTCATTGCCGCCGCCAGCCCTCGGTTGTTCGACATGAACAGCTTCACCGAACTGGCCGTGCCACGGGATCTGTCGAAAGTGTTCGAGAGCCAGGAGCTGATCAAGTGGCGCTCGTTCCGTGAAAGCGAAGATTCGCGCTACGTGTCGCTGGTGCTGCCGCACTTCCTGCTGCGCCTGCCTTACGGTCCCGACACGTCGCCGGTGGAAGGCATCAACTACGTCGAAGACGTCAACGGCAGCGACCACGGCAAATACCTGTGGGGCAATGCCGCGTGGGCCTTGTCACAACGGATCACCGAAGCCTTCGCCAAATACGGCTGGTGCGCGGCGATTCGCGGAGCCGAAGGCGGTGGTGCGGTGGAAGGCTTGCCGGCCCATACCTTCCGTACAACCTCCGGTGACCTGTCGCTCAAATGCCCGACCGAAGTGGCGATCACCGACCGTCGCGAGAAAGAGCTCAACGACCTCGGCTTCATCGCCCTGTGCCACAAGAAAAACAGCGACGTGGCGGTGTTCTTCGGCGGCCAGACCACCAACAAATCCAAGGTCTACAACACCAACGAGGCGAATGCCAACGCGCGGATTTCGGCGATGCTGCCGTACGTGCTCGCGGCCTCGCGTTTCGCGCACTACCTGAAGGTGATCATGCGCGACAAAGTCGGCAGTTTCATGACCCGCGACAATGTGCAGACCTACCTCAACAACTGGATCGCCGACTACGTGCTGATCAACGACAACGCGCCGCAAGAGATCAAGGCGCAGTACCCGTTGCGTGAAGCCCGGGTGGATGTGACCGAGGTCGCCGGCAAGCCGGGAGCCTACAAGGCCACGGTGTTCCTGCGGCCGCACTTCCAGCTTGAGGAACTGACCGCGTCGATCCGCCTGGTCGCGACCCTGCCGCCACCGGTAGCCGCCTGACCTGCCTCCCGCCGGGGTCAACCCGGCGGGATTCCCCTGCTTATCTAGCACGATTACTTTCAGGAGTTTCATGCGATGGATGCAATCATTCTCGACCTCGGCGGCGACATCAAAGGCGATAGCTTGCTCGAGGGTTACAAGGACAAGATCGAAGTCATGTCCTACAGCCACAACGTGGCCATGCAGGTGACCAACGACGTCAGCAACTCGGAGCGCACCTCCGGCAAGCCGCACATCGGCGAATTCACCCTGACCAAATTCGTCGACAGCTCGACGCCCTCCCTCAACGAATATTGCTGCGCCGGCAAACCGATCCCCGAAGCCAAGATCACCATCGGCCGTAACGCCGCCGAAGGCAGCGGTCAGTTGATGCCGTTCATCATCTACACGCTGACCAACGTGGTGCTGTCCAACGTCAGCGTCAGCGGCGGCACGGGTGGCAAACCGGTGGAAACCATTTCCCTGAACTTCACCAAGATCAAGTGGGAGCTCACCGCCCAGAAAGACGACGGCACCAAGGAAGGCACGGCCGCCTCGACCTGGGACATGGCCGCCAACAAGCTCGTCAAGTAAGCGGACGCGTCGGCCATGGCAGGCACCGGCATGCTCCCACCGTTGTTCGAGCGCCTCGCCGCCAGCGAGGTCGACACCGTGCAGGTGTTCGATCGCCAGGGGCTGCTCGACTCGGTGCACACGGAGTTGCTGCGCCTGTTCAACACCCGACGCGGCTCACGTCCGCTGACCTCCCCGCCGAGCATTCTCGACTACGGCATCGCTGACTGGACGGCCTTGCAACAGCAGCGCAGCGATGACCGTCGTCAGTTGGCGCGGGAAGTCCGCGAGGCGATCACCCATTTCGAACCGCGCCTGCAACTGGGCGAGGTCCAGGTCAATCCGGTCCCCGGCCATCCGCAGCAATTGAGCATTCGGCTGGTGGGCGAGTTACGCAGCGGCCAGCAGCACTGGCCCGTGGCCTTTGTCATCGAGAAGGCCAGCCATGGTCTTGAGGTGCGTCATGAGCGACTCGATTGACCCGCAACTGCTCGATTACTACCAACGCGAACTGACCTGGCTGCGCCACGCCGGGAGCATTTTTGCCGAGCGTTATCCCAAGGTCGCCAGACGCCTGGAACTGTCCCCCGGTGAATGCCCCGACCCACATGTCGAACGACTGCTCGAAGGTTTCGCCCTGCTCGCCGCACGCTTGCAACGGCGGCTCGATGACGATTACGCCGAGTTCAGCGACGCCTTGCTCGAACAGCTTTACCCGTTGGCCATGCGGCCGCTGCCGTCCTGCGCGATCGTGCAGTTCGAGCCGGACCCGAGCAAGGGCAACCTGAACGATGGTTATCCATTGCCCCGCGACACACCGCTATTCGTCACCACCAGCAAAGGCGAGAGCATCCACTTTCGCACCAGCGCTGCGGTTCGATTGTGGCCGGTGGAAATCAACGAAGCGCTGCTGCTGGGCAGCGATGAAGCACAGGCCCTGACCGGTGTGGCGCAGGCGCGTTCGGCCTTGCGCCTGAGCCTGCGTTGCCTGGGTGAGAGCCAGTGGTCGACGCTGGCCATCAAACAATTGCGCGTGCACCTGGCCGCCTCACCGGTGATCAACGCCTGCCTGTATGACCTGCTCGGCGCCCACGCGGTGAAGGTGCTGGCCGGACCGGTCGGCAGCGTGCCGGTCATGCTGGCGGGGTTACCGCAAATCGTCGGTTTTGCCAGCGACGAAGTGCTGTTGCCGGACGAGGATGGTGTGCATCCGGGCATGCGCCTGCTCGCCGAGTACTTTGCATTCCCGGACAAATTCAACTTCTTCGACATTCCATTGGCCGGCGCCGCCAGCGACAGCCAGACGCTGTACCTGTACATCGTGTTTGACCGTGCCCCGGCCAACCGCCTGCACCTTCAGGCCAGCGACTTCGCCCTGGGCTGCGCACCGGTGATCAACCTGTTTCCACGAACCTCGGAGCCCCTGCGCCCGGACGGCACCCGCAGCGAGTATCGCCTGGTCGCCGACAGTCACCGGGAAAACAGCGTCGAGATCCACAGCATCCGCGCCATGCGCGCCAGCTCAAGCCAGGGCGTGCAACGGGTACCGGCGTATTACGGCAGCCAGCATATCGGCGGCGACAAACAATGCTATTGGCATGCGCGACGGGTCAGCGGCATGACCCCGAATCGGCTGGGCACCGACCTGATGGTGAGTCTGGTGGACACCCGGCTCGATCCGCTGACCGAGGCCAGCGAATACAGCCTCACCGGGGAACTGCTGTGCACCAACCGGCATCTGGCCCAGAGCCTGCCGGCCGGCACGCCCCTGGGTTTCGAACGACCGGGGCCGGTGGCCTGGGCCCGTTTGCGTAACCCGCCGAGCCCGCAGAGTTTGCCGCGACTGGATGGCGAATCCCGTTGGCGGCTGGTGTCACAACTGACCCTCAATCATTTGTCACTGGTCGAGGGGCCGCAAGCGCTGGATGCCCTCAAGGAAATCCTCCAGTTGCACAACCTGCGTGACGAGGCCAGCGCCTTGCGGCAAATCGACGGTTTGTTAAGCCTCGGCTGCGAACGGGTGATCGCCCATGTTGGTGAAGACGCGTGGCGCGGCTGGCGCAATGGGCTGGAGGTCCGGCTGCAACTCGACCCACAGCATTTCGTCGGCAGCAGCGCCGTGCTGTTCTCAGCGGTGCTGGCGCAGTTCTTTTCACTCTATGCCACGGCCAATCGCTTCGTGCGCACGGTTCTGGTCCAGTCAGACAAGGAGGTCAAGACATGGCAACCCCAAGCCGGCATGCCGCTGTCCCTCTGAGTCTGAGTCATAAGCTGCGGCGCGATCCGCAGGCGTTCGAGTTGTTGCAGGCGTTGTTGCTGCTGGAACGCGAACACCCGCAAGCCGAGTCCCTGGGCAGCGGCACCGCCCCTCAAGCAGAAGCCTTGCGCCTGCGCGGGCCGTTGACGCCGCTGTTTTCCGCCAGTGAAATTGAAAGTCTGACTCAGGAAGCTGACCAGCCACCGACGCTCACGACACCAGTGTTTGGCCTCGGCGGGCCGGACGGCCCCCTGCCCTACGCCTATCAGGAATGGCTGCAACAACAGGCCCGGGCCAAGGACTATGCCCCGGCCGAATTCCTCGACCTGTTCCAGCATCGCTTGCTCAGCCTGCTGTACAAGGTGATGCGCAAACACCGGATCGCCGTCGGCTTCACAGCCCCCGGCGCATCGCCGGTGCAGGCGCAACTGCGGGCGCTGACCGGGCTGTTGCCCAAAGCCTTGCAGGAACGCCAGGCCGTACCCGACTCTGCGGTACTGGCGTGCAGCGCGCTATTTGCCGACGGTCGTCGTTCCCTGGCCGGTTTCGCCGCGATCGTGCGCGAGCACTTCGAACTGCCGGTAGAACTCAGCGCCTATGAAGGTGCCTGGCGGGAGATTCCGCCGGCCAGTCGCAGTCGCCTGCAACCGGGTGGGCGCAACCTGCAACTGGGTCGTAGCGCGGTGGCCGGCACTCGGGTCTGGGATGAACACGCCGGCATCCGCCTGACCCTCGGCCCGCTGACCTCGGCGCAGGCGGCGCGGTTTCTGCCGGACGGTGAAGCCCATCCGGCGCTGGCCAGTCTCAGCGCGCTGTATTTCGGCCCCGACCTGGATTGCACACTGGTGCTGTTGGTGCGCGGTGCCAGTCCGATGAAACTCGGTCGCCAGGCCCCGCCCCTGCTCAGTTGGAACGGCGGCCTGCAACGCCAGACCAGCCTTGCCGTGCAACGGATCGAAACCCGCCTTCGTCAGCTGGAGATCACCTGAACATGGAACTGGCCAGCCTGATCGGACGCCTCAACCCAGACAACCGCCGCGCCCTCGAACGGGCCGCGCAGCGCTGCCTGCAACGGGGTCATCATTACGTCGAAATCGAACACTTGCTGCTGGAGTTGCTGGACATCGAGGGCGGCGACTTCGCCTGGCTGCTGCCGCGCTTCGGGCTGGAGCGCGATGCTCTGACGGCGGAAATCAACAAGGCCCTGGAACTGTTCAAATCCGGCAGCACCCGCACCCCGGCGCTCTCGGCGCACACCATCGGCCTGCTTGAAGACGCGGTGGTTCAGGCCAGTGTGCTTGGCCTGGAGAGCATCCGCTCCGGTTTGCTGCTACTGGCCCTGCTCGACCGTGATGAACGTCGCAGCCTGCTGCTCAATAGCGCCTCGTCGCTGTTGAAAATTCCACGGGAAGCCTTGCGCAGTAATTTGCTGGAGTGGACCGAAAACTCGCGCGAACACGTTGGCGGCACGCGGCCGGTCAGTGCCGGCCATCCGCAACCGAAACAGGATTCGGTGCTCGACCAGTTCACCCAGGACCTGACCGCCGATGCCCACGCCGGGCGCATCGACCCCATCGTCGGCCGCGACGGCGAGATTCGTCAGTGCATCGACATCCTGCTGCGCCGTCGGCAGAACAACCCGATCCTGGTCGGCGCACCGGGGGTGGGCAAAACGGCGGTGGTCGAAGGCCTGGCGTTGCGCATTGCCGCCGGGGATGTGCCGCCGTCGTTGCAGGAAGTCAGCCTGCGGGTACTCGACCTCGGTCTGTTGCAAGCTGGCGCCGGGGTCAAGGGCGAGTTCGAGCAGCGCCTCAAAGGCGTGATCGACGCGGTGCGCAGCGCCGACAAACCGATCATTCTGTTCATCGACGAAGCCCACACCCTGATTGGCGCTGGCGGCGCGGAAGGCGGCAGCGACGCGGCCAATCTGCTCAAACCGGCGCTGGCCCGTGGCGAGCTGCGCACCCTCGCCGCGACCACCTGGCTTGAGTACAAAAAATACTTCGAGAAAGACCCCGCCCTCGCCCGGCGATTTCAGTTGGTGCAAGTCGAGGAGCCGGACGAAATCACCGCTGTGGAAATGCTCCGTGGCGTGGCTGCGAAACTGGAACAGCATCACGGTGTGCAGGTGCTCGACGCGGCGATCCACGAAGCGGTGAAACTGTCCCACCGCTACATTTCCGGGCGCCAGTTACCGGACAAGGCCATCAGCGTGCTCGACACCGCGTGTGCCCGGGTCGCCCTCGGCCAGCATGACGTGCCGCCACCGCTGGAAAGCCTGCGTCACCGCCAGCAAAGTCTCAAGGAGGAAGTCGAACGCCTGCGCCGCGAACAGGCCACCGGGCTTGATCACCGTGAACGCATCACCCTGCTGGAAACCGAATCCGTGGGTAACGTGCAGGCCATTCGCGAACTGGAAACCCGCTGGAACGAAGAACGGATCGCCGTGCGCGAACTGCTGGAAACCCGTCGCGAATTACTCACCTTGAGCGAACGCGCCGACAACGATAAACCGGACGAAGCGACTGATAGCCGCATCGATCATCTGGCCGCCGAACTGGTGCGCCTGGAGGCCGGTCTGGACGCCATTCGCCAGGACGATCCGCTGGTGCCGGAGCAGGTCGACGGCAAAACCGTGGCTGCGGTGATCGCCGGCTGGACCGGCATCCCGGTGGGCAAGATGCTCGCCGACGAAGCCCACGCCGTGCGCACCCTCGGCCAGCGCATGGGCCTGCGGGTGATGGGCCAGAGCACCGCGCTGAACACCATCGCCCAACGCCTGCAAGCCTACCGCGCCGGCCTCACCGACCCGCAAAAACCGGTCGGCGTGTTCCTGCTGGTCGGCCCCACCGGCGTCGGCAAAACCGAAACCGCTTACGCCCTGGCCGACGCGCTGTACGGCGGCGAACGCAACCTGATCAGCATCAACCTTTCCGAATACCAGGAAGCCCACACCGTCAGCCAACTCAAAGGCGCTCCGCCCGGCTACGTCGGCTACGGCAGCGGCGGTGTACTCACCGAAGCGGTGCGGCGCAAACCCTATTCGGTGGTGCTGCTCGACGAAATCGAAAAGGCCCACCCGGACGTGCTCGAAGCTTTCTACAACGTCTTCGACAAAGGCGTGATGGAAGACGGCACCGGGCTGGTGGTGGACTTCAAAAACACCGTAATGCTCGCCACCAGCAACGTCGGGGCTGAGTTGCTGCTCGACACACCGACCGCGCAACTGGGCACCGATGCCTTCAACGAAGCGCTGCATCACGTGCTGCTGAAAGCCTTTCGCCCGGCGTTTCTGGCGCGCATGACGGTGGTGGCGTATCGGCCACTGGATGAAGCGACGCTGGAAGGGATTGTGCTGGCGAAGCTGGAGAAATTGCGCGGGCGCTACAAGGCCGCGACCGGGAAGCAGTTTGAGTTCGATGCCGGGATTGTGCAGGCGGTGTTGGCCAAGTGCAGTGCGGCGGGTGCGAGGGATGTCGAGAATGTGTTGATGACGCAGGTGACGGGGAAGTTGGCGGAGTGGGTGTTGGAGTAAGTCCCGGACGACTGACTCTCTTGTGTAAACAGGAGCAAAGTGTAAACCCGAAGATGTCGCATAGCAGAGGAAGCAGTTGCCATGTGCTGTGCTGGTTATTTTTCGATGAAGGTAGTGCAGCCAATATGAGGTAAGTCATCATGCCGACCCGACTGATAATAGGCGCAGGCGTTTCCGCTGCAGTGTTCCTGAACACCTCATCCGATGGCTATAAAACTGTAGTTGTCGGTGAGGATGGACTATGGGCAAAACTCGTAGAACACCCCATGGGCCAGCCCGCCCACCTCCTGCACTTACCGGGTTCTCCACCACCGTCGTTCACGGTTGCCAATGGTGAAATGAGCCTGGACAACTTCCTCTCCTCAGGTGTTTTTCAGCAAGGCGTCAGTGAAATCGTCAAAGGTAGTCGCTACGGTCACAATCCTTCACGCAAGGTACGGCGGATATCCAAGTCACTCACCCAACCAGGAAATTACGTCGCCTGGTTTGATACCTCGCATGCCTTAATCGTTGAAAAAATAGTGATTGCCACCGGCATTGGCGCCCAACGTAAACCGCCCAAAATAACAGGAACACCTGCGCCCGGTGTTGAATACTCACAAGTTATCGAAGGTATCGAATTTCTTGAAGACGAGGAGCAACAAGTTCCCAATATTGACCGCGCTATCTACGGCGGTAGCGCCACCGCCGCCTGGGTGGTCGATATTGCCAGCAAACACTCGCCAAAGATGAACTGGCTTGCCCGCCCCGGCGGCTCCGAATTCACGGGAGCAGTACTGCCTGGGGCCAGGAATGCAAAGATCATCAAGCTTTGCGAAACTCACAACCTGCAGTTATTAAAAGAGGTTACCGAGGTCGAATATGTTGGTGAACGGTTGCATATACACGTCAAAGACGAAGATTTCTGTTATATCGCCGATCAGTTCATTTATTCATTAGGCGGGGACGACAACCCTACTGTTACGGATCATATCTATCAGGTAATGGACCCAGACATCAGGGATGACCTTTCTCCTATCCTCGACGCCAGTGGTGCATTAGGCACGCAATACAAAAGTGTATTGGCACTGGGCACCAGTGACAACGGAGTGATGATTGTCGGTGCTGCCACTTACAACTTCACCGCCATGACAGTCAATCCTACCTCAGGAAAACCGGTTCCCACTAAAAAGAAACCGGCACCCGTGGCCCATTTACCCTGGAATGCTCAAGTTCCCGATGGTATCGCCGTGGTGGTGGCCAGTATTTCTGCCCTGAACCACTATATTCCCATCAAACAGCGTCTGACACTCAACTATCAGAACACCTATCAGGAATATGCCATTACTGAAAACAACACCAACATAAATCTGGCAGACGCCAACCAATTAGCCGTATTGTTCACCTTAATGTTTGACGAGTTATCGGCCAATCAGATCAACGATCTTGTGATTCGGACCATCATGGCCCGCAGCAGAAAAACCAAGGGTAGCACTGAGGTATTCGGCCTCAGCAAACGCGACTTCTACAACCTTATCAAGTCGAGAATTAGTTTCATATCAGACACTTCAATAGATGAACGCTGCTCATTGGCCGGACTTAAGCTTAGTTGATGCCGCCGCGCCAAGAATGGTTCGCTGCGAAGCTGATTCATTGACCACCTGAGGCTACTTGATGCCCCGCTCCGTCGATGCCACCACCAGCCTTTCCCTCACCGCCGCCTCGCTGTCGGCGCTTTACCCTGAATCCCTTTCCGGCGAAGAGGCCCTCAACCAGCTCGGCTCGCAAATTCTCAACGGCCTCAACGACGGCTCCTCGCTCACCCTGACCACCGCCGTCGCCACCCACGTCACCGCCACCCTGCACAACGACGCCCTCACCCGCCCGCTGGACGCGCTGGTCGCCGAAATCCGACAACTCCCCGCCGACGCCACCGCCGAGCGCTATCAGCTTGTACTACGGCCATGGCTCTGGTGGCTGACCCTTGCCAGCAACAACCGCGTGTTCCAGAACCTCAGCACTTCAGACATCGTCACCACGATTTTCAAGGCCCACGCCTTCACCGACTTCAAGCTCTCACTCAGCGGCAGCTACACCCCGCGCGAATACTGCGTGCAGTACGGCGAAACCGATTTCGCGTTCGTCTCGCGGTTGCTGGAGGAAGAAGGGATTTTCTGGTTTTTCACCCATGAGGACGGCAAGCACACGCTGGTGCTGGGTGACAGTAACGATGCGTTTGTGCCGATTCCCAATGGACCCAAGGTCAGCTATCTCGGCCAGCAACTGGGCGAACGTGAACTGCACGGCATTCGCTCCGGGCAGGTCTGCGTTCAGGCCGTGGCTGGTGTGTATCGGTCGACGGATTATGAATTCACCACCCCGACCACATCGCTGTACGGCCAAGCCGAAGCGGTGGCCGGGCCGCGTTCGATGTATGAGCATCCGGGCGGCTACAACGCCAAGGCGCGCGGCGATGCATTGACCAAGCAGCGGGTCGACGGCTTGCGCAGTCAGGAGAAACGCTTTGTCGGTGAAAGCGACTGCCGCTGGCTGGTGCCGGGGCACTGGTTCACCCTCGCCGGGCACGATGATTCAACATTGAACATCGATTGGGTGGTGACGGCGGTGACACATGACGCCAGTCACGACAGCTATCGCAATCGCTTCGAGGCAATCCCCAAGGCCACGCCGTACCGCCCGGAACGCATCACCCCCAAACCGCGCATGCACCCGCAAACGGCAATTGTCGTCGGCAAGTCGGGCGAAGAAATCTGGACCGACGAATACGGCCGGATCAAGTTGCAGTTCCCTTGGGACCGCGACGGCAAGAACGACGAAACCAGTTCCTGTTGGGTGCGAGTTGTATTGCCCTGGAGCGGCAAGGGCTTCGGCATGCAGTTCGTGCCGCGCATCGGCCAGGAAGTGATCGTGACCTTTATCGATGGCGATCCGGATCGACCGCTGGTAACCGGCTGCGTCTACAACGGTGACAACGCGCTGCCCTATGCGCTGCCGGCGAATCAGACCCAGTCGGGAATCAAGACCCAATCGTCCAAGGGCGGCGGCGGTTTCAACGAGTTGCGCTTCGAGGACAAGAAAGACGCCGAAGAGGTGTTTTTGCAGGCGCAGAAAGACCTGAAGATCAACGTGCTCAACGACACCACCGCCACGGTCGGCCACGATGAAACCCTGACCGTGAAGAACGCTCGCACGCGCACGGTGAAGGACGGCGACGAGACCGTGACCCTGGAGAAAGGCAAACGCAGCGTGACCATCCAGACTGGCAGCGACACGCTCGATGTGAAGGACAGCCGCACGGTGACCGTGGGCGCCGACCAGACCCACAGTACCGGTGGCAATTACACGCACAAGGTCACCGGCGATTACAGCCTGACGGTGGACGGCAACCTGACCATTAAAGTGACTGGCACCCTGACCCTGCAAAGCGGTGGCAGTTTTTCGATCAAGAGCGGCGCCGATCTGGCGGCCGAGGCCAGTACTTCGATCAGTCAGAAGGCCGGGACCTCTCTGAGCAATCAGGCTGGTACCTCACTGGAAAACAAGGCCGGCACGACCATGACCAACGATGCCGGGATCAGCCTGACCAATAAGGGCGCCGCTTCGCAGACCGTGGATGGCGGCGGCATGCTGACCATCAAGGGGGGTCTGGTGCAGGTCAACTGACAAGGAGAACCCATGGCCATCACGCCGCTGGATTTGCAACAGAACGATAAACAGCTCAAAGGGCGCTTGCTCGATGGCCAGCTCGACGGTGCGCTGCACATCGAGGATGACGGGCGCTCGCAGGCTGATTTGCACTACAACCGGGGCGAGCTGCAAGGTACCACCCTGCTCTACCACCCCAATGGCAAGGTCTCGGCGCAGTTGCCGTTTGTGCGCGACAAGCTGCAGGGGGTTGCCAGTTTCTATGCCCCCGAAGGCAGTCTGCAGCGCAAGGCAACTTATCGCCGAGGGCTGTTGCATGGCGAGGCGTTCAATTACTTTCCCGATGGGCAACTGGCGGAGGTCGAGTTTTACCGCGACGGCGTGCGCGACGGGCGCTATCAACGCTTTCATCCGAACGGCAAGCCGGCCGTCGAGGCTCGATATCTCAACGGTCAATTGCTGGAACCGGAACAGGGCTTCGCCAGCGACGGACGACCATTGGACGCCGACGGCAAGCCGATCTCACGGGTGCGCTGGTGGTTCAGACGCTGGAGCGATCCTGCTCAAGCCTAAGTTCTGTAGCAGCTGCCGAGCAGCGCGAGGCTGCGTTCGGCTGCGAAGCAGTCGCAAGTCCGGCTGATGCGGTCTGCCTGATGTACCGCAGTCTCAGGTTTTACGACTGCTTTGCAGCCGAACGCAGGCTTCGCCAGCTGCTACAGAGGTTGTGGCGATCAGGGAATCAGCATCTGCATTTGCCCCGGCATCACGATTTTGATCACTCCGGCCCAGTTGCACATCAAGGTGCTGTTGGCATCGATGGCCGGCATGCCGCCCAGCAGCAGGGTCGGCGCGCCGCCGGGGATCCATGGGGTGGCGGTGGCCGGGATGCACGGCATCGGCGTCAGCACGCCAAGCGCCGCGGCGGTGGCGGCCGCGACCATCGGGTTGGCCATGCTCATGCACGTGCCGAACGGCATGACGTTCACCAACGGAATGTGGTCCATGATGTTCGCCGCCGGCATGCCCCCGGTCATTGTGCGGTTCACTGGCAGCACGTTGAGTACCGCCGGCGCCGCGCCGAAACTGCATTGCAGGGTCGCGGTGGCGCAAACTTGCGGACAGCCCATGTTGAATCTCCTTCCTGGAAGCGACGCTCCCTGAACCATAGTCCGCCGCGCCTGTTCGCGCACATCAGGAACGCTGATTATCCGGCAACACGCTAACCTATAAGACCGTGCCGCGCTTGTGGCCACCCCGGCGCGCCATTAGATTAGCCAATGATGTCTGGCCTCCAAAATAAGCAGAAGGGATAAGCATGGCGCTTACTGACCAGTCCACCCGTATCCGCTCTGGCGAAGAACTCGATGCCAGCCTGATCGATCCATACCTCAAGGCGCACATTCCGGGTCTGAGTGGTTTGCCTGTGATCAGCCAGTTTCCGGGCGGTGCGTCGAACCTGACTTACCTGCTGGAATACCCCGAACAGGAATTCGTCCTGCGTCGGCCGCCGTTCGGCCACAAAGCCAAGTCCGCCCACGACATGGGCCGTGAATTTCGCATCCTCAATCAGCTGCGGGACGGTTTTCCCTATTGCCCCAAAGCCTATGTGCACTGCACCGACGAATCGGTGATCGGCGCCGAGTTCTATGTGATGGAACGGGTCAAGGGGATCATCCTGCGCGCCGAACTGCCACCGGAACTGGGCCTGGATTCGGCGAAGACCGAAACCCTGTGCAAGAACTTCATCGACAAGTTCGTCGAACTGCACCGGGTCGACTACAAGGCTTATGGCCTGGGTGACCTCGGTAAACCCGAAGGTTATGTCGCGCGGCAAATCAAAGGCTGGAGCGAGCGCTACGAAAAAGCCCTGACCCCGGACGCGCCGAAGTGGGAAGCAGTAAAGGCCTGGCTCAACGACAAAATGCCAGCCGATCACCCGACGTCGAGCATCGTCCACAACGATTACCGCTTCGACAACGTGATCCTCGATCCGAACAACCCGATGCAGATCATCGGTGTGCTGGATTGGGAGCTGACCACCCTCGGTGACCCGCTGATGGACCTGGGCAACACCCTCGCCTACTGGATCGAAGCCGACGACCCGGCACCGGTGCAACTGATGCGCCGCCAGCCAAGCCACGCCCCCGGCATGCTAACCCGCCGCGAATTCGTCGATTACTACGCCGAGCGCGCCGGCATCCAGATCGACAATTTCGACTTCTACTACACCTATGGCCTGTTCCGTCTGGCCGGCATCGTGCAGCAGATCTACTACCGCTTCTTCCATGGTCAGACCCAGGACAAACGCTTCGCACAGTTCATTCACATGAACAAACTGCTGGAGCAGATGAGCTTGCAGGTCATTCAGAAATCCAGCCTCTGATCGGGCCCCATAACAAGGAAAAATCATGTCCAAGACTCAGTTGTTCGACCTCGACGGCAAGATCGCTTTCGTCTCAGGTGCCAGTCGCGGCATCGGTGAAGCCATCGCCAAACTGCTGGCGCAGCAAGGTGCCCACGTGATCGTTTCGAGCCGCAAGCTCGACGGCTGCCAGCACGTCGCCGACGCGATCATCGCCGCCGGCGGCAAGGCCACCGCCATTGCCTGCCACATCGGTGAGATGGAACAGATCACCCAGGTCTTCGCCGCCATCCGCGAACAATTCGGGCGTCTGGACATCCTGGTCAACAACGCCGCGACCAACCCGCAGTTCTGCAACGTGCTGGACACCGACCTCAGCGCCTTCCAGAAAACCGTCGACGTGAACATTCGCGGCTACTTCTTCATGTCGGTGGAAGCCGGCAAGCTGATGCGCGAACACGGTGGCGGCAGCATCATCAACGTCGCCTCGATCAACGGCATCTCGCCGGGGATCTTCCAGGGCATCTACTCGGTGACCAAGGCAGCGGTGATCAACATGACCAAAGTATTCGCCAAGGAATGCGCGCAGTTCGGCATTCGCTGCAACGCCTTGCTGCCCGGTTTGACCGACACCAAGTTTGCATCGGCGCTGGTGAAGAACGAGGCAATTTTGAACACCGCATTGCAGCAGATTCCACTCAAGCGCGTGGCGGATCCGAGTGAAATGGCCGGTGCGGTGTTGTACCTGGCGAGTGATGCTTCCAGCTATACGACCGGGGTTTCGCTGAATGTGGATGGCGGGTTCCTGTCCTGATTCGGTTTTGCGAATAAACCGAAGGCAGCCTCAGGGCTGCCTTTGGTGTTTGATCGGAGGGCTCGTGGAAGACTCTCGTGCATTGGTCGAAAAACTTAACGCAAGCTGCGGGTTGTTTCCCCAAAAACAGGCGCCGCGACCAAGCCAATCATAGTCATTAGTGCTATCAAAGAGCGTTGCTTCGCCAGCCAGTACGTGCTCGCCAATTTCTCCTCGCCCCCATGGAAACCAAGAACAAACAAAGGAGAAATGCAATACATCAGCGAGCCTTGGATTCGCCATTCACACGTTTGAAAAACTCCCGAACCTTGTTCGGATCCTTGAGCATTTCAGTAGCGTATTCATCAATACGTACCGAAGCACAAGTGGCGGTTGATAGCCTGGTACCGTTAGAACCAACCATGACCCAGCCAGTCTCAGTCGATGTTTTGTGTCCTTCGCTATCCATATCCAGCATTACTCCTGATCCACTCTTTGCAACCGCTGCTGCGATAAGTCCGTATGTCTTCTCCCGTCATCAAAGCCCGCGATTTGTGGCTGATCTGCACACCTGGAAACGATAGAGGCCGCTAACAAGACGCACAAGCCAGCAGATTCCGGCGTTGTTGCAGGCAATGACGCAAGGCGGTGTAGCCATTCTCAGCGCTTCCTGACCTCGCCAAGAAAAAGAATATTTATTCCACTTTATTGCATGTTACGAATTTTTATTCCATAAATAGCCCTCCTGAAAATAAAAATCCAAAGGACCCCGGCTATGCGCGAACTCGGTATCGGACTCATCGGCACAGGTTTCATGGGCCGCGCCCACGCCCTGGCCTTTCGCAATGTCAGCGCTGTTTTTGAATTGCCGCTGAAGCTCAAACTCGCCGCCCTTGCCGACGCCGACCCGCAGCGCGCCCGCCACTGCGCCGATGCCTGGGGCTTCGATGCTGCTCACAACGACTGGCAACAGCTGATCGATGACCCCAAGGTCAACCTGATCGCCATCACCACCCCCAATCATCTGCACTACCCCATGGCCATGGCTGCCATCGCCGCCGGTAAACCGGTGTACTGCGAAAAGCCGCTGGCGGTGAGCCTCGAGCAGGCCAGTACCATGCGCCTTGCAGCCAAAGCCGCAGGCGTGGTGACGCGGGTGGGTTACAACTATCAGCACAACCCGATCATCGGCCTGGCTCGGGATTTGATTCAAAACGGCGCGCTGGGGCAGATCATCAGTTTCCAGGGCGAGTTCAGCGAAGACTTCATGGCCGATCCCGTTTCACCCTGGTCCTGGCGCTGCGACGCCAATTACGCCGGCGGCGCCCTGGCGGACCTGGGCAGTCATTTACTGGCCATGGCCCGTCATCTGCTGGGCGATGTCGAGGCGGTGTGCGCGGATACCCAGACCGTACATGCGCAACGCCCCGTGATGGCGGGTGGTCAGGAACGACGCGAGGTCGCGGTCGACGATCAGGTCCACGCGTTGCTGCGGTTCGCCAATGGCGCGCGAGGGACGTTCAGCAGCAGCTGGCTCAAACACGGTTACAAGAATCACCTGAGTTTTGAAATCAGCGGCACCCAAGGCACCCTGGCGTTCGATCAGGAACGCTTGAATGAACTGCGGCTGTATCGTGCCGGGCAAGACGGTTTCCAACGGCTGCTGGCGGGGCCGGATTTGCCGGGTTACGCCGCCTTCAGCCCGGCGCCGGGGCACCAGCTGGGTTATAACGAACTCAAGACCCTTGAAGTGCATGAGTTGGTGATGGCGCTGGCCGGTCTCGGCCAGGACGGGACCGATTTCGAGCAGGCGTGGGAAGTCGAACGCCTGGCGACGGCGATTCGTCTGGCGGCACGGGAGTCGCGGTGGGTCAGGATCGAGGAAGTCTGAACCGACGCACAGGTCATACACCGCCAGTTGCACGTGCTACTGGCGGTACACCGGACCCGGTTTACTGAGTGACGCAACGGGTCAGGGTCGTGGTTCGGGTCACCTGCCCTTCAGCCCTCATATCACCCTGTACATCGGTACTTTCGGTGGTCGAACAGGTACGAACCGGTGTCGGTGGCGGTACGGCCGGGGGTGGAGGCGGCGGACTGGCGCAACCACCCAGAATCGCCATGCAGAGTGCGAGCGACAGTGGTGAAAAAGCACATTTCCCAAAATTGTTCATAGGCTGACCCGCGGTAAGTAATCGACATTTTCCGCGACTCGAAAACCATCCCGCGAACCCGCGGCCCTGTCACAGAAAAGAAATACCCTCGCATTCCTTATAGCTTAGCTACCCGCCAATGCCAGAAAGACAGCGACCATTCCATTACCGCAGGCCTGCGGGATATGACGCCTAAAGAGCGGAGGATCGATTCAAGCCACTGCTTTCAAGCTCATAGCGCAGCTCTTCAATCAACGCCGCCACTGCCTCCGGCGTCCGGAGCGTCGCCACGTTCAACCCGCTGACCACCAGATCCACCTGCCCTGTCGCCGGATGGTAAAGCTTCACCGTCAACGAATTATCCCCGGCAAGCGCACACTCACAGGCCAACGGCAAAAAGCTCCGCTCCAACCGCATACGCAATTGCACCAGGTAACTCATCCCGACTCACCTTGGCGACAGCGTAAAGTCGACTGCCCGCCTGTTCTTTTCGCACCCATGAGGTTGTTCCTTCAGCTGCATCGAAGAGGACGCGATACCGGGCCCAAGCCACGTCTCGCACCCCGACAGCCTAGAAAAAGCCCCATCTGATCAATACATGAAATTGCACCACCCGCACTAGTGCATTTGCACCTTAACGTTGCCCCTTGGTCCGCTTCACGCCGGAGAACAGACCTCGTTCTCGAGCCCAGACAATCGCCTCGCTACGGCTATGCACATCGAGCTTGGAGTACACCGTCGACACATGATTGCGCACTGTATTGGGCGCGAGTTTCAGGCGCGCGGCGATCTCCTTGTCGGCCAGGCCTTCACAGATCAGGCCGAGCACATCGCGCTCCCGGGTGGTCAGGTCGGTGAACGACACACTGGGCAACTGTGGCGAATTGACGTTCTTCACATTGGCCAGTTTTTCGATCAGCGTGCGGCTGAACCAGGACGCATCTTTCATCACCTCTTCAATCGCCGACACCAACTCCAACTCGGTGCGCTTGCGCTCGGTGATGTCCATCAACACCAGCAGGTAACAAGAGCCATCCTGAATGTTCACGGTGTCCGCCGAGACCGCACAATCAATCAGCCCGGCATCCTTCCGGCGCACCCTGACATCGACACGATCCACCCGCCCGCTTTTCTCCAGGGTTGCAAACAGTCGCGTGCGAGCGCCCGCGTCATCGATGAAGCCGAGTTGCGCCACGGTCTTGCCGAGCACTTCATCATTGGGAAATGCGAGGGACTCGAGGAAGGCTTCGTTGACGTCCATCACCACTTGGTCGGCGGCGCGGCACACCAGGATCGGCACCGGAGTGAGGCGAAAGGCTTTGGCGAACCGTTCCTCGCTCTGGCGCAGGGCGATTTCGGCCTTGTGCCGAAGCTCCATGTCGACGAAGGAAAACAGCATGCAAGCTTCGTCGTTGAGCTCAAGCGGTTGCCCGGCAACGATCACCTGCTTGCTGCCACCGTCGGCCAATTGCAGTTCTGCCTGCATCTGCGGAATGGTCGCGCCGTCACGCAGACGCTGCTTGGCCAGGTCCTTGTTCTCGGCGCGCTCCAGCACATCCAGCTCATAAGCCGAAGCGCCGATCACCTGATCACGGGCATAGCCGGTCATGTCCACGAAGCCCTGGTTGACCTTGATGTAGCGCAAATCGCTGAGGCGGCAGATCACTGCCGGGGCCGGGTTGGCGTTGAAGGTCCTTTCGAAACGCTGCTCGGCGCTGGCCCAGTCGGTGACATCGTTCATGATCAGCACCAACGATTCCGGCTCACCGGCACGGTCCGCCAGCACCATGCTGCGCACGCTGTGAACCCAGGTGCGCTCTTCATTTTCCAGCTGCGTCACCTCCACCATCACATCGCTGAACGTCTCGCCATGGGCCACGCGGCTGATCGGATAGTTCTCGATCGCTACCGGATGATTGTTGCGATAACGCAAGGCAAAACGCTTGGCGTACTCCCCGGCATTGGCCCCCAACTCGCCAATCTCGCTGACACCGTGCATGGCCAGCGCGGCGTCATTGGCCCAGAGAATGGTCTGGTCGAGCTCCAGCAGAATCACCCCATCAGACAGGCCGGCGATGATCTGCTGCAACTGGCGGCGATTGGTTTCAGTGCTCAGGACGTCCTGGCTCATTGGAACTCCACAATTGCGGCGGCACTTTTGCGCGCTGCCCATTGAAGATTACGACCGCAGACGTTTGTGATAGTGCAAAAAGCCCGGCACCCGTGGCCCTCCCAAAGTAGCCCTATGCTCAATAGGGAAAGAGTGGTTTAGTGCCGCTTTTTGTCTATACGGAGAGTTGCCATGGTGTTTGATTCTCTTCACTTCACCCCCTGGTCTGCCCTCACGGGAGGAGCGCTGATTGGCCTCGCCGCGAGCGTAATGGTGGTGGCCAACGGGCGAGTTGCCGGGATCAGCGGGCTGTTGGGCAGCCTGCTTGAGCGTAATGATTCAGGACGAGGTGAAAAAGCCCTGTTCCTGCTCGGACTGTTGGCGGCACCGTTGGTCTGGACACTGTTTCATGTGTGGCCGACCATCGAATTCAAAACCGGTACGGTGGGGCTGATCATCGCTGGATTGTGCGTCGGCATCGGCACTCGTTATGGCTCCGGCTGCACCAGTGGTCACGGCGTGTGCGGTATCTCGCGCCTGTCACCGCGCTCCATTGCCGCGACATTGAGCTTCATGTTCACAGGCTTCGTGACGGTGTTCGTCCTGCGCCATCTGCTGGGGTATTGAACATGCGCAAACTGACCGCTTTCCTCGCCGGCCTGCTGTTCGGCGTCGGCCTGTTGCTGGCCGGCATGGCGAACCCGGCCAAAGTGCTGGGTTTTCTGGACATTGCCGGCCTGTGGGATCCGTCACTGGCGCTGGTCATGATCGGCGCCATTGCCGTGGCTTGGGGGCCGTTTCACTGGGCCATGAAACAACCGACATCCTTGCTGGGTGCGCCTGTGCAATTGCCGGTCAGCCGTGAGCTGGACCGACGCCTGATCGGTGGCAGCCTGCTCTTCGGCATCGGTTGGGGTATTGCCGGCATCTGCCCCGGCCCGGCACTGGTGTTGTTGCCGACGGGGCACTGGCAGGCCTGGGTGTTCGCCATCGCCATGCTGGCGGGGATGCTGATGTTCAAAGCGCTGCAAACCCGCCGTTGAGCATCCCCGCCAAGCCAGTGGTCAAGCCGCCTGCTTACCACTGGCAATCGCCTGCGACGCCGCCAGCATCGCCCGCAACAACACGGCACACCCGGCGGCCAGATCATCCGGCGCGGCGTTTTCGATTTCGTTGTGGCTGATGCCACCTTCACAAGGCACGAAGATCATCCCGGCCGGGCCGAGTTCGGCGAGGAAGATTGCGTCGTGCCCTGCTCCACTGACGATGTCCATGTGCGACAAACCGAGCCCTTGAGCCGCACCGCGTACCGCTTCGACGCAGCCCTTGTCGAAATACAGCGGCGGGAAGTCGGCGGTGGGTGTCAGTTCGAAGGTCAGGCCGTGTTGCTCGCAGGTGGTTTCGATGACCTCGCGGACTTCGGCGATCATTGAGTCGAGTCGCGCCGGTTCCAGATGACGGAAGTCCAGGGTCATGCGCACTTCGCCGGGAATCACGTTGCGCGAGCCGGGATAGGCTTGCAGGCAGCCGACGGTGCCGCAGGCATGGGGTTGATGACCGAGCGCGGCGCGATTGACCGCGCCGACGATCACCGCGGCGCCGACCAGCGCGTCCTTGCGCAGGTGCATTGGCGTCGGACCGGCGTGGGCTTCGACGCCGCGCAGTTTCAAGTCGAACCATTTCTGCCCCAGCGCGCCCATCACCACGCCGATGGTTTTGTGTTCGTCCTCAAGAATCGGCCCTTGCTCGATGTGCGCCTCGAAGTACGCACCCACAGCATGACCGCTGACCTGGCGCGGCCCGGCGTAACCGATGGCGTTCAAGGCTTCGCCGACAGTCACGCCCTCGGCATCGACCTTGGCCAGGGTTTCCTCGAGGGTGAATTTTTCCGCGAACACGCCGGAGCCCATCATGCACGGGGCGAAGCGTGAGCCTTCCTCGTTGGTCCAGACCACCACTTCCAGCGGCGCTTCGGTTTCCACGCCGAGGTCGTTGAGGGTACGTAAGACTTCGACCCCGGCCAGCACGCCGAAGCAACCGTCGAACTTGCCGCCGGTGGGCTGAGTGTCGATGTGGCTGCCGGTCATTACCGGTGGCAGGTTCGGATTGCGCCCCGGACGACGGGCGAAGATGTTGCCGACGGCGTCGATGCTGACCGTGCAACCGGCCTCCTCGCACCACTTCACGAAGATATCGCGCGCCTGGCGGTCGAGGTCGGTCAGGGCCAGCCGGCAGACACCGCCCTTGACCGTCGCGCCGAGCTTGGCCAGGTCCATGAGCGACTGCCACAGACGGTCGCGATTGATGTGCTGATGGGTGGATTGCAGAACGTCTACAGCAGCGTTCATGGTGATCTCCTCAGGCAGTTGTTATCGGTTTCTTCGCTAGTTCCCACGCCCCGCATGGGAATTCATCCCTGGACGCTCTGCGTCCGCTCCTGGAACGCGGAGCGTCCCTGGCTGCGTTCCCACGCAGAGCGTGGGAACGATCACTCATCACACCGGAGATTTCACGACAGTCGGACTCGGCCGCATCGAACTCAACCCGTAATAAATCAGCCCTCCCAAGGCCGAGCCGGTGAACCAGCCGTAGCTGTAGAACCAGCTGAAGGCATCGCTGCCCAGCGACAGCAGCGTCAACACCACCGGCACGCCGAACGCGATGAAGCCAAACCCGTTCCACGCCGGGTACACGTCATCACGATAGAGGCCGGCCAGATCCAGTTGCTGTTTCTTGATCAGGAAATAGTCCACCACCATGATCCCGGCGATCGGCCCCAGCAGGCTCGAATAGCCGAGCAACCAGTTGGAATACACCGTCTCCAGGCTCAGATCCGAGACAATCAGCCCGAGCTTTTTCAGCAGTTCATGGGCCATCAGCGCCAACCCGACCAACCCCGTGAGCATCACCGCCGTGGTGCGGTTGATGTACTTGGGCGCGACGTTCTGGAAATCGTTGGTTGGCGACACGATGTTGGCCGCAGTGTTGGTGGACAAGGTGGCGATGATGATCAGCGCCATGGCCAGTGCGACCCAGACCGGGCTCTGGATATGGCCGATCAGGGTGACCGGATCAGAGACGGTGACACCCACCAGTTTGACCGACGCGGCCGTCATCACCACGCCGAGGGAGGCGAACAGGAACATGGTCAGGGGTAAACCGATGATCTGCCCGACGATCTGGTCCTTCTGGCTTTTCGCGTAGCGGCTGAAGTCTGGAATATTCAGCGACAAAGTGGCCCAGAAGCCGACCATGGCGGTCAGCCCGGCGGCAAAATAACTGGCCACGCCGGCCCCTTCCGGACGCTTGGCCGGGATCGCCAGCAACTCGGTCATCGACACGTTTGGCATAGCCCACACCAGCAGGCCCACGCCCACCAGCACCAACAACGGCGCCGAGAGGGTTTCCAGCCATTTGATCGAGTCCGCGCCGCGAATCACCACCCACAGGTTCAAGGCCCAGAACAGCATGAAGCCGATCACCTCGCCGGTACCGCCGAGGGCCTTCCAGCCATCGAACACCGAGCCGAGAAACAGGTGAATCGCCAGCCCACCGAACATGGTCTGGATGCCGAACCAGCCACACGCCACCAGGGCGCGGATCAGGCACGGTATGTTGGAACCGAGAATGCCGAAGGACGAGCGCAGCAATACCGGAAACGGAATGCCGTACTTGGTGCCGGGGAAGGCATTCAGGGTCAGCGGGATCAGCACGATGATATTGGCGAACAGAATCGCCAGCAGCGCTTCGCCCACGGTCAGGCCGAAGTAGGCCGTGAGCACTCCGCCGAGGGTGTAAGTCGGCACGCAGATCGCCATGCCGACCCACAGCGCGGTGATGTGCCATTTGTTCCAGGTTCGTTCGCGCACCTTGGTCGGTGCCATGTCGTGGTTGTATCGGGGACTGTCGAGGACATCGCTGCCGGCTTCGAGCTCAAACAAGCCGTCGCGCTCGGTCACTTGCGATCTGATCTGTTGCATGGCCGCTCCACTGTTCTTTTGATTATTTTTGCTCATCAGAGGCTGGCGCAATGCGCGCGAGCCGGACGATGGCCGGAGAAACTGACAACTTTTACGGACCGGCCACGGTGTCAGCGGCGGCATCAATAAACGTGCCGGGTGCCCCGCTTGCGCCTCGGGCAGTGCCATAAAACTTTGCTAACCAACTGATGTTAATCAGCTTTATTTATCCAACTAGCGAGTCCCCGGTCAGTTGCCCTGTCACTCAGGCCGAATGCCAGGCAAGTTGTCCGAACAGTCAGGACTCAATCTGGTGCGTCGATCTTTTTTGTAAGGTTGCGCATCAACCATAGACCATCCTCAACCGGCTGATTTCACATAGAAAATCTTGACCATATTTCCAACCTGTCAAGTGCGTCAAAATGGTGAGCGGTCTCACCATTTTGGTGATTTTCATTTTTTATCGTTATTTATCAAACAGTTAAAACAATAATAAGCTTATAAAAAATATTCTTGCTCAATCCACAAACTGCAGCTAGCGTCTATTCTTGACAGCGCTGACAGGAATACACCGATTGGCGTCTGCTTCATATAAAACATCTAGAACCGGCAATAGTCGGTCATGCCTGCGAGGAACTCGGAATGTCTCTGTTGATCCGTGGCGCCACCGTTATTACCCATGATGAAAGTTATCGCGCCGACGTGTATTGCGCCGACGGCGTGATCAAAGCCATCGGTGAAAACCTCGATGTTCCCGCCGATGCTCAAGTGCTCGACGGCAGCGGCCAATACCTGATGCCAGGCGGCATCGATCCGCACACGCACATGCAACTGCCCTTCATGGGCACGGTGGCCAGCGAAGATTTTTTCAGCGGCACCGCAGCGGGATTGGCCGGTGGCACCACGTCGATCATCGACTTCGTGATACCCAACCCACAGCAATCATTGATGGAGGCCTTTCATCAATGGCGTGGCTGGGCCGAGAAGTCGGCGTCTGACTACGGCTTTCACGTCGCCATCACCTGGTGGAGCGAGCAAGTCCGCGAGGAAATGGCCGAGCTGGTCAGCCAGCACGGGGTAAACAGCTTCAAGCATTTCATGGCCTACAAGAACGCGATCATGGCCGCCGACGATACGCTGGTGGCGAGTTTCGAGCGCTGCCTGGAATTGGGCGCGGTGCCGACCGTGCACGCGGAAAACGGCGAGCTGGTCTATCACCTGCAACGCAAGTTGATGGCCCAGGGCATCACCGGGCCGGAAGCGCATCCGCTATCACGACCTTCGCAGGTGGAAGGTGAAGCCGCGAGCCGGGCGATCCGCATTGCCGAAACGTTGGGCACGCCGCTGTACCTGGTCCACGTCTCGACCAAGGAAGCCCTCGACGAAATCACCTACGCCCGCGCCAAGGGCCAACCGGTGTACGGCGAAGTGCTGGCCGGGCATCTGCTGCTGGACGACAGCGTTTACCAACACCCGGACTGGCAGACCGCCGCCGGTTACGTGATGAGCCCACCCTTCCGCCCGCGAGGCCATCAAGAAGCCCTTTGGCACGGCCTGCAAGCGGGCAACCTGCACACCACCGCCACCGACCACTGCTGCTTCTGCGCCGAGCAAAAAGCCGCCGGCCGTGACGACTTCAGCAAGATCCCCAACGGCACCGCCGGTATCGAAGACCGCATGGCAGTGCTTTGGGATGAAGGGGTGAACACCGGGCGTTTGTCGATGCAGCACTTCGTAGCGCTCACCTCCACCAACACCGCGAAGATCTTCAACCTCTACCCGCGCAAAGGTGCGATCCGTGTCGGTGCCGATGCCGATCTGGTGCTGTGGGACCCGGAAGGCACGCGGACGATTTCAGCCAAGACTCACCACCAGCAGGTCGACTTCAACATCTTCGAAGGCAAGACCGTGCGTGGCGTACCGAGTCACACCGTCAGCCAGGGCCGTGTGGTGTGGGCCGATGGTGATTTGCGCGCCGAGCGTGGCGCGGGCCGGTATATCGAACGGCCGGCGTATCCGGCGGTGTTTGATTTGCTGAGCAAGCGGGCTGAGTTGCACAAGCCGACCGCTGTGAAACGCTGATCTGCCCTCTGTGGCGAGGGAGCTTGCTCCCGCTGGACCGCGTAGCAGGCCCAAAGCCAGTCGACTCGGGGGGGCAGGACAACCGATTTGGCAGGATGTGGGGCGGCTTCGCCACCCAACGGGAGCAAGCTCCCTCGCCACAGGATGATGCGAAAAAACCAATGCCCACCAGAGGCAGTACCTCAATTAACCGTGAGGCCAACACCGTGATCAAGACTTTGAACCACCTCCCGCATCCCCATGAGGACGCGGCCGCCCTCGCCGGCCATTTCACCGACCTGGCGCCGCCGCTCAACGAGCGTCAGGCGCATCTGGAAGCCTCGCGCTGCCTGTATTGCTACGACGCGCCGTGCGTGAACGCGTGCCCAAGCGACATCGACATTCCATCGTTCATCCGCAATATCCATCAGGAAAACGTGCAGGGTGCGGCGCAGAAAATCCTCTCGGCCAACATCCTCGGTGGCAGTTGTGCCCGGGTCTGTCCGACGGAAATCCTCTGCGAGCAAGCCTGCGTGCGCAACAACACCCAGGAATGCGCGCCGGTACTGATCGGCCTGTTGCAACGCTATGCCGTGGACAACGCACACTTCAGCGAACACCCGTTCCAGCGCGCCGCCGCAACCGGCAAGCGCATTGCCGTGGTGGGGGCAGGCCCGGCCGGTTTGTCCTGCGCGCACCGCAGCGCCATGCACGGCCATGACGTGGTGATTTTCGAGGCCCGGGAAAAGGCTGGCGGCCTCAACGAATACGGGATTGCCAAGTACAAACTGGTGGACGATTACGCGCAGAAGGAACTTGAATTCCTGATGGGGATTGGCGGGATCGAGATTCGCCACGGACAGAAACTCGGCGACAACCTGACCCTCAGCGAACTGCATCAGCAATTCGACGCGGTGTTCCTCGGCCTCGGCCTGGCCGCCAGCAAACAACTGGGCCTGCCCAACGAGGATGCCCCCGGCCTGCTCCCCGCCACCGACTACATCCGCGAACTGCGCCAGGCCGATGACCTGACGCAACTGCCGCTGGCCGAACGCTGCATCGTCCTCGGTGCCGGCAACACCGCCATCGACATGGCCGTGCAAATGGCCCGCCTCGGTGCCCGGGACGTGAACCTGGTGTACCGCCGTGGTGTCGCGGACATGGGCGCTACCGCTCACGAACAGGACATCGCCAAGGCCAATCAGGTGCGGCTGTTGACCTGGGCGCAACCCGAAGAGGTGCTGCTCGACGATCAGGGCAATGTGCGCGGCATGCGCTTCGCCCGTACCCGATTGGTGGAAGGTCGCCTGCAAACCACCGGAGAAACCTTTGAACTGGCTGCCGACGCGATCTTCAAAGCCATCGGCCAGGCCTTCGACACTTCCGCCCTCGCCGATCCGCTGGCCCGTGAACTCAAGCGTCAGGGCGATCGCATCCTCGTCGACGAGCAGCTGCGCACCAGCATTCCCGGCGTGTATGCCGGTGGCGACTGCACCAGCCTCGATCAGGACCTCACCGTGCAAGCCGTGCAGCACGGCAAGCTGGCCGCCGAGGCGATCAACGCTCAACTCATGCTCAACGTGGAGGCTGCGTAAATGGCCGATCTCTCGATTGTCTTCGCCGGCATCAAGGCCCCCAACCCGTTCTGGCTCGCTTCCGCGCCGCCGACCGACAAAGCCTACAACGTGGTCCGCGCGTTCGAGGCCGGCTGGGGAGGCGTGGTCTGGAAAACCCTGGGGGAAGACCCGGCGGCGGTCAACGTGTCGTCACGCTACTCGGCGCACTTCGGGGCTAACCGTGAAGTGATGGGCTTCAACAACATCGAGCTGATCACCGACCGCTCCCTGGAAATCAACCTGCGGGAAATTACCCAGGTCAAAAAGGACTGGCCGGACCGCGCACTGATCGTGTCGCTGATGGTGCCCTGCGTCGAAGAGTCGTGGAAAAACATCCTGCCGCTGGTGGAAGCCACCGGCGCCGATGGCATCGAGCTGAATTTCGGTTGCCCCCACGGCATGCCGGAACGGGGCATGGGCGCGGCGGTCGGTCAGGTGCCGGAATACGTCGAACAAGTCACTCGCTGGTGCAAGACCTATTGCTCGTTGCCGGTGATCGTCAAGCTCACGCCGAACATCACCGACATCCGCGTCGCCGCCCGCGCCGCCCACCGTGGTGGCGCCGATGCGGTGTCGTTGATCAACACCATCAATTCGATCACCAGCGTCAATCTGGAGCGCATGGTCGCCAATCCCGCCGTCGGCAGCCAAAGCACCCACGGCGGTTATTGCGGCTCGGCGGTGAAGCCGATTGCATTGAACATGGTCGCCGAGATCGCCCGCGACCCGCAGACCCAGGGCTTGCCGATCAGCGGCATTGGCGGCATCGGCAGTTGGCGCGATGCGGCGGAATTCATTGCCCTGGGCAGTGGTTCGGTGCAGGTGTGCACGGCGGCGATGCTGCATGGCTTCCGGATTGTCGAGGAGATGAAGGACGGTTTGTCACGCTGGATGGACAGTCAGGGCTACGCCAGCGTGTCGGATTTTTCCGGGCGCGCAGTGGGCAATACCACGGACTGGAAGTACCTGGACATCAACTATCAGGTGATTGCGAAAATCGATCAGGAGGCGTGCATCGGTTGCGGTCGCTGCCACATCGCTTGCGAAGACACCTCGCACCAGGCGATTGCCAGCCTCAAACAGGCCGATGGCACGCATAAATATCAAGTGATCGATGAGGAGTGCGTGGGCTGCAACCTGTGCCAGATCACCTGCCCGGTGCAGGATTGCATCGAGATGGTCCCGGTGGATACGGGCAAGCCGTTTCTGGATTGGAACCATGATCCCCGCAATCCCTACCATGTCACGGTCTGAACGCAGCGTTGCCTGAACTGACGCCTTCGCGGGCAAGCCTCGCTCCTACAGTTTAATGTCGAGCCACATCAAATGATCGACGCTAAATCTGTAGGAGCGAGGCTTGCCCGCGAAGAGGTCGGCAGCCGCACCACCAACCTCAAGGCTCCAACCCGATCCCGCGCAAGATCACGCTGGTGACCGTCTGCACCGCCCGTTCGAACTGCATGTCCGACAACGGCTGATGATCATTCAGGATGTTCACCTGATGATCGAAGTCGGCGTAGTGCTGGGTCGAGGCCCAGATCATGTACAACAGGCTGGAAGGCTCCACCGGCAGGATGCGTTTGTCTTCCACCCACTGGCGAATTTTCGCTTCCTTCATCTTGGCCCAGTCGTACAGGCTCGCATCCAGTTTCTCACCGAGGGTCGGAGCGCCGTGGATGATTTCGTTGGCCCAGACTTTCGAACCGTACGGCCGGCTGCGGGAATGGTTCATCTTGGCGCGGATGTAGCTACTGAGCACCACGCGCGGGTCGTCGAACATCTCGAAGCACAGGGCGTCCTGCTTCCAGACCTCCAGCAAACCCAGGAGCACCGCGCTGTACAGATCGCTCTTGGTGCTGAAGTAGTAATGCAGGTTGGAGCGCGGCAGTTGCACTTCAGCGGCGATGTCGGCCATGGCGGTGCTGCCGAAACCTTTTTCGGCGAAGACCTTTTCGGCCGCCAACAGGATTTTTTCGACGTTACTGCGACGAATCTCGATCTTGTGATTGCCCATGAGGGCTCCCTGACAACAGCGTTGCTCAAGACTAGCATCCGCTCTACGTCGCGGCGACAGGGGAAAACGAAACTTCGTACAGCGGCCCTGCGGCAGGTAAACTGCCCGCCACTTTGAACCTGCCGCTGAGGTCTTCACGATGCTGCTCAAGAACGCCCTGACCACCGCTGCCCTGCTCGGCTCGCTGCTCGCCGCCTCATCGGTGTTTGCCCACGCCCATCTGAAAAGCCAGACCCCGGCGGCCGACAGCACCGTGCAGGCGCCAATGGAACTGCGCCTGGTGTTTTCCGAAGGGGTTGAAGCAACGTTCACCAAAGTGAACATCAGCAAGGACGGTGCCGACGTACCGGTAAAAAGCCTCGCCACCGAAGGCAGCGACAAGAAAACCCTGGTCGTCACCCCGGCAGCGCCGTTGGCCGCTGGCGATTACAAGGTCGAATGGCATGCCGTGTCGGTCGACACCCATAAAAGTGAAGGCGCCTACCGCTTCAAGGTGGGTCAGTAATTCATGACCGAGGCGCTGGTGCTGTGCCGCTTCCTGCATTTCACCGTGGTGCTGATGCTGTTTGGGGCCTGGGTGTTCAGGCCTTTGCTGTTGGGCCGCGAAACGAAATGGCTGGATCCGGCACTGGCGCGAGTGACCCGCTGGCTCAGCGTGGTGGCGTTGCTCAGCGGCGTCGGCTGGTTGCTGCTGATCACCGCCAGCATGGCCAGTTCCCCGGAGGCGGCATTCGACCCGACGACGCTGAACCTGGTACTGAGCAATACCTTTTTCGGTCAGGTATGGCGCTGGCATCTGCTGCTCAATCTGTTGCTCGTGGCATTGTTGTTGACGCCCTGGCGTTCCAACATGGCCTGGCGCATCGGCCTTTCCAGCCTGCTGCTGGCGACCCTGGCCCCGGTCGGTCATGGCGCCATGCTCGATGGCCTGCAAGGCCAACTGTTAATCCTCAACCAGATTGTTCACCTGACGTGCGTCGGCGCCTGGCTCGGTGGGTTGATGTTGCTGGTGATGATCCTGCGCCAACCGGACGATCATCCCTTGAGCGCAATACTGCAACGCTTCAGCGGGATCGGTTACGCGTTGGTGGCGGGGTTGGTGATGACCGGTTTGATCAACGTGCGCGTACTGACCGGCGTGTTCTGGCCGACGCCGTTGCTGTCCGGGTTTGCGCTGATTCTGTTGATCAAGGTTGTGCTGGTGATCGCGATGCTGGGGTTGGCGCTGTTCAATCGGCTGCGGGTCAAGGATTGCCAGCAGCGTCCGGGGCTGTTGCGCACCAGCGTCATGCTGGAATGGATACTGGGGATCGGCGCGGTAGCGGCGGTTTCACTGCTGGGCACCCTGCCCCCAATGATCGCCAACTGAAACACACCTCCCCTGTAGGAGCGAGGCTTGCCCGCGAAGAGGGACTGTCAGCCGACATCAATGTTGAATGACAGACCGCTTTCGCGGGCAAGCCTCGCTCCTACAAGGGCGGTGTCAGTCAGGGGTAATCGGCGCAGCGGTATCAATACTCACCACCACCGACATCCCCGGCCGCAGCCGTTCGCTCTGTTCCTGATCGGCATCGACGCTGATCCGCACCGGCACTCGCTGGGCAATCTTGACGAAGTTGCCAGTGGCATTGTCAGCCTGCAACAAGCTGAACTCGGAGCCTGTGGCCGGTGAAATCCGTTGCACCCGCCCGTGGAATTTCTGGTGGTTCAGCGCATCGACGGTGAAGCTCACCGGCTGGCCGACCCGCACGTTGTCCATCTGGGTTTCCTTCATGTTGGCGATCACCCACAACTGGTTCGGCACCAACGCCATCAGCTGCGCCCCGGAGTTGACGTAGGCGCCGAGGCGCACGCCAATCTGTCCGAGTTGACCGTCGCGCGGCGCCACCACGCGGGTGTTCGACAGGTCGATCCGCGCCAGTTGCACCGCCGCCTCAGCACTGGCCACCGCCGCTTCCAGCGAGCCGCGATTGACGATCACCGTTTGCAGATCCTGGCGGGCAATGTCCAGATTGGCCTGGGCTTGCGCCTCGGCGGCAACGGTCTGGGCGTTGGCGGCCAGGGTCACGTCCAGCTCGCGTTTCGACACCGAGCCATCACCGACCAGCTCTTTGTTGCGGCGCAAATCCGCTTCACTTTTGCGCAACTGTGCCTGGGCGTCGGCGACGGCGGCCTGACGCAACTTGATGGTCGCTTCGGCGCTGTTGCGTTGCTGCACCACGTTGGCCAGCGCGGCTTTCTGCACCGCCAGTTGCGCCAGGGACTGATCGAGACGCTGCTTGTAGATGCGGTCGTCAAGGCGCACCAGTAAATCGCCGGCCTTCACGAACTGGAAATCCTGCACCGGCACTTCGTACACGTAACCGCTGAGTTGCGGGCCGATGATCGTCACCTGCCCGCGCACCAGGGCATTTTCCGTGGTCTCGACCGCGCTGCTGAACGGTGGCAGTTGCCAGGCGTACAACACGATCAGTACACCGACGAGAGCAATCGCCGCAAAGCCCAGGGACGAGATGATCCGCCCCCCCAGCGAGCGCGGTTCAGAGCCCGGCGAGGATGGCGGCGTCACGCCTTCGGGAGTGGCGGCAATAGTGTTGGTGGTCGTGGTGGTCGGTTCGGTCATGAAGAAGTGGCACCGCTGGATTGTTTGGTTGGAGTGGCAGGCGCCGGGGCAACGGCTTGGGTAGTGCTCATCAGCCACAGGGCGCGAATGGAAATCCAGATCATGGTCAGCACCGCGATCACGGCAATCAGCATGAACACATCGTTATAGGCCAGGACATTAGCCTCGCGAGTGGCGGCAGCGGCCAGGCTACGGATGCCCTGCAGGTTGCGCAGGCTCGGATCGGCAATTATCGAGCCGACCGCGTTGCCGCCGCTCTGGACCCGCGCCGCCACACGCGGGTCGAGCAATGTCAGCTGCTCGACGATGTGACTGGAATGAAACTTCTCGCGCGCGATCTGGAACGTCCCCAGCAGTGCCGCGCCGATCAAGCCGCCGAGGTTCTGACAGATACCGAACAGCACCGAGAAACTCACCAGGTTGCGCGGGCTGGACAGCACGTTACGCATGCCGAAGACCATGGTCGGCCCGAGGAAGAACGTCCCGCCGAAGGCCAGCAGAAACTGGCTGAAATACAGGTTTTCCGGGCGGGTCAGGTTGTTCGAATAACTGTCCATCACCGAACCGACCGCCATCAGCGCCAGGGAAATGTTCAGCGGCATGATCAGGTGCTTGGGGTCGATGGTCAGGGCGCTGGTGACCAGGCCGGCGATACTGCCGATCAACATCACCACATACAGGCTGTGCAGCTGTTGACTGCTCATGTTCAGCATCTGCATGAACCCCACCGCGCCGGTGGACTGTTCCGACGTCACCATGCGGATCAGGATCACCGCCAGGGCCAGGCGAATCATCGCCCCGCTACCGAGCCAGCGGGTCATCAGCATCGGGTTGCTGCGATTGTGCTCGATGGCCAGGCCCGTGAGGATCAACACGATCGAAGCCGCCGACGTCACGCCGATCCACTGCGCTTCCAGCCACCAGTCGATCCGCCCCAAAGACAACACCGCGCAGAGCAAGGCCACGCCGGTGGCGAGGATGGCGAAGGTCAGGAAGTCGAGTTTTTCGAAGGTCTTGAAGCGGTCACCCGGCGGCAGTTTCAGCAGAAACACGCAGCCCAGGGACAACAGCGCCATGCCCAGTTCGAACAGGTACAGCCCGCGCCATTCGGCGATCTGCAGCAGGTCTTCGGAAAACAACCGCGCCATGGGCAAAGCCAGTTGCGAGGTGCCGAGGCCCAATACCAGCGCCTTCATCCGCCATTTCGCCGGGAAGGCCTGGATCATGTAATACAGGCCCAACGAACTCAGCGCTGCGCCGACCATGCCGTGGGCCGCGCGCACGGCGATCGCCGAACTCAGGTCGTTGACGAACAAATGGCCGAAGGTCACCAGCGCATAAAGCATCAGGAACACTTCGGTGAAAGCCCGCAGGCCGAACTGCTGACGAAACTTCACCAGCAGCAGGTTCATCGACACGTTGGTCATGACGTAAGCCGCCGGCAGCCAGGCCATCTCGGCCGTGGTCGCGCCCAGCGCGCCTTGCAGATACGGCAGGTTGGCGACCACCAGCGAGTTGCCGAGACCACCGGTCAATGCCACCAACACCCCCACCAGCGCGTAGGCCAGCCGCCTGGGGTTGGAGTGCAACGGCGTCGAGGGCGATCCGGGCAGGCTAGGCCGCTCGTGGGGCTGCCAGTCGCGCGGGGTGTAGTGATTCATTCAGTGGCCTTGGTTCAAGGAGTGTTGTCAGTTTGCCGCAAAATCACGGGGAGAACACACCCTTGCAAACACGAGCCTGTGGCGAGGGGGCTTGCCCCCGTTCGGCTGCGAAGCAGTCGCAATTCAGACAACTCGACATGCAGGAAAAAATAGGGGCCGCTTCGCGCCCCAACGGGGGCAAGCCCCCTCGCCACAGGACTTCTCCCGCACTGGACGGTGTGTTCGGCGGGATTCGTAAATTCTGTTTAAAAGTCTTCTCGCCCGTAGCGGATTTTTCCGGGGCAATCCAAATGACACCCTCACGGCACTGTTCAACTCAAAAGGTGCCCCTTATGACCACTGCCCATTGGCAACGCTCCCCCCGCTGGCTGAAAAATCTGCTGGCCGCCGCCCTGCTGCTGCCGTCCCTCGCGTTCGCCCAGGAACGCCCGTGGCCGGATGGCTCGCAACTGGTGATTTCGTTCTCCATGCAATTCGAAACCGGCGGCCAGCCCGACGGTGCCGAAAGTCCGTTCTCCGGCACTCCATTGCCCAAGGGTTACCCGGACATGCCGGCACAGACCTGGTTCGACTACGGCTACAAGGAAGGCCTGTGGCGGATGCTCGACTTGTGGGACCGCAACGGCATCAAGGTCACGTCCCATGTGGTGGGCGAAGCGGCATTGAAACACCCTGAACTGGTGCGGGCGATCGCCGATCGCGGCCATGAAGTCGCCGCCCATGGCATGCGCTGGGCCGACTCCTACAACATGAGCTACGAGCAAGAGAAGGCCTTCATCGGCGACGGCGTCGAGGCGGTGCAGAAACTCACCGGCCAGCGCTCGGTGGGCTACAACGCCAATTGGCTGCGGCGCAGCCCCAATACCCTGAAAGTGCTGCAGGATCTGAACTTCACCTATCACATCGATGACGTCAGCCGTGATGAGCCGTTTGTGACACTGGTCCGTGGCAGGAAATTCGCCGTGGTGCCTTACACCCTGCGCAACAACGACATTGTGCTGATCGAAGGCCGGCACTTCTCGGCGCAACAGTTCTACCGGCAATTGGTGTTGGAATTCGACCGCCTGTACGCCGAAGGTGCCAGCCAGCGGCGGATGATGTCGGTGAGTCTGCATGACCGCATCGGCGGCACCCCGGCGATGGTCGAGGCGGTGGAGCGTTTTATCCGTTACGCCAAGTCCCATCCGAAGGTCAGCTTCATGCGCAAGGATCAGATTGCCCAGATCGTGCTGACCGAAAAGAACCCGCTGATCGATAACACCGAGGCGGCGTACAACCACTGAGCCAAATCACTGCCAAAACCGGAATGAAAAGATCGCAGACTGCGATCTTTTCATCGGCTCGCTACGCCAACAACTGACTCAACACCGCACGCAACTTGCCGGGTTTCACCGGTTTGTTCAGCAATGGCGCGTCGAGCCGCTGCAACGAGCGTCGACACTGATCGGTGCGGTCGGCGGTGATGATCACCGCCGGTATCGTCCGGCTGAAATGCTCGCGCAGATGCCGGACCACTTCACAGCCCACCACCCCGTGATCGAGGTGGTAATCCGCCAGAATCAGTTCCGGCGCCTGCCCCTGCAAAGCCACCAGCGCGGTGGCCTCATCGGTGGCGGTGACCACCTCGCAGCCCCACTGCCCGAGCAGTGCGCTCATGCTTTCAAGGATGCTGACTTCGTTGTCCAGCACCAGCAGGCGCCGCCCCGGCAGCGGGTTGCCGGTGCTCGGCTGCGGCGCGGCCTGGCTGATCGGCAGTGGAATCTCACGGGAAATCGGCACCTCGATGCTGAACATCGAACCGCGCCCTGGCCGCGAATGCACCTGAATCCGGTAATCGAGGATCTTGGCGATGCGTTCGACAATCGCCAGTCCCAGGCCCACGCCCTTGCGGTCGGCGGCACGGCCAACGTCCAGTTGGTTGAATTCGAGGAAGATCGAGTCGAGACGGTCCGCCGGGATCCCGCGCCCGGTGTCCCAGACTTCGATTCGCAGCGCGTTGCCCCGGCGCCGGGCACCCAGCAGGATGCTGCCGTCGTCGGTGTAGCGGCAGGCATTGCTGAGGAAGTTGCGCAGAATCCGCGTCATCAGGCGCAAGTCGGTATGAATGGCGTAATCGCCCATGTGCACCCGCAGGTTCAACCCGGCCGCCGCGGCCACCGACTGAAACTCCGAAACCAGTGGCGCGAACAATTCATCGAGGCGGTACAGGGCGATGTCCGGCTTTACCGCGGCCTGATCGAGCCGGGAAATATCCAGCAGGTCGGTGAGCAAGTCCTCGGCCCCTTCCAGCGCCTGATGCGTGCGTTCCACCAACACCTGCTCGACGTCGGGCAGCTTGCGCTCGCGCAAGGTCGAGATCAGCAAACGCGCGGCGTTGAGCGGTTGCAGCAGGTCGTGACTGGCGGCGGCGAGGTATTTGTCCTTGCTGCGATTGGCCGCTTCGGCGGCATCACGGGCGTCGCGCAAGGCTTCGGCGATCTGTTTACGCTCGGTGATCTGTTGTTGCAGATTGCGGTTGGCGTCCAGCAACTCATTGGTGCGCGCGGTGACCCGTTGCTCCAGTTGATCATTGAGCTGTTGCAAGCGCTCCTGGGCCTGTTTTCGTTCGGTGATGTCGGCGACGAACCCCTCCACCAGGCCTTCCTGATCCGGTTTGAGCAGCAGGTTCATCAACACGTCGAGGACAGTGCCGTCCTTGCGCCGCAGCTGGGTTTCATAGCCCAGCAGGCTGCGCTCACGCTGGAGGACTTCGCCGATGCCTTCCAGCTCTTGCGCGCCGCCGACGAACAGCGTGCCCGCCAGGTCCGTCAGGGAAAACAGCACCTCCTGCGGGTCCTGATAGCCAAGCATCCGCGCCAGCGCCGGGTTGGCGGCGCGCATGCCTTCCTGCAGGCTGGCCTGGAAGATCCCGTGCACCGCGTTTTCGAACAGCCATTTGTAGCGGTTGCGCTCGGCTTCCAGTTCATCCAGGCGCGCGGCCAGTTCCGGGTAATGACTCTTGCGCGCCGAGTGATTGCCCAGGCCGAGTAACCCGGTCAGCGCCCGTTGCTGTTCGTCAGAGGGCTTCGCCATAGACGACCTCGACGTCGCGCTGGCTGGACTCGCGCGGGTTGGTAAGGATGCACGGGTCATCCATGGCATGTTGTGACAGGAACGGAATGTCCGACGTACTCACCCCGTGCAGGCCCAGGGTTTCGTGGAAACCGATGGCGTGTTTGAGGGCGATCAAGTGGTCGACCAAACGTCCGCAGATCTGCCGGTGGTTCAGGCCGCGACAATCGATGCCGAAGGTCTCGGCGATCACCTTGAAGCGCTCCGGCGCCGAGCTGTAGTTGAACGCCACCACGTGTTCCACCAGCACCGCGTTGCACAAGCCGTGAGGCAGATCGAGGAATCCACCGAGGCTGTGGGACATGGCGTGCACCGCGCCGAGGATCGCGTTGGAGAACGCCAGCCCGGCCTGCATGCTGCCGAGCATGATTTTTTCCCGCAGGGCGATATCGCCGGGGTTGGCGATCATTTGTACCAGATTGCCGTTGATCAGCCGCATCGCCTCCAGCGCATGCGGGTCGGTGAGCGGCCCGTGGCCGGTGGAAACGAAGGCCTCGATGGCGTGGACCAACGCGTCGATGCCGGTACAGGCCGACAGGAACGGGTCCATGCTCAGGGTGGTTTCCGGGTCGATCAGCGACACGTCCGGCACCGCAGCCTTGCTGACGATGGAGAATTTCATGCGTTCTTGCTGATTGGAGATGATCACGAACTGCGACACATCGGCCGACGTGCCGGCGGTGGTCGGGATCAGGATCAGCGGCGGGCTGGGCATGCGCAGGGTGTCCACACCCTCGAATTCAAGAATGTTGCGCCCGTGGGCGACGACGATGCCGATGCCCTTGCCGCAATCCATCGGGCTGCCGCCGCCGACCGCGACGATCACATCGCAGTGATTCTCCCGGTACAGCTCGGCGCCGAGCATCACTTCCTCGATCCGCGGGTTGGGCGAAACGTCACTGTACACAAAGTAATCGATGCCCTGGGCTTGCAGGCTGGCCTCGACATCGGCGACCCAACCGGCGGCGATCACACCGGGGTCGCTGACCACCAGCACCTTGCGGGCGCCGAAGGTCTTGGCGTAATTGCCGACGTTATGCCGACATCCGGCACCGAAGATGATTTCAGGTGAAACGAATTTACGCAGTTGACTGAGATTCTGGCTCATTGGAAAGCCTGTTTTTATTGTTTTGAAAGGTAAAGCCAACACTAAAGCATCCGGCTGCGAATGCAATCAGACCAATGGGTAGCAACTACCGGGGGTGGGGGCTTCGCGTTCGCAATTTATCCGCGATAGATCAGCCGCGAAGCCTTTTCATTGCGCAAGGTCAGGTGTTCCATGCCCTGCCCCGGCGCGTCGGCTTCGTCCCGGGCCTTGAGGATGACGCTGTGGTGCGGCGACTTGCTGCACACCGGGTCGGCGTTGCTCGCGTCCCCCGTGAGCATGAACGCCTGGCAGCGGCAGCCGCCCAGGTCCTTATGCTTTTCATCGCAGGAACGGCACGGCTCTTTCATCCAGTCATCGCCACGAAACCGGTTGAAACCGAAGGAGTCGTTCCAGATATGTTCGACGCTGTGCTCACGCACATTGGGGAACTGCACCGGCAGCTGACGCGCGCTATGACAAGGCAACGCCGTGCCGTCCGGGGTGATGTCGAGAAACAGGTTGGCCCAGCCATTCATGCAGGTCTTGGGGCGCTCTTCGTAGTAGTCCGGGGTGACGAAAATCAGCTTGCACGGGTGGCCCTCGGCCTCAAGCCGCTGGCGATACTCGTTGGTGATGCGCTCGGCGCGCTGTAATTGTTCGCGGGTCGGCAACAGGCCGACGCGGTTGAGTTCGGCCCAGCCATAGAACTGGCAGGTCGCCAACTCGACGAAATCCGCCTCCAGCTCCAGGCACAGCTCGATGATCTGCGCGATCTGGTCGATGTTGTGCCGATGGGTAACGAAGTTCAGCACCATCGGGTAGCCCTGGGCTTTCACCGCCCGGGCCATGGCCAGTTTCTGGGCGAAGGCCTTGCGTGATCCGGCGAGCATGTTGTTGACCGCTTCGTCGGCGGCCTGAAAGCTGATCTGGATGTGGTCCAGCCCGGCGACCTTGAAGTCGCGGACCTTCTGCTCGGTCAGGCCGATACCCGAGGTGATCAGGTTGGTGTAGTAACCCATGTCCCGCGCGGCCTTGATCAGCTCGGCCAGGTCCTGGCGCACCAACGGCTCGCCACCGGAAAACCCCAGTTGCGCGGCGCCCATCTCCCGGGCCTCGCGGAACACCCGGATCCACTCTTCCGTGCTCAACTCCTCACCCTGTTGGGCGAAATCCAAGGGATTGGAGCAATACGGGCATTGCAGCGGGCAGCGATAGGTCAGCTCCGCCAACAGCCACAACGGTGGGCCGGATAGCTGCTCGATCGCGTTCACAGGGCGATCCCCCGGTGCCAGACCCGCTCGGCGGTGACGGTGTGATACGGCGGGCGGTCCAGCTCATAGGCCATGCTCATCGCGTCGAGCATGCTCCACAGCACATCAAGCTTGAACTGCAGAATCTCCAGCATGCGCTGCTGGCCCTCGACCGTGACGTAATGCGCCAGGGTGATGCGCAAGCCATGCTCGACATCGCGCCGGGCCTGGCTCAGGCGCGTACGGAAATAGTCGTAACCGGCCGGGTCGATCCATGGGTAATGGCTGGGCCAGGCGTCGAGCCGAGACTGATGGATCTGCGGCGCGAACAGTTCGGTCAGCGAACTGCTGGCCGCTTCCTGCCAACAAGCACGGCGGGCGAAATTGACGTAGGCGTCCACGGCAAATCGCACACCCGGCAGCACCAACTCTTGCGAGAGAATTTGTTCGCGATCCAGCCCCACCGCTTCGCCCAGACGCAACCAGGCTTCGATGCCGCCTTCGCTGCCGGGGACACCGTCATGGTCGAGAATCCGTTGCAGCCATTCCCGCCGCACGTCGCGGTCCGGGCAGTTGGCGAGAATGGCCGCGTCCTTCAGTGGAATGTTCACCTGATAGTAGAAGCGATTGGCGACCCAGCCCTGGATCTGCTCGCGGGTGGCGCGCCCGGCGTACATGGCTTGGTGGAATGGATGATGGATGTGGTAATAGGCGCCTTTGGCGCGCAGGGCCGCTTCGAATTCGGTGGGGGTCATGGGGGTGTCAGTCATTGCGGTTCTCCGGGGAATAACCGTTGGGTTCTGCGATGAGGCAGTCCGCTACAGCTCAATACTCATGCCGTCATAGGCCACTTCAATCCCCCGCCGCTCCAGCAACGCCCGCTCGGCCGAGTCTTCGTCGAGGATCGGGTTGGTGTTGTTGATGTGGATCAGCACCTTGCGCTGGCGATTGAAGCCCTCCAGCACTTCGAGCATCCCGCCGGGACCGCTTTGCGGCAGGTGGCCCATTTCGCGGCCCAGGCTCTGGCCGACTTCACATACGCGCATTTCATCGTCGCGCCACAGCGTGCCATCCAGCAGCAGGCAATCGGCGCGCTGCATCCAGCTCAATACCTCGTCGTCGACCTGCCCCAGACCCGGCGCATAGAACACCGATGCACCGTTGCGCAGGTCTTCGATGAACAGGCCGATGGTGTCCCCCGGCTGCGGGTTGCCACGGTTGGGGGAATACGGCGGTGCGTTGCTGACCAATGGAATGGCGCGAAATTGCAGGTGTTGGCAGGCTGCGATGCTGAACGGCTCACGGTCCAGTTCGATCGGTTGCCACTGCAAACCACCGTTCCAGTGCTTGAGCATGGTGAACAACGGGAAGCCGCTGCTCAGGTCTTCATGCACCCGCTCGGTGCACCAGACCGAATGCGGGCAGCCTTCGCGCAGGCTCAACAGGCCGGTGCAATGGTCGATCTGACTGTCCAGCAGGACCACGCCGGCAATCGCCGTGTCACGCAGCCGCCTGGCCGGTTGCAGTGTCGGGAAGCTTTCGAGTTGGGCGCGGATGTCTGGTGACGCATTGCAGAGTATCCATTCCACACCGTCGTCGCTCAGGGCAATGGACGACTGCGTGCGGCGTTGCGCGCGCAGGGTGCCGTGGCGCATCGCCGCGCACTGGCGGCAGTTGCAGTTCCATTGCGGAAAACCGCCGCCGGCGGCGGAACCGAGAACGCGGATGTGCATGGCAGGCTCCAGAAAGCAGGCCCGGCCAACGCGACGGCTGACCGGGCGATCAATCAACGGTTGGCGAAATACATCGTCACTTCGAAGCCAATGCGCAGATCGGTAAACGCGGGTTTATGCCACATGGGTCATTCCTCTTCTTGTGCCGGACGATTCCGGTGGAGCCATTAATGCACGGGGCGCCGACTGCCCGAATGCTACTTTCGAAGGAGGTGGCGGCGTGCGTTGGTAGGGGGGCGCGCAGATCTTAAGCACCACACAAAATCCTGTGGGAGCGGGTTTGCCCGCGATAGCGGAATGTCAGTCAACGAATGTGTTGAATGTGACGACGCCTTCGCGGGCAAGCCTCGCTCCTACAGGGATGCGCGGACCTCACGGCCAACACATAACCTGTAGGAGCGAGGCTTACCCGCGAAGGCCATCACCCGGTTTCAGGTCGGATCAGAAGAACCCCAGCGGATTGATGTCGTAGCTCACCAGCAGGTTTTTGGTCTGTTGGTAATGGTCGAGCATCATCTTGTGGTTCTCACGGCCGACACCAGACTTCTTGTAGCCACCGAACGCGGCGTGGGCCGGGTACAGGTGGTAGCAGTTGGTCCAGACGCGCCCGGCCTTGATCGCCCGGCCCATGCGGTAGGCGCGGTTGATGTCGCGGGTCCACAGGCCCGCACCGAGGCCGAACTCGCTGTCGTTGGCGATCGCCAGGGCTTCGGCTTCGTCCTTGAAGGTGGTGACACCCACCACCGGGCCGAAGATTTCTTCCTGGAACACGCGCATTTTGTTGTGGCCCTTGAGCAGCGTCGGCTGGATGTAATAGCCGCTGGACAAGTCGCCTTCCAGCCGCTCGGCCGCGCCGCCAGTGAGCAGTTCGGCGCCCTCCTCCTGGGCGATTTTCAGGTACGAGAGGATCTTGTCGTATTGCTGCTCGGACGCCTGGGCGCCGACCATGGTCTCGGTGTCCAGCGGGTTGCCACGCTTGATCTTGACGATCTTCTTCATCACCTCGGCCATGAACGGCTCGTAGATCGATTCCTGCACCAGTGCCCGCGACGGACAAGTGCAGACTTCGCCCTGGTTGAAGAACGCCAGCACCAGGCCTTCGGCGGCTTTTTCGATGAACTGCGGTTCGGCGTTCATGATGTCTTCGAAGAAGATGTTCGGCGACTTGCCGCCCAGCTCAACGGTGCTTGGAATGATGTTCTCGGCTGCGCAATGCATGATGTGCGCGCCCACCGGGGTGGAACCGGTGAAGGCGATCTTGGCGATGCGCTTGCTGGTGGCCAGCGCTTCACCGGCTTCGCGACCGAAGCCCTGGACGATGTTCAGCACGCCGGCCGGCAGCAAATCGGCGATCAGCTCGGCGAACACCATGATCGACAGCGGTGTTTGCTCGGCGGGTTTGAGCACGACGCAGTTGCCGGCAGCCAGGGCCGGGGCGAGTTTCCACGCGGCCATCAGCAGCGGGAAGTTCCACGGAATGATCTGCCCGACCACGCCCAGTGGTTCGTGGAAATGATAGGCGGTAGTCAGTTCGTTGATTTCAGCGGCACCGCCCTCTTGAGCGCGGATGCAACCGGCGAAGTAACGGAAGTGGTCGGCGGCCAGCGGCACGTCAGCGTTGAGGGTTTCGCGCACGGCCTTGCCGTTGTCCCAGGTTTCGGTGACGGCGAGGATTTCCAGGTTCTGTTCGATGCGGTCAGCGATTTTCAGCAGCACCAGCGAGCGGTCCTGCGCCGAGGTTTTGCCCCAGGCATCAGCGGCGGCATGGGCGGCGTCGAGAGCCTTTTCGATGTCGGCGGCGCTGGAGCGCGGGAATTCGGCGATCACTTCACCGGTGACCGGTGAGGTATTGGTGAAGTACTCGCCATTGACCGGGGCGACGAACTCGCCGCCGATGAAATTGCCGTAGCGCGGTTTGAAGGAAACGATGGCGCCAGGTGTTCCGGGTTGTGCGTAGATCATGATGGGCCTCTGTCTGGGTCGATGCCTGTCAGGCCAACAGGCGATGAACCGATAGTAGAGAGCCCCGCCTGTCAGACGAATGCGCCGTTGGCAGGGGGACTCTCGTTATTTGGTAGTAGAAGGCGCCGCTGTGTCAGCGGGCTTTTGTGGCGAGGGTGTCTCGTCCTGAATAAGGTTTACACCTTCTGACTTATCTTCAGGAGGAACCAATGGATACGGGAAAAAGGCGCAGC
>NZ_JBWKWT010000007.1:0-261728 GCF_059422365.1 Pseudomonas sp. GW821-FHT01E10
GTCGGGGTAAGGGGATTCGAACTCCTGACATCCTGCTCCCAAAGCAGGCGCGCTACCGGACTGCGCTATACCCCGGTTTGAAATTGGCTCCGTGACCAGGACTCGAACCTGGGACCCAATGATTAACAGTCATTTGCTCTACCGACTGAGCTATCACGGAACTACATATTTCAATTTACAACTGTGAAGCTTGCTTCACCTCTTCGACCCGTTCGCATCGCTGCGTTCGTGTGTCTGAGGCGCGCTATTCTACAATCTTAAGCACCTCTGTCAACCCCCTAAATTGCTTTCAAGTTAATGATTTGCAACTTATTTCAGATTCCTGCTTGGGGAGCAGAAACCCTCTCGGGGTGACTTACTGCGGGGCGCACTTTACAAGCATTTTCCTTTGAGTTCAACAGCCTATCGAAAAAAAGGCCTCGCAATGCGAGGCCTCTTTCATTTTGTTGCCACTGGGGATCAGACAAAGACGATTTCGTCGTGCTCCACCACACCTTTGGCGGTCTCTCCGGGCATGAAACGACCCGATAGAATCAGCTGGGCCAGCGGGTTCTCGATCCAGCGCTGGATCGCCCGTTTGAGCGGCCGTGCGCCATAGACCGGGTCGTAACCGACAGCAATCAGCTTATCCATCGCTTCCGGACTCAGCTCAAGCTTCAGCTCGCGCTCGGTCAGACGGCTACGCAGGCGACCCAACTGGATCTCGGTAATGCCCGCGATCTGATCCCGAGCCAGTGGCTCGAAGATCACCACTTCGTCGACCCGGTTGATGAACTCCGGCCGGAAGTGCGTGGAAATCGCATCCATCACCGCTGCACGCTGCGCTTCGCGATCCCCTATCAGTTCCTGGATCTGTACCGAGCCCAGGTTGGAGGTCATGACGATCACGGTATTTTTGAAATCCACCGTGCGGCCATGGCTGTCGGTCAAACGGCCATCTTCGAGCACTTGCAGCAAGATGTTGAACACATCCGGGTGGGCCTTCTCGACCTCATCCAGCAGGATCACTGAATAAGGCTTGCGACGCACCGCCTCGGTCAGGTAACCGCCCTCCTCATAGCCCACGTAGCCCGGTGGCGCGCCGATCAGACGAGCCACGGAATGCTTCTCCATGAACTCGGACATGTCGATCCGTACCATCGCCTCTTCAGTATCAAAGAGGAACTCGGCCAGCGCCTTGCACAACTCGGTTTTACCGACACCGGTCGGGCCGAGGAACATGAACGAACCGCTCGGGCGATTCGGATCGGACAACCCGGCACGGGAACGCCGCACTGCGTTGGAGACGGCGATCACTGCTTCGTCCTGACCGATCACACGTTGGTGCAACAGGCTTTCCATCTTCATCAGTTTTTCGCGCTCGCCCTCGAGCATTTTCGCCACGGGGATGCCGGTCCATTTCGACACGACTTCAGCGATCTCTTCTTCAGTCACCTTGCTGCGCAACAACTGGTTTTCGCTTTTGCCGTGCTGGTCGACCATTTGCAGGCTGCGCTCCAGGTCCGGGATCACCCCGTATTGCAGCTCGGCCATGCGGTTCAGATCGCCTTTACGGCGCGCGGCTTCCAGTTCCTGACGGGACTGTTCGATTTTCTGCTGGATCTGTGCCGAACCCTGGACCTCGGCTTTTTCCGAGTTCCAGATCTCTTCGAGATCCGAATACTCACGCTCGTGACGGGCGATTTCTTCCTGCAATTTTTCCAGACGTTTCTTCGCCGCGTCGTCGCTTTCTTTCTTCAGCGCCTGGGATTCCACCTTCAGCTGAATCAGGCGACGCTCCAGACGGTCCAGCACTTCCGGCTTGGAATCGATTTCCATGCGGATGCGGCTGGCGGCTTCGTCGATCAGGTCGATGGCCTTGTCCGGCAACTGGCGGTCCGTGATGTAGCGATGACTGAGCTTGGCCGCGGCGATGATTGCACCGTCGGTGATTGCCACCTTGTGGTGAACTTCGTAGCGCTCTTTCAGACCACGCAGGATGGCGATGGTGTCTTCTTCGCTCGGCTCGTCCACCAAGACCTTCTGGAAGCGCCGCTCGAGGGCCGCATCCTTCTCTATATATTGACGGTACTCGTTGAGCGTGGTCGCGCCGACGCAATGCAGCTCACCGCGAGCCAATGCCGGTTTGAGCATGTTGCCCGCGTCCATCGAGCCTTCGCCCTTGCCCGCGCCGACCATGGTGTGCAACTCGTCGATGAACAGAATGATCTGCCCTTCCTGCTTCGACAGTTCGTTGAGCAGGGACTTGAGGCGCTCTTCGAACTCGCCGCGGTATTTGGCACCGGCAATCAATGCCCCCATATCCAGGGACAAAAGGCGCCTGCCTTTGAGACCGTCCGGCACTTCACCGTTGATGATGCGCTGAGCCAAGCCTTCGGCGATGGCGGTTTTACCCACGCCAGGCTCACCGATCAGCACCGGGTTGTTCTTGGTGCGGCGTTGCAGAACCTGAATGGTGCGGCGAATTTCATCGTCACGGCCGATCACCGGATCGAGCTTGCCCTCTTCGGCGCGCTTGGTCAGGTCGATGGTGTATTTATCCAGCGCCTGCCGAGACTCTTCCTGGTTGGCGTCATTAACTGCCTCACCGCCGCGCAGATTGTTGATCGCGTTTTCCAGCGCCTTTTTGCTCACGCCCTGGCCGAGCAGCAATTTGCCGAGCTTGCTGTTCTCGTCCATCGCGGCGAGCAGCGCCAGTTCGCTGGAGATGAATTGGTCACCCTTCTGCTGGGCCAGGCGATCGGCCTGATTGAGCAGGCGTGCCAGATCCTGCGACATGTTCACGTCACCGGTCGGGTTCTGGATTTTCGGCAGCTGATCGAGCGCTTTGGTCAGCTCTTTACGCAGGCTGTTGACGTCGAAACCCACCTGCATCAGCAGGGGTTTGATCGAACCACCCTGCTGTTCAAGCATGGCCTGCATCAAATGCGCCGGTTCAATGGCCGGATGATCGAGGCCGACAGCCAGGGACTGGGCGTCGGACAAGGCTAACTGCAGCTTGCTGGTTAAACGGTCTATACGCATGGGTTCACCTTCCTTTTGAGCAGGCCGGACCTATAAACATCCCGAATAAAGAAACCTGCCAGATACCGCTATAGATGTGGTCGATTCTGGGAGATTCAAGCGTCGTGCAGTTGATGTAGATCAGAGAAGTCTAGCGTTCGAGCCAGATCAGGGAGGCAAACCGGCCGGTGCGAGGACTGCGGCGGTAAGAAAAGAAACGTGGATCGGTCACTGTGCAGAAACCACCGCCATAAACAGCGGTGACACCGCGAGCGGCCAGACGCAAACGCGCCAGTTCATAGATGTCGGCCATGAACTTGCCGGCATTCTGGCTCGGCACGAAGGCTTTGTCGGCTTCAGGCAATTGCTGGACGAAGGTTTCGCGCACTTCCGGGCCGACTTCAAAGGCTTGAGGGCCAATGGCCGGGCCGAGCCAGACCAGTACGTCTTCGGGCGGTACAGCCAGACTGTCGAGGGTCGCTTCCAGCACACCCGCCGCCAGCCCGCGCCAACCGGCATGGGCGGCAGCGACGCGGGTGCCGGCACGGTCGCAAAACAGCGCAGGAAGGCAGTCGGCGGTCATCGCTGTGCAAGCGATACCGGGTGTTGCCGTCCAGCTGGCGTCGGCAGTGGCTACCAGGTTTGGGTCCGCTTGGGTCACGACAATGCCGTGAACCTGTTGCAGCCAGGCCGGCTGAATCGAGAAACGATCGGTGAGACGACGGCGGTTTTCGGCGACGGCTTCAGGGCTGTCGTCAACGTGATCGCCGAGGTTGAGGCTGTCGAACGGCGCCAGACTGACGCCGCCCTCACGGGTGGTAACGCAGGCTTTGACGCTGGCCGGCGCGGGCCAGTCAGGCGTCAGCCAGGTCATCCGATGAACGCCTCGCGGTCTTGCTTGAGCAGCGACAGCAACCAGACGAAGTCATCCGGCAGTGGCGATTCCCAGCTCATGCGTTTACCGGTGGTCGGATGATCCAGCTCCAGGAACCGCGCATGCAGCGCCTGACGCGGGAAATTCTTCAGGGATTCGACCATGGTCACGCTGGCGGCCGGTGGAATACGGAAACGACCGCCGTAGGCAGGATCTCCGACCAACGGGTAGTTGATGTGCGCCATGTGCACGCGAATCTGGTGCGTACGACCGGTTTCCAGCTTCACTCGCACATGAGTGTGGGAGCGGAAACGCTCGAGCACGCGGTAGTGACTGACGGCTTGCTTGCCACCTTCCATCACCGCCATGCGCTGGCGCTGCTGGCCGTGACGACCGATCGGTGCGTTGATCTTGCCGCCGGCCGTCACCACACCGATTACGATGCACTCATAGATCCGGCTGACACTGCGGCTCTGCAATTGAGTGACCAGCTGTGTCTGCGCCTGAATGGTCTTGGCCACCACCATCAGACCGGTGGTGTCCTTGTCCAGGCGATGCACGATACCGGCGCGGGGCACATTGATGATGTCCGGCACGTGGTGCAGCAAGGCGTTGAGCAAGGTGCCGTCGGCGTGACCGGCGGCCGGATGCACCACCAGGCCCGCAGGCTTGTTGATCACGAGGATGTCGTCGTCTTCATAGACGATGTCCAGCTCGATGTCTTGAGCGATCCATTCGCCCTGAGCTTCCTGCTCGGCAGTCAATTCAAGAATGGCGCCACCGTGAACGATGTCTCGCGGGCGGATAACCGCCCCATCCACAGTCAGGCGGCCGTCTTTGATCCAGGCGGAAAGGCGCGAGCGCGAGTGCTCAGCGAATAATTGTGCGGCGACTTGATCGAGGCGTTGGCCGCCCAATTCGGACGGCACCTCTGCGCGAAGTTCAATTTTATCGGACATGCTCAGACTAGGCGTCGGCACAGCCTTTGGTTTCGGCTGCGCGCTTGTGGTTAAATACGGCGTCTTTTGCCCCGAGGCTTTTCAACGGGGCACTCATCATAACAGGACGGCCCCGCCCAAGACAGCGGCCGTCATAGGGACGCAAGCCGCCATGCAAGTGAAACACCTGCTGCTGATCGCCATCCTCGCATTGACCGCTGCTTGCTCATCGAAGGAAGTCGTAGACGAAAACCTGAGCGAAGTCGAGCTGTACCAGCAGGCTCAGCACGATCTGGACAACAATAGCTACACCGCCGCCACAGCCAAGCTGAAGGCCCTGGAGTCGCGTTATCCGTTCGGTCGCTATGCCGATCAGGCTCAACTCGAGCTCATCTACGCCAACTACAAGAACTCCGAGCCTGAGGCTGCGAAGTCCGCCGCCGAGCGATTCATTCGTCTGCACCCGCAGCACCCGAACGTCGATTACGCCTACTACCTCAAGGGTCTGACCTCTTTTGACCAGGACGTCGGCATGCTGGCGCGCTTCCTGCCACTGGACATGACCAAGCGTGACCCGGGCGCTGCCCGCGACTCCTACAACGAGTTCGCCCAGCTGACCAGCCGCTACCCGAACAGCCGCTACGCGCCGGACGCCAAGCAGCGCATGATTTACCTGCGCAACCTGCTGGCGGCCTATGAAATCCACGTTGCCGACTACTACCTGACCCGTCAGGCCTACGTTGCCGCCGCCAACCGTGGCCGTTATGTAGTGGAAAACTTCCAGGAAACCCCATCGGTCGGTGACGGCCTGGCGGTGATGACCGAAGCCTACCAGCGCCTGCACCTGGACGAACTGGCTGCGACCAGTCTCGAAACCCTGAAACTCAACTACCCGAACCACCCGAGCCTGGTGAACGGTCAGTTCGTGCCATCGGTAGCCGAAGCCGACAACCGTTCGTGGCTGAGCAAGGCCACCCTGGGCCTGATCGAATCCCGTCCGCCACTGCCGCCGGGCGAAACCCGCGCCAACCAGGATGTGCAGAAGCAGTTCCAGGATGCCAAGGACGCGATTCCGAACGAGCTCAAGCCTAAAGATGAAAACGGCGATGTGATCGAAGAACCGGAACCCGAGTCCAGCAACACCGACCGTTCCTGGTTCAGCCACATGACCTTCGGCCTGTTCGACTGACATAGAGATGTTGTACCGGGAAGGCGCCTTTCGAGGCGCCTTTTTTATTGCCGAATTTTTGGGTGAACGTATTGCGCTGTGCGCTTGACCCGTCCTTGGCTAAACTGCCAACTCATTAATCAAAAAGCAGCTCACCATGCTTCGTCTATTGTTCTGGATCGCCCTGATTGCCGCTGCCATATGGTTCTGGCGCAAGTTCAAGGGCCCGACGTCGGTCGCCAATATGCCGCGCGAGCAAGATGCTCCGCCCATGGTTCGCTGTGCTCATTGCGGCGTACACCTGCCCCGCGACCGCGCGTTGAAACTCGAACAACAGTGGTATTGCAGCCAGGCTCACCTTGAGCAAGGCCCGGGCTCAAGTGATCGCTGAGACGCCCAGCCCAGGCAACAAACAGGCCCAGCGACTGCTGCGCCTCTATCACCTCTACCGCTTAAGCGTCGGCATCACCCTGGTGCTGTTGATCTCCAGCAACATGGACAACCAGTTGCTGAAGTTCGCCAATGACGACCTGCTGCGCAACGGCAGCTGGTTGTACCTGGTGCTGAATATCCTGCTGGTGGTCTTTTTGGGGAACACCCGACGCCCCGCGCAGCTGTTCGGCCTGGCGCTGGTCGATGTCCTGCTGCTGTGCGGCCTGTTCTATGCCGCGGGCGGCATGGCCAGTGCCATCGGCAATTTGCTGATCGTCTCAGTAGCCATCAGCAATACCTTGCTGCGCGGGCGTGTCGGTCTGCTGATCGCAGCGGTCGGTGCCCTTGGCATCGTGGGTTTGAGCTTCATCCTGAGCTTCAACCACCCCGCCAGCCCCAGTGATTACCTGCAAATCGGCACCCTCGGCGCCCTGTGTTTTGCCGCGGCGCTGCTGGTGCAGGGATTGACCCGACGATTGGAGGTCAGCGAAACCCTGGCCGAACAGCGGGCCAGTGAAGTGCTCGGTCTCGAAGCCCTCAACGCACTGATCCTGCAACGCATGCGCACGGGCATTCTGGTGCTCGACAACCAACGGCGGGTGCAACTGGCCAATCACAGCGCCTTGACCTTGCTGGGGCAGGAAAAACTGGACGGCCAGTTGATCGACGATTACTCGATACCGTTGGTCGAGCGACTCCAACTGTGGCTCAACAATCCAACGTTGCGCCCGCAAAGCCTGCAGATCGCCAGCAACGGCCTCGAGCTGCAACCAAGCTTCATTGCCCTGGACCAAAGCCCGCACCACCAGACGCTGGTTTTTCTCGAAGACCTCGCCCAAATCGCCCAACAGGCCCAACAACTGAAACTCGCCGCCCTCGGTCGCCTGACCGCCGGGATTGCCCATGAGATCCGCAATCCACTGGGCGCCATTAGTCATGCCGCGCAGTTACTGCAGGAATCCGAGGAACTGAACGGTGCGGACCGGCGTCTGACCCAGATTATTCAAGACCAATCTCAGCGCATGAATCGGGTAATCGAAAACGTCCTGCAATTGTCCCGTCGCCAGCAAACCGTGCCGCAACGGCTCGATTTGAAGCCGTGGCTGGAGCATTTCGTCGCCGAAACCCGCGAAGGCTCGAAAGAACATCAGCAGATTCACCTGCGCATCGGCTTGGGAGACTTCAAAACCCTGATGGATCCGGATCAGCTGACCCAGATTCTCGATAACCTGTTGCGCAATGCCTGGCGCCATAGCGCCCTCAAGCATGATCGGGCGCAGGCCTGGCTTGAGTTGTTTATCGACCCGGACAGCCAGTTGCCGACCCTGGAAGTCCTGGACGATGGCCCTGGCGTTGCACCGGACCAACGTACTCACTTGTTCGAACCGTTCTTCACCACCAGCAGCCAGGGTACTGGCCTGGGGCTTTATCTGTCCCGTGAGCTGTGCGAAAGCAATCAAGCCCGCCTAGACTTCAAATCACGCCAAGGCGGCGGCTGCTTTCGCATCACCTTTGCTCACGGACGGAAACAAAGTTGAACACGAGCCCACGGCAAAAAATCCTCATCGTCGACGACGAGCCGGATATCCGCGAACTCCTGGAAATCACCCTGGGACGGATGAAACTCGACACCTTCAGCGCACGCAACCTCGCAGAAGCGCAGGCGCTACTGGCTCGGGATACGTTCGACCTGTGCCTGACCGACATGCGCCTGCCTGACGGCACCGGTCTGGCGCTGGTGCAGCACATCCAGCAGCGCTATGCACAAGTGCCGGTGGCGATGATCACCGCCTACGGCAGCCTGGAAACAGCAATAAACGCCCTCAAGGCCGGCGCCTTCGACTTCCTGACCAAACCGGTCGACCTCACCCGTCTGCGCGAACTGGTCATCAGCGCCCTGAGCTTGCCAGCGCCAGGCGGCACCAGCAGCGGCATCGACCGTCGGCTGCTGGGAGACTCGCTGCCAATGCGCAACCTGCGCAAACAAATCGACAAACTGGCCCGCAGCCAAGCCCCGGTCTACATCAGTGGCGAGTCCGGCAGCGGCAAGGAACTGGTCGCTCGACTTATCCACGACCAAGGCCCGCGCGCCAGCCGACCGTTCGTCCCGGTGAACTGTGGGGCAATCCCGTCGGAATTGATGGAAAGCGAGTTTTTCGGCCATCGCAAAGGCAGTTTCAGCGGCGCCATCGAAGACAAGCCTGGGCTGTTCCAGGCAGCCCATGGCGGTACGTTGTTCCTCGACGAAGTGGCTGACCTGCCGCTGGCAATGCAGGTCAAACTGCTGCGGGCCATACAGGAGAAAGCCGTTCGCAGCATCGGTGGCCAGCAGGAAACCGTGGTCGATGTGCGCATCCTCTGCGCCACTCACAAAGACCTCGATGCCGAAGTCGCCGCCGAACGCTTTCGCCAGGACTTGTACTACCGCCTGAACGTGATCGAGCTGCGAGTACCGTCCTTGCGCGAACGCCGCGACGACATTGAGCTTCTGACCAACAATATGCTCAAGCGACTGGCGGCCAGCACTGGCCAGCCCCCCGCAAAACTCCACCCACAAGCCCTCGAAGCGCTGAAAAACTATCGCTTTCCTGGAAACGTGCGGGAATTGGAGAACATGCTCGAACGGGCTCACACCTTGTGCGAGAACAAACAGATCGAAGCCAGCGACCTGCGTCTGGCGGAAGGCAACTGCAACCCGGACGGCGGCGTGCCAGACCTGACACAGATCGATAATCTGGAAGCCTATCTGGAAAACGTCGAACGCAAACTCATCCTCCAGGCCCTGGAAGAAACCCGCTGGAACCGCACGGCGGCGGCCCAGCGATTGAATCTGTCATTTCGGTCGATGCGTTACAGGCTGAAGAAATTGGGGCTGGATTGAACCGTTAACAGCTCTTCTGTCAGATTCGTCCGGCTGGCGCATACGGCGCAGGGTCGATAATCGGCGCCCGCCCCAGCATCACATCGGCAAACAACTGACATGACGCCGGCGCCAGCACCAGCCCGTTACGGTAATGCCCGCAGTTGAGCCAGAGCCCGTCATATCCCGGCACCCGACCGATATAGGGGATTCCTTCAGGCGACCCGGGCCGCAACCCCGCCCAATGCCCCACCACCTCGGCATCCGCCAATGCCGGAATCAATTCCACCGCCGATGCCTTCAGGCTTTCCAGCGCCGTGTCGGTTGGCGTCTTGTCGAAGCCCTCATGCTCCAGCGTACTGCCGATCAGGATGTGCCCGTCGCGCCGGGGAATGGCATAACGCCCCTTGGCCAGGACCATGCTCGGCAGGAAGTCCGCTGCGCACTTGTAGAGAATCATCTGTCCCTTGACCGGTTCGACCGGCAGTTCCAGGCCCAGCTTTTTCAGCAAGTCACCGCTCCAGGCCCCCGCTGTCAAAACCACCTCATCACCCCGAATGGCCCCCATCGAGGTCTGTACCCCGACCACCACAGAACCTTCCCGGATAAATTCGCTGACCTCGCATTGTTCATGGATCGTCACGTTCGGCAACGCCAGCAAGGCGGCCTTGAGGGACTTCACCAGCCGTGGATTACGCACATTGGCCACATCGGCCATGTAGATCGCCCGCGAAAAACCGGCGCCCAATACCGGCACTGCATCGTGGGCCGCAGAGATATCCACAGCCCGCAGCGGACGGTTCTCCCGTTTGGCCCAGGCGAGTGCTTCGGCCTCGTCATCCAGGTCCAGCCAATACAACCCGGTGGTGTGCACTTCAGGATCGACACCGGTGGCAGCGAACAAACGCTGGGCCAGTTGTGGATAAAAATCCTGGGACCAATGAGCCAGTGCAGTGACCGCCGGGCTGTAGCGCCATGGGTAGAGCGGCGAAACGATCCCGCCACCGGCCCAGGAAGACTCCTGACCGACGTTCGAGCGGTCCAGCAGCACCACGCTCTGCACTTCGGACGCGAGATTGAACGCCGTCAGCAGGCCAATCACCCCGCCACCGACAATCACCACTTGCTGTTGACTGCTCATGTTCTGATCCAACCGTTCTATAGACAGAGGGCGCAAAAGGCGCCCGAAAAAGGAACTCAGCGACCCCAGCAATCCTTGGTGGCCAAGCCGGACGCGGCATTGACCATACTCCTGACGCCGGTATTGGTGAGAGTGAAATCACCGCACTTGTCGCTGGCCATGGTCGAACCGGCCTTGCGTGTTGCCGTCAGCAGGAAGGTCTGATCGGTCAGGGTCGGGGTGATGGTGTAGAAATCATTGCCAGCGCTGAGGCCAGTGGCATTGGTGTAGACATTATTCTTCGAATAGAAACGCTCGAGGATCTGCGCCTGCTCGGAAAGCAACCCGGCGACTTCAGTACGGCGGCCCTTTTTTATGTACTCGGTGAGGCTCGGATAGCCAATGGTGATGACGATCCCGATGATCGCAATCACGATCATGATTTCGATCAGGGTAAAACCTCGGTTGGATCTGCGCATGCCTCACTCTCACTTACTGTATTTGTCGCCACATGATGCGACGGCCGCTGCCGCCACCGGATTTTTCCACCAGAGTGGTCACGCCACCACCGGAGTCGTTCACAATCTTGCGGGTTGCGTCATTGACGACCGCGTTCAGGGTCGGGATACCACCGGTGAAGATCACCCCACTGGAAATCGTGTCGTTGCCATCGACCACCCCGTCGGCATTGGTGTCGAGTACCGCGTAATTGAGCATCTTACCGCTGAACGCATCGAGTTCGACCAGTTTGCCGCTACCGAAGCTGGCACAGGGGTCCACGGTATCCACACTGAGCGTGGTAAAAACAATTCGCCCCGATACCAGACTGGCCTGATAGATCACCCGCTCCCCCGTCAGCACGTTGTTGTATACCAGGGGCAAGTACCAGCCTTTCTTGGCCGGGTAGGTCACCTCGTTCTGGCTGGTGGTGATGAATTGCCCGGTACTGCCCGAAAACACGCCGGTCACCGCCTGCGCCTGCAAACTGGAAACAGTGATTTGTCCTGCGCCCCCCTCGGCATCCCATACCGCGTAGAACGCCTGTAGATCCTTATTGGTCTTGTCGGCAACCTCATTGAATTTGCCGGTGCCGAAAAACACCTCCTTGCCGCCCAACACGTGATCCGCCAGCAACGGTTGCGCGGTAATCGGCTGGGTCGCGCCACCTGCAGTGGTGAACAACGGCTTGCCGGAAAACGCCACGCCCCAGGTGTCAGGGGTGGTGCCACTCAAATCGAACTTCCACAACCGCCCTTTCAGATCGCCCCCGTAGGCAGCCTGCACCACATTCTGCGAGTTGACCCTGAGCTTCACCGACGACAGGCCGTTGGTGGTTTCGGTACTGTCGACCACGATTTTCTTGATCAGCGAGCCGTCGCGAATATCCACCACATACAACGCTGCAACCCCGGAGTTGCTGCCATAGCCGTTGGAGATAAACGCGGCCCAGCGACCATCGGCCAAGCGTGCCACTTCGGGGCGCGCATAGGCATAACCCAGATCATTGAAAACGTTCGCTGTATTGGCCGTGGCCGGCGCACTGACTTCCCACAGTGCTTTAGTTTCATTACCAGCCGATGCGTCGAACAATTGCAGCGCATAGAAGGTTTTGCCGCCCGCCCCCGTTCCGCCAATCGCCAGGGTTTTCCAGGCGCTGTTGAGCTGAGCATCGAACACGCCGACCTGGCCATCGACCAGAAACTTGTGGCTCACACCGTTGATGTAAGTGGGATCAGCGATGTCGTTCAGCGATGGCAGCACGCTGGAGGGCATGTAGGCATAACGCCTGACACCATTGGCCGAGTTGATGATGTTTACAAAACCGTCGTTGGCATTCACCACCAGGCTGGCATTCATGTTGGCGGCTTTGGTGGTCAGGTAAGTGCTGTAGCTGGTGTCTGCCACCAGATCGGACGCGGTTTTGTCCGTGGGTGAGGCCAGCACGAGTGGCGAATTGATGATGTCGCCGAGCAATACACTGCGAACTTTCAGCCCGGTTTTGTTGATGCCCTTGCTCCACTCCACCAGATCGTTGCCGTTGATGCCAGTAGGCAGCCCCTGGTTGAGGGTGGTCTGCTGCGCCGTAGAGAAATTGCTGTAAGCCAGGGTGACCGCCGCGTTGGTTTGCGTGTTCCAGGACTGGTAGGTCGGCGCGGTGGCGCCGGGCACGATGGTGGTGTCGGTCGTCCACAGCACGGCGGCGGTGTTAACCGCGCCCGCCGACGTGAAGCCGAAGGACTTGATCGTACCCCGCCAGTCCTTGGGATCGTAACTGGTCTGGAAATATCTCGAGTCGCTGGTCAGGGTCGTGCCGCTGGCTACGCCACTGCCACCTGAGCCGGCCTTGGAAGTGATGTCGCTCAGGGCTGCAGACAGTGCGTTGCCAAGTCCCGCGCTGTCGTTTACCTGATAGTACTTGCCCTGCCCATAGGTCGCGGCATCCGCCAACATCTGGTTTGCCGCGGTGAACCCCACGGTATAGGTGTTCATGTACTGCCTGGGAAAATCCGGGGCGTTCCAGCTTTTGCCCGTGGCATCGGTTCCCGTGGAGCGCATGTCGATGTCGAAGGCGAACTTGGCAATGTCATCCAGGTACAGGGTGTCGCCCTCATCATCGCCTGAGGGGTCGGTACCATCGTTACTGCTGATCCCGTCCCAGTTCGGTAACCGGCTGCCACCCAGCGGATCGTCGGTCGGAAAGGTTCGATCGTAGGTCGGCAGACCATCGGTGATCACCACCCCGTAATTCTTCTGGCAACGGTACTGAATCGGACTGGTATAGGTGTCGGGCGTCGAGTTGTTGTACGGCGCCATGCCACGGAAATAACGAGTGATCTCGTAATAGGCTTCCGCCAGCGGCGTATTGGCTTGCGCACTCAGCTCGTCGATCCCGGCGATCAGTGAGGTGTAATTGGTATCGGCTTGAGCCTGAGTCACAGTGCCGCTGACCGCCGACAAATCGCTGATCGAGCGGGCGATGTAACCACCGTCATTCTTATGGTTGCCGACCGCCAGGTTGAATGTCGACAGGCCGATGCGTAGCGAACGGTTGTTGGCCACCAACGTCTTGGAAACGTTGCGCGCCACGTTCATCCGGTAATCGTTGGGGATCGAGCCGTCGGTGAAGTCCCGGTCAGTATTGTTGGCCAGGCTGATCAGGTAGGACAAATAATTCGCCGTATACCGCGTGTCCTCGCTTCCCACCGGATCGGGAAGCTTCAGGCAAAGCGAATCCAGACCGAGAAGGCTGTTTTTATAAAAACCGTACCATCCGGCCTTCGAGCATGTTCCATGATTCAAACTCGACAAGGCGATATTGTTATCGGTCATGTCCAGGTCGCGGCCTTTGTTGCACGAACCATTGGAGAGGCAAATCGTCACTGGGGTGCGTACGACCGTCGGGTCGAAGCCGGCCGCCCAGATAATGTTGTTCATACTCCCCGAGTCATCGAGCAGCAGCATCACATTGGGAGGCACGGCGGCGGCGCTCAACAGCGGAGAGTCCGAGGGCGTGAAAGCGTAGGTCGGCGCGGCCAGGTAAAGGCTCAAGGCCGCGCCGCAGAGCAGCTGCTGTAACCAACGGCGCCAGCCTGTGCGGGTCTCAGTACTTCGCATAAATACTCTCCACCACACTGCGCGAGCTGCCCGCGATACCCACGGCGGTCACCCGATAAAGGGTTGCCGATGTGTTGCTCGGCACATTCACGGCAGTCAGGGTAGTGCCGATGTTCTGCACTCCATAAAAGCCGCTACCGGAGGCGATCCAGTTCACCCCCGAGGTGGAGTTGAACCCGGCGGCGGTAATGACCGACGCCTCGGCCGGCGGTGCGCACTGGCTGGTGCCACTGCAGACCGGCAACGAGTAGGAGTTCAGTTGCACCGCGCTTTCACCGACCCGCAACGCCGCTTCCGCGCCCTGGAACGACTGGTTGCGCAGGATCACGCTGCTGGTCATTTTCTCCTGCAACGTGGCGCTCTGCATCGACGAGAGACCGATCAATGTCAGCACCAGGAGAAACACCAGGCTGACCAACAGCGCCATGCCGCGCTGGGCGTGAGATGTCATGGGTGCACGACTCATCGGCCCTCCCCTCATTGCAACCGGTTGCGCAAGGCGGCAACTACGTTGAAGGTTTGATTGCGGACCCGGTTGTTCGGGTCGGTGAGGGTCAGCGTCAGCCGCACACTGCGGATTCGCGCCGGATCGGACGGATTGCTGCTATAGCTGGAGGCGGCTGTATCCGTAGCTGAGCTGGCGAGCCCGAAGCTCACGCCAAAAGCACTGACGTTATTGATGAGCACCGCCTGAGTCGGCGTGCCGGTGCCGGTGCCCATCAGCAGTTGGTTGTTGCTGAAGCTGTAGATCAGCCGCCTGATCGGAAACGCCAACTGCCCCGATGCCGGCGTGCGTAAACCGGTGTAGGCCGTCGCGGTATTTCGACAGTCGGAAACCACCGTCCAGGTCGGCACTCCGCCACTGCCGCCGACATCTGCGGTGACCAGCGTCAATTTGAGGTTGGCATTGTCCCAACTGATCGGCGTGAGCAGGCTTGCATTGAAATCCCCCGCCGAGCTGGCGTCGGTAATCGTACCCAGACAACCGAACATGCCGACCATGCGAATTTCCTGAATCATCTTGCTCAGGACGAACCGTGCATCTTCCTGCATGCCGGCGGCAGTGCTCTGGCTGACGTAGGTGTTTTTGGCCGCGATGAAAATCTGCGCCACGCCCAGGATCACGATCAGGCTCAATGCCAGGGCGATCAGCAATTCGATCAGGCCGAAACCTCTGCTGGTTCTGTTCATGGTGTCGTCGCCGGATCAACGGTGGCGCGGCTGGTGAGGACGAAACTGCGGCGCGAATCGGCGATATTGGCGGCCCGGGAGTCGTCCCAGGTAATGGTGATGGTGTATACCCGCTGGTTGCGGACGATGCTGCCGGTGGCCGTGGCGCCGCCGAAATTGACGATATTGGTGGTGAAGTCGTAGAGGTCCTGATCCCGGGCCACGCTCAAGTTGCCCGAGGTCGGCGGCGTGACGGTGTAATCGGCGCCGGAATTGGCGCGAATGCGGTCCATCATGTCGTAGGCGATAAAACTCGCCTGGCTGGTCATCCGTGAGCTGTCGGTGTACTTCAGCGCATTGAGCTGAATCGCCGCCGCGCCCAACAGACCCACAGCCAGCACCAACAACGCGACCAATACCTCGATCAGCGTCATGCCCTCCTGTGCACGCTTGCTCCAACCCCTCATCCGCAACTTCCACCCAATAGAATTCGTCCGTTCAAACACACATTCAGCGTCCTGCTTTGCGCCCCCAGCACATAACTGATCACCACCGCCGTGGACGGCGCTGCCAAGCCGCCGAGATTGTTGAAATCAATCGCGGTCACTCCTGAGGTTAGCGTCAGAGTCGCTCCGCTGCTCATCGCTGGAACAACCCGCAATACATTGGCCGGATTGCCAGTACCGTCATAAACGCTCAGCTCGCCGGTCCAGACACTGCCGCCGGCCGTCGGGCGAACCCGAGTGGTGAGGCCCCGATCAATCGCTTCAAGCCGTGCGTAATTGAGTGCCCGTTGCAAGTCGCCGACCTCGGTGTCGGCCTTGTTGCTTTGCACCGAGCGGGTGAACGCCGGAACGGCCAGTGTAATCAGGATCAGAAACACCGCGAGCGTGACCAGCAGCTCGATCAGCGTGAAACCTTTTGTACGATGATCCATCAGTGCCCTCCGTTGCCGTCGGCTATACCTGCTTCTACACGCTAGAACATTCGACCGACAGATGTACGGTTGTTTTGCCATTACTCGCGCAAGGATCGCGCGGGCCGCAGCACTCCATGGAGGGAGATGACATGCATCAGCAAGGTTTCAGCCTGATCGGACTGCTCATGGGACTGACGATTGTCGGGATTGTTCTGCACTTGGTCAGTCCGGCGTTCGCTGCACTGACGGAATCGAATCATCGGGAGCAGGCGGCCGAGTCGCTGATCAGTGGGATTCGCCAGGCCAGAACCCTGGCCATAACCCGCAACCAGAACGTGGTCATTCATGGCATCAACGGCGATTGGAGCCAGGGCTGGCGGATCATTCTGGACATCAGCGGCAAAGGGCCAGAGGACAGCAGCAATCCGCTACTGGTCGAGCGCGCAGGTGATGCGCGGACGCCGATTGTCGGCAATTGGTGGGTCAGGCGTTTCGTGCGGTTCAGCAGTCTGGGCCAACCGCTGATGCCCGGGCGGGCATTTCAGGCAGGGACGCTACATATTTGCTCGGCTCGCGAGCCGGTCAGCCAGCTCCAGGTGGTGCTGGCGGCGAGCGGTCGAGTGCGCCTGGCCAACCGTAAGGCTGAGCAGGCGCTGTGTCGAAAGGCGAAAAGTATTACAGCAGCGAACGCACGCGCAGCTCTTTAGGCATGGAGAAGGTGATGTTCTCCTCGCGACCGGCCAGTTCATCGGCACCCGTGGCACCCCAGGCCTGCAATTGCTGGATCACGCCACGTACCAGCACTTCCGGAGCGGAGGCACCGGCCGTGATGCCAATACGCTCGACACCGTCGAACCAGCTCTTTTGCAAGTCTTCGGCACCGTCGATCAGATAGGCCGGGGTGGCCATGCGTTCGGCCAGTTCACGCAGACGATTGGAGTTGGAGCTGTTCGGGCTGCCAACCACCAGCACCACGTCGCATTCGTCCGCCAGTTGCTTGACGGCGTCCTGACGGTTTTGCGTGGCATAACAGATATCGTCCTTGCGCGGACCGCCGATCGCCGGAAAACGCGCACGCAGGGCGTCGATCACGCGACTGGTGTCGTCCATGGACAGGGTGGTCTGGGTAACGAAAGCCAGCTTTTCAGGGTTGTTCACCTGCAATTCGGCGACATCTTTCTCGTCTTCGACCAGATAGATCGCGCCACCATTGCTGCCATCGTACTGGCCCATGGTGCCTTCGACTTCCGGATGGCCGGCATGACCGATAAGGATGCATTCACGGCCGTCGCGGCTGTAACGCGCGACTTCGATGTGCACCTTGGTCACCAGCGGGCAGGTCGCGTCGAACACCTTCAGGCCACGACCTGTGGCTTCGGTACGCACGGCCTGGGAAACGCCGTGGGCGCTGAAGATCACGATCACGTCATCCGGTACCTGATCCAGTTCCTCGACGAAGATCGCCCCACGGGCACGCAGGTCTTCGACCACGAATTTGTTGTGGACCACTTCGTGGCGCACGTAGATTGGCGGCCCGAAGACTTCCAGGGCGCGGTTGACGATTTCGATCGCCCGGTCCACGCCGGCGCAGAAGCCACGGGGGTTGGCGAGTTTGATTTGCATGCTGTGCCTCGTGTCTTGCGCGCAAGAAGTTAGATCATTGTAGGAGCAGAGCTTGCTCGCGAAAGCGGTGTGTCAGTCAACATTGATGCTGAATGTGATGACGCCTTCGCGAGCAAGCTCTGCTCCTACAGGTGACCGTATTCGGTCAGTTACAACGCTTTGACGTTGATGATCTCGACGTCAAAGGTCAAGGTCTTACCGGCGAGCGGGTGGTTGAAGTCGATGGTCACTTGCGCGTCATCGAATTCCTTCACCACGCCTGGCAGCTCGGTATTGGCCGCATCATTGAAGATCACCAGCAATCCTGGCGACAGTTCCATGTCCTGGAACTGCGAGCGCGGGATGATCTGCACGTTTTGCGGGTTAGGCTGGCCAAAGGCGCTTTCCGGCTCGATGGACAGGCTGCGCTTGTCGCCGGCCTTGAAGCCGAAAAGCGCGGCCTCGAAGCCTGGCAACAGGTTGCCGTCACCGACCTTGAAGGTCGCCGGGGCTTTGTCGAAAGTGCTGTCGACGGTGTCGCCGTTCTCCAGGCGCAATGCAAAGTGCAAGGTGACTTCCGTGTTCTGGCCGATACGTTGTTCAGCCAATACCTGTTCAGTCATGAACGGTCTCTCCGGTCTTCTTACTTTTGAACATATCCAGCGCGAGCATTACGGCACCGACAGAAATGGCGCTGTCAGCAAAGTTGAACGCCGGGAAATACCAGCGGTTCTGCCAGTGCACCAGAATGAAATCGATCACATGGCCCAAGGCAATGCGGTCGTACAGATTGCCCAGCGCGCCACCCAGCACCAAGGCAAGCGCAATCGCCAGCCAGGTGTCGTTGCGCCCCAGGCGCTTGAGCCAAATCACCAGCACCGCACTGACCACCACCGCGATCAAGGCAAACAACCAGCGCTGCCAGCCGGAGCTGTCAGCCAGGAAGCTGAACGCCGCACCGGTGTTGTAGGCCAGGGTCCAGCTGAACAAATCGGGGATCACCACGATTTGCTGGTACATCTCGAGCTTGCCTTCGAAGTAGAACTTGCTGGCCTGGTCAATGACCAGGACCAGCAAACTCAACCAGAGCCAGCTCAGCCGTCCGAAACGGCCAGCCGCATTAGGCATAGTGACGAACCTCGCCCGCGCCGCTGATGTTGTCGACACAACGACCGCAGATTTCCGGATGTTCCGGGTTCACACCGACGTCTTCACGGCAGTGCCAGCAGCGGGCGCACTTGACGTGAGCCGACTTGACGATCTTGAGCTTCAGGCCGCTGACTTCGGTGACCACGGCATCGGCCGGTGCCTGCACCAATGGCGCAACACTGGCGGTCGAAGTGATCAGCACGAAACGCAGTTCGTTGCTCAGCTTGGCCAGGTCGGCGCTCAGCGCGTCTTCGGCGAACAGCGTCACTTCGGCTTGCAGGTTGCCACCGACGGCCTTGGCTGCACGCTGGATTTCCATTTCCTTGTTGACCGCAACCTTGACCGCCATGATCCGGTCCCAGTAAGCGCGATCCAGCTCGAAGCCTTCCGGCAGTTCGCTCAGGCCTTCGTACCAGGTGTTGAGCATCACAGACTCGTTACGCTCGCCCGGCAGGTATTGCCACAGCTCGTCGGCGGTGAACGCCAGGATCGGCGCGATCCAGCGCACCAGCGCTTCGGAGATGTGGAACAGCGCAGTCTGGCACGAACGACGGGCCTTGCTGTCGGCGCCAGTGGTGTACTGGCGGTCCTTGATGATGTCCAGGTAGAAACCGCCCAACTCCTGCACGCAGAAGTTGTGGATCTTGGAGTAAACGTTCCAGAAACGGTATTCGCCGTAGTGTTCCTGCAGCTCGCGTTGCAGCAACAGCGTGCGATCCACGGCCCAACGGTCCAGGGCGAGCATTTCTTCGGCCGGCAGGAGGTCGGTGGCCGGGTTGAAACCGGTCAGGTTGGAAAGCAGGAAACGCGCGGTGTTACGGATGCGCCGGTAGGCGTCCGCACTGCGTTGCAGGATCTGCTCGGAAACCGCCATCTCACCCGAGTAGTCGGTAGACGCTACCCACAGACGCATGATGTCGGCGCCCAGGGTGTCGTTGACCTTCTGCGGCGCGATCACGTTGCCCAGGGACTTGGACATTTTGCGACCGGATTCGTCGACGGTGAAACCGTGGGTCAGCAGCTCGCGGTACGGTGCGTGGTCGTCGATGGCGCAACCGGTCAGCAACGACGAGTGGAACCAGCCGCGGTGCTGGTCCGAGCCTTCCAGGTACAGGTCGGCGCGAGGGCCGGTCTCGTGGCCCATCGGGTGCGAACCGCGCAGGACGTGCCAGTGCGTGGTGCCCGAGTCGAACCAGACGTCCAGGGTGTCGCTGATCTTGTCGTACAGCGGCGCTTCGTCACCGAGCAACTCAGCGGCGTCCATCTTGAACCAGGCTTCGATGCCTTCGACTTCGACGCGCTGGGCGACGATTTCCATCAGTTCGACGGTGCGTGGGTGCAGTTCGCCGCTTTCCTTGTTCAGGAAGAACGGGATCGGCACGCCCCAGTTGCGCTGACGGGAGATGCACCAGTCCGGACGGTTGGCGATCATCGAGTGCAGGCGCGCCTGGCCCCAGGCCGGGACGAATTTGGTGTCTTCGATGGCTTTGATCGCGCGTTTGCGCAGGGTGTCGCCCGCTGCTGGCTCTTTGTCCATGCCGATGAACCACTGCGCGGTGGCGCGATAGATCAGCGGGGTCTTGTGACGCCAGCAATGCATGTAGCTGTGTTCGATGGTGGTGGTGTGCAGCAGCGCGCCGACTTCGGTCAGTTTATCGACGATGGCGGGGTTGGCCTTCCAGATGAACTGGCCGCCGAAGAACTCCAGCGATGGCACATACACGCCATTGCTTTGCACCGGATTGATGATGTCATCGTTGACCATGCCGTACTTCTTGCAGGTCACGAAGTCGTCTACGCCGTAGGCTGGCGAGGAGTGAACCACGCCGGTGCCCGCGCCCAGCTCAACGTAGTCGGCCAGGTAAACCGGCGACAGGCGATCGTAGAACGGGTGACGGAAGTTGATCAGTTCCAGCGCTTTACCGGTGGTGGTGGCGATCACTGAACCTTCCAGGCTGTAGCGGGCCAGGCAGGACTCGACCAATTCTTCAGCCAGTACCAGCAGCTTGTCGCCGACGTCGACCAGGGCGTAGTTGAACTCCGGGTGAACGTTCAGCGCCTGGTTGGCCGGGATAGTCCACGGAGTGGTGGTCCAGATCACGATCGAAGCAGGTTTGCCCAACGACGGCAGACCGAACGCGGCAGCCAGCTTGGCTTCGTCGGCGATCGGGAAGGCCACGTCGATGGTCGCGGACTTTTTGTTCTCGTACTCGACTTCCGCTTCAGCCAGGGCCGAACCGCAGTCAAAGCACCAGTTCACAGGCTTCAGGCCCTTGAACACGAAGCCAGCCTTGACGATTTCCGCCAGGGCGCGGATTTCACCGGCCTCGTTTTTGAAGTCCATGGTCTTGTACGGGTTGGCGAAGTCGCCCAACACGCCCAGACGGATGAATTCGGACTTCTGGCCTTCGATCTGCTCGGTGGCGTAGGCACGGCACAGTTCGCGGGTCTTGTCGGCGCCCAGGTTCTTGCCATGGGTCACTTCGACTTTGTGCTCGATCGGCAGGCCGTGGCAGTCCCAGCCCGGAACATAAGGTGCGTCGAAACCCGACAGGGTTTTCGAGCGGATGATCATGTCCTTGAGAATCTTGTTCAGCGCATGACCGATGTGAATCGTGCCGTTGGCGTACGGAGGACCGTCGTGCAGTACGAACTTCGGACGATCCTTGCCAATCTCGCGCAACTTACCGTACAGGCCAATGCTGTCCCAGCGCTGCAGAATCTGCGGTTCGCGCTGAGGCAGGCCGGCCTTCATTGGGAAGGCGGTGTCCGGAAGGTTTAGCGTGGCTTTATAGTCGGTCATTTAAGGCTCTTCATTAGCGATTGGCGCTAGGTGCGACAGGGCACGGGCGGCGGCGATATCCGCATTGATCGCCGTCTTAAGCGCCTCCAGAGAGGCGAAACGCTGCTCTTCACGCAGCTTGTGGTGGAAAACCACCGTCAAACGCCGGTCATACAGATCGCCGGCAAAATCTAAAAGGTGCACTTCGAGGTGAGCTTTGCCATCCCCTTCGACCGTTGGCCGCACACCAATATTGGCGACGCCTGGCCAGGTCTTGCCATCGATGTCGACGCTGACCAGGTAAACCCCGCTCAACGGCACACGACGACGCTTGAGTTGTACGTTGGCCGTGGGCGTACCCAACTGGCGCGCCAGCTTCTGGCCATGCAGGACCCGACCGGCAATCCGGTACGGGCGACCGAGCAGTTGCTCGGCCAAGGCGAAATCGGCAGCGGCCAGGGCATTGCGGACCTGAGTGCTGCTGACACGAATGCCGTCCAGCTCGACGGTCTGCGCCGCTTCGACGGTAAAGCCCTGAAGGACGCCGGCCTGTTGCAAGTAGTCGAAATCCCCCAACCGGTCGCAGCCAAATCGGAAATCGTCACCGACTTCCAGATGCTGCACCCCGAGGCCGTCCACCAGAATGGTATCGACGAACTCTCTGGCGCTGAGTTTGCTCAGGCGATGGTTGAAAGCCAGGCACAACACCCGGTCGACACCCTCTTCGGCCAGCAGCTGCAGTTTGTCCCGCAAACGGGCCAGACGGGCCGGGGCGGTGTCCGGAGCGAAGAACTCCCGCGGCTGCGGCTCGAAAATCACCACGCAGCTGGGCACGCCCAACTCGAGCGCACGCTCTCGCAGCCGGACCAGGATAGCCTGGTGGCCACGGTGAACACCGTCAAAGTTGCCAATAGTGGCGACACAGCCCCGATGCTGGGGGCGCAGGTTGTGGAGACCTCGAACCAGCTGCATAACGCGCTTCTTGCTCATAAAGTGGTCGATTATAACCACACCCGGCGGCCGACGACAGGCAACACCGTAACCCAAAGTAATCGAGCCGACAAAACTGCCGGTTCGCCCATGATTATCGAGATAACGTCTTCAGCTCAAGGCCTTGCGATTGAAGTCGCGCAAACGGAAGCCCATCAACAGCAACATGCCGAAATACGCCACGACGCCTGCGATCACCAATGCACCCAGACGCAGCAGTCGCTCAAGCATAGGCCCCTGCCCCCAGGCCGGCATAAAGTGCATCGCACCCAGCAATACTGCAGACATCACCGCTACCGCCACCAGCAATTTGAGCCCGAACTTCGCCCAGCCCGGTTGCGGCTGATACATCTGCTGCTTGCGCAATTGATAAAACAGCAAACCGGCGTTGATGCAGGCACCCGCGCTGATGGCAAGGGCCAGGCCGGCGTGCGCCAGCGGACCGATCAGCACCAGGTTGAACAGCTGAGTGACGATCAGGGTGAAAATCGCGATTTTCACCGGAGTGCGGATGTTTTGTTGCGCATAGAAGCCCGGCGCCAGCACTTTGATCACGATAATCCCCAGCAAGCCGACGGAATAAGCGATCAACGCGCGTTGAGTCATGGCCGCATCGAAAGCACTGAACTGGCCATACTGGAACAGTGAAGCCGTCAGTGGTTCAGACAGAATCCCCAGCGCCAGGGAACACGGCAACACCAGCATGAAGCACAGGCGCAGCCCCCAATCGAGGATTCGCGAGTATTCGTGGCGATCCTGGCTGGCATAGGTCTTGGCCAGGGTCGGCAACAAAATCGTGCCCAGCGCCACACCCAGCACGCCGGATGGCAATTCCATCAGGCGGTCGGCGTAATACATCCAGGACACGGAGCCGGCCACCAGAAACGAGGCAAAAATAGTATTGATGATCAGCGAAATCTGACTCACCGAAACGCCGATGATCGCGGGCAGCATCTGTTTCATGACCCGCCAGACACCGCTATCGCGCAGGTTCAAACGCGGCAGTACCAGCATGCCGATTTTTTTCAGGTGCGGCAGTTGATAGAGCAGCTGCGCCAGCCCACCCACCAGAACGGCCCAGCCCAGCGCCATCACCGGCGGATCGAAATACGGCGTCAGGAATACCGCAAAGATGATCATGCTGACATTGAGCAGGGTCGGCACGAAGGCCGGCACCGAGAAGCGGTTCCAGGTGTTGAGGATCGCCCCGGCCAGCGACGACAGGGAGATCAGCAATATATAAGGGAAAGTGACCCGCAGCAGATCGGTTGTCAGCCGGAATTTTTCAGGAGAATCGACGAAACCCGGTGCCGTGGCCCAGATAACCCAGGGGGCGGCGAGCATGCCCAACGCAGTGACCAGCGCCAGTACCAGTGTCAGCAGGCCTGAGACGTAGGCAATGAAGGTTCGCGCCGCCTCCTCGCCCTTTTGGCTTTTGTATTCGGCAAGAATCGGCACAAACGCCTGGGAAAATGCCCCTTCGGCGAAGATCCGCCGCAGCAGATTGGGCAGCTTGAAGGCGATAAAGAAGGCGTCAGTCGCCATTCCGGCACCAAATGCACGGGCGATTAGAGTGTCACGAACAAACCCCAACACCCGGGAAAGCATCGTGATAGAGCTGACAGCGGCCAACGATTTGAGCAGATTCATTGAAAGAGTTTGTGCCTGTCGATAAACAGCAGGCGAACAACGCGCCCACTTATGCGATACTCCGCGCCGCAACAGCACAGAGCCAAAGCTCGCGAGTTTACAGGTCGCGCGCCGGAAAGAAATATCCAGCGCACCGTCCCCTTGAAAACGTAGCGAGCGAAGGCAAGACAAGGCGAAAGCAGGCGAGAAAGCGGAGTTGACTTTAGTCAATGAGCATTTCGAGTCTGCTTTCAACGCTGTATTGCCGAGCGCAGTAGTTTTCATGGGGCCGGAACCGGCCACTTAGCGGAACGTCTCTTCCGCCCTTGACAAGACATCAACTCATCGGCATGATTCGCGGCCTATTTTGTTTGCTATTTCCTAAAAAGTCTTTCGAGGAGCTCGACGGTGGCCAACACACCTTCCGCCAAAAAACGTGCAAAACAGGCTGAGAAGCGTCGCAGCCACAACGCCAGCCTGCGTTCCATGGTTCGTACCTACATCAAGAATGTAGTTAAAGCCATCGACGCAAAAGACGCTGCTAAAGCTCAAGCTGCTTACGTTCTGGCCGTGCCAGTTATCGACCGTATGGCCGATAAAGGCATCATCCACAAGAACAAAGCTGCTCGCCATAAGAGCCGCCTGAATGGCCACGTCAAGGCCCTGAACGTTGCCGCTGCTGCCTAAGCGACGCGCTCGTTAAAAAACCGACCTCAGGGTCGGTTTTTTATTGCCTGCGATTTATTAAATACAATGCAAAAAAAATGTGGGAGCAAGCAGACTCACCCCCACACCTGGACCTTCGTTATCTTACTGAGCGTGCGTCCACGGCAGAATCGGAATTGCCGTCACTGCATTCTGCGGACTGCCCTCGATCAAGCGATCGCTGTAGACCAGATACACCAGGGTATTGCGCTTCTTGTCGAGGAATCGCACTACCTGCATAGTCTTGAATACCAGCGAGGTGCGCTCCTTGAATACCTCCTCGCCATCCTTGAGCTCACCCTTGAAGCTGATCGGCCCGACCTGGCGACATGCAATAGACGCCTCGGCGCGATCCTCGGCCAATCCCAGACCACCTTTCACGCCACCCGTCTTGGCACGCGACAAGTAACAGGTCACGCCCTCCACTTTCGGATCATCAAACGCCTCGACAACAATACGGTCGTTCGGGCCAACGAATTTGAACACCGTCGACACCTGGCCAATTTCCTCGGCCGAGGCCAGCAACGGCATCGCCAACAACAAGCCCAATAATCCTTTTGCCACACGCATTCAGGTATTCCTTCAGACCAGAATCAGGTTATCCCGGTGAACCAGCTCCGGCTCCGCCATGTAACCCAACAGACCGATAATCGCCTCAGACGACTGACCGATGATTTTTTGTGCTTCCAGAGCACTGTAGTTAGCCAGGCCACGAGCGATTTCACGACCGTCCGGCGCCACACAGACCACCATTTCGCCGCGACGGAAGCTGCCCTGGACCAGCTTTACACCTACCGGCAGTAAACTTTTGTTGCCCTGAGACAGCGCGGTCACCGCACCCGCGTCCAGCACCAGCGTGCCGCGAGTCTGCAGATGCCCGGCCAGCCACTGTTTGCGGGCCGCCAGCATGCCGCGCTCAGGCGACAGCAAAGTGCCGATGCGCTCGCCAGCCTTGAGGCGATCCAGCACTCGCTCAATACGCCCACCAACGATGATGGTGTGCGCACCAGAGCGCGCCGCCAGACGCGCAGCGCGCAGCTTGGTCTGCATGCCGCCACGCCCCAGCGCACCACCAGTACCACCGGCTACCGCATCGAGCGCCGGATCGTCGGCCCGCGCCTCATAAATCAGCTTGGCGTCGGGATTGTTGCGTGGATCAGCATCGAACATGCCATCGCGATCGGTGAGGATCACCAGCAAATCGGCTTCGACCAGATTCGCCACCAGCGCCGCCAACGTGTCGTTGTCGCCGAAACGGATTTCGTCAGTGACCACGGTGTCGTTTTCGTTGATCACCGGGATCACCTTCAACTCGACCAGCGCACGCAGGGTGCTACGAGCATTCAGGTAGCGCTTGCGGTCGGACAAATCGTCGTGAGTCAGGAGAATCTGTGCGGTATGCCGACCATGTTCGGCGAAGCTCGACTCCCAGGCCTGCACCAACCCCATCTGACCGATGGCGGCAGCCGCCTGCAACTCGTGCATCGCACTGGGTCGTGAGGTCCAGCCCAGACGGCTCATGCCCGCCGCCACTGCCCCGGAGGACACCAGCACCAGTTCAACGCCCGCCTCATGCAGGGCAACCATCTGCTCGACCCAGACACCCATTGCTGCGCGATCCAGGCCTTTGCCGTCCGCCGTCAGCAAAGCGCTGCCGATCTTCACGACCCAACGCTGCGCACCTGTCACCTTGCTCCGCATCATCTTCAACCTTAGCTTGAGGGCAGCGCGACCTGGCACTGCCCGTGACGTTATTCGTGGTTCTTCGTGACCAACAGTCGATTTCCAGATACTAAAACGCCGCTCCAGTGAGCGGCGCTTAAGTTTATCGCAACGAATCAGTCACGCACGTAAATGATTTCCGGACCGTCTTCGTCATCCACATCTTCTTCGTCCCAATCGTCGTCACCGATGTCATGGACCGACTTCACGCCGCTGCGGCGCAGAGCACGCTGATCGTCCAGCGCCTGCAACTGGGCGCGCGCTTCATCTTCGATGCGCTGATCGAGCTCAGCCAGCTCTTCCTTGTAGGCCGGGTCGTTAGCCAGGCGATCGGCGCGATCTTCCAGGTAACGCATGATGTCGTGGCACAGACGCTCGGTGCCTTGCTTGGCGATCGCCGAGATCACATAGACCGGACCAGTCCACTCCAGACGATCAACGATCTCCTTGACGCGAGCATCGTGCTCTTCCTCAAGGATCTGGTCACACTTGTTCAGCACCAGCCAGCGATCACGCTCGGCCAGGGACGGGCTGAACTTGGTCAGCTCGCTGACGATCACTTCAGCGGCATCCGGCGCACTGGTGTCATCCAGCGGCGCCATGTCGACGAGGTGCAGCAGCAGACGCGTACGCGACAAGTGCTTGAGGAAGCGAATCCCCAGGCCCGCGCCGTCGGAAGCACCTTCGATCAAGCCCGGAATATCCGCGACCACGAAGCTCTTCCAGCGATCGACACTGACCACACCCAGGTTCGGCACCAATGTGGTGAACGGGTAGTCGGCGACTTTCGGCTTGGCGGCCGACACCGAGCGAATGAAGGTACTTTTGCCGGCGTTCGGCAAACCGAGCAGACCGACGTCCGCCAACACCTTCATTTCCAGTTTCAGGTCGCGCTGCTCACCCGGCTTGCCCGGCGTAGTCTGGCGCGGCGCACGGTTGGTACTGGATTTGAAACGAGTGTTACCCAGACCGTGCCAGCCGCCCTGAACCACCATCAGCTTCTGGCCGGCCTTGGTCAGGTCGCCAATGACTTCCTGGGTGGCAGAGTCGATCACTGTGGTACCTACCGGCACCCGCAGGATCAGATCCTCACCTTTTTTGCCGGTGCAGTCGGTACTACCACCGTTGGAACCGCGCTCGGCATCGAAGTGGCGGGTGTAACGGTAGTCGACCAGGGTGTTCAGGTTTTCGTCGGCCATCATGTAGATGGAACCACCATCACCACCGTCGCCGCCGTTCGGGCCGCCGTTTTCGATGAATTTTTCTCGACGGAAACTCATGCAACCGTTGCCACCGTCGCCGGCCTTTACTCGAATCGATACTTCATCAACAAACTTCATAACAAAACGCCTCTCGCCATACGGACGAGCCGAAAAACAACCAAGACATAAGACTCTTGCAAAAATGAGCGCAGCGACCTCAATCAACGACCGCCAATACAGCGCTGGAGCCCATCACAAACAGCTTTGCAAGAGACTCACCCCACAAACGAAAAAGCCCCGTCGCAAGACAGGGCTTTTCCAGCGATCGCGCAATTAAGCTGCGACGACGCTCACGTAACGACGACCGAAGGCGCCTTTTACTTCAAACTTGATCACGCCTTCGATTTTCGCGAAGAGGGTGTGATCTTTACCCATACCAACGCCGTAGCCAGCGTGGAATTGGGTGCCGCGCTGACGCACGATGATGTTACCGGCCTTGATGACCTGGCCGCCATACATCTTGACGCCAAGGCGTTTGGCTTCTGAGTCGCGACCGTTACGGGTACTACCACCAGCTTTTTTGTGTGCCATGAGTTCAATTCTCCTAGTGAGGAATTAGGCTGATTAAGCCTGAATACCGGTGATTTTGATCTCGGTGTACCACTGGCGGTGGCCCATACGCTTCATGTGGTGCTTACGGCGACGGAACTTGATGATGCGGACTTTATCGTGACGACCTTGGGAGATCACTTCAGCCACAACGGTAGCGCCAGGAACAACTGGAGCGCCGATATTCACGTCGTCGCCATTGGCAACCAACAGAACGCGATCAAAAGTTACGGATTCGCCGGTAGCGATTTCCAGTTTTTCGATCTTCAGGTATTCACCTGGAGCAACTTTGTACTGCTTGCCACCAGTAACGATTACTGCATAAGACATGGTATTTCTCCGATAATCCTGCTCACCCAGCTCTTTATAAGAAGAGGTATTGGCTGGCATGGCTGCATAAGGCTGGAAGGCCTGTTTGCAATTGCGTAAGGCAGGTGCTGCCCAGGAAGTTCAGGGTGCGCGATTGTACGCAAGCTACTCTGGCGTTGCAAGTGGCCGTCCATCGCGCCTTGACAGGCCCGGACGTGGGTCCTAGCATGCCGCGCAACCCTTCTGGAGCAACTGTCGCTGATGCAACCCCAAGCTTTCTACCGCGCGGTGGCGGACGATTTTAGCGCCGTCGACGGCATCATCAAGAAGCAGCTGACTTCCCGAGTGCCGCTGGTATCGAAAATCGGCGACTACATTACCTCGGCTGGCGGCAAACGCCTGCGTCCCTTGCTCGTGTTGCTGTGCGGCAAGGCACTGGGCCGCGAAGGCGATGACCTGCGCCTGCTGGCCGCGACCATCGAGTTTCTGCACACCGCCACCCTGCTGCACGACGACGTCGTCGACATGTCCGGCATGCGCCGTGGCCGTTCGACCGCCAATGCCATGTGGGGCAACGCGCCGAGCGTGCTGGTGGGCGACTTCCTGTATTCGCGTTCTTTCGAAATGATGGTCGAACTGGGCTCCATGCCGGTAATGAAGATCCTTTCGCAAGCCACGCGCATCATCGCTGAAGGCGAGGTGCTACAGCTGTCGAAGGTCCGCGACGCCAGCACCACCGAAGAAACCTACATGGAAGTCATTCGCGGCAAAACCGCGATGCTCTTCGAGGCTTCGACCCACAGTGCCGCGGCCCTGGCCGGCGCCTCGCTGGAACAGAGCGAAGCGCTACGCACCTTCGGCGATCACCTGGGCGTGGCCTTCCAACTGGTCGATGACCTGCTGGACTACCGTGGCGACGCCGAGACCCTGGGCAAGAACGTCGGTGACGATCTGGCCGAGGGCAAGCCGACGCTGCCGCTGATCTACACCATGCGCGAAGGCACTCCGGAGCAGGCCGCACTGGTTCGTCAGGCGATCCAGAAAGGTGGCATCGAAGACCTGGAAAGCATTCGCGAAGCGGTCGAAGCTTCCGGCTCACTGGATTACACCGCGCAACTGGCCCGCGACTACGTGGCCCGTGCGATCAAGTGCCTCGGCGCCCTGCCCGCCAGCGAATACCGCGATGCGCTGGTGGAATTGAGTGAATTTGCGGTCGCTCGCACGCACTGATATTCATAGCAAATTCAAAAGATCGCAGCCCTCGGCAGCTCCACATGGGTACACCAAGGAGCTGCCGAAGGCTGCGATCTTTTGCTGTTCGCTCCCTCCTGCGATAAATCCCTATATAATGTGCGCTTTTTAGCCATCCTGAATCCAAGGAGCTTTAGTGAGCACGTTGCCACCCTGCCCGAAATGCAATTCCGAATACACCTACGAAGACGGCGCACAGCTGATCTGCCCGGAGTGCGCCCATGAGTGGTCCGCCACTGGCGAAGCCGAAGTAGCGTCCGACGATACCGTGAAAAAGGACTCGGTCGGCAATGTGCTGCAGGACGGCGATACCATCACCGTGATCAAGGACCTCAAGGTCAAAGGCACTTCCCTGGTGGTCAAGGTCGGCACCAAGGTCAAGAACATCCGCCTGTGCGATGGCGACCACGACATCGACTGCAAGATCGACGGCATCGGCCCGATGAAACTCAAATCCGAGTTCGTCAGAAAAGTCTGAGCCCGCTGTATTCCATCCCGCGCCCTGCGTGGGATGGTGCTTTGCCCTTCCCGCCTCACCCAGCACTCCTCGCAATAGCCAAACGCCAGCCGTTTTGACCTTACGCAATCCTTACCCGATAAAAAACGCAAACCGCCAATAGGCCCTTGCTATTTAATGAATAGGAATTATTCTCATTGAACCCAATCAATGGAGATGAGACCCATGACTTATTTGATCGATGCCTGGCTGGACCGCCCACATCCCTACCTCAGAATCCTGCATCGGGAAACCGGGGAAGTCTGTGCGGTGCTTGAAGAAGAAGCCTTGAACGAGCTGCAGGATCAGGGTGATCTGGACGTCAACGGCCTGAGTTCCAGCGAGCCGGTGGTGCTCAAGGAACTGGTGCGCAATCTGTTTCTGTTTTGCTATGCCCGGGCGTTGCGCCCGAGTCATGATCTGAATACCAAGTTCGAGGTATGAAGATCATTTGTAAAAATGCCGGAGCTGGCCCTGCAGGAGCGGGCCAGCTCCAACACCGGGATTACAGAACGTCGAGCAGTTCGACGTCGAATACCAGTACGCTGTGCGGCGGAATGCTGCCAACGCCTTGAGCGCCGTAAGCCAGTTCGCTCGGCACGTACAGACGCCATTTGCTGCCCGCGTTCATCAGTTGCAGGGCTTCGGTCCAGCCAGCGATAACGCCGCCTACCGGGAATTCTGCAGGCTGGCCGCGCTCGTAGGAGCTGTCGAACACAGTGCCGTCGATCAGAGTGCCGTGGTAGTGCGTGCGCACTTGATCTTCACGGGTTGGCTTGGCGCCTTCACCTTGAGTCAGCACTTCAAATTGCAGGCCCGAAGCCAGAGTAGTGATGCCTTCACGCTTGGCGTTTTCAGCCAGGAAAGCCAGGCCTTCGCCAGCAGCAGCTTCAGCCTTGGCAGCCGCTTCAGCTTGCATGATCTCGCGGATCACTTTGAAGCTGGCGGACATTTCTTCCTGACCCACACGGCTTGGCTTGCCGGCGAACGCGTCGGTCAGACCAGCCAGGATTGCGTCCAGGCTCACGCCCGGTGGCGGATTGTCACGCAGCTGGTCGCCCAACTGACGGCCAATGCCGTAGCTGACGCGGGTTTCATCGGTGGACAGATTTACTTCGGACATGACACTGCTCCGCTGTGCGGACGGCCCTGGAACTTGCCGTGCGTGCACAGCGCATCCCGGATCGCCCGGAATCAAAAGGGCGAGCAGACTAGCACAGATGCCGCCACGTTGATGAGCGGCGTCAGCCCTGTTACGCAGAACGGAAGGTGCTCGGTAATTTCGGACTTTCCTCGGCGCTGGTACCGCACATTTCATCATGGGCCGAGGTACATACAACGTTGAATGGCTTGGGACAGTCGTGAAGCACTTCACGCGCATGCTCGACCGACCGCAGCTGCAATGTCTCGCCATGAGCATCGAGCACTGGATGCGCCGCACCATGCATCCGAGCCTCCAGCACGTAGAACACGCCTTCCATCGAGATCAGGTTCAACTCATCGATCTTTCCGGCGATGGCAAACGCATTCAACTCTTGCAGGTTCATGAGCGCACCTCACGCAGTGGAGAGCCAGGGTTCTTACAGGGATATGCCTCGACGCGCCAAAGTACAAGCCACAAACGACACCGCCCGTCTGTTTCGCAACAGACGGGCGGTGCGGTGGACCGAGTAAGGACGGATCAGTGCTTGGTCAGCTTGTCCAGATAACCCATGGCAAACGCCGACACCACGAAGGTCATGTGGATGATCACGTACCACTGCAAATGCTCAGGATCGACGTTCTTGGCGTCCATGAAAATCCGCAGCAAGTGGATCGACGAAATTGCCACGATGGAAGCCGCGACCTTCATCTTCAACGAAGACGAATCCATGGTGCCCAACCAGTTGAGCTTCTCCTTGCTGTCGTCGATATCCAGTTCGGAAACGAAGTTCTCGTAACCGGAGATCATCACCATCACCAGCAAGCCGCCTACCAGCGCCATGTCGATCAGCGACAACAACACCAGAATCAGATCCGACTCGGCCATCGAGAACACGTTAGGGATGACGTGGATGACTTCCTGGAAGAATTTCAGTGCCAACGCCAGCAAGCCCAGCGACAAACCGAAATAGATCGGCGCCAGCAACCAGCGGGAGGCGTACATTGTATTTTCGATAAAGCGTTCCATTGAATCTCACACAAGGGGCTGGAAATGGCGGCGAGTATAACAGCCGCCTGTTACACCCAGAAACCGCCGGAAAATCCGCAACCTGCGTGTGTGTGACAAAGTTTTTCTGCTAGTGTCCAGATCAATGACAGGTCAGCGACATCGGACAGGAAAACTGGAAATGGATGTGCGATTGCCCTTAACGAGTGCAGGACTTTGCCTCGCATTGCTGCTCGGTGGTTGTTCACCCAGCGATGAGAAACGCCAGGTCAGCCTCGAAGAAAAGACCGCGCAGTTCGAAAAGTCTCTGGAGGCGATCAAGGATCCGAAACTCAAGGACGTCGTGACCGAACTCGGCGGTTCACTGCTGCTGCTCGAGCGAGCGCAACTCAAGCTCGACAGTAAACCGGTGGTCACCGAATACGGCGAAGATGCCCTCGCCGTATTCAAGCACTACCCCACGCCCCAGGCGCTGGTCGACACTTACATAAACGGGCTGTTCGTGCTGCACAAGGAGTCCAGCTCGGATTACCTGACCGATCTGCAACCAGTATTCCCCCTCCACTTCAACGCCCCTGGCGCATTCCTTTTCCCTCATGACCTGGAATGGCAATCGGTGACCCTCAGCAACAAGCGCGTCATCGCGTTTCAGCCGGAATGGTCGGAAACCGATCCCGGCATTCAGCTGAGCCCGTCGAGCTCCAACCTGACCAACCCCGATGACTTGACGGTGACCTACCCCTTCATCGAAGGCCTGGGTGTGGACAAAAAGCACCTGCCACAACCAGTGAGCCTGCAAGGCAAGGTGGAGGTCATCGCCCCACGCCGAATCTACAGCTTCGACCTGACAAAAAAGGACGTCGGCCAGACGCGCACCAATGACAACCTCAGTGTCACGCTGCTGAAACTTGAAAAAAACCATGCCGAAATCGAATTCAGTAACAGCGCACCACCGGCCCCCGAGGTTCGCGATACACCGCCCAACTCGCTGATCGTTCAGGCCAGGGACAGCACCGGGCAATTCCTCTCGCGCTCGGGCGCGATCAATGAAACCGCCACGCAAATTGCGTTCTATCAAAAACAACTGGCGCAAATGCAACAGCAGAAAGCCTGGAGCGAAGCGTTCGAAAAACAGCTCGAGGACGACCAGCGTGCCTTTGAAAAACAACAAACCCGACAGTATGCCAAGGTGTACTTCAATGGACCGATCGACACGCTCGAAGTCAGCCTGCTGGATTTCTCGGCGGTCACGGTGACCCGCAAGAACCTGGACCTGCCAGTACGCCGCTTCGACCCGCACACGACGGAAAAAACCATCCAGCCACTGACCTTGCCCGTGGTGGTATACGACGACCAGGCTGCGACCTGGCTCAAGGGTGCGACGCTGGACGAGAACCAACTGAAAAAAAGCATCAGTATCAGCCAGTCGATCGACGACCCGAGCGCCGCGCGCATCGATTTCGATCACCCCAGAAGTTTCAATGATGAACTGCTCGGCACCTCGTTCAATCCCGGCGAAAGTCCCGTGACGTTCTTTACCCAAGACAGCAATGGCCGGCGCGATGGGCCGATCGAGCTGCCACCGGAGGCGTATCAGGTCGACCCGCTACGCGGCAGCATCACCTACGATCTGAATCTGTTTGCAGAAACTCCGGCCTACGCGGTGGGCTCCATGCCGCTGTTCCTGGCGACTGTCGACAAGCAAACCTACGACGCCCCCCAACTGCCCAAGGGCCTGACGCTCAAAGGGAATGAGTTGGTGGTTGATCTGAAGCTGTTCCCCGACCAGGATTGGCGCTTTTTCGCCAAGGACGACAGTGGCAACTATCTGAAGGAGATTCTTTCGGTCAGTCACGACGCGAACGCGCAAGGTCCGGGGTTATTCGCAGTGCATTACTTCTACGGCCAGCCCACACGTCTGGAAACTTATCAGCGAACCAACCTCACCACCGTGCAATACGGTTTCGAGGTCAAACTCGACAAGACCGAGCCAGGTAACCTGGATCAATAGCCTGGATCAGCCTTCAGGTCGAAACCCGGGACCGGCAAGGTTGTGGAAACGGCCACCGTTGATCTCTCGCAACTGGGCTTGCAGGTGCAGGCACCAGATTTGCGGGTCATCGGCCAGCTCGTAGCCATGCAGGGTCAGACTTTCGACGATGGTGTCGAGGATCGATTCAGCCACGACCGGCCCACGGAACGGGCCTTGAGCCTTGATGGCTGAAGGTTGCTCGCCGGCCATTCCGGCGGCAAAAAGCAAGGTCCACATGCCCGTATCTCCCGCCAGCGGGCGGATAGCACATTCGATACGGGTCACAAGGCCCAGGCATTGACGGGTGAGGCAGAGGTTGCGCGACATGGCGGCGACCCTCGGTAGATCCGGTATTCAGCCTCCACGGGAAGGCTGTCTCGATCCAGTGATAACTGTCGATATCCTTGAGCAGAGAATAGAAGAAAAGTTCAGCTCGCACGCGGCCCGCAGCCAGAAGGCGCCGAGTGGTCGCCGTGCAAATATTGACGCCAGAGATGTGACGAGGGGGCTTGCCCCGTTGGGCTGCGAAGCGGCCCCGAAATTAATCAGACAGACCTCATCGCCGATTTGACGACTGCTACGCAGCCGAACGGGGCGGTGCGGCGGTCCGACAAGCTCCCTCGCCACAGGGAGCCTCCTCAGTTTCGAGATTGACTCAGGCCGGTTTGACTTCCAGCAAGGCTTCCTGCGCCAACTCTTTTTCGGCCTCCTTGAGGTCTTCGTCGCTGACCATTTCCGCGATCACCCGCAAGCGTTCCACCACCCGCGCGTTGACGCTGCCCTCGGGAAAGTCGCCATTCTCATCCGGCGTACCGGCCGGCTCGCCGACCAGCAGGCTCAGGGCTTCGTCGGCCTGGCGCACCGCGTAGACATGGAACTGCCCCGCGCGCACCGCCGCCAGCACCTTCTCGTCAAGCATCAGCGTGGCGACGTTGGCCTGAGGAATGATCGCTCCCTGCTCGCCCGTCAGGCCGCGAGCCTCGCAGAGCCGGAAGAAGCCTTCGATCTTCTCGTTGACCCCGCCTACCGCCTGCACTTCACCGAACTGGTTGATCGAACCGGTAATCGCAAAGCACTGCTTGAGTGGAGTTTTCGACAAGGCCGAGATCAGCGTGCAGGCCTCGCCCAACGATGCGCTGTCGCCGTCGACGTAACCGTAGGACTGCTCCAGGGCGATGCTTGCGGAAATCGCCAACGGGAATTCCTGGGCATAGCGGCTGCCCAGGTACCCGGTGAGGATCATCACGCCTTTGGAGTGAATCGGCTGGCCGAGGTTGACCTCGCGCTCGATGTCGACGATGCCGCTGCCGCCCGGATACACCGTGGCGGAAATCCGCGCCGGTATCCCGAAGGCCGAATCGCCGACTTCCAGTACCGTCAGCCCGTTGCACTTGCCGACCGCCGCGCCATCGGTGTCGATCAGAATGATCCCGGCCAGCATGTCATCGAGAATCCGCGCCGAAACTCGTCCGGTACGGGTAGCCTTGGCCTTGAGCGCACGCTCGATGTGCCCGGCGTCAGTCATCTCGTCACCCGCCAGGTCGCGGATGAAATCCGCCTCGCTGACCAGTTGGAACAGATCGCCGATTCGCGCCGACAAACGTCCCTGGTGCTCGGCCAGACGTGCGCTGTAAGTCGCCAGACGCGCCACCGCATCCGCGGTCAGCGGCGCCATGCCTTCTTCCGAGGTACGGGTTTTGAGCAACTGGGCGAACTGCTCCAGGCTTTCGTCGACCATCGGAATGTCTTCGTCGAAATCCACCAGGACGCGGAACATCTCCTGGAAGTCCGGATCGAGGTCTTGCAGCGTGTAGTAGAGCTGCCGGGCGCCGATGATCACGACTTTGACCTGCAACGGAATGTGTTGCGGCGTCAGCGTCACGGTGGCCAGACGGCCCAGCTCACCCAGCGGGGATTCCATTTTCAGCTTGCGCGATTGCAAGGCACGCTTGAGCGCATCCCACACGAATGGCTCGCTGAGCATTTTTTCCGCTTCAAGGATCAGGAAACCGCCGTTGGCCCGGTGCAATGCACCCGGTCGCAACTGCCGATAGGTGGTGTAGAGCGCGCCCTGATCGGTGCTGTATTCGATGCGGCCGAACAGGTTGTCGTAGGTCGGGTGCGGCTCGAACACCACCGGCGCACCGCCGCTGTGCGGATGCCCGACCACCAGGCTCGGGGCGTATTGCTCTTCAAGCAATTTGCGGGCGATGGCGTCGGTCTTGCTGTCATCCACCAGTTGCTCGACCACCGTTTTGAGCAGGTACACCTGCATCGCTTGCAAGTAACCGCAAACCCCTGCGTTTTCCGCATACTTTTCCGACAGCGGCGCCAGCAAGGGCTGCAAGGCCAGGGTGATGGTTTCTTCGTTGAGCTGGCGCAGCTGATTGCTCGACTCGCGCTTCCATTGCGGCAGGCTGGCGAGCTCTTCGTTCAACCGCTCTTCGAGCCCGGAAATGTCATCGTGAAAGCGCTCGCGCTCGGCTTCCGGCAACTGGGCGAATTCCGCCTCATCCAGGGCCTTGCCTTCGCTCATCGGGGTGAAGGCAATGTTGCTGCTGTCGCGGTAGAGCGCGACGTCTTTCTCCAGCGCCAGACGCTCGATCACATCCAGCGCACGGTCATAACGCTGGTTGAACGCACGGTCGATGGCGCTTTTCTTCTGCTGGTAGGACGGGTGCTCGAATACTGCCGGAAAGGTCGCCAGCAGGTTGTCGATCAAGCCGTTGATGTCACCGATAAAAGCGCCGGCGGTGCCCGACGGCAATTCCAGGGCGCGAGGCTCGCGAGGCTCATCGAAATTATTGACGTAGACCCAGTCGGCCGGGGTCTGCAGGCGTTTGCCTTCGGCCTTGAGGTAGCGTTTGACGAACGAAAACCGGCCGGTGCCGGGCTCGCCCATGACGAACACGTTGTAACCGGGGCGCGGCATGGCCACACCGAACTGCAAGGCTTCGACCGCACGTTCCTGGCCAAGCACACCGCGGAAGGGCTCCAGATCATTGGTGGTAGAGAAGCTGAACTGTTCAGCGGAAAACGGACGGGTCAGCGCTTCAGGCGCTAGACGCAAGCTGGCAGCAACAGGATCAGGCATCGGGCTTCCTTACATCAGGCGGGGCAGATAACGGCATTCTGGCGCTGCCCGTACCCACTGGCAAGGCGCACCTCAAGCCAAAGCTTAGACAAGCCCCCATCCACGGGCCGCGCGGGTCAAAATCAAGGTTTTCAGGGAATGTTTCGCAAAAAATCACGGAACCCCTGGAACCTGCCTAAACTCCAAACTGCGCGGCTGGAACGAATAACCGGCCCACTGGCACCATTAGGGGCCAGCACCCTGTCCATTGGTATGCACACAAAGAGAACATAGCTATGAAACGGATTCTTCTTGGTACTCTCTTCACCGTTGTATCCATCAACGCCATGGCTCAGGCGCCAGGCGGTCCGGACTGCGGTTGGGGCAACATGCTGTTCGAAGGTCAGCGTGGCACCCCGGCACACTTCCTGGCATCCACCACCAACGGCACCTCCGGTAATGCAACTTTCGGCATGACCTCCGGCACCAACGGTTGCTCGACCAATGCGGCGCTGACCTATGGCGGCAAATCCTGGATTGCCATGAATGGCATGATGAACGAGCTGTCCGAAGACATGGCTAAAGGTCAGGGCGAAGCGCTGACCACTTACGCCGTGGTACTGGGCGTGGCGCCGGAAGACCGTGCGCACTTCGCCGCCGTGACTCATCAACACTTCCAGCAAATTTTCAGCAAGGCTGACGTGACCGCTGAAGACGTGCATACCAATACCCTGGCCGTATTGAAGAACGATCCTCGTCTGGCCAAGTACGCCACTCAAGCTTAAGCTCGACCCGTCCCGCTCTCTTTGGGGAGCGGGTTTTATTTTTGACCCCGGCCCTTTTGGCCTGCCCCTTTGGGTCTTTGTTACTTTCGACTTAAGTTGCTCACTATGCTCAAACGCCTTGCCTGGCTGGCGCTCTGTGTCTGCGCCCCGCTGTCCGCCGCGCCCCACATCGACAATCAACGTTTGCAGCAACTGGCCAACGACCCCTTCTGGATTTCCCTGGGTCATTACGAAACCGCCAAGCTCGGTGGCTGGCGCAGCTATGTCAGCGACAAGAAATTCTTTCTCGCCTCCGATGGCAACGAACACCCCGACCGCGAACTGGCGGCGACCGTACAGGCGCTGTATGCCCCGGCCAGTGCCGGCGAGCAGCATGCGCAATGCGTCTATCCGGCCCGTACTCGCTGGCTCAAGGCGCAACTTGACCTGACGGATCTGCCGTCGCTGGACTGTGCTGAATTCAAGCAATGGTTCAAGGACGTTTCGCCCCACAGTGCGGTGATGATTTTCCCGGCCGCTTACCTGAACAGCCCGTCGTCGATGTTCGGCCATACCTTGCTGCGCATCGATCAGGCCGATGTGCAGCGCGACAAGACCTCGCTGCTCAGTTACGCGATCAACTTCGGCGCCTACATCGAAGGGTCGGACAACAGCATTTTGTATGCGTGGAAAGGCCTGATGGGTGGTTATCCAGGGCTGTTTGCACTGGTGCCCTATCAGGAAAAACTCTCGGAATACCGTAACCTCGAAAACCGCGACCTGTGGGAATACCGCCTGAACCTGACCCAGCAGGAAACCGAGCGCATGGTCGAGCATGTCTGGGAGCTCAAGCAGATCCAGTTCGACTACTTCTTCTTCGATGAAAACTGCTCCTATCGCCTGCTTGAGCTGCTGCAGGTGGCGCGGCCGGGCCTGAAGCTGACCGATCAGTTCCCGTTGACCGCCATTCCCACCGACACCGTCAAAGCGGTGAAACAGGCCGGGCTGGTGGAGTCGATCGAATATCGCCCGTCCCGCGAGCGTGAACTGCTGAGCCGCGCGCAGCCGTTGACCGATGAAGAGCAGCAGTGGGTGCTGAAAATCAGCGCCGATCAGAAGCAATTGCAGGAACCGGCGTTCAAGGCGCAACCGCGCGAGCGTCAGGCGTTGATCATCGACGCGGCCTATCGTCTGGAGCGTTATCGCGCCAACGGCCAGGAACGTGACCCGCAACGGGCTCAGCGCAGTTTCGAATTGCTGCGCGCGATCAATCAGAACCCGCCTCCTGAACTGGACATTGCGCGACCTGGCTTGCCCGAGGATGGCCACGAGTCCCGCACCTGGCAGGCCGGCATCGGCACCCGGGGTGACCAAGCCTTCGGCGAATATGGCCTGCGCATGGCCTACCACGACCTCAACGACAACGCCGAAAGCTTCCCCCTTGGCGCGCAGATCGAAATCCTGCAGATGAAGCTGCGCCAATACGAAGGCAATCACTGGCAGTTGCAGCAACTGGACCTGGCGACCATCCGCTCCCTGACCCCGCGCAACGCGCTGTTGCAGCCGCTGTCGTGGCAAGTCACCGGCGGCCTGGAGCGTGTGCCGGGCAAGCATGATGACGAAACCCTGGTCAGTCATGTCAACGGTGGTGGTGGCGGGACCTGGCAACTGAGCGACGACATGCTCGGGTTCGCCTTGGGCACCGTGCGCGTGGAGCACAACAACGACTTCGCGGGCTTCATTGCCCCGGCAGCGGGCTTCAACAGCGGTTTGCTGTGGAAAAACCCGCTGGGGAATTTCAGCCTGGAAGCCAAGGGCGATTACTTCACCAACGGCGAAGTGCGCCGGAGCATGAGCCTGAATCAGCAGTGGGAGTTGTCGCGCAACCTCGGGCTGCGCCTGAGTGCCCAACGCGAATTCAGCCACCTGGCATCACCTGAAAACGAAGTGATGCTTGAAGTGAAGTGGTATCACTATTGATCTTTTGACCCTTCTTTCACTCCCATCCGACAAATCCGCTTCTAGACTTCCCCTATAGGCCGTTGAACGGCCCTGGAGTCCGAGATGTGGCGTTGCGTGGGTGTGTTGGGGTTGTTGCTATTGGTTACAGGGTGCCAGTCGACTCACGAGGATCTGATCGCCAAAGGGTATCCGCCGGCGTTCGCCGATGGCTTCGATGACGGTTGCAGCAGTGGCCGGCAAGCCGCCGGGGCAATCACCGGTGAATTTCGCAAAAATGTCCCACGCTACCTCAAGGACAAGCAATACGCAGAAGGCTGGACCGATGGCTTGCGTCAATGCCAGGCCATGCGGGAAAGCGAGGATCGCAACGAGTACAGGGAACGCCATTGGGATGAGCGCGAAAGGGCCTGGCAACGAGAGAAAGACCGGGACGCCGCGCGAGCCTATCGCTCGCAATAAGTCGTTTACAGACATTCGTCGAAACTTAAAGCACGCGACCATGGCCCAAACCCTATAACGGGAGAACAACATGAGTCGCGCCTTCGTCAATGAAGATAACGCTGCCGCGCAAGCCGACCTGCCAGTCGAACGACAGGTCAGCGCGCAGCCCAATTACGTCACACCCGCCGGGCTCATGCAGCTTCAGGCGAAAGTCGCCGTGCTGCAAAGCCTGCTCGACGAGGAAAGCGCCAAAGGTGACCTGGCCGACAAGCAGCGCCAGGCCGACCTCGATCGCGACTGGCGCTACTTCAAGCAGCGCCTGCAAAGCGCACAGGTGGTCGCACAAGCCTCCTCGACCGACAAAGTGCAGATTGGCAATTGGGTGACCTTTGCCGACGAGCACGATCATGAACAGCGCGTGCAATTGGTCGGAGAAGACCAGGCGGATGCCGCCCATGGACTGATCAATTGGAGTTCACCGCTGGGACGGGCATTACTGGGTGCGCACGTAGGCGATGAAGTGTCGTGGAAGCGGCCGGTGGGGGATATGGTGATTGAGGTGCTGGCTATAGAGATCGGGTGAGTCCGATGGCGCCTTCGCTGTAGGAGCGAGGCTTGCTCGCGAAGGCCACACCGCGGTGCCACTGAAAACCCATAAAAAAACGGAGCCCCCGAACGAAGGCTCCGTTTTTTTTATGCAGCCAACCTGAAATCAGGCCAGTTTTTTGTGCCGTACCCGGTGCGGCTGGGAGGCCGCTTCGCCGAGGCGCTTCTTGCGATCGGCTTCGTACTCGGTGTAGTTGCCTTCGAAGAACACCGCTTGCGAGTCGTCTTCGTACGCCAGGATGTGAGTCGCGACGCGGTCAAGGAACCACCGATCGTGAGAGATCACAATGGCGGCGCCCGGGAAGTCCAGCAAGGCTTCTTCCAGGGAACGCAGGGTTTCAACGTCGAGGTCGTTGGACGGTTCGTCGAGCAGCAGGACGTTGCCGCCCTCTTTCAGGGTCAGGGCCAGGTGCAAGCGACCACGCTCACCACCGGACAGGTCCTTGACGAACTTCTGCTGATCGCCACCCTTGAAGTTGAAACGACCGACGTAGGTACGCGACGGGATCTCGTAGTTGCCGATGCGAATCTGGTCGGAACCGTCGGAGATCTGCTGGAACACAGTCTTACTGCCATCCAGGTCTTCACGGCTCTGGTCGACGCACGCCAGTTGCACGGTTTCGCCGACTTCGATGCTGCCCGAATCCGGCGTTTCCTTGCCCATCAGCATGCGGAACAGGGTCGATTTACCGGCACCGTTACCACCGATCACGCCAACGATGGCGCCTTTAGGCATGGAGAACGACAGGTTGTCGATCAGCACGCGATCGCCGTAGCCCTTGGTGACGTTCTTGAACTCGATGACCTTGTCGCCCAGGCGTGGACCGGCCGGGATGTAGATCTCGTTGGTTTCGCTGCGCTTCTGGAATTCCTGCGATTGCATTTCTTCGAAGCGTTGCAGACGAGCCTTGGACTTGGACTGGCGGGCCTTGGCGCCTTTGCGCACCCACTCCAGCTCTTCCTTCATGGCCTTTTCGTGAGCCGATTGCTGCTTGGATTCGGCAGCCAGACGATCGGACTTGGCTTCGAGCCAACCCGAATAGTTGCCCTCGTACGGGATACCGGCGCCGCGGTCGAGTTCGAGGATCCAGCCGGCAACGTTGTCCAGGAAGTAACGGTCGTGCGTGATCGCAACCACGGTGCCCGGGAAATCGTGCAGGAAGTGCTCCAGCCAGGCGACGGAGTCGGCGTCCAGGTGGTTGGTTGGTTCGTCGAGCAGCAGCATGTCCGGGGCGGACAGCAGCAGGCGGCACAGGGCCACACGACGCTTTTCACCACCGGAAAGATGTTCAACCCTGGCATCCCAGGCCGGCAGACGCAGCGCATCGGCAGCGACTTCCAGTTGGCGATCCAGGTTGTGGCCATCGCTGGCCTGCAGGATGGCTTCAAGTTTGGCTTGCTCTGCAGCCAGCTTGTCGAAGTCGGCATCCGGATCGGCGTAGGCCGCGTAGACCTCGTCCAGACGCGCCTGGGCGTCCTTGATCACGCTGACCGCTTCCTCGACCACTTCACGCACGGTCTTGGTCGGGTCCAGGATCGGTTCTTGCGGCAGGTAGCCGATGTTCAGGTCCGGCATCGGACGGGCTTCACCGTCGAACTCGGTGTCGACGCCTGCCATGATTTTCAGCAGCGTGGACTTACCCGAACCGTTGAGACCGAGGACGCCGATTTTGGCGCCGGGGAAGAACGACAGCGAAATGTTTTTCAGGATTTCCCGCTTCGGCGGAACAACTTTGCCCAGCCGATGCATGGTGAAGACGTATTGAGCCATGGAGAACCTAGGGTCAGTGACTGATGAATGATTGGAGCGCAGGCGATGCCCGGCCAGGCCATGCGCGTCGTTCGTTTGATGGGTATCAAGGCGTGCGCGCTGAAAAAAACCTGAGTCTAGGAGCTGGAACGCTCCCGCGTAACCGGCAAAGCTACCTCATTGACAGAAGGCAGTCCAGCCGAGCGGGGCTGGCACTTCGCCACAACTCAAGGCATGCTAGCCGCCCTTCGGGCGTCCGGCTTATAGTGCACGCCGCGCCAGTCCAGCCAAACCGCAGGATTACAGTTTGTCCAATGTCACTCCGCCACCGTCCGCGAGCGTGCTCAACCCTGGGCTCGGCTCGCCCCTGCGCGGAAGCTTGAAGGGCGCGCTGGCGACTCTCGTGCTGTTGCTGCTCGCACTGCTGTTCTGGCAGTTGCTGGATCAACTGCGCGAAACCCAGAAAAACCAGCGCCAGTACACCATCAACTACACCGCCGACCTGGCTTCGCAAGTCAGCCTCAACATGGCGCTCAACGCCCAGATCGCCCTTAATCTGCTACCGATCGTCGAACAACCGCAAAGCGCCGACGAACAGCAGACATTGCTGCGCAAACTGCAACAGTCGCTGCCCGACCTGCGCAGCCTGGCGCTGCTCAGCCCCTCCGGGAAAGTCCTGAGTGACAGCGCCGTCGACAGCCAGGACGCCAACTACCTGAGCGAACTGGTCCAGCGCAGTCGCGCCCAGGCCCACTATTTCAGCAATGCCGATGACGGCTCGGTGGTGCACCTGCTCCTGCATCAGGCCAGCGGCAGCACTCGCGGCTACTGGGCCCTGCGCCTGACACCGACATTTTTTTCTTCATTGACCAAACAGGGCGACGCCGGCCTTCGCCCCCTGTGGCTGGTGGAAAACCGCATCAATCATCAGATCATCAGTCGCGATGACGCCCTGCCTTCAGCCAAACCCGCAGCGCTGACACCCGACGAACTGACCAACAGCGTATTGATCGTCCCCCTGAGCAGCAGCGACTGGCAACTGCGCGGGCTGTTCGACCGGCAACGGGTGATCGAACAACTGCTGCCGGCATTCATCGGCAAATGCCTGCTGGGCCTGGCCTTCTCACTGTTACCGTTCATCGCTTTGCTGAACATTCGTCGCCGCCAACGCCAACTGCATGAAGGCCGCCGACGCTATCAGGACATCTTCGAAGGCACCGGTGTTGCCCTGTGCGTGCTGGACCTGTCCGGGCTCAAAAGCTTTTTCGACAAGGCGCAACTCACCAGCAGCGAGCAGCTGAGAACCTGGCTCGGGATACCGGAGCAACGCCAGCAACTGTTGCAGGAACTGCGCATCACCGAGGTCAACCAGGTCGCCCTGCAACTGCTCAACGTCAATTCCTGCGATCAGGCCTGGAAACTACTGATCAACGGCTGCCCACTGGACTGCACGGCCATCGGCAATCAAGTGCTCGAAGCGGTGCTCCACCAGCAGAAACAGCTTGAGCTGGAAATCAAGCTTCAGGACGCCAATGGCCGCGACCAGCACTTGTGGCTCGTGCTGCGCCTGCCGGAAGATCAGCCCGACCATAGAGCGGTGATCCTGAGCATCAGCGACATCACCAGCCGCAAACTCATTGAGCTTTCGCTGCTGGAGCGCGAAGGATTCTGGTCCGATGTGGTGCGCACCGTGCCGGATCACCTGTATGTGCAAGACGTGATCAGCCAGCGGATGATCTTCAGCAACCATCACCTGGGGCAGACGCTGGGTTACAACCGCACCGAGCTGCACCAGATGGGCGAGTACTTCTGGGAAATCCTCTTGCACCCGGAAGATGCCGACTACTACCACCGCTCTCGCCAATCTCAGCGTCAGGCGGGTTACACCCAATTGCTGCAGTGCCAGCTGCGCTTCCGTCATCGCGATGGCAAATGGCGGCGTTTCGATATTCGCGAACAGGCCCTGGCGCGGGACAAGCACGATCAGGTCACGCGCATCATCGGTGTGGCCAAGGACATCACCGAGCAGATCGAAGCCAGTGAATCCCTGCGCGACAGCGAGCAGCGCTACCGGATGCTCGCCGAAAGTATCAGCGACGTGATTTTCTCCACTGACAGCAAGATGGCGCTCAATTACGTCAGCCCTTCGGTGCAAGCGGTGCTGGGCTTCGACGCCGACTGGATATTCCAGAACGGCTGGCAATCGACCATCGCCAACCCGCAACAACTGAGCGGCATCTACAGCCTGATGGACCGGGTCAGCAAAGCGCTGGATAAACCCGATCAACTGACACTGCTGCGCAGTCAGGTGCAGACCCAACTGTTTTTGTTCGACTGCCTGCGGGCCGACGGACGCAAGATCCCTATCGAGTTGCGTCTGGTGTTGGTCTGGGACGAACACGGCGCCTTCGAAGGTGTGCTCGGGGTCGGTCGCGACATCAGCCAGCAACGCCGGGCCGAGAAGGACCTGCGCATGGCGGCCACGGTATTCGAGCACTCCACCTCGGCGATTCTGATCACTGACCCGGCCGGCTATATCGTCCAGGCCAACGAGGCCTTCAGTCGCGTCAGCGGCTATGCGGTGTCCCAGGTGCTCGATCAGTTGCCGAACATGCTCACCGTCGACGAGCAGCAGGAAACTCATCTGCGCTACGTGCTCAAGCAATTGCATCAGCACAGCACCTGGGAAGGCGAAGTCTGGCTCAAGCGTCGCAACGGCGAGCACTATCCGGCCTGGGTCGGGATTACGGCGGTGCTCGACGACGAAGGCGATCTGGCCAGTTATGTGTGTTTCTTCAGCGACATCAGCGAACGCAAGGCCAGTGAGCAACGGATTCACCGCCTCGCCTATTACGACGCCCTGACCCACCTGCCCAACCGCACGCTGTTCCAGGATCGCCTGCACACTGCGCTGCAATCGGCCGAACGGCAGAAGTCCTGGGTGGTGCTGATGTTCCTCGACCTGGACCGCTTCAAGCCGATCAACGACTCCCTGGGTCATGCCGCCGGCGACCGCATGCTCAAGGAAATGGCCACGCGCCTGCTCGGCTGCGTCGACGATGACGACACCGTGGCGCGTATGGGCGGTGATGAGTTCACATTGCTGCTGCAACCCCGGGTCAACCGCGAGATCGCGCTGAACCGAGCCATTCACGTGGCCGAACAGATCCTCGCCAGCCTGGTGAAGCCGTTCGTGCTCGAAGGCCGCGAGTTCTTCGTCACCGCCAGTATCGGCATCGCCCTGAGTCCTCAGGACGGTAGCGAACTCAGTCAGCTGATGAAGAACGCCGACACCGCGATGTACCACGCCAAGGAACGCGGCAAGAACAACTTCCAGTTCTATCAGGCCGACATGAACGCCAGCGCCCTGGAGCGTCTGGAGCTGGAAAGCGACTTGCGCCACGCTCTGGAACAAAACGAATTCGTGCTGTACTACCAGCCGCAATTCAGCGGCGACGGCAAACGCCTGACCGGCGCCGAAGCCCTGCTGCGCTGGCGCCATCCGCGCCGCGGCCTGGTGCCGCCAGGGGACTTCATTCCGGTGCTCGAAGAGCTCGGGCTGGTGGTGGATGTCGGCGACTGGGTGATCGGTGAGGCCTGTCGTCAACTCAAGACCTGGCACCAGGCCAAGGTGCGGGTGCCGAAGGTCTCGGTGAATATTTCGGCCCGGCAGTTCTCCGACGGGCAGCTCGGCACGCGGATCGCCACCATCCTCAGGGAAACCGGCCTGCCGCCGGCGTGCCTGGAGCTGGAGCTGACCGAAAGTATCCTGATGCGTGAAGTCAGCGAGGCGATGCAGATCCTCGCCGGACTGAAAAACCTCGGCCTGAGCATTGCGGTCGACGACTTCGGCACCGGTTATTCATCGCTCAACTACCTCAAGCAATTCCCGATCGATGTGCTGAAAATCGACCGCACCTTCGTTGATGGCCTGCCGTCGGGCGAGCAGGATGCGCAGATTGCCCGGGCGATCATCGCCATGGCCCACAGCCTCAATCTGGCGGTAATCGCCGAGGGTGTGGAAACCCACGAACAGCTCGACTTCCTGCGCGAGCATGGCTGCGATGAGGTTCAGGGCTACCTGTTCGGCCGCCCGATGCCGGCCGGCCGGTTCGAAGCGCAGTTCAGCAATGATGCGTTGTTCATGTTCGACTGAAGAGGAACTTCTGTGGCGCGGGGGCTTGCCCCCCGTTGGGTCGCGAAGCGGCCCCAAAACCCGCGATGACATTTCTTCAGACAAACCGTGTTCGCGCAAATTACGACTGCTTCGCAGCCGAACGGGGGCAAGCCCCCTCGCCACAGACGCTACAAATCCTGCGCATGAACACCACTTGTCTGCGACATGATGTCCTTTCATATGCCATCTAAAAGCGGTTGGGTTAGAATGCCTCCCTTTTCTGCCCCGATCCTTGAGGACCGCCATGTTCAGCCGTGATTTGACTATTGCCAAGTTCGACGCCGATCTTTTTGCCGCCATGGAGCAAGAAGCTCAGCGCCAGGAAGAACACATTGAGCTGATCGCTTCGGAAAACTACACCAGCCCTGCGGTGATGGAAGCTCAAGGCTCGGTACTGACCAACAAGTACGCCGAAGGCTACCCGGGCAAGCGCTACTACGGTGGTTGCGAGTTCGTCGATATCGTCGAACAACTGGCCATCGACCGCGCCAAAGAGCTGTTCGGCGCCGATTACGCCAACGTTCAGCCGCACGCCGGTTCGCAAGCCAACAGCGCCGTTTACCTGGCCCTGCTGCAAGCGGGCGACACCATTCTGGGCATGAGCCTGGCTCACGGTGGTCACCTGACCCACGGTGCCAGCGTTTCTTCCTCCGGCAAGCTGTACAACGCCGTTCAGTACGGCATCGATGCCAATGGCCTGATCGACTACGACGAAGTCGAGCGTCTGGCCGTTGAGCACAAGCCGAAAATGATCGTGGCCGGTTTCTCTGCCTACTCGCAGGTTCTGGACTTCCCACGCTTCCGCGCTATCGCTGACAAGGTTGGTGCTTACCTGTTCGTCGACATGGCCCACGTGGCCGGTCTGGTCGCCGCTGGCGTCTACCCGAACCCGGTGCCTTTCGCTGACGTGGTGACCACCACCACCCACAAAACCCTGCGCGGTCCACGTGGCGGCCTGATCCTGGCTCGCGCCAACGCCGACATCGAGAAGAAGCTGAACTCCGCAGTATTCCCGGGCGCCCAGGGCGGCCCGCTGGAGCACGTGATCGCTGCCAAGGCGATCTGCTTCAAGGAAGCGCTGCAGCCTGAGTTCAAGGCCTACCAGCAACAAGTAGTGAAAAACGCCCAGGCCATGGCCGGCGTGTTCATCGAGCGCGGTTTCGACGTGGTGTCGGGCGGTACTCAGAACCACCTGTTCCTGCTGTCGCTGATCAAGCAGGAAATCTCCGGTAAAGACGCCGACGCTGCACTGGGCAAAGCGTTCATCACCGTGAACAAGAACTCGGTACCGAACGATCCACGCTCCCCGTTCGTCACCTCCGGCCTGCGTTTCGGTACCCCGGCTGTGACCACTCGCGGCTTCAAGGAAGCCGAGTGCAAAGAGCTGGCCGGCTGGATCTGCGACATCCTGGCTGACCTGAACAACGAAGCGGTGATCGACGCCGTTCGTGAGAAGGTCAAGGCCATCTGCAAGAAACTGCCGGTGTACGGCGCTTAATTGCCCCGCTAAACCGCAGCAATGAAAAAACCGGCCAGTGATGGCCGGTTTTTTTTCGTCCGCCATAAAGATCAATTGGGGTTGGCACCACTGGTCAGACCGGTCATGCCAATTTTGCTGCATCCCCTTGTAATCCTGAAAAAATCCAGCGTAGACTGCGCCTGCACTGGACATACCGGTAAGACCACAATAATTAAGTCCTGAATCTGATGCGCTTGGCGCACGGCAGCCAGGACACCGACCAGGATTCCTCCCATGCTCAGATGGTGCTCGCGTTCAATCTTCCTTCAAGTGGTTCTCGGACTGGTGCTCGGCATCGTCTGCGGGCTGACCCTTCCCGAATACTCCGCCCAACTCAAACCCCTTGGCGACGGCTTCATCAAACTGATCAAGATGCTTATTGGCCTGATCGTGTTTTGCGTGGTGGTTAGCGGCATCAGCGGTGCCGGTGACCTGAAGAAGGTCGGACGCATCGGCCTCAAATCGGTCATCTACTTCGAAATACTGACCACCATCGCCCTGGTGATCGGCCTGGTGTTCGCCTTCACAACCGGCATCGGCAGCGGCGCGAACATTCATCTGGAGCAGCTCTCCGCCGCCGACATGGGCGACATCGCCCAGCGCGGTCAGCACATGCACACCACCACGCAGTTCCTGATGGACCTGATTCCGACCTCGGTGATCGGCGCCTTCGCCGACAACAACATCCTGCAAGTCCTGCTGTTTTCGGTGCTGTTCGGCAGCGCGCTGAATCTGGTGGGTGAAGCGGCGTCGGGTATTTCCCGGCTGATCAACGAGCTGAGCCATGTAATCTTCCGCATCATGGGCATGATCGTGCGCCTGGCGCCGATCGGCGTCTTCGGCGCCATCGCCTTCACCACCAGCAAATATGGCCTGGACTCGCTGCAACACCTGGGCAGCCTGGTCGGCCTGTTTTACCTGACCTGCGCGGCATTCGTGGCGCTGATTCTCGGCCTGGTGATGCGCCTCTCGGGCCTGCGGATGTGGCCACTGCTCAAGTACCTGCGTGAAGAACTGCTGATCGTCATGGGCACCGCTTCTTCCGACGCCGTGCTGCCACAAATCATGCGCAAGCTTGAGCATCTGGGCATCGGCAGCTCCACGGTCGGCCTGGTGATTCCGACCGGGTACTCATTCAACCTTGACGGTTTTTCGATCTACCTGACCCTGGCCATCGTGTTCATCGCCAATGCCACCGGCACGCCGCTGGCCATGACTGACCTGCTGACGATTCTGCTGGTGTCGCTGATCACCTCCAAAGGCGCCCACGGGATTCCCGGCTCGGCGCTGGTGATTCTCGCCGCCACCCTGACGGCGATCCCGGCAATTCCGGTGGTGGGCCTGGTGCTGGTGCTGGCGGTGGACTGGTTCATGGGCATCGGTCGGGCGCTGACCAATCTGATTGGTAACTGCGTCGCCACGGTGGCCATTGCTCGCTGGGAAAAGGACATCGATATCCAACGGGCAAACAAAGTGTTGTCCGGCCAGGTGGGTTATACCTTCCAGCCGAGAAAACCGGTGGTCCCGGCACATCAGCAGGAATTTTAAACAGCGTGTGCCCGCCCACGGGCAGGCACATTTATCGCGATTTGGAGCGAACAGTGATTACCTCGTCAACCGTCGTAAATTCAGTGGTAGAAAAACTTCGGGCCGCGCTGGCCCGCGGTCAGTGGCGTTCCGGCGACATGCTGCCGGGCCAGCGTGAACTGGCCGAACAACTGGGCATCAGCCGCCCAAGCCTGCGCGAAGCGGTGATCGTGCTGGAAACCCTCGGGCTGGTGCGCTCGATGCCGGGCAAAGGCGTGGTGGTGCTGGAGGCCAATCTCAGCGACAGCCAAAGCCACGACAGCGCAGTCGCCGGGGCCAGCCTGGAAGACGTGCTGCAACTGCGCTACACCCTCGAACCGTTCATCGTCGGCCTGGTGGCGCAGTCCATCAGCAGCAAGGAAGTCGGGCAACTGCGCCTGACCCTGATGGACATGCGCGAAGCCCTGGAAGCCAATGACAGCGAGGCCGGTGTGAACGCCTACATCGCGTTCCACGAAGAGTTGTTCACCCTGACCTCGAACCCGATTTTCCAGAGCGTGGTGCAGCAGACCAGCAATGCCCTCAAGCAAAGCGCCGACGTGCTGCGCAATTCTCCGGAGCACTTGGCTGAGCGCCTTGAAGAAAGCGAAGCCATGGTACGAGCGATCCGCAGCAAAAACAGCGCCCAGGCCAGCGCCGAAATGCGTCGGCACATCCTTCGGGAAGGTCAACGGATGGGCATCGAATTGAATATCCCGGACGACCACCTCGGCAGTTGACCCCCTCTTCGAACTGGAGACAGGCCATGAACAGCTTCGCCTCACCACAAACTCTTGTTGCCCTGCCCTTTCGCCCGCCGGTGGATGATCTCTATTCGCGAATCTTCGACGCCATTCTCGAACAGCGCATCAATGCGGCCAGTCGCTTTACCGAAGAAAGCCTGGCGCAGATGTTCGGTGCCAGGCGCAGTGACATTCGTGGAGTACTGACGCAGCTGTCCCATCAGCAGATCATCATCCTGCGGACCAATCATCGCCCCCGGGTCGCCGATCCCGATGCCGAACAGACCCGTCAGACGCTACATGCTCGCCGTCTGACCGAAGTCACGCTAGTGAAACTTGCCTGCCAGCAACCTCGTGCGCAAAACCTGAAGCGCCTGCGAGCCTTGATCGAAAGCGAACGCCAATGCAAGGAGCGTGGTCCAGCGATCCGGTTATCGGGGGAGTTTCACTTGCAACTGGCCGAAATGGCGGGAAATGCACCGCTGGCGCATTTTCTTGGCAGTCTGGTGCCGCTGACTTCATTGGCGATTGCGCAGTATGACGCTCAGACCGGTGATTATTGCGGATGGCAGGAGCACATGGGGATTGTCGATGCGGTGGAACGTGGGAATGTGGTGATGGCCGAAATGTTGATGCACCGGCATCTGGATCATCTTGAGAAGGTACTGCTGCACTCCGGATCAGTACTCAGCCAGAATCGTGTTGCCGGGTAGATTGCCATCGCGAGCAGGCTCGATCCCACACTGGAAATGCATCCCCTTGTGGGAGCGACGGTGCGACGATTCGACCTGCTTGCGACGACGGCATCGGGCCCGCTGAAAATGTCGGGGCTTACTGCGCCGCAACCCGCGCAAACCCCTCGCGAATCTTCTCCTCCGGCAACTCATCGGCAATAAACACGATCACGCTTTCGCGCGTGTCATCGTCCGCCCACTCGGTATCCCAATCGAAGCCGTACAGTTTCAGCACGCCCTGGAACACCATGCGCCGCGGCTCACCAAGAATGTTCAAAACGCCTTTGTAGCGCAGCAATTGCTTGCCATGGTCTTCCAGCAGTTCGTTCATGAACTCGCTGAGCTTGTCGATATCCAGCGGTTTGTCGGTACGCAGCACCAGGCTGGAAATGCGATCGATGGAGGGCGCCTTGCTCACCGGGCGCAAACTCACGCCACCACCGAGGTCGGCATTGAGGTTGAAGCCACGCACATCGAGCAATTCGGCCAGATCAATCTTACCGTGGTCGACCACACGAATCGGCGCGCGACGGTTGATCCGGGTCAGGCGCTCGCTGAGGGCGGTGAAGGTCGGCTCATCCACCAGATCGCGCTTGCTCACCAGCAAGCGGTCGGCAAAACCGATCTGCGCCTGGGCAATGGTCTGGGTCAGGTGCAGTTCGGCATGAGCCGCGTCCACCAGGGTGATGATGCCGTCGAGGATGTAGCGCTCGCGCAGCTCTTCATCGATAAAAAAGGTTTGTGCCACCGGGGCCGGGTCGGCCAGACCGGTGCATTCGATCACCAGGCGGTCAAAGGCGATTTCGCCACTGTCCAGGCGCTCCAGTAGCAGGTACAGCGCTTTGGTCAAATCGGTGTGGATGGTGCAGCAGACGCAGCCGTTGGACAGCGTCATCACTTGCACTGGCTCGTCGCCCAACAGTTGGGTGTCGATGCCGGCGTCACTGAACTCGTTTTCGATCACGGCGATTTTCAGGCCGTGCTCGGCTTTGAGCAGGTGGCGCAACAAGGTGGTTTTGCCAGCGCCGAGAAAGCCGCTGAGGATCGTGACAGGGATTGGCGCTAACAAAATAAGATCTCCCGGACGCAAAAAAACTGTAGGAGCCAGGTTTGCCGGCGAAAGCATCTTGAAGATCGCCTTCGCCGACAAGCCCTGCTCCTACAGTGGTGTGTTACCTAAACCGCGTACATCAACAGCACTTCGGTCCACCCTTGCCGCCGTAACGAGCCTCTTGGCGCTCCCGAAAGAACGCCTCGTAACTCATCACCGGTTTGTCCGGGTGTTTGGTTTGCATATGCTCGACGTAGTTGTCGTAGTCGGGCATGCCGACCATCAGGCGCGCGGCCTGACCGAGGTATTTACCGAGGCGACTCAGGTCATTGAACATGCTGCAATCCTCAGGTTACGCATCCGGCAGAGCCTGGAATGGCGATTCTTTATCCGTGCGTTCTTTGGTGCCCCAGGCGGCAATACCGACCTTGAGCGCATAGAACAGGATGCTGAACACCACGAACAGGAACAGCGCGGTCAGCGTTGCGTTAGTGTAGGCGTTGTAGATCACGTGCTGCATCTGCTCGATGCTCTTGGCCGGAGCGAGGATCTGACCGTTGGCCAGGGCATCGCTGTACTTCTTGGCCAGCGACAGGAAGCCGATCGCCGGGTTGGCGTCGAACAGCTTGATGAAGCCTGCAGTGGTGGTGCAGATCAGCAACCAAACGGCTGGCAGCATGGTGACCCAGATATAGCGTTGGCGTTTCATTTTGATCAGCACAACGGTTGCCAGCATCAGCGCGATACCGGCCAGCATCTGGTTGGAGATACCGAACAATGGCCACAAGGTGTTGATGCCACCCAGCGGATCGATCACGCCTTGGTACAGCAGGTAGCCCCACATCGCCACGCAACCGGCGGTGGCGATCAGGTTGGCGGTCCAGGATTCGGTGCGTCTCAGCGCCGGTACAAAGGAGCCGAGCAAGTCCTGCAGCATGAAACGCCCGGCACGGGTACCGGCGTCGACCGCGGTCAGGATGAACAGTGCTTCGAACAGGATCGCGAAGTGGTACCAGAACGCCATGGTGTTTTCGCCCGGCAGCACGCTGTGCAGGATCTGCGCGATACCGACCGCCAGGGTCGGCGCACCGCCGGCACGGGCCAGGACGGTGGTTTCACCGATGTCCTTGGCCACCGCCTGCAACGCTTCCGGCGTGATGGCAAAGCCCCAATTGCTGACCGCTGTCGCTACCGCCACCACATCACCGCCGACAACCGCGGCCGGGCTGTTCATGGCGAAGTACACGCCCGGTTCGATCACCGAAGCGGCCACCATCGCCATGATCGCCACGAAGGATTCCATCAACATGCCGCCGTAACCGATGTAGCGAGCGTTGACTTCGTTATCCAGCAGCTTCGGCGTGGTGCCGGAAGCAATCAGCGCATGGAAACCCGACACTGCGCCACAGGCAATGGTGATGAACAGGAACGGGAACAGCCCGCCCTTCCACACCGGCCCGGTGCCGTCAATGAACTGGGTCAATGCCGGCATTTTCAGCACGGGCATGGTGATCAGAATGCCGATCGCCAGGGCGACGATGGTGCCGATCTTGAGGAACGTGGACAGGTAATCGCGAGGCGCCAGAATCAGCCACACCGGCAACACGGCCGCGACAAAACCGTAGCCGATCAGCATCCAGGTGATCTGGACCCCGGTAAAGCTGAACGCCTTGGCCCACACCGGGTCAGCGGCGATCTGCCCGCCCAGCCAGATCGAACCCAGCAGCAACGCCACGCCGATCACCGAGATTTCACCGATGCGGCCCGGGCGGATGTAGCGCATGTAGACACCCATGAACATCGCGATCGGGATGGTCGCCATTACCGTGAAAATGCCCCACGGGCTCTCGGCCAGGGCCTTGACCACGATCAGCGCCAGCACCGCGAGGATGATGATCATGATCAGGAAGCAGCCGAACAGCGCGATGGTCCCGGGGATACGGCCCATTTCTTCACGGACCATGTCGCCCAGGGAACGGCCGTTGCGGCGGGTAGACATGAACAGGACCATGAAGTCCTGAACCGCACCGGCCAGCACCACGCCGGCAATCAGCCACAGCGTACCGGGCAGGTAACCCATCTGCGCCGCCAACACCGGACCGACCAGCGGTCCCGCGCCGGCGATGGCCGCGAAGTGGTGGCCGAAAAGAATGTGTTTATTGGTCGGCACGTAGTCCAGACCGTCATTGTTGATTACGGCAGGTGTAGCCCGACGCGAATCGAGTTGCATCACATTGTTAGCGATGAACAGGCTGTAGTAGCGGTATGCGACAAGATAGATAGCGACGGCTGCGACAACGATCCACAAGGCGTTGATCGCCTCGCCTCGACGCAATGCCACTACGCCCAGGGCGCACGCTCCTACGACTGCCAGCAGCAGCCAGGGTAAGTGGCGTAGCGGGCTATTATTATTTTTCATTTTATGATTCCAGCCAGAGTGGACAAGAAAGACAGCCATCTCGAGTTTAGCGCTACTGGCGGCAAAGACCATAGTTCGACATCAGTCTAGAGCCATCACTGTGCTGGCAGCCTCCGGCAATGCAGGTCTATAGTCAGCGAACCTTTACGAGGATTGCGCCATGAGCGAACAACCTGCCGATCGCCGCCGCTTCAGACGTATTGCGTTCGATGCCCGAACCGAGCTGAGCCAAGGGGAATTCACCTGGCCGGTGCGGCTGATTGACCTATCGCTCAAGGGACTGCTGGTCGAGAAGCCCGAGCCATGGCTGGGTAATCGGGAATGGCATTTCCTGGTCGACATTCATCTCAACGATGACCTCGCCATCAAGATGGATGTGCAACTGACCCACGATGACCATGGCCAGCTCGGGTTCGTCTGCAAACACATCAGCCTGGAATCCATCGAGCGCCTGCGGCGGTTGATTGAGTTCAACCTGGGCGATCCCCGGGAACTAGAGCGCGAATTGGGTGCCCTGATCGAAGCCTGAAGGCCTCCCCCTTCCATTGTGGGAGCCTGCTCGCTCCCACAGGGTTTGTGTCCCGTTTACGGTTTATTCGAACAGTGCGTCGAGGGCCTGTTCCAGGCGCGTCACGGCGATAATCTGCAACCCCGGCGGCGGCTCTTTCGGCGCGTTGCCCTTGGGTACGATGGCGCGTTTGAAGCCGTGCTTGGCCGCCTCTTTCAAGCGCTCCTGGCCACTCGGTACCGGGCGTACTTCACCCGACAACCCGACTTCGCCAAACACCAGCAGATCGTGCGGCAGCGGCCGGTTGCGCAAACTGGACATGACCGCCGCCATCAGCGCCAGATCAGAAGCGGTTTCCAGGACCTTCACACCACCGACCACGTTGAGGAACACGTCCTGATCGTGGGTCGGGATGCCGCCGTGGCGGTGCAAAACCGCCAACAACATGGCCAGGCGATTCTGATCCAGACCGAGCGTCACCCGGCGCGGGTTGGCCAGGTGGCTGTCATCTACCAGCGCCTGGACTTCCACCAGCATCGGCCGGGTGCCTTCCCAGGTGGCCATGACCACACTGCCCGGGACTTCTTCCTGAGCGCGTGTCAGGAAAATCGCCGAAGGGTTGGAGACTTCTTTCAGTCCTTTGTCGGTCATGCCGAACACGCCCAGTTCATTCACCGCGCCGAACCGGTTTTTCACCGCCCGCAGCAAACGCAGGCGCCCATCGGATTCGCCTTCAAAATACAGAACGGTGTCGACCATGTGCTCCAGCACTCGGGGGCCGGCCAGCGCACCTTCTTTAGTGACATGGCCCACGAGGAAAATCGCCGTGCCGCTTTGCTTGGCGTAACGCACCAGCAATGCCGCACTTTCGCGCACCTGGGAGACGCCCCCCGGTGCCGACTGCAGTTGCTCGGTGAAGATCGTCTGAATCGAGTCGATCACCATCACCTTGGGCTTTTCCTGCCGGGCGGTGGCAATGATGGTTTCAATACAGGTTTCAGTCATCACCCGCAGTTGATCCTGAGGCAAGCCCAGCCGCCGGGCACGCATGGCCACTTGTTGCTGGGACTCTTCGCCGGTGACATACAGCGCCGGCATGCTCTTGGCGAGGTTGCACAAGGTTTGCAACAGAATCGTCGACTTGCCGATGCCGGGGTCACCACCGATCAACACCACCGAGCCATCCACCAGGCCCCCACCCAAAACTCGATCGAGCTCACTGGACGCCGTGGAAAAACGCGGAATTTCTTCGACGCTGACTTCGGCCAGGGTCTTGATCTGTGCCTGCTGGCCGGTCCAACCGGTGCGACCGCTGGGGGCCGCGGCGCCGCCACTCTCCACCATGGTTTCGGTCAGCGTGTTCCAGGCCCCGCATTCGCCGCACTGGCCGGCCCACTTGGGGAAGGTTGAGCCACACTCGGTGCAGCCGTACATGCGCTTGGCCTTGGCCATCTGAACTCCCGGCAAAAACCGCGATGATAGCTCAGCTGACGCGGATCAGCGCGGCGCCGCCGTACGGATTTCACCGCTGGCCAGACGCGCGGCACTGTTGCCCAACGGATCCTCGGCGTTCAGGTCCGCCCCTTTGGCCTTGAGCGCGTCAAGCAACTCGACGCGCTTGAACAACCCGGCATACATTGCGGCAGTCTGCCCGGCGCCGTTGCGTTGGTCGGGGCTGCAATTGGCGGCCAGCAGGGTTCGAGCGATCTGCACTTCGCCTTTGAAAATCGCGCCCATCAGCGCGGTATTGCCGCGTTGGTCCTGAGCGCAGGCGTCCGCCCCGGCCGCCAACAAGCGCTCCACGGCAGCCCCCTGACCGTGATAGGCGGCCAGTATCAACGCGGTGTAACCCTTGCTGTCGCGGGTGTCGAGGGAATAGCCGGCCTCGATGAAAGTCTCGAGCATCGGCACATCCCCCCTTCGGGCGGCATCGAAATAGTAATCCTGTAATTGCGCTTTCAGCGCCTCGGGGTCCTTCGAGACTTGCGCGTCAGGACCGGCGAATACACCGAACGACACGCACGCCAAAAACACAGACAGATAAACACGCATGACGGGACTCCTTGGTCAGACGGGACCTCGTACGAGGCCCCGCTTCAGGCAGATAGATCAGTCGACCAGTTTGGCCGCCAACGCCTTGACCCGGGCCAGATCACCCTTGGCCACTTTGGTTACGCCTGTCCCGTATTCCGGGTCGGCCTTGTACAGGAAGGACAGAATGATGTGCTTGCTCTCGTCATCGGTGGTGGCCAGGGAGCCGCCGAAGCTGTCGATCAGGTCCTGACGTTCCTTCTGGTTGAACGAGCGATACAGATCACCGGCCTGCTTGAAGTTCTGCTCACGTTGAATCTTCGCCTGCTGCGTGCTGCCCGACAGGGTCGACTGGCTGTAACGCGCGGTTTGCGGCTCCTCACGGGACAGCAGACGGCTCGGCTGGTAATTCACCCCCGTGCTGCTGGCGCCGATGTTCATCGCACCATCCTGATTACCGTTGTTCACGGCGACTTTCGGTGCGTTGATCGGCAACTGCAGTGCATTGGCCCCCAGGCGATACAGTTGGGTATCGGCATACGAGAACACTCGCCCCTGCAATAAGCGATCTTCCGAAGGCTCGATACCCGGAACCAAGTTGGCCGGTGCCATCGCCACTTGTTCGGTTTCCTGGAATACATTCGCCGGATTACGGTTCAATACCATCTGTCCAACTTTTCGCTCAGGAACACCGGGCCAGATCTTGGTGGCGTCCAATGGATCGAAATCAAACTTGGACAAATCTTGAGGATTTAGAACCTGGACGTACAAGTCCCACTTCGGAAAGTCCCCCTTGTTGATATGAGCAACCAAGTCGTTGGTCATATGACTGTAATCTTGACCTTGAACATTGGCGACTTCTTTAGGAGTGAGATTTTTTATTCCCTGCAAACTTTTCCAGTGAAACTTTACATAGTGAACTTCGCCCTGGGCGTTAACCAACTTGTAGGCATGCACACTGTTGCCGTCCATCTCCCGATAACTGGCCGGGGTGCCGGAGTTGGAATACAACTCGGTCAAGGTGCGAGTGGCTTCCGGAACATGAGAGAAGAAATCGAAACGACGGGAGTCATCGTCAAGATTGGTGCGCGGGTCCGGCTTGAAGGCATGGACCATGTCCGGAAACTTGATGGCGTCCCGAATGAAGAAGGTCGGGAAATTGTTGCCGACCAGGTCCCAGTTACCGTCGGCGGTGTAGAACTTGGTGGCGAACCCCCGCGGGTCACGCAGGGTTTCCGGGGAGTGGTTGCCATGGACCACCGCGGAGAAACGCACAAATACCGGCGTGCTCTGGCCGCCGGCGAATACCTTGGCCTTGGTCAAGTCACTGAGGTCGTCAGTCACGGTGAACGTGCCATGGGCGCCAGTGCCACGGGCATGCACCACACGCTCAGGAATGCGTTCACGGTCGAAACGCTGGAGCTTCTGAATCAACTGTACGTCTTGCAACAGCACCGGCCCGGTCGCGCCGGCGGTTTGCGAATTCTGGTTATCGCCGACAGCGGCACCATTATCACGGGTCAACGTCGCAGCGTTGATGGAGAAGGACAGCAGGCTGACGCTCAGAACGCCGAAGGTACGACGGAGGGGAAAAGCCCCGAGGCCAAGGGGAGTTGTCATGGAAGTTTCCTCTGGTTTTATTAAGCGCATCCTGGTGCGCACCGCAGAGGCTAGTGACTCAAAGGCCAAAACATAAATAGAAATCCCGTACCGGGCCGATAGCGAAAAGGTTCTGGAAAGCCCGGTCTAGAGCGGGTAGACGCGCGCGAAGAGTGGAATTTTGTAAACTAATAACCGGAAGTTGTGTCGATAGACACGGGCATTGTAAGAAGGCGTTTCAAGCAAGGGGCGCTTTGCTGATTTACACTGCGTTCACCAACCTCATCTGTAACAAGGAAATAACCTATGGGCGTGATAAGTGAGTTCAAGGCCTTCGCGGTCAAAGGTAATGTGGTCGACATGGCCGTCGGTATCATCATCGGCGCTGCCTTCGGCAAAATCGTTACGTCATTTGTCGGCGACGTGGTGATGCCGCCAATCGGCTTGCTGATCGGTGGGGTGGACTTCAGTGATCTGGCCATCACGCTCAAGGCCGCTAACGGTAATGTCCCGGCAGTGGTGCTGGCGTATGGCAAGTTCATCCAGAGCATGATCGACTTCATCATTGTCGCCTTCGCGATCTTCATGGGCGTCAAGGCCATCAACCGCCTGAAGCGCGAAGAGGCCGTTGCGCCAACCCTGCCGCCGGTTCCGACCAAGGAAGAAGAATTGCTGAGCGAGATCCGCGATCTGCTCAAGGCTCAGAACAATCGGCCCTGATCGCTGATTGCCCAGAGAAACGGCGCCTTCGGGGCGCCGTTCGTTTACCAGTAGGTTTCCACCGCCACTTGGCCAGGTCGGCGACTGAGGCTCAAGTGCATGTCCCGTTGTTTCAGCAGCTTGCGCGTCTCATCGATCATCTGTGGGTTACCGCAGAGCATCACCCGCGAATGCTCGGCTGTCAGCGCTACACCGGCCGTCTGTTCCAGTTCGCCATTCTCGATGAGGCTGGTGATCCGCCCGTTCAAGGCACCCGGATGCTGTTCGCGGGTGACGGTGGGAATGAATTGCAGTTTGTGCGCGTACTCGGCCAGGTAGTCACGCTGCGCCAGCTCCGCAATCAATGCCTGGTACGCCAGCTCCCGCGCTTCGCGCACGCTGTAGACCAGGATGATTCGTTCGAATTTCTCCCAAACTTCGAAGTCCTGCAGGATCGACAGAAACGGCGCCACGCCCGTGCCTGTGGATAACAACCAGAGATCACGGCCATCGACGAAGCGATCCAGCGTCAGATAACCGAAGGCCTGACGGTCGACCAGCAGCGTATCGCCAGCTTCCAGCCGACTCAGCTCACTGGTGAATTCCCCTCCCGGCACAACAATAGAGAAGAACTCAAGGAACTCGTCATAGGGCGAAGAGACCATGGAATAAGCCCGCCATACCGTGCTGCCGTCTGTCTTGGTGACACCCAGCCGGGCGAACTGCCCCGCTCGGAAACGAAAGCCCGCATCCCTGGTGGTACGCAGGGTGAACAGGTTCGGAGTCAACGGCCGGACCTCAAGCAAGGTCTGACGAGTGAATTTTTCAACACTGGCAGTCATGGGCCGCTCCGATCAACAGATGACACCAGTGTCCCCCAAAGCAGACGACGTAAACACCGATGGTTTGTAGTGTTATTCGTGCAGAGACTTGGGCAGTGCAATAAAGAACTAGTACCGGAGTGTTAATTTTGTATAACCCTAAAACAACGCTAAGAACTAGTTATGCAGCTACAGGATTTTTCAAGAGCAAAATAGTTCAGCATGCTTGTAAGAATTCTCCTACACTCTGGGACGTGCCGGATCTTGGATCCAATCGGCACCCCCCCAAGAAATTCCGCATGGAGTTACCAAATGAAAGTGTGGAAGGAGTCACAGCTAACACAGCTTTCTTGCGCTCAAAAAATAGAGACCGCGTACGAGATATCGCTTAACCTCGTTAAAAATATGGGCTTTAATTTTTGTGCATTTTCAATAACATCCCCAACAACAGGGACACACCGCCATAAGATAATCCTGAATAATTACCCTAGCGAATGGAACACGAAATATCAAAACGAGCATTACGATACGGTTGATCCAATACTAGCCCACTGCTGCGGCTCCGAAGTACCGATTCTCTGGCAAGAAGAGTGCTATTCAAAAACACCACGGCTGTGGCAAGCGCAAAAAAACCAGGGGTTGCACTACGGTTGGTCCCAATCCGTTCATGATAAGAATGGGCTTTGCAGCATCCTGAGCGTGGCCAGAACCCATTGCCCGATTACCGCGTATGAACTGTACAAAAATCTGGGCTACGCGATGTTTATCAACCGTCACCTGCACGGGATTATCGCGAAAGACCTGCCGGCCTCCTCGCTAAAGCCGCCCACAACGAGTTTGTCATGCAGAGAAATCGAGGTGCTGAAATACTCAGCCGTCGGCAAGACGGCCTGCGAGATCGCAATCATCCTCTGCGTGAGCGAAAGCACTGTGCGTTTCCATATAAAGAACGCCATCCACAAACTTGGCGTCAATAACAAGATCGCGGCGGTGATCAGGGCAGCGAAAGCTGGCGTCATCTGAAACTGTTCGAATCAGGTAATCCCTGCAAGTAATCCAGACCAAAAAAACGTACCATCTGCGCTCCATCCCGAGTGATGTCGTGTGAAGCGTCCACGACGCAGTCCGCTCGGATGGCTCCGCCCGCTACAACGTCCGGCGGCCACTCGTTGATTATCTCCGCTGACTACCCAGAGCCCTCCGCCTCATGCCTCTGCTCGAAACTTCTTTCGCCCAACTCGACCTGATCCGCCAGCCAGAACAGCAGAACGAACCACTGCAAGCGTTTGATGCCGCAGACGAATACCTGCTCAATCATCTGGCCGGGCAACAACCGATGGCAGATACTCGCGTACTGGTGCTCAACGACAGCTTCGGCGCATTGGCCGTTAGCCTTGCGGGCAAGGTCCGAGTGACCAGCAGCGGCGATTCATTTCTGGCCTTTCAGGGGCTCGAAAAAAACCTCATGCGCAATGGCCAGGCGTTTGATGCGGTGCCGAGCGTACCAGCCAGCGAAGCGTTCGTCGGGCCGTTTGACCGAGTATTGATCCGGGTACCGAAAACCCTGGCCTTGCTGGAAGAGCAACTGATCCGGCTACAGGGTCAATTGGCTCCCGGTGCTCAAGTGATTGCCGCCGCGATGGTCAAGCACCTGCCACGTGCCGCGGGCGATCTGCTGGAGCGCTACATCGGCCCGGTGCAAGCCTCGCTGGCCGTGAAGAAGGCTCGGCTGCTGATCGCCACGCCCGAAGCCAAAGCCCCCGCTGTCTCTCCATACCCGACGCGCTATCGACTCGACACGCCTGCAATCGAACTGCTCAATCACGCCAACGTGTTCTGTCGCGAAGGGCTGGATATCGGCACACGAGCCTTTCTGCCGCACTTGCCGAACAACCTCGGCACAGCGCGGGTCGCCGATCTGGGGTGTGGCAACGGCGTGCTGGCGATCGCCAGCGCCCTGCAAAACCCCGAGGCCCATTACACATTGGTGGACGAGTCATTCATGGCCGTGCAATCGGCCGCTGAAAACTGGCGCGCGGCGCTGGGTGACCGTGACGTGATCGTGCGTGCCGGCGATGGGTTGGCGGGGCAGGAACCCCAATCCCTCGACGTGGTGCTGTGCAATCCGCCATTCCACCAACAACAAGTGGTCGGCGATTTCCTGGCCTGGCGGATGTTCCAGCAGGCGCGCGAAGCGCTGGTGGTGGGCGGCGCGCTGTACATCGTCGGCAACCGTCATCTGGGCTATCACAGCAAGCTTGCGCGGCTGTTCCGCGGCGTCGAACAAGTAGCCGCTACTCCCAAGTTCGTGATTCTCAAGGCACGCAAATAAAAGCAGGCAAAAAAACCCTCCGTCGCAGGAGGGTTAAAAATCCGTGCCGCAAGGCAACGGGATGGGAATTTCAGTGGGTGCTCAGGCCCGCGGCATTCATGAACATGCGCATCAGCGTGGCCACGATGAACAGTGCCCCAACGCTGCCGGCCCAGATCAACGCCAGCCAGCCGAGTCGTTGCCAAAGCGGCTTTTTCTCTGCGGCTTCGATTTCCTGCAAATCAGGTTTGCCAGCCATCATCGCGTTCTCCTCTGCAACGGCGCAGGTATCAACCTTGCGCCGTATTCGTATGGGCTAGTGGTAACCGTCTTCATGGGTGACCTTGCCGCGGAACACGTAGTAGCTCCAGAAGGTGTAACCCAGGATGAACGGGATGATGAACAGCGTGCCCACCAGCATGAAGCCCTGGCTCTGCGGCGGTGCGGCAGCGTCCCAGATCGAGATCGACGGCGGCACGATGTTCGGCCACAGGCTGATACCCAGACCGCTGTAGCCGAGGAAGATCAGCACCAGGGTCAACAGGAATGGCGTGTAATGCGCATTGCGAGCCACCGCGCGAATCAGACCGTACAGGGTTACCAGCACCAGAATCGGCACCGGCAGGAACCAGAACAGATTAGGCAGGGTGAACCAGCGTGCGGCGATCTCGGCGTGGGCCAACGGCGTCCAGACGCTGACGATGCCAATCACCGCCAGCAACACGAAGGCCAATGGTCGCGCCAGGTCATGCATCTGCTCCTGCAGCTTGCCTTCGGTCTTCATGATCAGCCAGGTGCAACCGAGCAGCGCATAAGCCACGACCAGCGCCGCGCCACAGAACATCGTGAACGGCGTCAGCCAGTCGAGTGAACCACCGGCAAACTGACGATTGACCACCGGCAGCCCATCGATGAACGCACCCAATGCCACGCCCTGGAAGAAGGTCGCGGCGATCGAACCACCGATGAATGCCTTGTCCCACAAGTGGCGCTTGGCGTCCTTGGCCTTGAAGCGAAACTCGAAGGCCACGCCACGGAAAATCAGCCCGATCAGCATGAAAATCAGCGGCAGGTATAACGCCGAGAGCACCACCGAATAGGCCAGCGGGAAGGCGCCGAACAATGCCGCGCCGCCCAATACCAACCAGGTTTCGTTGCCGTCCCAGACCGGGGCGACGGTGTTCATCATCACGTCACGGTCGGTCTTGCCCTTGATGAACGGAAAAAGAATCCCGATCCCCAGGTCGAAGCCGTCCATGACCACGTACATCATGATGCCGAAGATGATGATCACGGCCCAGATCAGCGGAAGATCAATACCCATGATTCAAATCTCCTTGGTCAGGCTGTGGTTGTGATCGCCGTCACCGTTGTCGTCGGCGGCGGACAGCGGACGGGCCGGCGTGCGCTTCTGGCCAGGACCGCCTTCGTTGGTTTCCTTGCCTTCGTCGATCTTCGGCCCTTTGCGCACCAGGCGCATCATGTAGCCAAGACCGGCACCAAACAGCGCGAAATACACCACGACGAACATGATCAAGGTGATGCTCATCTGCACGAAGCTGTGCCCGGAGGACGCATCCGCCGTGCGCATCAAGCCGTAGACCACCCACGGCTGACGGCCGATTTCAGTGGTGAACCAGCCAGCGAGAATCGCGATCAGGCCGGATGGGCCCATCCACAGTGCCAGATACAGGAACGGACGCGAGGTATACAGCGTGTCGCGCTTGCGCAGCCACAGGCTCCACAAACCGGTGAAGATCATCAGGAAACCCAGGCCGACCATGACCCGGAACGACCAGAACACGATGGTCGAATTCGGCCGGTCTTCAGGCGGGAACTCCTTGAGCGCCGGCACCTGTTTGTCCAGGGTGTGGGTCAGGATCAAGCTGCCCAGGTACGGAATCTCGACCGCGAATTTGGTCTTTTCGGCTTTCATGTCCGGCCAGCCGAACAGGATCAACGGGGTCGGCTCATCGCCGACATTTTCCCAGTGACCTTCAATCGCAGCGATTTTCGCCGGCTGGTGCTCGAGGGTATTGAGGCCGTGGAAGTCACCGATGACGGCTTGAATCGGCGCCACGATCAGTGCCATCCACATGGCCATCGAGAGCATGGTGCGGATGGCCGGGTTGTCCTTGCCGCGCAGCAAATGCCAGGCCGCCGACGAACCGACGAAGAAGGCGGTAGCGACGAACGCCGCCGTGGCCATGTGCATCAGGCGGTAAGGGAACGACGGGTTGAAAATGATCGCCAGCCAGTCCACTGGAATGACTTGGCCGTTGACGATTTCGTAGCCCTGCGGGGTCTGCATCCAGCTGTTGGAGGCGAGAATCCAGAAGGTCGAGATCAGGGTACCGATGGCGACCATGACGGTGGCGAAGAAGTGCAGCTTGCGCCCGACCCTGTTCCAGCCGAACAGCATGACGCCGAGGAAGCCGGCTTCGAGGAAGAACGCAGTGAGTACCTCGTAGGTCAGCAACGGCCCGGTCACGGAACCGGCGAAATCCGAGAAGCGGCTCCAGTTGGTGCCGAACTGATAGGCCATGACCAGGCCGGACACCACGCCCATGCCGAAGTTGACGGCAAAGATCTTCGACCAGAAATGGTACAGATCGCGGTAGGTGTCGTTGTGCGTCTTCAGCCACAGGCCTTCGAGTACCGCCAGGTAACTCGCCAGGCCAATGGTGATGGCCGGGAACAGGATGTGGAACGAAATGGTGAACGCGAACTGAATCCGGGCGAGATCAAGCGCCTCCAAACCGAACATAAGTCTTCCTCTGTCAGGTAATACTGGCTGAAGGCTCGCGGCCTGCACCCACTGCCCCCACGGTTATGGAGTGTGGCGAATTTGAACTCGTTCTTTTTCTACCATCATCACAACGTAGGGAATCTGGCCATCTGGCCTCCGGATCATTTCCACGAAGGGTCTTGATCTGGATCAAGCAACGTTGAAAGAGTAGTCGCATTTTTACCGATGGACGGTGTGGTCTATTGCCGCGTGACAGGTTGCCTCACGGGTTTGGTCATGCGTTGCAATGCATTCCCTGTGGCGAGGGAGCTTGCTCCCGCTCGGCTGCGCAGCAGTCGTAAAATCGGGTAACGCGATGTGCCTGTGGTGTGGGGTAGCAGGTTCGGGGCTGCTTCGCATCCCAGCGGGAGCAAGCTCCTTCGCCACAGGGAATTTGTATGTTCTGAGAGATCGGTGTCTAGCTAACTAAATTTTCCGTGCTCGCAACTCCTGGTTACAGGTTGGTGATAATCTCGCCCTTCCCCTCACCCAGACTTGCCTTCAGATGCCCAGCCAAGCGCCCCTGCTGTTACGTCATCACCGCCCTTTTATTGCGTTCTGGCTGGCTCGGGTATTTACCGCCAGCGGTTTTCAAATGCTGACCGTGGCCATCGGCTGGAATCTGTATCAACTGACCGGCAACGTGCTCGATCTGGGTCTGGTGGGTCTGGTGGAATTTGCCCCGCGGGTGTTGTTCATGCTGCACACCGGGCATGTGGCGGATCGCTATGACCGGCGCAAGGTCGCGGCGATCTGTCAGTCCGTGCAAGCGCTGATCGCCCTGTCGCTGGCCATCGGCAGCGCGACTGACCATGTCACCCGGGAGATGATCTTCATCCTCGCATTCCTGCTCGGCGCCGCCCGCTCCTTCGAGATGCCAACCACCCAGGCCTTGCTGCCGAGCATCGTGCCCAGTGCCTTATTCCCGCGCGCGGTTGCTGCCGCGCAATCTGCGCAGCAGTCGGCCACCATCGTTGCCCCGGCGCTGGGCGGTTTGCTTTACGCCTTCGGCAGCGTCTGGGTGTATGGCCCGACGGTGATCCTCTACCTCATCGCCTGTGCGCTGATGCTTAACCTACCGGCTCGGCAGACACCGTTGAACAAGGGCAAGGCAACCCTGGATTCGCTGCTCGCAGGCATCCGCTTCATTCGCAGCCGTCCGGATATTCTCGGGGCGATTTCCCTGGATCTGTTTGCCGTCTTGCTGGGTGGCGCGACTGCGCTGCTGCCGGTGTTCGCCAAAGATATTCTGCTGACCGGTCCTTGGGGTCTGGGCCTGCTGCGTTCGGCCCCGGCGGTGGGCGCACTGCTGATGTCGCTGTTTCTGGCGCGATTTGCCGTGGAACGCAACGTCGGACGGGTGATGTTTACCGCCGTGGGTGTATTCGGCGTGGCAACCATCGCTTTCGGCCTGTCGACTTCGTTCTGGTTCTCTCTCGCTGTGTTGGTGGTTTTAGGCGCGGCAGACATGATCAGCATGGTGATCCGCGCCTCGTTCGTGCAGCTGGAAACTCCGGACGAGATGCGCGGCCGGGTCAGTGCCGTGAATGGCTTGTTCATCGGTGCTTCGAATCAGCTCGGCGAATTCGAGTCTGGCTTGACGGCCCACTGGTTCGGCACCGTACCGGCCGTGGTGATGGGCGGCATCGGCACACTGATGGTGACCGGGGTCTGGGTCAAACTGTTCCCGACCCTGGCCAACCGCGACCGCATGCATGTGCCGGTGGAAGAGGTCAGGGCCTGAAGCAGTCTTCTACACCAGCAATTCCCCCGCCACCGCCGACCGCGTGGTTTTGCCGCAGAGTTGCTCCACCAGCGTCAGCGCAAACTCCAGCGCGGCGCCCGAACCCTGGGCGGTGATGCAGTTGCCATCGACCACCACCGGTTGATCGACGAAGTTGCAGCCCGACAATTGATGGCTGACGGAAGGCAGGCACGTCATGCGCCGCTGACGCAGCACGCCAAAAGTCTGCAGCGCCAGCGCCGGCGCTTCGGCAATGCCGGCGAACAAGCGCCCGGCGGCGACCTGGTCCTTGATCAATTGTTGCAGGGGTTGGTGGGCCGCCAAATGCTGCGCCCCCACGGCGCCGCCGGGCAAAACGATCAAGTCGAAGGGTTGGGCCAGCAAATCGACCAGCATCGCATCAGCGGTCAGGCGGGTGCCGCGAGCGCAGGTCAGCATGCGCCGCGACTCGATACTGGCCACCACCACTTCAACCTTGGCGCGGCGCAGAACATCGATCAGGGTCACGGTTTGCAGATCGTCGATGCCCTCGGCGAGGGTAATCAGGGCTCTAAAGGTCATGGGCGCAGTCCAGAGAATGATCTTTAAAGCGTAGTCAGCTTTCCTGCCCCTTGTTCGAGCCTGGCCGTTACTTGATGTAAAGCTGCGTCGACATCGTGTTGCCCGGCGCGTTGATGGAGGTGTTGCTGAATGTGAAGATGCCGTCCTGCTTGCCTGCCAGGTTAAAGATGTACAGATAGCCGACAGTTTTTTTCCCGGCTGAGCACTCGGTCAGGTTGCCGGTATCAAAAGCACAGACAGGGGTCCGGGTGCCATCCACTTCGAAACCGTCCAGGGCAACATGGGCTTCGCGACCGTAACCGACTTCCAGTACGTACACCTTGATGTTCGGCCCCTGATGATCGCAACGGGTCTGCTCCTGCTTGTCCGCAATATCTTCAAAGCCACAATTGGGCGACTCGACCTTGAGCACCTTGACCTGACTCAGTGGTGGGGCCGTCGCTGCCGAGGCGGTTTGGGCACCCAGGAACAACGCGATCAACATCGTGAATGCGGCAACCACGCGCGTGCTCATGTACTTCATATTCCGCCCTTCCCTGCCCTAAAAAAACAGCGCGCAGTATGGCGCACTTCCCTTTTTGGCAAAACATCGACGACGATCGCAGCCATAAGCAGCCATGGCTCCACGCTGCTGGTATGATGCGCGGCTTTTTCCGACCCACAGAAAATTCCCAGGCGCCTACGGCGGTCTGTGCTTTGCTGTTGAGGTCGATACATTCACGGCGCCGGGCGCGCCACGGGGAGCAGACATGCTGGAAAGGCTGTTTCAACTCAAGGCACACAACACCAACGTGCGGACCGAGATTCTGGCGGGCGTCACGACCTTTTTGGCCATGGCCTACATTCTGTTCGTCAACCCGAGCATCCTCGGCGAGACCGGCATGGACAAAGGCGCGGTGTTTGTCGCCACCTGCCTGGCAGCCGCCATCGGCTCGACGACCATGGGCCTGATCGCCAACTACCCGATCGCCCTGGCACCGGGCATGGGCCTGAACGCCTTCTTCACCTACACCGTGGTCCTGCACATGGGCCACACCTGGCAAGTGGCGCTGGGTGCGGTATTCCTCTCGGCGGTGATGTTTTTCCTGCTGTCGATTTTCCGCATCCGTGAATGGATCATCAACAGCATCCCGTTGGCGCTACGTTCGGCGATTGCCGCCGGCATCGGCCTGTTCCTGGCACTGATCGCCCTGCACAACGCTGGCATCGTCGTCAGCAACCCGGCGACCATGGTCGGCCTCGGCGACCTGAAGCAACCGGCGCCGATCCTCGCAACCCTGGGCTTTGCCCTGATCGTTGCCCTGGAGGCCCTGAAAGTGCGCGGTGCGGTGCTGATCGGCATTCTGTCGGTGACCATCGTTTCCATCCTGCTGGGCTTCAGCCCGTTCGGCGGCGTGATGTCGATGCCACCGTCGCTGGCACCGACCTTCCTGCAACTGGACATCAAAGGCGCACTGGACATCGGTCTGGTCAGCGTGATCTTCGCGTTCCTCTTTGTCGATCTGTTCGACAACTCCGGCACCCTGATCGGCGTCGCCAAGCGCGCCGGCCTGATGGGCAAGGACGGCCACATGCCGAAAATGGGTCGTGCCCTGATCGCCGACAGCACCGCGGCCATGGCCGGCTCGTTGCTGGGCACCTCGACTACCACCAGCTATATCGAATCCGCAGCCGGCGTGAGTGCCGGTGGCCGCACCGGCCTGACCGCCGTCGTGGTGGCGATTCTGTTCCTGCTGGCGCTGTTCTTCGCACCACTGGCCGCCAGCGTACCGGCCTTCGCCACCGCACCTGCCTTGCTGTTCGTCGCCGTATTGATGACCTCGGGGCTGGCGGAAATAGACTGGGACGACATCACCGTTGCCGCGCCAGTGGTAGTCACCGCGCTGGCTATGCCATTCACTTACTCCATCGCCAACGGCATCGCGTTCGGATTCATTTCCTGGACCGCCATCAAGTTGCTGTCCGGCCGTGGCCGTGAGCTGAACTCGGCGTTGGTGGTTTTGTCGATTCTGTTCGTGATCAAGTTAGGTTGGTTCAACGCATGACTTTTGATTCCCAGGCCTACGCCGTTCAGCTCGAAGAAAAGGTCACGCGCCTGCGTGATCTGCTGGCCCCGTTCGGTGCGCCCGAGCCTGCGGTGTTCGATTCGCCGCTGAAAAACTTCCGCCTGCGTGCCGAATTCCGCCTGTGGCGTGAAGCCGGCGAGCGCCACTACGCAATGTTTTCCCAGGAAGACAAACGCACGCCGATCCTGATCGAAGAGTTCCCGATCGCAAGCCTGCGCATCAACCAGTTGATGCCGCAGCTCAAGGCGGCGTGGCAAGCGAGTGCAGCCCTGAGCCACAAACTGTTCCAAGTGGAGTTCCTGACCACGCTGGCCGGCGATGCGATGATCACCCTGTGCTACCACCGCCCGCTGGACGAGCACTGGCACGCGGCGGCGTCGAAGCTGGCAGCCGACCTGAACGTCAGCATCATCGGTCGCTCGAAGGGCAAACGCGAAGTGATCGGTCACGATTACGTGGTCGAGCAACTTGAAGTCGGCGGCCGCACCTTCAGCTATCGCCAGCCGGAAGGCGCGTTCACCCAACCCAACGGCACGGTGAACCAGAAGATGCTCAACTGGGCGTATGACGCCCTTGGCGATCGTTCCGACGACTTGCTGGAGCTGTATTGCGGCAACGGCAACTTCACTTTGCCGCTCGCTACGCGCGTGCGCAAAGTGCTGGCCACCGAAATCAGCAAGACCTCGGTCAACGCAGCGCTCAGCAACCTGAGCGAAAACGCGGTGGATAACGTCACGCTGGTGCGTTTGTCTGCCGAAGAATTGACCGAAGCCCTGAACGAAGTTCGCCCGTTCCGTCGCCTGCACGGCATCGACCTCAAGAGCTACGAGTTCGGTAGCGTGTTCGTCGATCCGCCCCGCGCCGGCATGGACCCGGATACTTGCGAACTGACCCGGCGCTTCGACAACATCCTCTACATTTCCTGCAACCCGGAAACCCTCGCGGCCAACATCGCCCAACTGAACGACACTCACCGCATTACTCAATGCGCGATGTTCGACCAGTTCCCGTGGACCCATCACATGGAATCCGGAGTGTTGTTGACCCGTCGTTGATTGCTTCCCCCTACAAATCAGCCGTCCCTGGGACGGCTTTTTTGTGGGCGATCAAAGAGCCGTATCGACCTTGCGTGGGCGACCGCCCTTCTTGCCGTTGGCCCGAGCTGCCTCGGCTTTGGCGGCGCTGCTCTGACGACCATTGCGCGAGGCGATCACCGAGGCCGCCATATCCATCAGCGGTTTGCTCGCCGAAATCAAACCGGCGATGGACACCTGCAGGTCCTTGCCTTCATGGCAAAGCGCGGCTCCGGCGAAACCGATTTTCAAACCGGCGAAATCCTCGGTCTCAAAACCATCGAACTCTGGATAGTTTTTCACTGGCAACAACACACCGCTGCCATCCTCGAAACCGACGGCGAGACATGGATCGAGAAAGATCACCGTCGTTGCATTCAATCCACTGCGACGGCGTAACTCGCCACTCTCGATCGCTTCGTCCAAAACGCCTTCGGTCACAGGGTGATCTACCTGCATTTTTGCACTTATCGTTTTCATAATTCGATCTCCACGCCCTCCGGTGCTCCCATCAGCGTCAATAAGGTCTTGTTTCCTTCAGGCTCATAGCGAGCCGAACCAATCATGTAAGTCGTGCTGGCAACCCTCTTCATCACGACCACTTCATTGCCCTGCCAATCCCATAACTGATTGTCGAGGCAGGCCGTCTGCAATTTGCTCCACCAGATGCCACGGGCTCGCCGCAAATGGGCAGGTTGCCTGAGCGCCTGGCGTAACCCCTCCAGCATGGCCAGAGGAGGTCGATGCGAATGAGGAATGACATCCCAGAGCTCTACGCCGTTGTGCCAGAAGCTGAACCGAAAGCGTGCGCTCCATGTGCCTCCATCGACGTGAACGTGTGGTGGGCAATGCTCGTCACGCAACATGACTACCAGTGACAATCCCTTGTAGCGGCATACATTCATGCTAACCCATCCGTTAGGTTATAGAATCCGAAGATTCGCCATTCCTTGAAAAACCCGATAACTGGCGCTAACCGTTCGATCAGCTGACCACGTTTGAGCCTAGCGTTTCAGGTCGACCGTCCCCTGCCAATCAGGGCAAAAAAGAGTAAGCAATCCTTTCACTGCCAATATCTGGCCGGTGATGAACTCAACGGCGCTGGTGGTTGAAACGAATCCTGTATTTGTACGCCTGCATTTGATAAATACCACCTCAGGCATCCCATTTGATTCTTGGTGTAATCAATCATGCAGCGACATTTCGACGATCTTCAGCTCGGCAGCATCGAACTGTTTTGCCTGGCCGCCGAAGCGGGCAGCTTTACCGCCGCGGCCCTGGTGGCGGGTGTGACCCCGGCCGCGGTCAGCCGCTCGGTGTCGCGGATGGAAGAACGTCTGGGTGTGCGGCTGTTCGCGCGTACCACCCGCAGCGTCAAGCTGACCGACAGTGGCCGGCGCTATTTTGAGGAGTGTCGCCTGGCCCTTGCGCAACTGGTCGAGGCTCAGCGCGAAGTCATGGGTCAACAGCAGGAACCCTCCGGCACCTTGCGTATCAGCATTCCCACCACCTATGCCCACCACCGCATCCTGCCGCTGCTGCCGGCGTTCCGGGCGCGTTTTCCCGCCGTGAAAGTCGAGGTGCACATCAGCAATCGCAACATCGATTTCGTCGGCGAAGGCTATGACATGGCCATCCGTGTGCGGGCGATTCCCGACTCCGGACTGATTGCCCGGCCACTGGAAGACGCCGCGCTGGTGATGATCGCCAGCCCTGACTATCTGAAGCGTGCCGGCATGCCACAAACCCTGGACGACCTGGCGCACCACGAATGCATCCAGTTCGAGCTACCCAGCAGCGGGCGGCGGATTGCCTGGCTGTTCAACGATAACGGCGTGCCGCTGGAGATTTTGGCCGAAGGTAATTACTGCTGTTCCGATGATGTATTGGGCGGCGTGACGCTGGCGAAACACGGCGCCGGGCTGTTTCAAACCTATCGCTTCATCGTCGAAAACGAACTGGCGGATGGCTCGCTGGTGGAAGTGCTCAAGCCCTATGGCGGGCGCTCCCGCCCCTTCACTTTGCTGTATCCGCAAAGCCGCCATGTGCCGTTGCGGCTCAGGGCGTTTATCGATTTTCTGGTTGAGCGTCTTCCGCGCTGAATGTTCGATCACCGCACAGATAATCCAGGGCCGGCGCCTCTTCAATTGACCTTATTAACCAGTTAGTACAATTTATCTCCACAGGCTGAGACCCTCGGCCAATGCCAACAATAATAAGTGGAGAGACCCGATGTCCCCTATCGTTCTGGTGCTCAACGGCCCGAACCTGAACCTGCTCGGTACCCGTGAACCGGAGACTTATGGCCACGAAACCCTGGCGGATATTTCAGCGCTGTGCGGTCGCGCCGCCGAAGAGTTCGGCCTGAAGGTGGAGTTTCGCCAGACCAACCATGAAGGCGAACTGCTCGACTGGATTCATGCCGCCCGTGGCCGCTGCGCCGGGATCGTCATCAATCCGGCTGCCTGGACCCACACCTCGGTCGCCATTCGCGATGCGCTGGTCGCCAGCGAACTGCCCGTGATCGAAGTGCACCTGTCCAACGTCCATGCCCGCGAACCCTTCCGGCATCACTCCTTTGTCTCGTCCATCGCCACGGCGGTGATGTGCGGTTTCGGCAGCCACGGCTATCGTTTGGCGCTGGAGCATTTCAGCCAACGTTTGAAAGGTTAAGCGTGATGACACAGAACACCGTGGTATTGGCCGGGCTGATCGGCGCCGGCATTCAGGCTTCCCGCACTCCGGCGCTGCACGAGCACGAAGGCGATGCGCAGGGTCTGCGCTACCTGTATCGACTGATCGATCTGGATCAGCTGAAACTCGACAGCGGCGCCCTGCCCGACCTGCTGATGGCCGCCGAGCGGATGAATTTCACCGGGCTGAACATCACCTTTCCGTGCAAGCAGACAATCATCCCGTTGCTCGACGAATTGTCTCCGGAAGCCCGCGGCATTGGCGCGGTGAACACGGTGGTGTTGAAGGACGGGAAACGCATCGGCCACAACACCGATTGCCTGGGCTTCGCCGAAGGGTTTCGTCGCGGCCTGCAGGACGTTGCCCGTGAACGAGTGGTGCAAATGGGCGCCGGTGGCGCAGGCGCAGCGGTGGCCCACGCGTTATTGAGCGAAGGCGTACAACTGCTGAGCATTTTCGATGTGGATCACAGCCGGGCTCAGTCTTTGGCGGACAACCTCAATCAGCATTTCGGTTTTGGCCGCGCCGTGGCCGGTCACGACTTGCCAGGCACGCTGGGTCAGGCTGACGGGCTGGTAAATACCACGCCCATGGGCATGAAAAAGCTGCCGGGCATGCCAGTGCCGGTAGAGCTACTTCGGCCGCAGTTGTGGGTGGCGGAGATCGTTTACTTCCCGCTGGAAACCGAACTGCTGCGCAACGCTCGCGCGCTGGGTTGCCGAACCCTGGACGGCGGCAACATGGCGGTGTTTCAGGCGGTGAAGGCGTTTGAATTATTCAGCGGCGTGGTGCCGGATGCCCAGCGGATGCTGGCGCATTTTCAAAGCATGAATGGTTGAAATGCAAAAGATCGCAGCCTCGTTTCACTCGACAGCTCCTACAGGGGTATGGGTACTTGTAGGAGCTGTCGAGTGAAACGAGGCTGCGATCTTTTAAGGGCCCTGCAAATCAGGCCTGCAGATACCGCAACACCGACTCGCAGATCATTTCCCGATGACGCTGCTTGATACTTTCGTCCGGCAAGTCGATCTGAAAGATCTCACCAAAGGTATGACGGTTCGACACGCGATAGAAGCAAAACGAACTGATCAGCAGGTGCACATCCAGCGGATCGAGGCCGGCGCGGAATACACCCTCTGCGGCCCCGCGACGCAAAATCTCGCCCAGTGAATCGAGGATGGTGTTGTTCATCGCCTTGATCGCATCGGAGCGCTTCACATACTCAGCGTTGTGAATGTTCTCGATGCAGACGATACGCACGAAATCAACGTTGCGATCATGGTGGTCGAAGGTGAATTCCACCAACCGCCGAATCGCCTCCACCGGCGCCAGCTCGGCCAGGTGCAAGCGACTTTCGGTGCTGCGGATATCTCCGTAGAGTTTTTCCAGCACCTCGACGTAGAGCTGTTCCTTACTGCCGAAGTAGTAATAGATCATGCGTTTGGAGGTGTGGATGCGCTCGGCGATCGCATCGACGCGCGCACCGGAAAGCCCCTGCTGGACGAACTCGACAATGGCCTCTTGAAGGATGTTCTCGCGGGTTTTTTCCGGGTTGTTCTTGCGACTCTTGCGAGGCTCGGCAATTGGCTTTTCGGGCGCTACGGAGAGTTTTGAAATTATTGTCATTGCGGGCTCACGGCCATCACTGCACAAGTAGGCGATTATGGGCCGCTGCGCACAGTGAAGGAAGCCACGCGGCAGCGGTTTTGTACCCGTGTTTACGATTTTCCTACAACTTTGTCTGACGTACGCCACCACTTCGGGATTTGGCCATGGCCGCCAGTCGCACGGCTACGTTGGCCGCGCCGTACCCCGCATAGCCGTTTTTGCGCTGGATGATTTCAAAGAAAAACCGCCCTTCGAACGGCTCGGTGTACACGTGAAACAGCTCGCCACCCTGGGCATCACGGTCGTAGAGCACGTTGAAATACGCCAGCTCGCTGAGGAACTCGTCGTCGAAATCGAAGCGCGCGGCGAGGTCATCGTAGTAGTTGAGCGGGATATCCAGCAGCGGCACGCCCGCCTCCTTGGCACGGCTGACTTCGGCAAAGATGTCGTCGCAATCGAAAGCGATGTGATGCACACCGGAACCGCGATAACTCGACAGTGCGTGTGAGATCGCGGTGTTGCGATTCTCGGAAATGTTCAGCGGCAGGCGGATCGAACTGCAACGGCTGCGCAAGGCACGGCTCTTCACCAGACCATACGGGTCGGGCAGCACCACTTCATCGTCGGCTTCGAAATCCAGCAGGCTTTTATAGAACAACACCCAGCTGTCGAGGCTGTCGGCGGGCAGTGCCATGGCCATGTGGTCGATGCGCTTGAGGCCACCGCTGGCCACGGCCGCCGGTTGCAGATTGAAGTCGGTGCCATAGACGTCGGCGTCCTGGTCTACCAGGTAAATCAGACTGCCGTCCGGCGCACGCACGGCGGCGAGTTCCAGCTCATTGGGGCCTACCAGCCCGCGATACGGCTGGCCTTTGTAAGCCACGGCTCGGGCCAACGCACTGGCGCTGTCCTTGACCCGCACGGCGGTGGCGCACAGCGATGGCCCATGGGCCTCGAAAAAACTGTGGGCGAAGGAATAAGGTTCGGAGTTGAGGATCAGGTTGATATCGCCCTGACGCAACAGGCTGACACTCTTGGAACGGTGTTGCCCAGCCTTGACGAAACCCAGTCGCTCCAGCCAATGGGACAACTTCGCGCCGAGGCTTTCGTCCACGGCGAACTCAAGAAACTCGATGCCGTTGTATTCGCTGGCGCCTGGGGTATCGAACAGAATGTCGCGATTGGCCACAGGCGTGGCTTCCTGCTCCAGACGCTCGCGGGTTTTCTCTTCCAGGTACAGCAACGAACGCAAGCCGTCGGCGGCGTTGGCCCGGGGTGGCGCGGCGCGGAAACCGTCGTTGAAGATCTCCAGCGACAGCGGGCCTGTATAGCCGCTCTTGATGATCGGCGCGAGGAACCCCGGCAGATCGAACTCGCCCTGGCCGGGGAAACAACGGAAATGCCGGCTCCACTCCAGCACGTCCATGGCCAGGATCGGTGCATCGGCCATTTGCACGAAGAAGATCTTGTCACCGGGAATCTCGGCGATCGCCGTCGGGTCGCCCTTGAGCGACAGCGTATGGAAACTGTCCAGCAACACGCCGAGGTTCGGATGATCGGCCTGGCGAACGATGTTCCACACCTGTTGATACGTGTTCACGTGGCGGCCCCAGGCCAGCGCTTCGTAACCGATCCGCAAACCACGAGCGCCGGCCCGTTCGGCGAGCAGGCGCAAGTCGTCGACCAGGATCTGCTCATCGCCGATGGAGTCGGCCGAGGCGTTGCTGCACACCAGCACCAGGTCGGTGCCCAGCTCTTGCATCAAATCGAACTTGCGCTCGGCCCGCTCCAGATTGCGCGGCAGGCGATCGCGGCGGCAACCTTCGAAATCCCGAAAGGGTTGGAACAGTGTGATCGCAATCCCGAGATCAGCGCACATCTGCCTGATTTCCCGAGGGCTGCCGTCGTAGTAGAGAAGGTCGTTCTCGAAAATTTCCACCCCGTCAAAACCGGCGGCGGCGATGGCTTCTAGTTTTTCCGGCAGGGTACCGCTCAAGGAAACGGTGGCAATGGAACGCTGCATGTGTCGACTCCCGGTGGTGGGGACATTCTTGTTGGGCAAATTATTGGCTTGACGAATCCGCACAGCAATTCAAAGTGTACTACCCGGTTAGTTTTGCGGGCGATTATCGAACACAATGGCGGTTGGCGAATTGACGATTTTTCGTCCACTGCGCACCATCGACACCACATTGAGTCCGGTCACGACCCCATGGACTCGGTTACCAAAGACCCTGAACACCACATAAAAATTTCAAAAAACGGGTACACGCTCATGCGCTCATTCAACGCCTTGTTTGCTTGCTCCACCGATCTCACGCCAGACCTGGTGTCCATCCGAACCTTGCGCCCACTCGGCCGAACTGCGCCGCTCGCTGAATAAAACGTTGTCGTCGCCTGACGAAAACACCTCAGCCGATCAATCTCACCCGCGCCCGTCGCCATCGATTGATCACGCGCCCTTGAAGTCCCGACAAGCCTCGCTTGTCAGTCATTGAACGGATGGCACACACATGTTTCCTTCTCAAAGCTCTCGCGTGGCTTCGGCCCAAAGCGTCGCCACTGGCGGCATCGGCGACAAAATCCGCGGCGCCATGGCCGTCGGCAAAACCCGCTGGGGAATGCTGGCGCTGGTATTTTTCGCCACCACCCTGAACTACATCGACCGCGCCGCCCTGGGCGTCATGCAGCCGATCCTGGCCAAGGAACTGAGCTGGACGGCGATGGACTACGCCAACATCAACTTCTGGTTCCAGGTCGGCTACGCCGTCGGTTTCGTGCTGCAAGGCCGGTTGATCGACCGGGTCGGCGTGAAGCGCGTGTTCTTCTTCGCGGTACTGCTCTGGAGCCTGGCCACCGGCGCTCATGGCCTGGCCACTTCGGCGGCGGGTTTCATGGTCTGCCGGTTCATTCTCGGTCTGACCGAAGCCGCCAACTATCCGGCCTGCGTAAAAACCACACGGTTGTGGTTCCCGGCTGGCGAGCGCGCCGTGGCCACCGGTATTTTCAACGCCGGGACCAACGTCGGTGCGATGTTCACACCGATGCTGCTGCCACTGATTCTTCACGCTTGGGGCTGGCAAGCCGCGTTCCTGTGCATGGCGGCGCTGGGCGGCATCTGGTTGCTGTTCTGGGGCCTGAAGTACTTCAACCCGGAAGATCACCCGAGCGTTAAACAATCGGAACTGGACTACATCCAGAAGGAAGTCGAACCAGAACAATCCCGCGTACCGTTCTCGCGAATCCTGCGCATGCGTGGCACCTGGGCCTTCGCCCTCGCCTACTCGATCACCGCGCCGGTGTTCTGGTTCTACCTGTACTGGCTGCCGCCGTTCCTCAATCAGCAATACAACCTGGGGATCAACGTGACCCAGATGGGTATTCCGCTGATCATCATCTACCTCACGGCTGACTTCGGCAGCGTCGGCGGCGGGATCCTGTCTTCGTTCCTGATCGGTCGCGGGATCAACCCGATCAAGGCCCGACTGATGTCCATGTTCCTGTTCGCCTGCTGCATCATCGGCGTGGTCATGGCCGCCGGTTCGAGCAGCCTGTGGCTCGCAGTCTTCGCCATCTCCCTAGCCATTGGCGCGCACCAGGCCTGGACCGCGAACATCTGGAGCCTGGTGATGGACTACACGCCTAAACACATGATGAGTACGGTGTTCGGCTTCGGTGGCATGTGCGCGGCGATCGGCGGGATGTTCATGACCCAGTTGGTCGGCCACATTCTGACCATCACCAACAACAACTACACCGTGTTGTTCACCATCATTCCGGCGATGTACTTCATCGCGCTGACCTGGATGTACTTCATGGCACCGCGCAAGATTCCGACCGTAAAAGATTGATACACCACAAACGCAGGCCTGATCCCGGGCCTGCGTTTTTTTATGGCCGCGATTTATCCATTTCACCCTTTTTTTCTCACAGCCACAGAGGCACACCATGTCGCCAGGTAACTTGAGCATCGCCAAACGTGCCGTGATCAGCTTCGGCGTCATCGCCCTGCTGGTCCTGTTGCAGGGGCTGTTCGCCCTTAAACAGGTCGCGCAGGTTCGCGCCACCGGCCAGCACACTGAAAACGTCTCCCTGCCCAGCATTCGCCACCTGGGTGAAATCCGCGACTACATCCTGAGTATTCGCGTGCTCAGCCTGCGCATGGCGCTCAACCGCGATCCAAAGGTGCTCGATGCCACCGTCACACGCCTGCACCAAGTGCAGGGTTGGCTTGCAGAGACGCTGGAAAAATTCACTCCGCTGGTCGGTGATTACAACCGGGGGCCGTACGAAAAGTTCGTCGCCACCGTCACCAGCTACCGCCAGGCGCTGGCGCAATACGAAGCGCTGTCGCGGGAGAACCGCAGCGAAGAAATGACCGCGTTGCTCAATGGAAAAATCCAGGACTACTCGACCCAGACCGGTGACCAGTTCGCCGAATTGATGGCGCTTTCCGCCAACGAAGTCAGCCTGTCAGCCAACCAGGCTGACTCGCTCTACAACCAGGTAAAAATCACCGTGATCGGTGCGCTGATAGCGGTCGCACTCCTGACCCTGTGCCTGGCCTGGCTGTTGATTCGCAGCATCGTCCTGCCGATCCGTCAGGCGGTCGACGTGGCCGAGCAAGTGGCCGCCGGTGACCTGAGTCAACCGATCCGCAGCCACGGCGCCGATGAAACCGCACGCTTGCTTAAGGCACTGTCGGCCATGCAGACCAGCCTGCGGGAAACCCTGCAACTGATCAGCGGCACGTCGACCCAACTGGCGGCCGCCGCCCAGCAGATGAATCAGAGCACTCAGCAGGATTCCAGTCGGCTGCAACAGCAGCACAATGAAATCGAACAGGCCGCCACGGCCGTCAACGAAATGACCGTCGCGGTGGAAGAAGTGGCACGCAACGCGGTGTCGACTTCCGACAGCACCAGACAGTCCACACAGCAAGCCAATCAGGGCCAGGCCCGGGTGATTGAAACCCTGGATTCGATTCAGGCGATGAGCGGCAATGCGGGCATCGCGCTGCAACAGGTTCAGACCCTGGCCGAGCAGTCCCGGGAAATCGGCAAGGTGCTGGACGTGATCCGCGCCATCGCCGAACAGACCAACCTGCTCGCGCTCAATGCCGCCATCGAGGCTGCGCGAGCCGGTGAAGCCGGACGTGGCTTCGCGGTGGTGGCCGATGAAGTTCGGGCGCTGGCGCATCGCACTCAGCAATCAACCCGGGAGATCGAACAGATCATTGGCCGGGTTCAGGGCGATACCAACGGTGTGGTGATGTCGATGCACGACAACAGTCAGCGTGTCGCCGAAACCTTGTCGATTGCTGAACAGGCCGGACTGGCACTGGCAGAAATCACCCGGGCGATGGAGCAGATCCATGAACGTAACCTGGTGATCGCCAGCGCCTCGGAAGAACAGGCGCAGGTGGCCCGTGAGGTGGATCGTAATCTGCTGAACATCCGCGACCTGTCGCTGGAAAGCGCCGACGCCGCGACCCGGACCAGCGCCACCAGCCAGGAGTTGTCGCGACTGGCGGCAGGCCTGCAAAACCTGGTGGTGCGTTTCAAATTTTGACCGGGTTCAGCGGCGGCTTTGTTGCCACGCCGCCGCCAACCCGCTGCAGCAAATCACCGCGATCCCGACCACCGTGGTCAGGGTCGGCGTGTGAGAAAACAGCAACCAGCCGAGCAAACCGGCAAAGACAATCTGGCAATAGCCGAACGGTGCCAGCAGCGCGGGGGCGGCATGGCGGAACGCCTGGGTCAGAAACAGGTGCGCCGTCATCCCGCAGGCGCCCAGTGCAACCATCATCAATCCATGCCCAAGGCTTGGCACTTTCCAGAAAAACGGCACCAATGCGCTCATCACCAGGGTGTTGCACAGGCCGGCGAAGAAGTTACTGGTGGTCGGGCTGTCGACTTCACTGAGCTTGCGGGTGAGCAATTGATAGAAGCAGAAAAACAGTGCCGAGCAGAGCGGCAGCAAGACTGCTGGCGTGAACAGATCACCGCCGGGATGGACGATGATCAATACGCCGACAAATCCGCAAATCACTGCGATCCATTGGCCACGAGTGACCCGCTCACGCAGCAGTGGCACCGACAGCGCGGTGACCAGAACCGGAGCGAGAAAGTTGACCGCCGTGGCTTCGGCCAACGGGATGTACTGCAAACCAGTGGTGAAAAACAAACTGGTGCCCAACAGGCACAACGCCCTGAATAGCTGCAGCAACGGCCGTTTGGTGCGCAGGACTCGCAACCCCGATTGCGGCAGGAAAATCCCGGCCATCAGCAAAGTGTGAACCACATAACGGGCCCAGACCACCATGACGATCGGATAAAACCCCGATAGATATTTCGACAAGGCGTCGTGACTGGAAAACAGAAAGGTCGCGACAACGATCAGCAGAATCCCTTTGAAGGGTTGGTTTACACCAGAGAGCGGGGTGCTGATGGTCATGCAAGGCCTCTGTAATCAAATCAGAATGTGGCGAGGGAGCTTGCTCCCGCTGGACTGCGCAGCAGTCCCCAAATCAGCAAAGGTGTTCCGTCACTGCATATAACAGGTCGTTGACGACCGCTTCGCTGCCGAACGGGACGGTGCGGCGGTCCGACAAGCTCCCTTGCCACAGGTTCAAAGGCGCGCCAACAATTCCCGAGTCTTATCCAACGCCATCTGCGCCCGCTGCAACCCGCTCACGCCCTGCTCCAGCAACTTCACGGTGGGAATCTCCAGGCTTAACGGGATATCGGCCGGCAAACACTGCAACAACCCCGCCAGATCACAATCACCATCGCCCGGAAAACGCCGCTCGTTACGCGCCTGACGCAAAATCTCCGCCATGTCCGTTGGCCGTGGCCCCGCGACATCGCATAACTGCGTGTACCGTAACCGTGACGGGGCAACTTTGGCCAGATCTTCCAACCGCGAACCCGATCGGTCGAAATGGAACGCGTCCACCAACACCGCGCCGTTTTCACGGTCAGCGTTTTCGACGACGCGCACCGCTTGTTCGAGATTGCGTGCATCGGTCCATGGCATGAACTCCAGATGCGGATGCAGCCCGTAAGGTGCCGCCAGATCACACAGCCGGGCGAAGTTCTCGGTGAGTCGTTGTTCGTCGGGATCGTTACCGGCCACCAGCAATTCACTGGCACCCAATTGCGCCCCGACCGCCAGAATCTTCTCGAAGTCGGCGACGACGGTTTGCGGTTTAAGACGCAGGATTTCAACATCCAGCACACGAATGCCGGTGTCGTGCAGCCGCGCCAGCGTCTCACGCCGTAAACCGACATCGGCTACCAGCGCAAAGTGATGTTCTTCGGCTGTCGCCGGTTCAAGGCGTAGTCCGACATGGCTGTATCCTGCCCGTGCTGCGACTTCGACCATCTCCGGCGGAGACAACTCCAGCACCGTCAGGCTGGCCAGGGAAAAGATTCGCTCACTCATGCTCATCCCTCGATTGACATCGGGGTGCAGGCACGACCGGTTTCGGCGGCCTCGCGAATCGCCTCAACCAGCGCCAGGGTGCGCGCAGCATCGGCCGCGCTCACCAAGGGTTCGACTTCCCGACGCGCCACGCGCACGAAGTGCTGCAACTGCAAACGCAATGCTTCATCGACGCTGAAGCGTTCCTGTTCCGCCAGCAACGGTTGATGCCATCCGCCATCGACGTCGGCGTAGTGCCAGCGCTTGAGCTGCGGAATGCTCAATGCACCGCCCGTCCCGGCCAGCAAGTAACAGGGCTGATCGGCCTGGCGCGGATAGGCCGGATTCTCCCCGGAACCCAGCTCCCAACTCCAGGGCGCCGCCACCGCGTCGGAACCGGTCAGGCTGCCCAGCGCACCGTTGTCGAACTGCAGCAACACCGCCGCGCAATCTTCGTTGGCAAACCCGCGCACCGCATTGCTGGTGATTGCCTGCACCTGGCGCACTTCGCCGCACAGATGCCGCAGCAGGTCGAGGTCGTGAATCAGGTTGGTCAACAACATCCCCGCACCGGGCTCGCGGCGCCACGACGTTTCGAAATAGCTGTCGGGTTTGCGCAACTGCCAGAGCGCCGTCACCGTCGTCAGCTGCCCCAAAGCGCCACCCTGCACCAGTTCATGGGCGCGGACGATCAACGGATTATGCCGGCGATGGTGGCCGACCAGCACGGGAACTCCGGTGGCTTTTGACGCGGCCACCAGTTCGCGCGCTTCATCCAGGTGCACACCCACCGGTTTTTCCAGTAGCACCGGCACGCCGGCGGCGAGGCAATCGAGCGCCGTGCTGACGTGGAGCGTGTTCGGGTTGGCGACGATCACCGCGTCTGGCTTCGCCTGCTCCAGCATCTGACGGTGATCCGCGAAATACCCCACGCCCCATTCGCCCGCGAGGCCTGCCGCTTGTGGCCCGGGATCGGCTACCGCACACAACGTCGCTTGCGTCAGGGTTTGCAGATGCCGGTAATGCTGCTGGCCCATGTTGCCGGCACCGATCAGGGCGATGCGAAGGGGCGAAGTCATGCTGCGGTCCTCTTGTGATTATTGTCGGAGGGATGAATTCCAATAATTTAGAACCTGGTTCCAGATTCTTACAGGAGTAACGGCAACTTGTGTTCGAACAACGCACAGATTCGCATAGCCCACATATGGGTTTGTGCGGGCAGAATTAGACGAACAACTCCGAAGCCAGGCTTGCGGCAGACAGCTCCTCAGTGAACTTCAACAACAGCGGCGCCAGTTCATGCAACCGTGCCCCCGGCATCCGCGCGCTTGGCCCGGCAATGCTCAGCACACCGATCACTCGACCGTCGCCTGGGTGGCGCACCACCGCCGCAATCGCCGAGGTGCCCACTGCCGAACTCTCTTCGACCCAGGCGTAGCCCTGCTCTCGCGCCAGACGCAGGCGCTCCAGTAACTCAATGTTGGAACGCGGCGCGTTCGGCCCCAGGTCTTTCGGCCGTTCGCTCCCCTGACGCTCCACCAGCGACAACGCTTCGGCATCGCTCATGCACGCCAGCCATGCATGGCCCGACGCGGTGTAGAACAAGGGCGCATCACGGCCCATGTCCGGGTCGTAGCGCAGGCCCGAGCGGGCACCCTGAGACTTGGCGATCCAGACCTGGCGCTCGCCTTCAATAACGCCAAGGCGCACCAGCTCGCCGGTTTCCTCGGCCAGGCGATCGAGCACCGGTTGCACGATATCGGCGCCGCTGCTCGACAGGTAACGGAAACCCATCGCCACCAGTTTGGTTGACAGGTGATAGCGCAGGTTCTCCGGATTCTGTCGCACGTAACCCAGCCGAATCAGCTCGGTGAGCAGACGGTGGGTCGCGCTTTTGGGGATGTCCAGTTGCTCCGCCAACGTCTGCATCGGCAGGCCGCGAGGGTCACTGGTGAGGCTTTCCAGCACGCTGAAAACACGTTCGATCTGACTGCCGGCCATGGGGGGTTCCACTCGAAATTTTGCCGATTCTAAAAGACAAACCACGTAATGCGAAATCTGGAACCCGCTGTCCGATAACCGCCCTCTTTACGCAGTGAATGGTTGCCGGGATCAATCAAGCCTTTATATTTTCTGGAATCAAATTCCAAAAATAACCTGGAGCTTTTAAACGATGCCTGCCGACTCTCCCCTCCTTGCGGACATCGAATGCGATGTGCTGATCGTCGGCTCCGGTGCGGCCGGATTGTCCGCAGCTGTAACCGCAGCCTGGCATGGCTTGAAAGTGATCGTGGTCGAGAAAGACCCGGTGTTCGGCGGCGCCACGGCGTGGTCCGGCGGATGGGCCTGGGTGCCGTGCAATCCTCTGGCGCGTCGTGCCGGCATCGTTGAAGACGTCGAGCAACCGCGCACTTACCTGAAGCACGAATTGGGTGAGCGTTACGATCCGGCGATGATCGACGCGTTCCTTGAGGCTGGCCCGCGAATGGTCGCGTTCTTCGAGCAACACACTGCCCTGCAATTCGCCGATGGCAACGCCATCGCCGACATTCATGGCGACACGCCGGGCGCCGGCACCGGCGGACGGTCGGTGATCGCTGCGCCTTATGACGGACGAAAAGTCGGCAAGCTACTGAAGCGCCTTCGCAAAACCATGCGGGAAACTTCGTTCATGGGCATGCCGATCATGGCGGGGGCGGACCTGAGCGCATTTCTCAACCTGACGCGCTCTTTGCCCGCGGCATGGCACGTGACCCGGCGCTTCACCCGGCACTTGTTCGACCTCGTTGTTCATGGTCGGGCGATGCAACTGGTCAACGGCGTGGCGCTGGTTGCGCGGTTGGCAAAGTCCGCCGAAGACCTGGGCGTCTTGCTCTGGGAATCGGCACCGGTGACCGAGTTGCTTCGCGAAGGCGATCAGGTGCAAGGCGCGATCGTCAGTACCGCCAAAGGCAATATCCGCATCCATGCACGCAAGGCCGTGGTGCTCGCGACCGGAGGTTTCGCCAATGATATCGAGCGACGCAAGGCATTGTTCCCCCGCACACCAACCGGCAACGAACACCTGGCGCTGCCGCCTCTCGGCGTCGCCGGTGATGGTTTGCGATTGGGCGAAAGCGCCGGTGCGCGGGTCAACACCGACATGGCATCGCCCGTGGCCTGGGCGCCGGTTTCGCAAGTGCCGCACAGTGACGGCAGCATCGGCCACTTCCCGCACATCATCGAACGCGGCAAACCGGGGATCATCGGTGTGCTGAGCAACGGCCGGCGCTTCGTCAACGAAGCCGACGGCTACTACGACTACGTGACGGCCATGGTCGCCGCCGCACCGCTGGGCGAAGAAGTCGCCTCCTGGCTGATCTGCACTCATGGTTTTCAACGGCGTTATGGCCTGGGAATTTCTCGGCCGTTTCCGGTGCCGCTGTCATCCTTTATCCGCAGCGGTTATCTGAAAACCGGCAACACTGTCGAGGAATTGGCCCTGGCCTGCGGCATCGACCCAAACGGATTGCGCAGCACGGTGGATGAATACAACCGGTGTGCGCGCAACGGCGAAGATCCGTTGTTCGGTCGTGGCTCGACGCCCTACAACCGCAAACAGGGCGATGCGTTGCAGCAACCCAACCCGTGCGTCGCGCCGATTGAACAAGGCCCGTTCTACGCCGTGAAGGTCCAGCCTGGCTGCTTTGGCACCTTCGCCGGGCTCAAGGTCAATGAACATGCCCAGGTTCTTGGCGAGTCGGGGCAGGCCATCGCCGGGTTGTATGCAGCGGGCGGCGACATGGCCAGCATCATGGGCGGGCACTATCCCGCCGGCGGTATCAATCTCGGCCCGGCGCTGACCTTCGGCTACATCGCTGCCCGGCATATCGCCGATATAGAGTGAGTTTGATCAGTGATTCTCGAGACAAGCATTCGCCCACTCGGTAAAAACCTGTCGCCCTGAAGGAATTCGCTGGGCTATCCGTGTTCAATACAAGTCTGAAATGTTCCGTGCGCAGTAAAAGACAGACGACCGGACTGGCGCCGCTCTCTCTGACCAGCAACACTCATCACCATATTCCAACGAGGACTCACCCCCATGCTATGGAAAAAAGGCCGACGCAGCGACAACGTGGTCGATGCCCGTGGCGATGATGTCGGCGGTGGGGGTGGCGGGATGCGCTTCGGCGGGGGCAAGGGCCTGAGCCTGACCGCGATCCTGTTGATCGTCGGGATCGGCTGGATCACCGGCCAGGACCCGATGCAGATCCTCGGTCAATTGACCGGACAAATGAGCGAGCAATCGGCTCCGGCCACCACCCACACCCGCAAGGCACCGCCGGCCAATGATGAAAACGCCGAATTCGTGCGCTCGATCCTCGGCGACACCGAAGACACCTGGGGCCAGATTTTCCAGCAGGCCGGTCGGCAATATAAAGACCCGACCCTGGTGCTGTTCAGCAATCAGGTGAACTCGGCGTGCGGATTGGCGACATCGGCGACTGGTCCGTTCTATTGCCCGGCAGACCAGAAGGTCTACCTGGACATGGGTTTCTTCCAGGAAATGTCCCAGCGTTTTTCCGCCGCAGGTGATTTCGCCCAGGCCTACGTGATCGCTCACGAAGTCGGACACCACGTGCAGACCTTGCTCGGCGTTTCGGCGAAGATTCAGACCGCCCGGCAGCAGGGCCGGCAAATGGAGGGCGACGGTGGTTTGCTGGTGCGTCAGGAACTGCAGGCCGATTGCCTGGCCGGGGTCTGGGCCAACATTGCGCAGAAGCGCCTGAACTGGCTGGAACCCGGTGACATCGAAGAAGCCTTGAACGCCGCCAACGCCATCGGCGATGACCGCTTGCAGCAGCAAGGTCAGGGCCGCGTGGTACCGGACTCGTTCACTCATGGTACGTCAGCGCAAAGGGTGCGCTGGTTCAAAGCCGGATTTGCACAAGGCCAGGTTGGCCAGTGCGATACCTTTGCCGCGAAGAATCTGTAATGCACAAGTGGTTGTTAGCTCTGTTGATCACCTGCACAAGCGCCCAGGCTGCCGAGCAGGGGGTCAAGGAGATCAGTTCCGGGCGCCTGCTGTTGAGCGCCGGCGAAATCGCGGTGGGCATCGGCCCGACACCGGCGAAGAATATCGAACGAGTGCTGATCATCATTCATGGTCGTTTGCGCAACGCTGAAACCTACCGCCAGAGCGCCGAGCACGCGGCCCAGCAAGCCGGGCAAAGCGATAACACCCTGGTGCTCGCCCCACAGTTTCTCAATGAAACCGACATCGCGAGCCACCCGGTGCCTGACAGCGTTTTACGCTGGCACGGCAATGACTGGATGGCTGGCGGGTTATCCACCGCGCCGTTTACGCTGAGCTCCTACGCGGCGCTCGACGAAATCATCGCTCGCCTGGGTGATCGGCGACAGTTTCCGGACGTGAAGCAAATCGTCATTGCCGGTCACTCGGGCGGCGCCCAGGTAGTTCAGCGTTACGCCATGTTGAGCCACCCTCAGCCAGCCCTCGACACAGCAGGGGTAAAGGTGCGTTATGTGATCGCCAATCCTTCGTCGTATGCCTATTTCAATGAGCAACGACCAGTGGCGTTCAGTCACGCGGGGTGTCCGAACTTCAATCGCTGGAAGTATGGGCTGGCGGACTTGCCCGCCTATGCCAATGGGCAAACGCCTGCGCAGATGGAAGAAAACTACGTCAAACGCGACATCGTTTATTTGCTCGGGCAGCAGGACATCGACCCGAATCACCCGGCGCTGGATAAAAGTTGCGAAGCCAAAGCCCAGGGCGCTTCTCGTTTGATTCGCGGGCGCAATTATTTCAATTATCTGAAACGGCGCCATCCTCAAGGGTTGAGTCAGCAGCTGATCGAAGTGCCCGGCGTCGGGCACAATGGGGACGGGATGTTTACCTCGCCCGAGGGGCAGAAGGCGTTGTTCGGGCAGTGAGTTTTGGGGCGTCTGATCGGACGCCCAATCTCTCAAGCCGAAAGCAGCTGCCGCAATTCCACGCAATCGCGCGCATGCCAATCAGTCAATTCCGGCCACGGATTATCCGGCAGGTTCACCAACACCGTCCGCGTCCCCGCCGCCCGGCCGCAATCCAGGTCGAAGCGGTAATCACCGACCATCACCATTTCACTCGCCGGCACCTTCCAGGCCTCGGCCAGTTTCAGTAAACCACCGGGATGCGGTTTGGGCGGCGCTTCATCGCGGCCCAATACATCCTCCACCGCAAAGCAATCGGCCAGGCCAATCGCCTCCAGCGTGACATGGGCCAGCTCACGGGCATTGCGCGTGAGAATGCCCAGGCGATAGCCACGCCCGGCCAACTCACGCACCAGTTCCACCGCACCCGGCGCCGGTTTCGAACCCCGCGCCAGATCCCGCTCATGCTCCAGCAGCCACGCATGTTTGGCCGCCGCTTCTTCGGCCGGCAACGCCGCGAGGTGGGTCAGGATGTCGTGCTCTGCAGGAATCGCCAACGCCACGCGGATCGCCGCGAAGTCATGCACGGCCACGGTCAGGGTGCCGTCCATGTCGAACACCCAGTGCCGCACTTCGGCCAGGCTCATATCCAGTCCTTGCGATGACGAATCAGGCCTTCCTGAGTGACCGAGGCCACCAGTTGCCCGGCACGGTTGAACACGCTGCCACGGGAGAATCCACGCGAGTTACCGGCCCACGGGCTGTCCATGGCGTACAGCAACCAGTCATCGGCGCGCAGGTCGGCGTGGAACCACAACGCATGATCAAGGCTGGCGACCTGCATGTCTTTCTGCCAGACCGATTTGCCATGGGGCAGCATCGAGGTGGTCAACAGGCCGAAGTCCGACGCATAGGCCAGCAGGTATTTGTGCAGCGCTGGAGTGTCAGCCAACGCACCATCGGCGCGGAACCAGACGTATTTGACCGGATCGGCAGGCTGCGGGTTGTAGGGGTCTTTTTCGGTCACCGGCCGGAATTCGATCGGTTTCGGGCACAGCAGTTTTTCGCGCATGTGCTCCGGGATCAGGTGTGCGCGCTGCTGAGTGAGTTCCAGCTCCGACGGCAGGTTCTCCGGGCCGACCACTTGCGGCATTTGGCTCTGATGCTGGAAGCCCTCTTCGTCGTACTGGAACGAGGCGCTGCAGGTGAAAATCGGGTTGCCCTTCTGGATCGCCGTCACCCGGCGCGTGCTGAAACTGCCGCCATCGCGCACCCGATCGACCTGATACACCACCGGCAACTTCGCATCGCCCGGACGCAGGAAGTAACCGTGCATCGAGTGCACATGGCGTGTCTCTTCGACTGTCTGACTGGCCGCCGACAGGGACTGGCCGAGCACCTGGCCGCCGAACAACTGACGGAAACCCAGGTCCTGGCTGCGGCCACGGAACAGGTTTTCTTCAATCGGTTCCAGGGTCAGCAGGTCTACCAGATCTTCCAACACTTGGCTCATTCAGACTCTCCTCACACAGAGCAATAATGCCGCGCAGTCTTGGCTGCGGCGGTCGATTCAGTTTATGGCCCGGCTCAACATGAGGGCCATTGTAAACGTCCGTGCCTGCTTATCCATGCAAGGTTTGCAGCCATTGCTCACGGGTGATGCGATACAACACGTGCGGGCGCAGCGGATGATCCTCTGCAAGCCGCGGGTGCTCGAAGTCATCGGCGGGGGCATGGTGCATGCCGATCGCCTGCATGACTTTTTGCGAAGGCAGGTTGGTTTCGGTGGTGAACGCCACGACCTCTTGCAGCGCCAAGCGATCAAACCCGCAACGCAGAGCGGTCCATGCCGCCTCGCTGGCATAACCCAGGCCCCAGTGCTCGCGCGCCAGGCGCCAGCCGATTTCGATGGCTGGCGTGAACGGTGCGTCAAAGCCGACCACACTCAGCCCGGTAAACCCGATGAACGCTCCGGTGTCCTTGCGCTCCAGTGCCCAGAGGCCGAAGCCATACTCGGCAAAATGCCCGCGAACCCGCCCTATCAGCGAGGCACTTTCCAGCCGACTCAAGGGCGCCGGAAAATAACGCATCACCTGTGGATCGGCGCACATCGCCGCAAACGCCGGCAAATCCTCATCGCGCCACTGCCGTAATGACAGTCGCGCGCTTTCGAGTTCCAGTATCGGCTCCATCGTGCCCCTCCCCTCGGTTTCCATGCCGCAAGTCTACATCGCTGGTAGGATCGTTCACTCATTCCTACATGCTTCCCCGATAAATCAGCCATGCCCCTGCCCCTGATCTACCACGAAGACTACAGTCCCGAGTTCCCGGCGGATCACCGCTTCCCCATGGACAAGTTTCGCCTGCTGCGCGATCACCTGGTGGACAGTGGCCTGACCCGCGACGCCGATCTGCTGCGCCCGGACCTGTGCCCGGCGGATATTCTCGCCCTCGCTCATGACCCTGCGTACATCGAACGCTACATGGGTGGCGAGTTGTCCCGCGAAGACCAGCGGCGCCTCGGCCTGCCCTGGAGCGAAGCACTGGCCCGGCGCACCGTGCGGGCGGTCGGCGGTTCGCTGCTGGCGGCCGAACAGGCGCTGGAACATGGCTTGGCTTGTCACCTGGCCGGCGGCACGCACCACGCGCATTACGATCACCCTGCCGGGTTCTGCATCTTCAATGACCTGGCGGTGATCAGCCATTACCTGCTGGAAAGTGGCCGGGTGAATCGGGTGTTGATCTTCGATTGCGATGTGCATCAGGGCGACGGGACTGCACGAATCCTGCACAACACCCCGGAAGCGGTGACCGTTTCCCTACACTGCGAAAAGAATTTTCCTGCACGCAAAGCCGAAAGCGACTGGGACATCCCGTTGCCGATGGGCATGGGCGACGCCGATTACCTGAAGGTGGTGGACGATGCGCTCAACTATTTGCTGCCGCTCTATCAACCGGATCTGGTGCTGTACGACGCCGGTGTCGATGTGCACAAGGACGACGCCCTGGGTTATCTGAAGCTGACCGACGAAGGCGTCGCCGCTCGTGATGAAAGCGTGATGCGCCATTGCCTGGGCCGGGATATTCCGGTGGTCGGCGTGATCGGCGGCGGCTACAGCAAGGACCGCAAGGCTCTGGCGCGCCGTCATGGCATCCTCCATCACAGCGCCCAACGGGTGTGGCAGTCATCAGGTTGTCATTGATGTGTGAGTCTTTACCCACAATGCCTGTGGAACCGCCTGTGGATAACCTGAGTGAAAGGGCCTGCAGCCCATGCGGGGTATAGGTTACAGAGCGGTGGTTGTTTTTTAACCAGCCCTCGAATCCTCCCACAGGGAGCAGGGCTGGTAGAATGCGCGGCTTATTCCGCCACGCCGCAGCTCTCGCCATGACCCAGCCCTCCACTTCCCTCCCCCCTCACGTCGCCATCATCGGCGGCGGCCCCGCCGGCTTGATGGCGGCTGAAGTGTTGAGCCAGGCCGGGATCAAGGTCGACCTGTACGACGGCATGCCTTCAGTGGGGCGAAAATTCCTGCTCGCCGGGGTCGGCGGCATGAACATCACCCACTCCGAGGCCTACCCGGCATTTCTCTCACGCTATGCCGAACGGGCGCCGCGGATCGCCCCGCTGTTACGCTCGTTCGGCGCCGAAGCCTTGTGCCAATGGATTCATGACCTGGGCATCGAAACTTTTGTCGGCAGCTCCGGCCGGGTGTTTCCCACCGACATGAAAGCCGCGCCCCTGTTGCGTGCCTGGCTCAAACGCCTGCGCGATGCCGGCGTAGTTATCCACACCCGCCATCGCTGGCTCGGTTGGGATAACAACGGTGATTTGCTAATCGACAGCCCCGAAGGCGAAAAAACCGTTCACGCGGATGCGAGCCTGCTGGCACTCGGCGGTGGAAGCTGGTCGCGTCTCGGCTCGGACGGTGCCTGGATGCTGCCGCTGGAACAGCGCGGTGTAGGGCTGGCGCCATTGCAACCGAGCAATTGCGGCTTCGAGGTGCAGGCCTGGAGCGAATTGATGGTCAGCAAATTCGCCGGCAGCCCGCTGAAAAACATCGCCATCGGCCTCAATGACGACGTACCGCGACTCGGCGAGTGTGTGATCACTGCCACGGGAATTGAGGGCAGCTTGATCTACGCCCTGTCGGCAGCGATCCGCGAAGCGATCAATCAACATGGCTCGGCAACCGTTCACCTCGATCTGTTGCCGGGCAAGCCTGTGGATAAAATCCAGGCGGCGCTGAGCAAACCGCGCGGCTCACGCTCCATGGCCAAACACCTGCACAGTCAGCTTGGGCTAGATGGCGTGAAAGCAGCATTGTTGCGGGAATTGACACCGGCTGACTGTTTTGCCGATCCGGCCCTGCTGGCCAAAGCAATCAAGGCATTGCCGCTGACGCTGGTGAAAACCCGGCCATTGGACGAAGCCATCAGCAGTGCCGGTGGCGTGATGTTCGAGGCGATGGATGAACGTTTGATGCTCAAGCAACTACCCGGCGTGTTCTGCGCAGGGGAAATGCTCGATTGGGAAGCGCCGACCGGCGGCTATCTACTGACCGCGTGTTTCGCCAGTGGGCGAGCGGCGGGGTTGGGGATGGTGGAGTGGTTGAAGCACCGACACTGATCGTTCCCACACTGCGTGGGAACAATCTTCAGAGGATCAAGGCTTACGCTTACGCGGCCCGGTATTGAACACCGGCACTTTACGCACCGGCTTGATCGAAGGCTCCGGCGCCGACGCCTCACCGCTCTCGACCCATTTACCCAGGTTGCGCTTGCCGCCACCAGAGGTTTTGGGCTTCTTCGGTTTTTTCGGCTTCTTGATCACCTGACCGCTGGCATCGGTATCCGGCACGCGGTGTTCAGGTTCGAAGTCCGGCTCCATCTGGCGAGTCAACGTCTGACGGGTCAGCATCTCGATGGCTGACAGTTGATTCACTTCATCAGCGCAGACCAGCGAAATAGCCTGCCCGGTTGCGCCCGCACGGCCGGTACGACCGATGCGGTGGATGTAGTCTTCTGCCACGATCGGCAGGTCAAAGTTGACCACCAATGGCAAATCTTCGATATCCAGGCCACGGGCAGCCACGTCGGTGGCCACGAGGATCTGCACTTCGCTGGCCTTGAAGCGATCCAGCGCCCGCTGGCGAGTTGCCTGGGGTTTGTCGCCGTGGATGCCGTCGGCATTGACGCCCAGGCCCTGGAGTTTTTCCACCAACGCGTCTACGCCGTTACGGGTCTTGGCGAACACCAGCACCTGCTTCCACTTGCCCTTGCGCATCAAGTGAATGAACAGCTCCGGCTTGCGCTTTTTATCCACCGTCACCACCCATTGCTTGACGGTGTTGGCGGCCACGTTACGCGGGCTGACTTCGATGCTCAGCGGGTCGTTGAGCATTTGCCCGGCCAGCATGCGGATCGCATCGGAGAAGGTCGCGGAGAACAGCAGCGTCTGACGTCTCGAGGGCAGGGCTTTATAGATATTCCCCAGCTCCTCGGAAAAGCCCAGATCGAGCATGCGATCGGCTTCGTCCAGCACCAGGGTTTGCAGCTGGTTGAACTTGAGCGCGTTCTGACGGAACAGGTCGAGCAAACGGCCCGGGGTCGCCACCAACAGGTCGACGCCTTTGCGCAGTTTCATCATTTGCGGGTTGATGCTGACGCCGCCGTACACCGCGTAGGTGCTCAACGGCAGGTTCTCGGCATACTGGCGCACGGCTTCGTGAACCTGTTCGGCCAGTTCGCGGGTCGGCACCAGAATCAGCGCGCGCACGGAGTTGGCGCTGACTTTCGGCCCTTCCATGGCCAGCAATTGCAGCAGCGGCAAGGCGAAACCGGCGGTTTTGCCGGTGCCGGTCTGGGCCGCGGCCATCAGGTCGCGACCGGCCAGCACCGCCGGAATCGCTTGCGCCTGAACCGGCGTCGGGGTCTGGTAGCCGAGCGTCTCGAGGGCGCGCAGCAAGGGTTCGATCAGGCCAAGGGTGGCGAAAGTCATGGGAGTACCGTAGGAAAATTCAGCGCGATTGTGCGAAACAAGTGTGCAATGGCGCGCAGTTTACCCTAATTCGCTCGGGATTCTGTCGGCACCACTACGGCAGGGGCCGACCGATCCGTGCCACGGCGCCACTGCGGCATCCCGATCAACACCACGGCACTGATGATCACCGCCATGGCCAGCGCTTCCTCGACACCGATGGTCTCGCCAACGAATACGATCCCCAGCAACACCGCCACCGCCGGGTTGACGTAGGCATAACTGGTGGCTGCGGCCGGCCGCACGTGTTTCAACAGGTACATGTAGGCGTTGAAGGCGATGATCGAACCGAAGAGGGTCAGGTACGCCAGCGCCGCCCAGCCTTCGATCGGCGGCAGACTTTCCAGACGCTCGCCACTCACCGCACTGCCGATCAGCAACACCACGCCGCCCACCAGCATTTCCACGGCACTGGCCATCGCGCCCTGAGGCAACGGCAAGTGTTTGCTCCACACCGAGCCGAAGGCCCAGGACGCCGCCGCGAACACCAGCAACGCTGCGCCCAACGGGCTCGATTGCAGGTTGGAGCCGAGGTTGAGCATGGCAATACCGATCAGCCCAAGCACAATCCCGGCCCATTCGAGACGGGTATTACGCGCGCCCCAGAAATATCCGCACAACAAGGTAAACAGCGGCACCGTCGCCACCGCCAACGCGGCCACGCCAGAGGCCACGCCCGTGTGTTCGGCGACGCTCACCGCACCGTTACCGCATGTCAGCAGCAAAATCCCGATGATCCCCGCCGCTTTCCACTGTGCCCAGGTCGGCGCCGGCGCCCCGCGCCAGCGCAGGTACGCGTACATCAACGTCCCGGCGAGCACGAAGCGGATACCGGCGAGCAACAACGGCGGCCAGTACTGCACGCCAATGCGAATCACCAGGTAGGTCGACCCCCAAATCACGTACAACGCGAAAAAAGCAGCGATCAGCGGTAAGGAAAAACGGCGTAGACCAGACATGGGCAGCTCGATGAACAAGACAAGGAGAGCCGCTATTCTAGAAAGGCCAACAGCGGAAAATAAGCTACAAAACCTGTTTATAGCGCCGGTACACTTTTCAAAACACGGAGTTCGACGCTATAAACCGTGCTTTCGAAAGTCAGTCATTTTTCAGGTAGGCCACGATGGACAAATACGACCGCATGCTCCTCAGCGCCCTGTTGGAAAACGGTCGTGCGTCCTACGCCGATCTGGCGCGCAAGGTGAACCTGTCCGCTCCGGCGGTGGCCGAACGCGTTGCCAAACTTGAAGCCTGCGGGGTGATCACTGGTTACCAGGCGAAAGTCGACCTGTCCAAAATCGGCCTGCCGATCCAGTGCGTCATCGAACTGCGCCTGAACCAGCACGGTAATCAGAAAACCTACGACGAACTGATCAAAATCCCACAGCTCACCGAATGCCATCGCGTCACCGGCGATCCGTGCGTGATCATGCAAGCGGCGGTGGGCTCGATGCCGGAGCTGGAAGAGTTGATCAACCGGATCGCCACGTTCGGGTTCAGCAAGACCTCGATTGTGTTGTCGAGTGCCATCGAAAAGCGCGTGCCGTTGGGTCAACTGGAGGGGAAATAGTGAGGCGACTGACGCCTTCGCGGGCAAGCCTCGCTCCTACGGTTTTTGAGGCGACCCCAATGTCGGGGCGCCCATAAATCCGTAGGAGCGAGGCTTGCCCGCGAAGAGGCCAGTAGAAACACTACAAGACCTTAAAACCCGCGATACCGCTTCAAATGCTCATTGATCTTCGCCGCCGGTACTTTCTGCAGGCTGCACAACAGATCATGGGACAACTCGCGCAATCCATGCTTTTGCCGCAGCTCTTGCGCCAGATGCGCCGTCAGGTTGGCGGCCATTTCCGCATCGGCCATGGCCCGGTGAGCCTTGCCGGTATTGGGCAGGCTGGCGAAGGTGGTGAGGGTGCCGAGTTTGTGGTTCGGCGCAGCGGGCATCAGGCGGCGGGCGAGTAACAGCGAGCAGGCAAAGTTCTGCAAGCGTGTACGTTTGATTCGCCCAAGCTCGTAGTCCCAGAACTTCTGGTCGAACGCAGCGTTGTGCGCCAGCAGCGGCGTGATGCCGACGAATTCGTTGACCTCGTTCATCACCTGCTCGGCCGAGGGGGCGGTGCGCAGCATGGCGTTGCTGATGCCGGTCAGTTGTTCGATGAACGCCGGCACCCGCACGCCGGCATTCATCAGGCTTTGGTAACGCTCGACGATGCGCCCCTGTTCAAGAATCACCACGGCAATTTCCGTGGCCCGGCAGCTGCTGCTCGGGGAGATCCCGGTGGTTTCAAAGTCGATGACTGCTATGCGTTCCAAACCTGTTTCAACTCCGTAAAAATCAATTCTTGAGCAGCAACGCGCCTTCGATCGGTACGTAACGACTGGCGGCGCGGATCAGCGAGTTGGCCGTCAGGCCCGGCACGCCGTAGGCCACCGCCTGCACACCGTGCTTGGCGATGATGCGCTCCAGCAGCATGTCGAAATCACCGTCGCCAGAGGCCAGCACCACTTCGTCGACATGATCGGCGGCGTCCATGATGTCGAGGGTGATGCCCACGTCCCAGTCGCCTTTGGCCGAACCGTCGCTGCGCTGGATGTAGGGCTTGAGCTTCACGACGAAGCCGAGGTTGCGCAGGATCTGCTGGAACTGCTGCTGTTTGCTGTCGCCACGATCGATCGCATAGGCATAGGCCTCGACGATCTGCCCCTGCTTGCTGACGTCAGCCCACAAAGCGGCGTAGTTGAAGTGGCAACCATAGGCCTGACGCACGGTGTAGTAGAGGTTCTGGACATCGGCGAACACTGCGATTTTTTTCACCGTACATCCTCTCTGCGCGTTGGCGCGCGGGGTCGTGGCGCACAGGCGCGCGGGCTGGATCAGGCTCCAGGCCCGAAAAGTCGCCCAGTATGCCAGCCAGAAGGATTGTTCCGCGAATAATCGGCCGTGTGGCGAGGGAGCTTGTCGGAACGCCGCAGCGTCCCGCTAGGGTGCGAAGCGGCCCCCTTGCTTTGAAACCCAAGGGGCCTGCTACGCAGTCCAGCGGGAGCAAGCTCCCTCGCCACAGATGTGTCAGATGAAGGAGTCGTCGTCATCGCCGCCGAAGAACGATGAACTGTCATCATCGTAATCCGCGTCGGTGAAACCGCCCTGATCGCTGGAGTTGTCAGCCACGCGCTGATCATTGCCCCAACCGCTGCTATCGCTCTGATCGTTGACCTTGGCCGGTTCTTCCTTGATGACTTCAACCACTTCCGGCTGCTGATTGTGATGGAACAGGCTGCTGATGCCTTGCGCCAGCATCACGCCACCGGCCACACCCGCTGCCGTTTTCAATGCACCGCCGAGGAAACCGCTGCCGACAGGCTGTTGCGGTGCGTAATTCTGCTGAGGCGGCGCTCCGAAACTCTGCTGAGCAGGCGGTGCACCGAAGTTTTGCTGCGGCTGCGAGTTGAACGACGGCCGTCCTGGTTCACGCCAGCCGCCATTCGAGGGGGCTGCGCTTTGAGTCGGCGCAGGCTGCGGATCACGGGAAGCGCCGCCGAAAATGCTCGACAAAAAGCCGCCGCTTGGCGCCGGCGCCGCTGTCTGCGCCTTGGCCTGTTGCAGTTCGGCCTGCAATTGCTGCACTTGCTGGGTGAGTTGCTTGTTCTGTTCGTCGAGGCTCTTGATGGCTGCCTCTTGCACCAGAATCGCCTGGGTCATGAAATAGCCCGCCGCTGGCTGGCGAGTCAGGTGTTCCTTGATCCGCGTCTCGGCCTGGGCGTCGCGCGGGGCTGAGTCCGTTTCGGCCTGTTGCAGCCGGGAAAACAGTCCATCGATCAGGGTTTGTTCTTCGCTGTTCATGGCGACCTCGTAGATTGCCGGGAATATCAGTGCCCTCACCCACAGTGGATAAGGTGCTCACCAGTAATGGGGCTGATACAGGATGTTTCAATGACCTTTACCGAACGTTTACGTTTGTGCCCCGAAGGGGTTGATCGGTTAAAGTGAGGCACTGCTTTCAACCTGCGATACCGACTGATGAATTCGTTCGATGTACTGCGTGACTCTCTGTATTTTTTCAAGCGCAATCTGGGCCAGATCGTGCAGCTATGCCTGCCGCTGGTGATTGTCGAGGCGCTGCTGCAACAAGTGGTCGACCGCTCCACCGGGCCGGACAGTTTCGCCGGCATCAGTGTAATTGTCGGCTTGCTGGTGTATCCGCTGTACACCGCCGCGCTGATCCTGTTTCTCGATGCCCGCAGCCGAGGAGAATCGCCGCGTACCCGCGACCTGTTGGCAGCCGCGGCGACCCTGTGGCCGCGCTTCGCCGTGCTGACCGCCCTTAATACCCTGCTGATCCTGATCGGCCTGTCGCTGTATTTCCTGCCGGGCATCTGGCTGATGGTGACGCTGGCGTTCGGCGAGTACCTGTTGGTGCTGCGCGGCCTGGCACCGCTGGCGGCGATGAAGGAAAGCCTGCGCATGACCCGCGGGCATTTCATACGCATTCTGGTGTGCATTCTGTGCGTGATGGGCCCGCTGTGGGTGCTCAAGGGAGCGACGCTGGCGGTTTACCCTGACCCGCAGAACCCGGTGATCTCGCTGCTGATCGACAGCGCCCACAGCTTCCTGCAGCTGTTCACCAGCGTGGTGCTGTTCCGTTTGTTCATGCTGATCGCCGATGCACCCGAGAAATCTGATGAGCGGCTCTGACCGCTCTACCCTTGGGCTTTGGCGCTGCTCTCGGTTATGCTCGGGGTCAATCTTGTAACGCGATAAGCCGAGCTATGCCCCGTCTACTGCGCTACACCCTGCTGGGCCTGCTGATCGCCATCAGCCTGATTGCAATGCTGATCTACAGCCTGACCTGGCGCCCCGACGCCAAGGAAGCGCTGCCGGTCAGTTGCAACGCCCAGGCGCCGACGCTGGTGCCCGGTCAGGCGTTGAAGGTGATGACCTGGAACGTCCAGTATCTGGCCGGCAAGCGCTACGTGTTCTGGAACGACCTGGCCGCAGGAGACGACGAATCCCCTACACCTGAAGACATGGCCTTCAGCCTCGACGAAGTGGCGCGGGTGATTCGCGACGAGCAACCGGACATCGTGCTGTTGCAGGAACTCGATGACGGTGCCAAGGCCAGCGACTACCAGAACCAGTTCAAATTACTTCAGGATCGGGTCACCGACCTGTATCCGTGCACCACTCAGGCCTTCGACTGGAAAGCCGACTTCGTACCTGAACCCCACATCTTCGGCAGCGTTGGCCGGCAATTGGCAACCCTGAGCCGCTACCGGATCGAACACGCCGAACGCCTGCAATTGCCGGTCGCGCCGGCCAATGTCATCAGCCGTCAGTTCAAGCCGAAAGACGCCTTGCTGGTCACGTACCTGGCATTGAACGACGGTGGCCAGATGGCCGTGCTCAACACCCATCTGGACCGCACCAGCCAGCTCGACGATACCTTGCAATCCCAGGTGACCGCCGTGGCCAAGGTGCTCGACAAGTTCGAAAGCCAAGGCACGCCGTGGTTGATCGGTGGAGATTTCAACCTGTTGCCGCTGGGCCAGTATCAACGCCTGCCCGCCGAGCAACGCACGCCCTACTCTGCCGACAGCGCGCTGCATGTGCTGTGGGACAAATACCCGATGATCCCCACCAACAACGAAGCCAGCGGTATCGACCGGGCACAATGGTTGACCCATTACCCGAATGATCCCGGCTTGAACGGGCCGGACCGGACCGTCGACTACCTGTTTTACAGCCCTCGCATCAAACGGGTCGAAGCGCGGGTGCGGCAGGACGATACGTTGCGCATTTCCGATCATTTGCCGGTGATTGCGCGGTTTCTGTTGCCGGCCGTGCCATAAAACACCTGTGGCGAGGGAGCTTGCTCCCGCTCGACTGCGCAGCAGTCGTAAACCGATTGACACCACTCACCTGAAAAATGATGTGACAGAATTTGGGGCTGCTTTGCAGCCCAACGGGAGCAAGCTCCCTCGCCACAAAAATCCGTGCCCTACTTACGAGGCTTAACCCGCGCCGTCGCCTCGGCCACCAGCGGATCATCCGGCCAGTAGTGCTTCGGATACCGCCCCTTCAAATCCTTCTTCACCTCGGCATAGGTGCTGCGCCAGAAGTTCGCCAGGTCCTGCGTCACCTGCACTGGCCGCCGCGCCGGGGACAACAGATGCAGTTTCACCACTTGCCGGCCGCCGGCAATCCGCGGAGTCTCGGCCAAGCCGAACAACTCCTGCAACCGCACCGCCAGAATCGGTGGCTGTTCACTGTAATCCAGACGAATCGATGAACCCGACGGCACACTCAAATGATGCGGCGCCAGCTCATCCAGCCGTTGCGGCAACGGCCACGGCAGCAGGTTGTGAACGATGCTCGACAGGTCCAGATTGGCGAAGTGACTGAGCCGCGAGACTTTCCCCAGATAGGGCATCAGCCAGTGTTCGAGGCTTTTGAGCAATGTTGCGTCGCTGACATCCGGCCATTCGCTCTCGCCTTTACCCGCGAGATCCAACTGCCGCAACAACGCCACCCGCGCCTGCCACTGACGCAGCTCTGGCGTCCAGGGCAACAGCTCCAGACCTTTGCGCCGCACCAGATTCACCAACGCCTGACTGCGAGCACTTTCATCGAGCCCGGTCAGCGGTTCGCGGCTGAGGATCAACTCGCCGACCTTGCGCTGACGCTCGGCCCGCAGCACACCTTCGCGCTCATCCCAATCCAATTGATCGACACACCGCACCTGTTCGGCCAGCACCGAATCAAACAGCGCCGGATCAAAATCCGTCGCCAGATAAATCCGTTCTTCACGCTGGCCCTGACGACTGCCCAGATCGGCGATCACCAGCCACGGTTGCTTCATCAGGCTGTCCGCCTCGGCAAATAGCGCCGCACGACCGTTGGCCAGGCGATACTCCGCGCCACCGGCCCGCCGCTGTTGGGCGACCCGATCGGGATAAGCCAATGCCAGCAGCGCACCGAGCCAACGCGGATGTTCGGGGTCGCTGACCGGCTCCGACGCTTTGCCGCGCAAATAACCGCGATACTGTCGCGCCAGCTGCCGAGCTCGTTGAACACCGCCCTGCGCACCGCGAGCGGCCCGTTCTTCACCGGATAACAGCACCAGTCGGCTGTGCAGGTCCGCGCCAGCACCACGCAAGATATCGCGCTCACCAAGCAGCGCCGCGACATCGCAGGCCATGTCGGCCAGGCCGAGCGCCTGGCCACGCAACAGCAAATGGGCGATTCGTGGATGGGCCGGCAGTTCGGCCATGGCCTGACCGTGACGGGTCAGCGCTTCGCCCTCCAGCGCGCCCAAGCGCTCAAGCAGATCCTGGGCCTGTGCATAAGCCGCCGCCGGAGGAACATCCAGCCAGACCAACTGCCCCGGCGTCACGCCCCAACGACCGAGTTGCAAGGCCAGCCCGGCAAGGTCCGCCGAGAGGATTTCCGCACTGGCGTAAGCCGCCAGTTGCTCGTGTTGATCCTGCGACCACAAGCGATAACACACGCCGGGCTCCAAACGCCCGGCCCGGCCTGCGCGCTGCGTGGCACTGGCTTTGGAAATCCGTTGGGTATCCAGGCGAGTCATGCCGCTGCCGGGGTCGAAGCGCGGCACGCGCGCCAACCCGGCATCGATCACCACGCGCACGCCATTGATGGTCAGGCTGGTTTCGGCGATGTTGGTGGCCAGCACCACTTTGCGCTTGCCCGCAGGCGCCGGGTCAATCGCCGCCCGCTGCGCCGCCAGGTCCAGTTCGCCGTGCAGCGGGCACAGCAATACCGGCGTGCCCTCGCCCAAGGCATCGGCCAATTGTTGATGCACCCGCCGAATTTCCGCCTGCCCCGGCAGGAACACCAGCAGGCTGCCGGCTTCATCGTTCAGCGCGTCGAGGATGGTCTGCACCACCTTTGGCTCGATGAACTCACCGGGCTGAAACGGCCGGCCCCAGCGCATCGCCACCGGGTACATGCGACCTTCGCTGCGCAGGATTGGCGCGTCATCCAGTAACCCGGCCAGGCGTTCGCCTTCCAGGGTTGCCGACATCAAGAGGATCTTCAGCGGTTGATCGTCGCGGAACAGCTCCCGGCCATTCAGGCTCAGGGCCAGCGCCAGGTCGGCATCGAGGCTGCGCTCGTGGAATTCATCGAAAATCAGCAACCCCACGCCTTCCAGCGCCGGGTCATCCTGCAGGCGCCGGGTGAGGATGCCTTCGGTGACCACTTCGATGCGGGTATTGGGGCCGACCTTGCTGTCAAGACGAATGCGATAACCCACGGTTTCGCCGACCTTCTCGCCCAATTCACTGGCCAAGCGCTCCGCCGCCGCCCGCGCTGCCAACCGGCGCGGTTCGAGCATTAGAATGGTCTGCCCGGCCAGCCACGGCTCATCGAGCAAGGCCAACGGCACCCGGGTGGTTTTACCGGCACCGGGCGGTGCTTCGAGCACGGCTTCGTGGCGTGTAGCGAGGGCTTCACGCAGGGCGGGTAAAACTTCATCAATTGGCAAAGAAATCATGCTGGCTCCCAAACAGAGGGCCGAGTATAACGGCGTTCAGCGCGGTCCTAATTCATATCGACGATGCTTCGTTTCCAGATAACCCAGGAGATTTCAAATGCGTGCTCCCTTTCGCTTGATCGGCGGTGTATTGATCGCGTCCTTGCTGACCCAAATGACCGCCTGCGGTTCGATTTTCTACCCGGATCGTCGCGGCCAGATTGACGGCAAGATTGACCCGGCCATTGCCGCGCTGGATGCAGTGGGCCTGCTGTTCTATATCATCCCCGGCCTGATCGCCTTTGCAGTGGACTTCACCACGGGTGCCATTTACTTCGAGCCCGGCCGGACCGCCCAGGTGGCGCCGGAAAAACTCAAGGAAGCCATCGGCGCCGACGGCAAGGTCGATAACCACAAGTTGCAGACTATTCTCGAAAGTGAACTGGGCCGCAGCTTCCCGCTGGACGATCCGCGTCTGATCCAGCACAAGGGCAGCGCCCAGCAACTGGCTATGTTCGGCCTGCAACCGGCTGCATAATTCGTGCATTTGAAGGAACCACAGCACTGATGACGACCCCTACCGACCACGCCCGCCTGCTGCGGCTGGCGACGCGCGCCTCGGTGGCGGTCGCGTGCATATTGATCATCGCCAAAGCCATCGCCTGGTGGCTGAGCGGCTCGGTGAGCATGCTCGCCGGGTTAACCGACTCGGCACTCGACGGCATTAGCTCGCTGCTCAACCTGATGGCCGTGCATTACGCCTTGCGCCCGGCCGACGATGATCATCGATATGGGCACGGCAAGGCCGAATCACTGGCGGGCATGGCTCAGGCGCTGTTCATTGGTGGCAGTGCCGTGCTGATTTCCCTGCAGGCGATCGAACGGTTGAAACATCCGGAACCGATAGGCGCAGCGTGGCTCAGTATCGGGGTGATTGTGTTCTCCCTCGTCCTGACCGTGGCCCTGCTGATGTTGCAGCACCGGGTAATCAAGGCTACCGGCTCCAACGCGGTGAGCGCCGACTCCTTGCATTACCGCTCGGACCTGCTGCTCAACGGCGGCATTCTCGTAGCGCTGGTGCTGGCAGGGTTTGGCTGGCAGCAAGTCGACCCGTGGTTCGGCCTGGGGATCGCTGCTTACATCCTCTGGAGCGCGATTCAAATCGCCCGGGATAGTTTTGCAGTGCTGATGGATGAAGAATTGCCGACCGATGTCAGCCAGCACATGCTCGAACTGGCCTGCAGCGTACCCGGCGTTCTGGGTGCCCACGACTTGCGCACGCGGATTTCCGGCAACCAGTGGTTCGTGCAATTGCATCTGGAATTGCCGGGGGACTTGACCCTGTCAGTCGCCCACGGCATCAGCGATCAAGCCGCCGATGCGATTCATGCCGTCTACCCGCGAGCCGAAGTGCTGGTGCACGCCGACCCGCAGGAAGTGGTAAAGACCGCCAAGGCTCAGTAACTCACCTGATAACCGCGACTGCTCAGGCAGTTGCCCTGGGCCTGTCGGTAAACTTGCACCACCGACGGATCCGGTCGGTAGGTGGCAGTACGTGGATCGAAACCGCTCTGTTGCACGGCCCAGCGATAACATTCATAAGCGTCCCGGCTGACTTCCTCCGGCGACTGGCCGTTGGCCGGATACGCCACCACGTCATAACCATTGCTCACCGGTGGCGGCTGCACAGGAGGGTCGACCACGACGTAATCCTGAGTGTTCTCCTGATAGGCGTAATATGCGCCGGCCGCCAGGAACAACAGCGTGCCGCCGATCCACACTTCACGGGCGTAATCGGGCAAGTAGCTGACGCGAATCCCGCGAGGCGGCTGAACCACCACATAACGCGGGCCTTGCGGGCGATACCAGTAGCCACCGGAATAGAAATAATCCTGGCCACGATACGGCACGCGGAAGTGACGCTCCTCCGGGAAGCGGTCGATCACGTACCCAGGACGATACTGCGGGCCGGGGCCCCAGCCTGTGCCGTGCCCCTCCGGACGACCGGGCCAGCGACGGTCATCGTGACGCGGCTCCCGCCCCCCGGTCTGCCATGGCTGGTTGTGATTGTTACGCCACGGTTCGTCCTGATAGTAGCCACGCCGCGGTTCCTGGGTCTGGCGCACGGTATCGGGCCGACTCTGGATTGGCAGATTATTACTCGGTTGTTGCGGCGCTCGCTCCTGAACGTTTGGATCGTGTAGCGGACGGTTCTGCCACTGGCCACCCTGAACGCTGGAGTCGTGCGGCGTACGGTTCTGCCACTGGCCGCCCTGATTGTTGGACTCGTGCGGCGCCCGGTTCTGCCACTGGCCACCCTGATTCTGGTCGTGGCGCTCAAATTGGCGGCTGTTGTCGCCACGAATGATTTCGGTGTTCTGCGGGTGTGGCTGATTGCTGCCGCCACGGCCCTGGCCCTGTTCATTGCCCCGATGATCAGGCCCACGCTGCCCGCCATCGGGGCCGCGGTTCTGTGGTTCATCGGCAAGCGATTGTGCAGTGACACTTACACACAGCAAACCAACACCGGCCAAACGCCAGATGCGCGATTTCATGCTTTTCCTCACGGCGGGTTAGGGCCTGTACGTAAGACTGGGAAAGCGCAGGCCGGTTCTGCAACAGGTTATCAGTCACGTAACTTTTTTATTGAGCGGCTTTTTATTAAGGGCATGCCAAATTGCGGGCAAGAAAAAAGGGAGACCCGTCGGCCTCCCTTTGAGAACTTCGTCCGTGCTCGACGCTTATGACGTCGGCTCACCTCACGCCGTCTTCTGGACAGTGTGTAGCTCGGGGGCCGACGCATCCCCGGTGGGGGTGGCGACCGCAGCTGGCCTGATTGGGCGAGCCGCACTGGACTGTTTGTCCGAGCAGTGATTCTGGTGATAAGAATAGGCCCGGAGCACCGACAGAGGATTGCGAAGATTGCTCAAATAAACATCACTTGCGCAATTTTTAACTCAGGATAGATAATCTGCCGCAATAGTTATGACAAAGGCCTGATTGATGAGCAAACTCGACCGATACGACCTGAGTATTTTGGCGGAATTACAGCGCGACGCGCGCATCTCCAATCAGGAGCTGGCCGAACGCATCGGCCTGTCGCCTTCGCCTTGCTCGCGACGGGTCAAGCAACTGGAAGACGACGGCTACATCTCCCGCCAGGTCGCCTTGCTGGACCGCAAGATGCTCGGCCTGAGCCTGACCGCCTACGTGCTGATCGGCATGGACCGCCATACACCCGAGCGTTTCGAGAACTTCGAAGCCGCCATTCGCACATTACCGCAAGTGCTGGAATGCAGCCTGGTGACCGGGATGGATGCGGATTATCAGCTCAAGGTGGTGGTGCCGGACATGGATCACTATCAGAAGCTGCTGCTGGGGCATCTGACCCGGATTGAAGGGGTGACGAGTGTACGGTCGAGTTTCGTGTTGAACCAGGTGCTTAACAGCACGGAGTTGCCTTTAACTCATTTGCGCAGCTGAGAATGCTTTGTGGCGAGGGAGCTTGCTCCCGCTCGGCTGCGAAGCAGTCGCAAAACCAGTGAACGCAGTGTGCCAGATTAAACCCGGTCGCTGATTTTGGAGCCGCTTCGCGCCCCAGCGGGAGCAAGCTCCCTCGCCACAATCCGACGCAGGTCAATACCCCGCCAATCCCCCTTGGCGTATACTCCTCCCGCCTTTTTAGCCCCGCCCGCGCTGGAGATGTTCAATGGATCCTGCTGTTTTCGAAGAGTGGATGATGACTGGCCTGGTCAGCATCCTGATCATTTTCATGGGTTTCATCGTCTGGGATCTGGCAAAAAAATCCAAAGCCGGACGCTTCGGCTCGTTCATTCTGTTCTTTGTGCTGGGGTTGGGTGTGGCCGCATTCGTGATCAAAAGCGTGGTCATCGGCCTGATCGAATCCGGCACGCTATAAACGCGCCGGCACTTCCTTCCACTGTCCCTGATCGAGCCCTTCGATCGACCAGTCACCGATTTTGACCCGCACCAGGCGCAACGTCGGCAAGCCGACCGCCGCGGTCATGCGCCGCACCTGACGGTTGCGCCCCTCGCGAATCACCAATTCCAGCCAACTCGTCGGCACGCTTTTGCGAAAGCGCACCGGCGGGTTGCGTGGCCACAGTTGCGGCTCATCCAGTTGTCGCGCTTCGGCCGGCAAGGTCATACCATCGTTCAGCTCGACGCCCTCGCGCAAGCGCTGCAACTGCTCGGCGGTTGGCTCGCCTTCCACTTGCACCCAGTAAGTCTTGGCCAATTTGTGTTTCGGGTCGGCAATCCGCGCCTGCAGCTGGCCGTCGTTGGTCAGCAGCAACAAGCCTTCGCTGTCGCGGTCCAGCCGTCCTGCCGGGTAAATCCCCGGAATCTCGATAAAGTCCTTGAGCGTCGCCCGCCCTTCGCCGTCGCTGAATTGCGTCAGCACATCGAAAGGTTTGTTGAACAGAATCAGCTTCGGCTCGGCCGGGGGCGCTTTGGCGATACGGCGCGGGGCGGAAGAAGATGACACAGGCTTCACGCCAGGGCGGCGGGAAACGGGACGTTGAGGACGGGACATGGCGAGAAGAACATCTAACGGTCAGGGCTGCTAATGCTAGTGCCCCAACCGTCAAATGACCATGAGAACAATCAGCGGAACGGCGGCTCGTCGAAGCTGCGCAGTTTGCGTGAGTGCAGCGAGTTGAGCTCGGTGCGCAACAGATCCACCGCCTCGATGCCGATCTTCAAGTGCTGGCTGACCGCGCGCTCATAGAACGCGTTGGCCGACCCCGGCAGTTTAATTTCGCTGTGCAGCGGTTTATCCGACACACAGAGCAACGTGCCATAGGGCACCCGCAAGCGATAACCCTGGGCCGCAATCGTGCCGCTTTCCATGTCCACCGCCACGGCGCGGGACAGGTTGATCAGCGGACGCTCCTGCGCCCAGCGCAGCTCCCAGTTACGGTCGTCGTAGGTCAACACGGTGCCGGTACGCAGGCGTTTCTTCAGTTCGTCGCCCTTCTCACCGGTGATGTTGGCCGCCGCTTGCTGCAACGCCAACTGCACTTCGGCCAAGGCCGGAATCGGAATGTTCGGTGGCACCACCCGGTCGAGAATCCCGTCGCGACGCATGTAAGCGTGTGCCAGCACGTAATCGCCAATGGTCTGCGACTGACGCAAGCCGCCGCAGTGGCCGATCATCAGCCAGCAATGCGGACGCAGCACGGCCAAATGGTCGGTGATGTTCTTGGCGTTGGACGGGCCGACGCCGATGTTCACCAAGGTCACGCCATGGCCGTCGCTGGCGATCAGGTGATAGGCCGGCATCTGGTAACGATGCCAGACCACGCCAGCGGCAATCGCCGAGGCTTCGCCGTGGTCCATGCCCTTTTCGATGATCACGTTGCCCGGCAACACCATGCGTACAAAACGCGGGTCTTTGCGCAGTTGTTCCAGGCCATGAACGATGAACTGGTCGACGTAACGGTGGTAGTTGGTCAGCAGAATCCACGGCTGCACATGCCGCCAGTCGCTGCCGGTGTAGTGCACCAGTCGGCGCAGGGAGAAGTCCACCCGCGCGGCATCGAACAGGGCCAATGGCAGCGGATCGGTGTTTTCCCAATCGTACAAGCCATCAGCGATGCCATCGGTGGCGGCCGACAGATCCGTACTCGGGAACACCCGCGCCAGTACCGCCGCCGTAACGCCAGAGCCGGCCAGTTCATCGCCCTGCTCGACCACATACGGATAAGGAATGTTTTGCTGGCTGACGCCGACTTCCACGGTCACGGTGAAGTCGTGCATCAACGGAACGAGTTGCTCCAGCAGGTATTTGCGAAAGGCTGCCGGATGAGTGACGGTGACGCTGTAGGTCCCCGGCAATTGAACCTTGGCATAGGCGCGAGTGGTCTGTGGGACTTCGCCCTGGCAGAGGTAGGTCAGACGCAACTCGGGATAACGAAACAGGGCACGCTGTTCAGCGTCCGGCTCGACGCGATCCTTGAGATAACGCTTGAGCGCTTGATTCAGCGCTGTGGTTGCACGCTCGTGCAAGACAGCAAGCCGATCAACGGCTTGCTCGGCGGTTTGAACGACAATAAACGCTTCGGTCACGATCAGCTTCCTGTGTTCTGGCTTGCAGACCTTCATCTTGCCTGCATCATCGCTTCACGGGAACAGTGAAAAAAGATCGTAGCCTTCGGCAACTCCTACAGAGGGTCGTCGTACACCTGTAAGAGGCTGCCGAAGGCTGCGATCTTTTCGCCCTTCAGAAGCCCTGCGGTGTCGAGCGGGCCACAATCGCTTCCACATCCAGCCCTCGCGGCAACGTTCCATACACCCGACCGGCCGAACCGAGGCGGCTGGCGATGAACGCATCACTGACCGCCGCATTACCCGCCTCCAGCAACAGCCTGGCCTGAAGCCCCAAGGCGATGTCTTCGGTGAGCTGGCGGGCGCGGTATTGAATGTCGTCGGTGTCCTTGAACGCCTTCTGCAACTGGCCGATGTGTGTGGCCAGGCGTTTGTCGCCATGGCCATCGCCCAACTCGTTGAACAGCACATCGAGCACGCCCGGTTCTTTCGACAACGCGCGCAACACGTCGAGACATTGCACGTTGCCGGAACCTTCCCACGTCGAGTTGACCGGTGCCTCACGGTACAGTCGCGGCAAGATGCTTTCTTCGACGTAACCGGCGCCGCCCATGCATTCGGCCGCTTCGTTGATCATCGCGGGCGCGCGTTTGCAGATCCAGTACTTGCCCACTGCCGTCACCAATCGAGCGAATTTCGCTTCGTGGTCGTCATCCAGATGATCCAGCGCTCGCCCCATGCGCAGGCTCAACGCCAGGGCGGCTTCGCTTTCCAGGGCCAGGTCGGCCAGCACGTTTTGCATCAAGGGTTGTTCGCTGAGCAACTTGCCACCGACCTGGCGGTGGGCGCAGTGATGGCTGGCCTGGGTCAGGGCCTGGCGCATCAGCGCGCTGGAGCCGACCATGCAATCGAAACGGGTCATGGCGACCATTTCGATAATGGTCGGAACGCCCCGGCCCTCTTCGCCGACCATCCAGGCCAGGGCGCCACGGAACTCCACCTCGCTGGAGGCGTTGGACCAGTTGCCGAGTTTGTTTTTCAGCCGCTGTATGTAGAACTGATTGCGCGTGTCATCCGGACGATGACGCGGCAGCAGGAAACAGGTCAGCCCTTTGTCGGTCTGGGCCAGGGTCAGGAAGGCGTCACACATTGGCGCCGAGCAGAACCACTTGTGGCCCACCAGTTCATACGCCTGGCCCGGCCCACCGCCCCCCACCGGAAACGCCTTGGTGGTGTTGGCCCGCACATCGGTGCCGCCCTGTTTCTCGGTCATCGCCATGCCGATGGTGACTCCGGCCTTATGGGCCATACCGACATTGCGCGGGTCGTACTCGGTGGCGAGGATTTTCGGCAGCCATTGCCGGGCCAGATCCGGTTGCAGGCGCATCGCCGGGACGCTGGCGAAAGTCATGGTCAACGGGCAACCGCTACCGGCCTCTGCCTGACTGTGCAAATACGTCATGGACGCGCGAGCCACATGAGCGCCCGGTTGCGGATCGGTCCAGGGCAACCCTGTCAGGCCATGCTCCACCGCCGTGTGCATCAACTGGTGATAAGCCGGGTGAAACTCCACCAGGTCGATGCGATGGCCGTAACGGTCATGGCTGACGAACACGGGTTTGTTTTGATTGGCCGCAAACCCGGCCTCCATCAGCGGCCCGCCGGCCAATGCGCCGTAAGCGTCGATCCGCGACTCGGCCCAACCGGCATCGAACCGTCGCGACCATTCCTGCAAAGGCAGGTCGATGCGATAGAGGTTGATGCCATCCAGCGACGGTGGCTGGTTGGTGACTTCGTGGGTTTCGGCGAACTGATGCAGGTTCATGACGGGACTCCTTTGGTCAGCCAAGGGCTTCAGTTAAGCACCGCCCCGAGGCTGAACAAAGTGGCATATCTGCCTAAATGTCGGCGCTTTCGCCTTGTCCAGAACAGAGCACCCGTCGATAGAGCGCGGCCTGCAAGTCCTCGAATTTCACCGGTTTGTTCAGGTAGTCGACCACGGTGTCGCTCGGGCAGTGCACTCGGTCCGCACTCAGGGCAATCATGAACACGGGTAATTCGGCGCAACCCGGCAACGCACGGATCCGGCGGCAGATGGAGGCGCTGTCCACTGGCGGCAACTGGCAATCGAGCAATACAGCGTCAACGGCTTCACATTGCAATTGATCGAGCGCAGCAAGGCCATTGTCAGCGGTGCGTACCCGGAACCCGAGCTTGAGCAACATGCCGCGCATCACCAATTGATTGATGCTGTTGTCATCGACCAGCAATACCGTGCACTCCTGGGGCAAGCGCAGGCCGGTGGTCTGCCGGGTGATCGAGGGAGCAGGCTCCACCAACGACAGCTCGAATTCGACGTCCAGCTGGAAGCGGCTTCCACGGCCTGGTTCGGAACGGTGGCTCAGGCGCCCCCCGAGCAATTCGACCAACTGCCGACAGATCGCCAGGCCAACGCCAAGACCGCCATATTCACGGGTCATCGAGCCGTCGAGCTGGAAGAAGCGCTGGTACAGCGTCGCCTCCCCCAGATCGGTAAAACCGATGCCGGTGTCGATCACCGCAAAAGACAGCGCCAGCCGACCGGGCTCCGCCGCCGGTTTACCCGTCACCCGCAGCGCCAGACCACCGACTCGGGTGAATTTGATTGCGTTGTCCAGCAAGCATTCCAGGCATTGCACCAGCTTGCCGCTGTCGCCGAACAAACGATCCGGCAACCCGGGTGCTACCTCGACCTTGAAGTCCAGCGACTTGCTCGACGCATTGCCATCGAACTGCCCGCGCAAAGACTCGACCATACTGCGCAAGCTGAACGTGTCCGGATAGACCTTGAGCTTGCCGGCCTGCAATTCGGTCAGGGTGAGGATGCCGTTGACCATGCGCATCATGTCCCGCGCCGAACCTGCCGCCGTTTGCTGATACTGCTCCAGCTCTGGGTTCATCTCGACGGTCTGCATCAGCTCCAGCGAACCGATCACACCGTTCATGGGCGTGCGCAGTTCGTGGGTCAACGTGGCGAGGAATTCGTCCTTGAGCCTATTGCTGTGAGCCAGTTGCTGGTTCAGCACCTCAAGCTTCTGGCCGGCGTCGAACAACGTCTGTGCCTGATGCTCGCGCATGGCGTTGATACGATCAGCCAGGGCCAGGGACAGCAACGCCACTTCAAGCGCCGAGCCGATCTGGCTGGCGTACATGGTGAGGAACACGTTGGGCAAATACCCCAACACCATCATCGTGTTGACGACGCCACCGAGCAAAAATGCCGACCAGGCAATGATGAAGTAGCGCGCCACCCTCAAGCCACGCCACCAGGCGAAAACCCCGGCAGCGAAAATCGCTACGGTAAAGACCAGTGCCAACGCCGTCGCCAGACGCAGGGCCAGGGCGTAACTGGTCATCAGAGATAACCCGACCACCAGCGTACTGAACGCGATCAGCGCCAATAGCACACGGTCCAGCCAGCGGCTGTGGGTGGCCGTCCGCAGGAAGCTGCGGGCGAACTGGCTGCCGAACAACCCTGAACAGCCGATGAAGAACGGCGTCGCGGCATTGGCCCACCACGGATTGTTCGGCCAGAAATACTCCACGGCCGCACCGTTCACCGACAGCTGATACAAGCCGAACGAGGCGATGTAGACGATGTAATAGAGGTAACTGGTATCGCGCACACTGAGGAAGATGAACAGGTTGTAGACCAGCATCCCCAGCAACACGCCGTAAATCAGCCCCAGCACATAAAGCCGCACCGGCTGCTCTTCAAGGTAAGCAGTGCTCGACCACAAGGTGACGGGCGCCTGGATCGAGCCTTCGCTTTGCAGACGCAGGTACACGGTTTGCGCCTGCCCGGGCGCAAAGCTCAGACCGAACAGATAGTTGTTCTGACGAATTTCGCGAGTGGCGAACGGCAACGCATCGCCCGTCTGTCGGACCAATTGATAGTCGCCGCCAGCATCGGGCAAGTACAAATCAAGGTGATCGAGGGGTGGATAGGCCAATTCCAGCAGCCAGGTCCGTTGCGCCGACGGATTGGTCGGACGGTATTGCAGGTCGATTTTCAGCCAGAACGCCGAACGCGAATAGCCGGCGTTGAGGGTGGCTTTATCGTGGGGTTTGAAGTGCCCGGCCGCGGCTTGCGCACGGACATCGGCAATGGTCGCTTGACCGCCCGGGTCTTCATAAACCTGCATCGTTCGGCCCAGGGGAAGGCTCTGGGTGAACTCGTCGAACTCGACGGCGCTCGCCAGGAGGGGCAAGCACAACAGCAACATCAGCAAATAGCGCATTTAAGCCCCAGCGTGGCCTGTCCGGTTCTGTCAGGAAGCCCCCCATTCCTTTTGAGTAGACGTAAAACCGGTATTACCTGTTATTGGTTTGGATCCACTCTAGCATAGCCGTTAGTGGCCATTGAACACCATTGAATTTTTTCCTAAAAAGGCTCTAGCACGGGCGTTCCAGCGCTATGTATTGAGCTAGAGCTGTTGGCTTGATCAGGATGCGACAATGTCCCGGCGAGTGATGAACACCTGTGGCGAGGGGGCTTGCCCCCGTTCGGCTGCGAAGCAGTCGTAAATCTGCCGACGCGGTGTTCCAGACAGAAGGCAAAGGGGGCGCTTCGCACCCCAACGGGGGCAAGCCCCCTCGCCCACAATGTATCGGCCGGACTGGACGTCGCAACACCCGAAAAACATGTTTGGTGGTAAGCTCGCGCACCATGAATATCTACAGCTCTCGCCCCGTTGTCCTCTGTCTCTCCGGCCACGACCCTAGTGGTGGCGCCGGCTTGCAGGCAGATATCGAAGCCCTGCTTGCCCAGGGTTGCCATGCGGCTCCGGCCGTCACCGCCCTGACCGTGCAAGACACAGTCAACGTCACTGACTTCCGCGTGCTCGATCGCGAGTGGGTACTGGCCCAGGCCAATGCCGTGCTCAACGACTCCGAAGTCGCCGCCGTCAAGCTGGGCATGCTCGGTTCCCTGGAAATGGTCGACACCGTGGTCGAACTGCTTTCAGCGCACCCGCATTTGCCAGTGGTCTGCGACCCGGTGCTGCGTGCCGGCGGTGGCGGACGACTGGGCAAGGACGAAGTCGGCTACGCCATGCGCGAACGCTTGCTGCCGTTGTCGATCATCGCCACCCCTAACCTTCCCGAAGCCCGCATCCTCGCCGAACTGCCCGAAGGCACCGCCGACGAGTGCGCGGAAAAACTCCTGCCATTCGTCAAACACCTGCTGATCACCGGCGGCCATGGCGACGAACACGAAATCCACAACCGCCTGTACAGCCGCGACGGTCGCCGCGAAACCTTTACCTGCCAGCGCCTGCCCGGCAGTTATCACGGTTCCGGTTGCACGCTGGCCAGCGCCCTCGCCGGTCGCCTGGCCCAGGGTGAACACCTCGCCAGTGCCGTACAGAGCGCGCTTGACTACACTTGGCGCACCCTGCGAGATGCGGAACAGCTGGGCAAAGGCCAGTTCGTGCCCCGCCGCCTGCCGCTGGATTTCTGTTCGTAACTTTCGATGCGTAAAGCGCAGAGGCTTGTCCGATGAAACTACGTGGCCTGTACGCCATTACCGACAGCCAGCTACTGGCCGGTAAATTTCTTTCGTACGTGGAGGCGGCGCTCGAAGGCGGCGTCACCCTGCTGCAATACCGCGACAAAAGCAGCGACGAGGCCCGCCGCCTGCGCGAGGCCGAAGCCCTGCGCGATCTGTGCGATCGCTACAAGACCCAGCTGATCATCAACGACGACGCCGAACTGGCCGCGCGACTGAATGTCGGCGTGCACCTGGGCCAGACTGATGGCCCACTGATGCCGGTGCGAGCACTGCTCGGGCGTCAGGCGATCATCGGCTCGACCTGCCACGCGCAACTCGAACTCGCCGAACAAGCCGCCAAGGAAGGCGCCAGTTACGTCGCCTTCGGCCGCTTCTTCAATTCCAACACCAAGCCTGGCGCCCCGACATGCAGCCTCGACTTGCTTGATCAGGCCCGCAGCAAACTGCACCTGCCGATCTGTGCGATCGGCGGCATCACCCTGGACAACGCCGCCCCGCTGGTGGCCCACGGCGTCGATCTGCTGGCGGTGGTGCATGGCCTGTTCGGCGCCGAGAGCACGGCTGAAGTGACGCGTCGCGCCCGCGCCTTTAACGAATTGTTCAAATCCTGATTTTGAGAGCCAAATAATGTCTCGTTCCGAAACCCTGTTTGCCAATGCCCAGAAACACATCCCCGGAGGCGTGAACTCGCCTGTTCGTGCGTTCAAGAGCGTTGGCGGCACGCCGTTGTTCTTCAAACACGCCGAAGGCGCCTACGTCACCGACGAAGACGACAAGCGCTATGTGGATTACGTCGGTTCCTGGGGCCCGATGATTCTCGGCCATAGCCACCCGGACGTGCTGGACGCGGTGCGCAAACAGCTTGAGCACGGACTGTCCTACGGCGCCCCGACCGCGATGGAAACCGAGATGGCCGATCTGGTCTGCTCGATCGTGCCATCGATGGAAATGGTGCGCATGGTCAGCTCCGGCACCGAAGCGACCATGAGTGCGATCCGTCTGGCCCGTGGTTTCACCGGTCGCGACAGCATCATCAAATTCGAAGGCTGCTACCACGGTCACTCTGACAGCCTGCTGGTCAAGGCCGGTTCCGGCGCCCTGACCCAAGGCGTACCGAGCTCGGCCGGTGTACCGGCGGCGTTCGCCAAACACACCCTGACCCTGCCGTTCAACGACATCGACGCAGTAGAAGCCATGCTCGCCGAAGTCGGCCAGGACGTGGCGTGCATCATCGTCGAACCGGTGGCCGGCAACATGAACTGCGTACCGCCGGCACCGGGTTTCCTCGAAGGCCTGCGGACCCTGTGCGACAAGCACGGCGTGGTGCTGATTTTCGACGAAGTGATGACCGGTTTCCGTGTCGCCCTCGGCGGTGCCCAAGCCTTTTACGGCGTAACACCGGACCTGAGCACCTTCGGCAAGATCATCGGTGGCGGCATGCCCGTGGGCTGCTTCGGCGGCAAACGCAAAATCATGGAACACATCGCGCCACTGGGCCCGGTCTACCAGGCCGGTACGTTATCGGGTAACCCGCTGGCGATGGCGGCTGGCCTGACCACGCTGCGTCTGATCAGTCGTCCGGGCTTCCACGCCGAGCTGAGCGACTACACCAGCCGCCTGCTCGATGGCCTGCAACAGCGCGCCGATGCCGCTGGCATTCCGTTCGTGACCACTCAGGCCGGCGGCATGTTCGGTCTGTACTTCAGCGGCGCCGACGACATCGTCACCTTCGATGACGTGATGGCCAGCGATGCGAACCTGTTCGGGCGCTTCTTCCACCTGATGCTCGAAGGCGGCGTGTACCTGGCGCCGAGCGCCTTCGAAGCCGGCTTCACCTCGATCGCCCACGGCGAAACCGAGTTGAAACTGACGCTGGACGCCGCCGAACGTGCCTTCGCCGCACTGAAGTAAATCTGCGACGCTGACGTTGGCGATTGCCAGCGTCAGCTTTCACCTACATCCGCTCCCTTTTTCCTGCTCAGCTGCCAATAATCCCCCGCAAAGTGGGTGATATAGTCCCCGCGCAGCAGAAAAACGAGTAAAGACTTTGTAAGGTTGGCCCTGCTTATTTCATAATGCGCGCTTATTGGATCCCTCGACGGGTCCGCGCGCCCCTCAGAGGTAAGTCGATTCCCATGAACCGCACCGGCCGCACCCTTGCATTGGGCTGCCTGTTGCTCCTTCAGCCCCTGCTCGCGCTCGCACAAGCAGGCGGCAACTCGTTGTTGATCCCGGCGATGGGTCGCTGCACCCTCAATACTCAGCCGCAAGACCTGACGCAAGCGCTCGCCGCCTGCCAGAAAGCGTCGGATGAAGGGGATGCGCAAGCGCAATACGAGTTGGGTGAGTTCTACTACGAAGGCAAGAACGTGCCGCGCGACCTCAATAAAGCCCTGAGCTACTTCGAAAAGGCCTCGCTGCAAGGTCATGCCCAGGCGCAATTCAAACTCGGCACCATGTTCTTCCATGGCGAAGGTGTACCGGCCAATAACATTCAGGCGTATATCGTGCTGAAAATGGCTGCGGTCAACGGCGCCGAAGACGCGCTGGACACCGCCGACGAAGTCGCCGAAAAAATGCCCCGCGAAGACCTGGAAGTTGCTACCCAGGTGCTGGGGCAAATTTTCCGTAAATACCTGATGGAATTGCAGAGCGCCGACGGGCGTACGCCGTTTTCGCCACTTCCCTGAATTGAACACGCCCCCCTGTGGCGAGGGAGCTTGCTCCCCGCTCGGCTGCGCAGCAGTCGTAAAACCCAAGAACGCGGTGTGCCAGACTTATCGTGATTGCAGATCTCGGGGCCGCTTCGCGCCCTGGCGGGAGCAAGCTCCCTCGCCACAAAAAGCCATTCTCACCTTAGAAAAACCTGCTGCTTACTTCTCAGGCATCGGCATCGGAAACGGCATGACATTACCGACCGCGCCGCGGGCTTCGCTGATTTTCGGCGTGCCAAGGCGTTCGACCTCGTCGATGCGCACGATCGAATGCATCGGCACAAAACTGCGCACAACGCCTTCGAACTGAGCCTTGAGCTTTTCTTCGCTCGGATCGACGACCACTTGCGTGCGCTCGCCAAAGACGAACTCTTCCACTTCCAGGAAGCCCCACAGATCACTTTGATAGATCTGCTTGGCGTACATTTCGAACACCTGGCCCTGATTGAGGAAAATCACCTTGTAGATTGGAGCTTCACGTTTGGTCATGGTGGGCGGGTAACACATCGGGGATAAAAATGAGGGCGCGAACTATAGCATAGCCACCGGACGCGCAGCGGTAGGAACCTTGGGACATGTTCCCTATAATGCGCGGTTCTTTGAATCACGTGATGAATCTTTCCATGGCCAAGAAGCTTTACATCGAAACCCACGGTTGCCAGATGAACGAGTACGACAGCTCGCGCATGGTCGATCTGTTGGGTGAACATCAGGCCCTGGAAGTCACCGCCCGCGCTGAAGACGCCGACGTGATCCTGCTCAATACCTGCTCGATCCGTGAACGCGCCCAGGACCGGGTGTATTCCCAGCTCGGCCGCTGGCGCGAACTGAAACTGGCCAATCCGGAAATGGTCATCGCCGTCGGCGGTTGCGTGGCCAGCCAGGAAGGCGCGGCCATCCGTGATCGCGCTCCGTATGTCGACGTGGTGTTCGGCCCGCAGACCCTGCACCGCCTGCCGGAAATGATCGACGCCGCGCGCGCTACCAAACTGCCGCAAGTCGACGTCTCGTTCCCGGAAATCGAAAAATTCGACCACTTGCCCGAACCGCGCATCGATGGGCCGAGCGCTTACGTGTCGGTCATGGAAGGCTGCAGCAAGTACTGCACCTTCTGCGTGGTGCCTTATACCCGCGGTGAAGAAGTCAGCCGGCCGTTCGACGATGTGATTGCCGAGATCATCCACCTGGCCGAAAACGGCGTGCGCGAAGTGACTCTGTTGGGGCAAAACGTCAACGGCTATCGCGGGACCACTCACGACGGTCGCCTGGCCGACCTGGCGGAATTGATCCGGGTGGTCGCCGCCGTCGATGGCATCGACCGGATTCGCTACACCACTTCGCACCCGCTGGAGTTCTCCGACAGCCTGATCCAGGCCCACGCCGACGTACCGGAACTGGTAAAACACCTGCACTTGCCGGTGCAATCGGGCTCCGACCGAATCCTCGCGGCGATGAAGCGCAACCACACCGCGCTGGAGTACAAGTCCAAACTGCGCAAACTGCGGGCCGCCGTGCCGGGGATCTGCATCAGTTCGGACTTTATCGTCGGCTTCCCGGGCGAGACCGAAAAAGACTTCGAACAGACCATGAAGCTGATCGAAGACGTCGGTTTCGACTTCTCCTACTCGTTCGTCTACAGCCAACGCCCGGGCACCCCGGCCGCCGACCTGGCCGACGAAACGCCGGAAGAACTGAAAAAAGAACGCCTGAATGCCCTGCAACATCGCCTGAACCAGCAAGGGTTCGAGATCAGCCGACAAATGGTGGGCTCCATTCAGCGGATTCTGGTTACCGATTATTCGAAAAAAGACCCTGGCGAACTGCAGGGGCGCACCGAGAATAACCGTATCGTCAACTTCCGCTGCGACAATCCGACCCTGATCGGCCAGTTCGCCGACGTGCACATCGACGCCGCGCAACCACACTCGCTGCGGGGTTCGCTGATCCAATAACAGCAGGCCATAGAGCCTTTGTGGCGAGGGAGCTTGCTCCCGCTCGGTTGCGAAGCAGCCGCAAACAAGACACCTCGATCCTGAAAGATTGAGGCTGGATGATTTGGGAGCGCTTCGCACTCCAGCGGGAGCAAGCTCCCTCGCCACAGTTATCCAGTGAGACTGCTTTAAGAGCTTTCGCACCCAGGCGACTGGCGTTATCCTTTATTTCATCAATATTGCCCCAGGGCGGCTAAATACGACCTTGAACGCACCCATAGAACCACATCGTTTCATCCTCGAGCCTTTTGAAGCTCGCCGCTTCGCCAATTTGTGCGGGCAATTCGATGAGCATCTGCGCTTGATCGAACAGCGCCTGACCATCGAGATCCGCAACCGCGGAAACCAGTTCGAACTGATCGGCGAGCCCAAGCACACCACCTCCGCGGAAAACCTCCTGCGTCGCTTGTACCGGGAAACCAAGGGTACCGAGCTGTCGCCGGACATGGTTCACCTGTTCCTGCAGGAATCGGCCGTCGAGGAACTGGACAACCACTCCCCCGCCGAACCGTCCGTCGCCTTGCGCACCAAAAAAGGCATGATTCGCCCTCGCGGCTTGAATCAACTGCGCTACGTGAAAGAAATCCTCGGTAACGACATCAATTTCGGCATCGGCCCGGCCGGTACCGGCAAGACCTATCTGGCTGTTGCCTGCGCGGTAGACGCACTGGAACGCGAGCAGATTCGTCGCATCCTGTTGGTGCGTCCGGCGGTTGAAGCGGGTGAAAAACTCGGTTTCCTGCCCGGCGACCTGTCGCAAAAAATCGACCCGTACCTGCGCCCGCTCTACGACGCGCTCTACGAAATGCTCGGCTTCGAATATGTCGCCAAGCTAATCGAGCGCCAGGTCATTGAAGTCGCGCCACTGGCCTACATGCGCGGCCGCACGCTGAACAACAGCTTCATCATCCTCGACGAAAGCCAGAACACCACCGTCGAACAGATGAAGATGTTCCTGACCCGGATCGGCTTTGGCTCCACGGCGGTCATCACCGGTGACATCACCCAGGTCGACCTGCCACGCGGCACCAAGTCCGGGCTGCATCATGTGATCGAAGTGCTCAAGGACGTTCCGGGCATCAGCTTCACCCACTTCCAGCCCAAGGACGTGGTGCGCCATCCGCTGGTACAACGCATCGTCGAGGCGTACGAGCGCTTCGAAAATCGCGCTGCCGATGCCGCGCCAAAGGACACCCCGCACGATGCTTGAGCTTGATCTGCAACTGGCCAGCGACGCACCTGCCCCGAGTGAAGCCGAGTTCCGGAAATGGTGTGAACTGGCCCTGCGCCAGCGCACCGCCGACTCCGAGCTGACCATTCGTCTGGTCGACGAAGAAGAAGGCCGCGAACTGAATCACACCTGGCGGCAGAAGGATTACGCCACCAACGTGCTGTCATTTCCTGCCGATGTGCCGGACGAGTTGCTGGATATCCCGTTATTGGGCGATCTGGTGATCTGCGTGGCCGTGGTCGAGCGCGAAGCCGCCGAACAAGGCAAGGCACTCAACGCCCATTGGGCGCATCTGGTCATTCACGGCTGCTTGCATCTGCTTGGTTACGACCATATAGATGACGACGAAGCCGAAGAAATGGAAGCACTGGAACGAACGTTGCTTGCAGAACTGGGTCATCCGGACCCTTATGCGGACGACGAAACAGACACATCCCCTATCGTTACAACAAAGGATTCAGAGTAATCGCTATGAGCGAAGATCGATCGAGCAACGGGCAGAAGTCTTGGCTGGGTAAGCTCACCCAGGCTTTTGCCCACGAGCCGAAAAACCGCCAGGAGCTGCTGGAGCTGCTGCGCGATGCACACCAAAACAAGTTGCTGGACAGCGAAGCGCTGGCCATCGTCGAAGGCGCCATCCAGGTTGCAGACCTGCAAGTACGGGACATCATGGTCCCGCGCTCGCAGATGATCAGCATCAAGGCGACCCAGACACCTCGCGAGTTCCTGCCCGCCGTGGTCGACTCGGCCCACTCCCGCTACCCGGTGATCGGCGAAAGCCATGATGACGTGATGGGCGTGTTGCTGGCCAAGGACTTGCTGCCGTTGATCCTCAAGGAGAACGGCGACAGCTTCAACATCAAGGACCTGCTGCGCCCGGCCACCTTCGTGCCCGAGTCCAAGCGCCTGAATGTGCTGCTGCGCGAATTCCGCGCCAACCATAACCACATGGCCATCGTCATTGACGAATACGGCGGCGTGGCCGGTCTAGTGACCATCGAAGACGTGCTCGAACAGATCGTCGGCGACATCGAAGACGAGCATGACGTCGAAGAAGACAGCTACATCAAGCCGCTGCCCAGCGGTGACTTCCTGATCAAGGCCCTGACGCCGATCGAGAACTTCAACGAGTTCTTTGACAGCGAATTCTCCGACGACGAATTCGACACCGTCGGCGGACTGGTGATGAGCGCGTTCGGGCACTTGCCAAAACGCAACGAAATCACCGAAATCGGCGCCTATCGCTTCCGCATCCTGAACGCCGACAGCCGTCGGATTCATTTGCTGCGTCTGACACCTATAGCTCGGTAACTCTAAGGATTGAAATGCGCTGGATGACCCGCCCCGGCTGGCCCGGTAACCTGCTGGCCGTGGCGGCCGGTGCACTCACCACCCTGGCCTTGGCGCCATTCGATATCTGGCCGCTGGCATTGCTGGCGGTCGGTTTCTTTTACGCCGGTTTGCGCGAACTGAGCCCCCGTCAGGCCCTGGGCCGTGGCTGGTGTTTCGGTTTCGGCCTGTTTGCCGGCGGAACCAGCTGGATCTACTACAGCATTCACAACTTCGGCGGCGCATCTGTACTGCTGGCCGGGTTCTTGATGCTGCTCTTCACCGCAGCGATTGCCTGGTTCTTCGCCTTGCCCGCCTGGATTTGGGCGCGCTGGCTGCGCCGTAACGAAGCGCCGCTGGCCGATGCCCTGGCGTTTGCGGCGCTGTGGGTGGGTCAGGAAGCCTTTCGCGGCTGGTTCCTCACCGGTTTCCCGTGGCTGTATTCCGGTTACAGCCAGCTCGACGGCCCATTGGCCGGGCTCGCGCCGGTCGGCGGGATGTGGCTGATTTCCTTCGCGCTGGCCCTGACCGCCGCACTGGTCTATAACGCACCGCGCCTGATTCGCACCGCTCGCAAGGGCTTTATTGCCGCTGGCGTGTTGCTGCTGGCCGGCCCGTGGGTGATCGGCCTGGCGCTCAAGGAACACGCCTGGACCAGCCCTTCGGGTGCGCCGCTGAGCGTCGCGGCAATTCAGGGAAACATCGAACAAAGCATGAAATGGGACCCGTCGCAGATCAACGCGCAGTTGGCGCTGTACCGCGACATGAGTTTCAGCTCCAAACCCGTCGACCTGCTGATCTGGCCGGAAACGGCGGTCCCGGTACTCAAGGAGTCCGTCGAGGGCTATCTGGACATGATGGGCAGCTTCGCTGCAGAGCGTAAGTCCGCGCTGATTACCGGCGTGCCGATTCGACAGGAAGTCCATCACGAAAAGCGCTACTTCAACGGCATTACCGTTGTCGGTGAAGGCGATGGCACTTACCTGAAGCAGAAACTAGTGCCATTCGGCGAATACGTTCCGTTGCAGGAAGTCTTGCGCGGCCTGATCGCGTTCTTCGACCTGCCGATGTCCGACTTTGCCCGTGGACCGGCCGATCAACCGCTGCTACAGGCCAAGGGCTACCAGATTGCGCCGTACATCTGCTACGAAGTGGTCTACCCGGAATTCGCCGCCGGCCTCGCCGCCCACAGCGATTTGCTGCTGACCATCAGCAACGACACCTGGTTCGGCACCTCGATCGGCCCATTGCAACACTTGCAGATGGCGCAGATGCGCGCCCTTGAGGCCGGCCGCTGGATGATCCGCGCCACCAACAACGGCGTGACCGGCCTGATCAACCCGTTTGGTCAGATCACTGCCCGGATCCCGCAGTTCGAACGCGGTATTCTATACGGCGAAGTAGTGCCAATGCATAACCTGACGCCGTATCTGCAATGGCGTTCGTGGCCGTTGATCATCATTTGCTTGCTGTTGTTTGGCTGGGCGTTGATGGCCAACCGGATGGCGAAGACCGTTTAACCCGGCAGGATCATTCCCATGCACTGGCGTGGGAATGATCACTCCTCAACAGGCTCGCCTCGATAGAACATCCAATACCCGACCTGCCCCACGAGCTCATTCATCAACTGCCCCGATTGCCAGATCGATTTGAATTCCGGCATCCAGCCACCCAGTGGCCGCGCATTGTCCACGCCTAAAAACCCCACCGGCGCCGGCACCACCTCAAATCCGGCCTGCTCAAAGCTCCACACCGCCCGCGGCATATGCCACGCCTGAGTCACGACCACCACCCGTTTGATCCCCTGCGGCAACAATACCTGGGCGCTGAACTGCGCGTTTTCCCAGGTTGTGCGGCTGCGCCCTTCCTGCCAGCGTACCGTCACGCCAAAATCATCGAGCAACGAATCTGCCATCAGCTGCGCTTCAGTCGGCGGTGTCCCGTAATGCAGGCCGCCGCTGGCCAGAATCGGCAAGCCGGAAGCCTTGGCCAGACGCGCGGCATAGCGCTCGCGCCCAAGACCTACGCCGGTGGGCTGGTCGACGCCCCAGGCCAGGTCGCCACGCTCACGCCCGGAACCCAGCACCACGATCGCGTCGGCGCGCTGGCCCAGGGTGGCCCATTCCTCGCGCACGAGCGGCGGCTCGCGCTCCAGAACCCTGGCAGTCCACTCCACCATGACTGGCAGGCTCATCAACCAGAAGCCACCCACCCCCATAACGAAGCACGCTCCCGCCAGCCTCGGCCTTGAGCGGCGCCACCACCAGGCGAGTACCAGTAACAGCAAAAGAACGCCGGGCGGCAATAGAAGTTGTTTAATGAAATAACGAAAAGGCATCGGGCATCTCCATAGATGCCCGAAGCCTAAGTGGGTTAACGCAATGCGACAACAAATGCGGAAGGACTTTATTTCAAAAAACCATATGCGATGGTTTCAAGTGTCCTTACTTGAACTGCAGAGACCGGACCTTTACCGCGCCTCCGCCGGGTGTCTTATCCTTGAGCCAGAGGATCTTGGCCGTACGTGGTGCCTCGAGTTGCTTCATTGCTGCTGACAAGCATCCGTGCGTTTCACGTTCACTACGGTCCAGATAGGCCTTGACCAGTTCAAACTCTGCGGGGGTCAAACCACGCAGTTCCAGCTCCAGGGGACGCTCGTCGCGAAGCCGTCCAGCGGTTTTGGCCGCGTCCAGGGCCATTGCGAGACGGTCGATCAGTCTTTCGTACAACTCCGGTTTTGTAGCTTTTTGCTGTGAATCAACCATCCATCACCTCATTGAAGATAAGACTCACTCCCCTTTTAGAGCTTAGCTTCGCTGAAAAAACCGGCTGAGCGCCGCGACCAACGGCCCTTGGGGCGGGAATTGACCGCGCCCTTGCGTGTAATCAGGGTTTCCCTCGGTAGAGTGCCGTCATGTATGCTACGGCGCTTCCTGTAACTCCACTTCCAGCTCGGCTGGGCAGCGAAACGCCGATTGGGCGTCATCACCGTCCAGCGTTGCATTGAAGAGGATTAGGCCACCCCTATTCAGTTCAAAAGTAGCCATGCACGAACAATATCAGCCCCGTGAAATCGAAGCCGCCGCCCAGTCGTTCTGGGACGAGCAAAAGTCCTTTGAAGTCAGTGAACAGCCAGGCAAGGAGACTTTCTACTGCCTGTCGATGTTCCCTTACCCCAGCGGCAAGCTACACATGGGGCACGTGCGCAACTACACCATCGGCGACGTGATCTCCCGCTACCAGCGCATGCAAGGCAAGAACGTCCTGCAACCCATGGGTTGGGACGCGTTCGGCATGCCGGCGGAAAACGCCGCGATGAAGAACAACGTAGCGCCCGCCAAGTGGACCTACGAAAACATCGCCTACATGAAAAGCCAGCTGCGCAGCCTGGGCCTGGCGGTGGACTGGTCGCGCGAAGTGACCACCTGCAAGCCCGATTACTACCGCTGGGAACAATGGCTGTTCACTCGCCTGTTCGAAAAAGGCGTGATTTACAAAAAAAGCGGCACTGTGAACTGGGACCCGGTCGACCAGACTGTTCTGGCCAACGAGCAAGTGATCGACGGTCGCGGCTGGCGTTCCGGCGCGCTGATTGAAAAGCGCGAAATCCCGATGTACTACTTCAAGATCACCGCTTACGCGGATGAGCTGCTGGAGAGCCTCGACGAACTGACTGGCTGGCCTGAACAGGTCAAGACCATGCAGCGCAACTGGATCGGCAAATCCCGCGGCATGGAAGTGCAGTTCCCGTACGACGTCGCTTCCATCGGTGAAGCCGGCGCGTTGAAAGTCTTCACCACCCGTCCGGATACCCTGATGGGCGCGACCTACGTTGCCGTGGCCGCCGAACACCCTCTGGCTGCCCTGGCGGCGCAGAACAACCCTGAACTGCAAGCGTTCATCGCTGAATGCAAGGGCGGCAGCGTTGCTGAAGCCGACGTCGCCACTCAAGAGAAAAAAGGCCTGCCGACCTCGCTGTTCGTCGAGCACCCGCTGACCGGTGAGAAACTCCCGGTATGGGTCGCCAACTACGTGCTGATGCACTACGGCGATGGCGCGGTCATGGCAGTTCCGGCGCACGACGAGCGTGATTTCGAGTTCGCCCACAAGTACAACCTGCCGATCAAATCGGTGGTGCGCACAAGTGCCGGTGACACTAATCCTGCCCCGTGGCAGGACGCTTACGGCGAGTACGGCACGCTGATCAATTCCGGCGAGTTCGATGGCCTCGACTTCGCAGGCGCTTTCGACGCTATCGAAGTCGCACTGATCAAGAAAAACCTCGGCGCCTCGCGCACCCAGTTCCGCCTGCGCGACTGGGGCATCAGCCGTCAACGCTACTGGGGCTGCCCGATCCCGATCATCCACTGCGATACTTGCGGTGATGTACCGGTCCCGGAAGATCAACTGCCCGTGGTGCTGCCGGAAGACGTGGTACCGGACGGCGCTGGTTCGCCGCTGGCACGCATGCCCGAGTTCTACGAGTGCGCTTGCCCGAAATGCGGTGCACCGGCCAAGCGTGAAACCGACACCATGGACACCTTCGTCGAGTCCTCGTGGTACTACGCCCGTTACGCCTCGCCGCACTTTGAAGGTGGCCTGGTAGAAAAATCGGCGGCCGACCACTGGTTGCCGGTGGATCAGTACATCGGCGGTATCGAACACGCGATTCTTCACCTGCTCTACGCGCGCTTCTTCCACAAGCTGATGCGCGATGAAGGCCTGGTGAGCTCCAACGAGCCATTCAAGAACCTGCTGACCCAGGGCATGGTGATCGCCGAGACTTACTACCGTCGCGAAGCCAACGGTGCCTACACCTGGTTCAACCCGGCGGACGTCGAACTCGAACGCGACAGCAAGGCCAAGGTTATTAGCGCCAAGCTGATCGCAGATGGCCTGCCGGTGGAAATCGGCGGCACCGAGAAGATGGCCAAGTCGAAGAACAACGGCGTCGATCCACAGTCGATGATTGACCAGTTCGGTGCAGACACCTGCCGCCTGTTCATGATGTTCGCCTCGCCACCTGACATGAGCGCGGAATGGTCCGACTCCGGAGTAGAAGGTTCGCACCGCTTCCTCAAGCGCGTCTGGCGCCTGGCTCAAGCGCACGTCACTCAGGGCCTGCCGGGCAAACTGGACGTCGCCAGCCTGAATGACGAGCAGAAAGCCATTCGCCGTTCGATCCACCAGGCCATCAAGCAGGCCAGCCACGACGTCGGCCAGAATCACAAATTCAACACCGCCATCGCCCAGGTGATGACGCTGATGAACGTGCTGGAAAAAGCCCCGCAAGGCACCGAACAGGATCGCGCGCTGATTCACGAAGGCCTGGAAACCGTGACTCTGCTGCTGGCCCCGATCACCCCGCACATCAGCCACGAGCTGTGGCATCGCCTGGGCCACGCCGACCCGGTGATCGACGCCGGTTGGCCGGTGCTGGACGAAAGCGCGCTGGTACAGGACAGCCTGCAACTGGTCATTCAAGTGAATGGCAAGCTGCGCGGCCACATCGAAATGCCAGCCAGCGCCAGCCGCGAAGAAGTCGAAGCCGCCGCACGGGCCAACGAAAACGTCCTGCGCTTCGTCGATGGCCTGACTATTCGCAAAGTGATCGTAGTGCCCGGGAAACTGGTCAATATCGTCGCCAGCTAAAAATTGGATCGGGCGCCAGGTGAGCCTGGCGCCGAGTAAAACCTTTCGGGCCGCTTGACCGGCCCACATGGTTTCAAGGGGAGCAACAAGATGATCAAACGCAATTTGCTGGTGATGGGCCTTGCAGTCCTGCTGAGCGCCTGCGGTTTCCACCTGCGTGGCACCGAAACCACCGAACTGGCGATCAAGGAACTCGACCTGAGTGCCCGCAATGCCTACGGCGAAACCGTGACACAATTGCGTCAGGTACTGGAAAGCAGCGGCGTCCGGGTCTACAGCGGCGCACCTTACAAACTGGTGCTGACCGATGAGCAGGAAAGCCAGCGCATCCTCAGCTATGCCGGTGCCGGCCGTACTGGCGAGTACCAGGTGAACACCGTGCTCAATTACGACATCCGTGGTCAAGGTGGCCTGCCACTGCTGAGCGACAAGCTTGAAGTGCAGAAGGTGTTCATCCACGATGGCAACAACCTGGTAGGTTCCGACCAGGAAGCCAACGATGCCCGCCGCGAGACTCGTCGTGAACTGGTTCAACGCATGATGCTGCGTCTGCAACAGCTCACTCCGACTCAGTTGGAGCAGCTGCAACAGACCGCCGACGCCCGGGCCAAGGCTGAAGCCGCCGCGCTGGAAGCAGCGCAGAAAGCTGAAGCGGAGACTCCGCGTCAGTCGCCTGTCGAACTGCCGCAGCAATAAGACTTACGGGGCGCTCAGGCGCCCCGTTCGCCTCCTCTTATGAAACTCGCCCCCGCCCAACTCGGTAAACACCTGCAAGGCGCTCTTGCGCCGGTCTACATCATCAGTGGCGATGACCCACTGCTGTGCCAGGAAGCCGCCGACGCCATTCGCGCCGCTGCTCGCCAACAAGGTTTCGATGAACGCCAGGTCTTCGCCGCCGACGCCAGTTTCGACTGGGGTACGCTGCTGCAGGCTGGTGCAAGCATGTCGCTGTTCGCCGAAAAACGTCTTCTGGAACTGCGCCTGCCCTCCGGCAAACCTGGTGACAAAGGCGCCGCCGCGCTCATCGAGTACTGCTCGCGCCCGGCAGAAGACACGCTACTGCTGATCAGCCTGCCCAAGCTTGATGGCAGTGCGCAGAAAACCAAGTGGGGCAAGGCGCTGGTCGAAGGTCCGCAGACCCAGTTCGTGCAAATCTGGCCCGTGGACACCAACCAGTTGCCGAGCTGGATTCGTCAACGACTGTCCCAGGCCGGGCTTTCCGCCAGCCAGGACGCCGTCGAACTGATCGCCGCTCGGGTCGAAGGCAACTTGCTGGCTGCCGCCCAGGAAATCGAAAAGCTCAAGCTGATGGCCGAAGGTGGTCAGATCACCGTCGAAACCGTGCAAGCGGCGGTGGCCGACAGCGCGCGCTTCGACGTCTTCGGCTTGACCGACGCGATCCTCAACGGCGAAGCTGCTCATGCCCTGCGCATGCTCGAAGGGCTGCGCGGCGAAGGCGTCGAACCGCCGGTGATTCTCTGGGCGCTGGCCCGTGAACTGCGCCTGCTGGCCAACCTGTCGCTGCAATACAGCCAGGGCGTGCCGCTGGACAAAGCCTTCAGCCAGGCCCGACCGCCGGTCTGGGACAAGCGCAAACCACTGATGAGCAAGGCACTGCAACGCTACTCGGCACAACGCTGGGCGCAATTGCTGCTTGAAGCACAGCGCATCGACGCGCAGATCAAAGGCCAGGCGGCGGGTTCACCCTGGATGAGTTTGAGCCGGTTGACGTTGTTGATGGCTGGGCAGAGATTGTCGTTGCCTGCCGAATAACCTGTTTTCCAGCCTGCACCAACCTCTGTGGCGAGGGAGCTTGCTCCCGCTGGGTTGCGAAGCGACCCCGAAACGGTTTTACGACTGCTCCGCAGCCGAACGAGAGCAAGCTCCCTCGCCACAAGCCATCATTTCCTACATATCCCAGGGACTAGACAGAACCCCAACTTCGGCCGATGATTTGTCCCGCAAAATCCACTCACTTGCGAGAGATCATCATGAGTAAAAAGCCATCCAAGCATGGCCCCAACAAGGCCAAATCCATCATCGCCCAGCCACTGTTCCGCAGCCGTCAGGAACGAGCCGGCAAGGGCAAAGGCAGCTACCGCCGCGAAGCCTTCCAGTCTAATAGCTGGGAGGCTTCTTACTTTCTGGCAGCCTGAAAGGCAAGCCATCGCTCAACATGTTAAGGTCTGCACCTGATTCGTATCCTCTGGACCTGTGCATGCCCCTTTGTCTTTCCCGTCGTTGGCACCTTCGCCAATTGATAGCTGCCTCCAGCCTCGTTCTGCTTGTCGCCTGCGCGGAAAAACCCACCGCCGCCGACGCCCAGCCGCTTCAAACCCAAGCCGTTGCCACGGCCCCTGCGGTCGTTCCGCCGGTGGTTCCGACTGGTGAGGATCTCGACATCCAGCCCACCCAGACCTTTGCCGAATGGCAGGCGGGCTTTCGCAAAGACGCCCTCGCCGCCGGCATTCGCGCCGACCTGTTCGACCGTGCCTTTGCCAATGTCAGCTTGGACGCCAGCGTGATCCGTGCCGACCGCAGCCAACCGGAATTTACTCGTCCGGTGTGGGAATACCTCGATGGCGCGCTGTCGCCGCTGCGGGTACGCAAAGGTCAGGCACTGGTCAGCCAGTACGCCGATATCCTGCAAAGCATCGAACAGCGCTATGGCGTCGACCGTCAGGCATTGGTCGCGGTGTGGGGCATGGAGAGTAACTTCGGTCAGTTCCAGGGCAACAAGTCTGTGATCAACTCCCTGGCAACCCTGGCCTATGAAGGTCGACGCCCTGGCTTTGCTCATGCGCAGCTGATCGCTGCCCTGCAGATCCTGCAACAGGGTGATATTGAACCCGAGAAAATGCTCGGCTCCTGGGCGGGCGCCATGGGCCAGACCCAGTTCATCCCGACCACCTACAACACCCACGCCGTAGACTTCGACGGCGATGGCCGCCGTGACATCTGGAACAGCGCCGCTGATGCACTGGCCTCGACCGCGCACTACCTGCAAAGCTCTGGCTGGCAGAAAGGCCAGCCGTGGGGCTTCGAAGTCCAACTGCCGAGCAGCTTCAATTACGTCCTGGCCGATGGCGCGATTCGCAAAAGCGTCGCCGAGTGGCAGCAACTGGGGGTCACCCTGCCCAATGGTGTCCAGGTTCCGGCCGGTTCCGAACACCTGTCGGCCGCCCTGCTCCTGCCGGCAGGCTATCGCGGCCCGGCATTCCTGATCTTCGATAACTTCCGCGCAATCCTCAAGTACAACAACTCGTCGTCCTACGCCTTGGGCGTGAGCCTGTTGTCTGAGCGTTTCAATGGTGGTGGCCTGATCAACGGTCTATGGCCAAAAGATGACTTGCCGCTGAGCCGTACCGAGCGAATCGAGCTGCAAACCCTGCTGAGCGCCCGGAACTATGACGCCGGCACCCCCGACGGCATCATCGGCGCCAATACCCGTAAAGCAATCCGCAGCGCGCAGCAGTCGTTTGGCTGGCCGGCGGATGGGTACCCTACGCACAAGTTGCTCGAAGGTTTGCGTAACCGCTAAAAGCAAAAGATCGCAGCCTTCGACAGCTCCTACAGGGTTTTGTGTACACCTGCAGGAACTGCCGAAGGCTGCGATCTTTTTTTGCGATGTGTTGTTACTTGATCACCACATCCTGCTCCAACACCAACGTCTTGCTCCCCGCATCCAGCCTGACCAGTGCCCCCATCGGCAACGTCAGGTTCGGATCGCAATGCCCGCTGCGCCACCCCGCCAGCACGGGTATGCGCAACGACGCGAAGGTCTGCTTGAGCAAGCCCTCCAGCGCGATGGTGTCCACGCCCGCCACATCCCCCACCAGAACCCCGCGCAACTTGTGCAGCGTGCCGGCCAGACGCAAGTGGGTCAGCAGCCGATCAATGCGATAAAGCGGCTCGTTGATGTCTTCGATGAACAGGATGGCGCCCTCGGCGTCGATCTCGTAAGGCGTGCCCATGGTCGCGGCGATCATCGACAGATTGCCCCCCAGCAAACGCCCGTGAGCAATGCCTGGCGAGACGGTCGTCAACGGGTAGGCCACAGGGTGCGCCAGCACGCTGTCCGCCGTCACTTGCCCGCGCAACATGTTGAAAAACGAGGACTCGGTGGGTTTCTGCTTGTCACCCAGCAGGTCAGCATTGAGCATCGGGCCGTGAAACGTCACGAAACCCGCATAACGGCTGATTGCCAGATGCAGTGCAGTGATATCGCTATAGCCGATGAACGGTTTGGCATTGTTGCGCAGTAACTCGAAATCGATCCGATCGAGCAAACGCGGCGTACCGTAACCGCCACGCAAACAGATGATGGCGTCGACCTCGCTGTCGGTAAATGCCGCGTGCAAGTCATTGAGCCGCACATCGTCGCTGCCGGCCAGGTAGCCGTCTTTCTCGTAAACGCCGGGGAACACTCGCAGCGAATAGCCGCGAGCGCGCATCCAGGCAATCGCTTTATCGGTGTCCAGGGCAGCGGGGCCGGCAGGCGCAATGACGCCGATCAGCCCTGCAGGCGGCAAGGCCGGAACAGGGACGTGAGGACAAAGGGTGTGGGTCGGTCGAGCAGTCATCCATGATTCTCCCTGTGTGAATGCTTCAGCACACAGTAGTCAGGAACGGGAATAAACAAAAGAGGGTCAGTCGCACCACGGCTTGCAGGAAAAGCCTGCAGAGGATGTGGGCACCACCAATGAAAACGCCCGCAAGGACTAACCTTGCGGGCGTGCTCTTTTCTCAGCGCGGAATCAGGACGACATCAATTCGGCCTTGACCAGCTTCGCCTGCTCGTCGGCGTGGTACGAGGAGCGTACCAGCGGGCCGGAAGCGACGTTCTTGAAGCCCATCTTGTAGCCTTCCTCGGCAAACCAGGCGAAGGTGTCCGGGTGCACGAAGCGCTGGACCGGCAAGTGGCTGCGGGACGGTTGCAGGTACTGGCCCAGGGTCAGCATGTCGATGTCGTGTTCGCGCATGCGTTTCATGACTTCGATGACTTCTTCGTCGGTTTCGCCCAGACCCAGCATCAGGCCGGACTTGGTCGGAATGTGCGGCATCATCTGCTTGAAGCGTTGCAGCAGGGTCAGCGACCACTGGTAATCCGACCCCGGACGCGCAGCCTTGTACAGGCGCGGCACGGTTTCCAGGTTGTGGTTGAACACATCTGGCGGCTCGGCGGCGGTGATTTCCAGTGCGACGTCCATGCGGCCACGGTAGTCCGGGACCAGGGTTTCGAGCTGTACGTTCGGCGACAGTTTGCGGATTTCGCGGATGCAGTCGGCAAAGTGCTGGGCACCACCGTCACGCAGGTCGTCACGGTCTACCGAGGTGATGACCACGTATTTCAGTTTCAGGTCGGCGATGGCAATGGCCAGGCTTTCCGGCTCGTTCACGTCCAGTGGCTTCGGACGACCATGGCCAACGTCGCAGAACGGGCAACGACGGGTGCAGATATCGCCCATGATCATGAAGGTCGCGGTGCCGCCGGAGAAGCACTCGCCCAGGTTCGGGCAGGATGCTTCTTCGCAAACGCTGTGCAGCTTGTGTTTGCGCAGCAAGGCCTTGATGCGGTCGACTTCCGGGGAAACCGGGATGCGCACGCGAATCCAGTCAGGTTTCTTCGGCAGTTCGGTGGTCGGGATGATCTTCACCGGGATGCGTGCAACCTTCTCGGCGCCGCGCAGCTTGACGCCGGCTTCAACCTTGGCACGCGGGGCCGGACGCTCGGTGACATCGAGCGTCGGGATCATGGTTTGCACTGCATCAGTAGTCATATCAATCGATTCCGCCCGTTAGGGTCGTCTGCTCAGCATAGTCGAGGTGTTTGACGAGCTGCGCGCGCAGCCGGGCACTTACCTCGGCAAATTCAATCGGTCCTGCGTGATCGCGCAGCTGGGTCATCGCCAGCCCGGCATAGCCGCAGGGATTAATCCGTCGAAACGGTTCCAGGTTCATATCCACGTTCAGGGCCAGGCCATGAAAGGAACAACCGTGGCGGATCCGCAGACCCAAGGACGCGATTTTCGCGCCATCGACATAGACACCCGGTGCATCCGGCTTGGCGGATGCGGTCACGCCGTAACTGGCCAGCAACTCGATCAGGCACTGCTCCATGCGGCTGACCAGGTCACGCACGCCGAACCCCAGCTTGCGCACATCCAGCAACAGGTAGGCCACCAACTGGCCCGGACCGTGGTAGGTCACCTGCCCACCGCGGTCGACCTGCACCACCGGAATATCGCCTGGCAGCAACAGGTGTTCAGCCTTGCCGGCCTGGCCCTGGGTGAACACCGGCGGGTGCTCGACCAGCCAGATCTCGTCGGCGGCATCGCTGCCGCGTTCGTTGGTGAAGCGTTGCATGGCATGCCAGACCGGCTCGTAAGCCATCTGGCCAAGTTCGCGAAAGCCCAGCGTGCCAGGCATCACAGCACCATGTGCACGAAGCCGGTAGCCCGCAGTTCGCTGTTGATGTTGTACAGCTGGTCCTGGTCGGTGGCGACGATGTGCAACTGAATCGTGGTGTACTTGCCGTTGGTGCTTTGGCGCTCATCAACGCGGTCATGGTTGATCGTCGCGTGTTTCTTGACGATCTCGATGATCTTGTCTTTGTTGCCCACACCCGTATCGCTGATCACCTTAACCGGGTAATCAACGTTGGGGAATTCGATCTTAGGCGCCTTTACTTCGGTATCGGTCATGGCGTAACGGCCTCGTAAGCGTAAGCCGTGGCGACAGCAAGGCCCCACGCCGGATCAGCGTGGGGCCATGCAGGTGCACACTATCAGTTGAACAAGCCGTAGAAGAATAGACGGATGCTATCCCACATGCGGCGGAAGATACCACCCTCGTCGACTGCGTCCAGAGCGATCAGGTCGGCGCTGTGCACCACTTTGTCGTCCAGTTTCACTTCGACTTTACCGATCACGTCGCCCTTGGCGATGGGTGCAACCAGTTGCGGGTTCATGGTCATGCTGGCAGCAAGCTTCTTCAGCTGGCCTTTTGGCAAGGTCATGGTCAGGTCTTCAGCCAGGCCGGCCTTGACTTGATTGGTGGTGCCTTTCCAGACAGGTGCCTGAGCCAGCTCGGCGCCTTTCTGATAGAAGGTCTGGGTTTCGAAGAAGCGGAAACCGTAAGTCAGCAACTTCTGGGTTTCGGCAGCACGAGCCACTTCGCTGTTGGTGCCGAACACCACGGCGATCAGACGCATGCCATCACGTACGGCCGAAGACACCATGCAGTAGCCGGCTTCGTCGGTGTGACCGGTTTTCAGACCGTCGACAGTCTTGTCGCGCCACAGCAGCAGGTTGCGGTTAGGCTGCTTGATACCGTTCCAGAAGAACTCTTTCTGCGAGTAGATCGCGTAGTGAGCCGGGTCTTCGTGGATGATCGCGCGAGCCAGCACGGCCATGTCGTGAGCCGACGAGTAGTGCTCCGGGTTCGGCAGACCGGTCGGGTTCATGAAGTGGGTGTTGGTCATGCCCAGATCAGCAACGGTTTTGTTCATCAGGTCGGCGAATGCGTCTTCGCTGCCGGCGATGTGCTCGGAGAGCGCAACACTGGCGTCGTTGCCCGATTGAATGATGATGCCGTGCAGCAGGTCGCTGACGGTAACTTGCGAGCCGACCTTGATGAACATCCGCGAACCACCGGTACGCCAGGCGTTCTCGCTGACGGTCACCGGATCGTTTTCGCCGATCTGGCCACGACGGATTTCCAGGGTCGCGATATACGCGGTCATCAGCTTGGTCAGGCTGGCCGGCGGCAGACGCTGGTCACCGTTGTTCTCTACCAGCACGTTGCCGCTGCTGGCGTCCATGAGTACGTAGGCTTTGGCGGCCAATTGCGGTGGCGACGGCATCATCTCGACCGCGAAAGCCGCGGGAGAGAGAAGCAGCGGGACTAGCAGGCACAGGCGTTTGGCAAAGGTGGTGATGTTCATCCGTCTCTCGAAATCGCTAATGGAAACTGCCCTAGGGCAAAACTAATCAGACAACTTTTCAAAAAGCTGTCACGTGTTCAGTTGCTCACTCTGTAACCCTTGCCGGGCTTTTGTTCTTCAACGAGCCAACAACCCGGTTCGCCCCCCAAAACTGCAAGCGAACCGTCAATCAAGTACTACGTGTTACTCGGCGCTGACCAGGCTCGGTGAACCGAGATTGGCCAGCCGCACGCTGTTCTGCACCTGCTGGATTTCACCCGCAGAGCCGATCGGCCCCATGCGCACCCGATGCAGAGTCTGCTGGTTACGCACGATCGAGCTGATGAACACCGGAGCGCTCACCATCCCGCTGAGCTTCGATCTCAGGAGCTCTGCAGCGTCCGGGTTGGCGAACGCGCCCACCTGCAGATACTGGCCAGAGGCTGGTACAGAAGCGTTTTTTTTTGCATCGATCTGCACGGGCACAACGGCCGCGGCGTGTTGCTGCGGCGGTGGCGTCCATTGCTCGACGGTGCCAGTGGAAGCGGTCATGGTCGGCGCGGCATTTTGCGCCACTTGCGGCTCGTTGAGCATCAACGGCGCCGGACGACCTCTCTGCGCCCACCATTCCTGCGGGTCGATGCCTTCGACCTTGACCCGCGCCGTGCCGATTTCAGCGTAGCCAAGCTTCTTGGCGGCCGCGTAGGACAAGTCGATGATCCGGTCTGAATAGAACGGCCCACGGTCATTGACCCGCAGAATCACCGTCTTGTTGTTGTCCAGGTTGGTCACCCGAACGTAACTTGGCAGTGGCAAGGTCTTGTGGGCGGCGCTCATGCCATACAGGTCATACACCTCGCCGTTGGCGGTGTTCTGGCCGTGGAACTTGGTGCCATACCAGGACGCCGTGCCCGACGCGACGTAGGTCTTGGATTCCTGCAGCGGGAAGTAGGTCTTGCCCAGCACGGTGTACGGGTTGGCTTTATAAGGACCGCTGTGCAGGGTCGGCGTGGCATCCGGGATGCGCGATACGTCGACGTCCCACCAGGGTGCGCCATCCTTGTGCGCCCGGTTGATGTCCAGGCCGGGGGCCGAACGAACGGCGGTGGAAGACTTCTGAGTCGGTGAGCGGCTGGTCGAACAACTGGCGACCAGCACCGCCAACGCGGCGAATGCCATGAGCTTCAGGGGTTTATTCATAGGCAATGCCCGCATTACTTGACGCCCCGTGCTTGGACCAGCTGTTCAGACAGTTGATGTACGGCCATGGCGTACATCACGCTGCGGTTATAACGCGTGATCGCGTAAAAATTCGTCAGGCCCATCCAGTATTCAGGGCCATTGTCACCTTCCAGGCGGAAAGCCGTGACCGGCATATCATCGCGCAGCGCATCATGACTCGACCAGCCCAGCGCCCGCAACTCCCCGACGGTTTTCGTCGGTTCGATGCCGTCGGTCAGCCCCTCGTCCACCTGATCGCCGCGCACATCGGCACGGCTGACCACAGGTTCGCCGGCGACCCAGCCGTGTTGCTTGAAATAACTGGCGACGCTGCCGATGGCATCATCGGGGTTGTTCCAGATATTAATGTGGCCGTCACCGTCGAAATCCACCGCATAGGCGCGAAAGCTGCTCGGCATGAATTGCGGCAAGCCCATGGCTCCGGCATAGGAGCCTTTGAGGGTCAACGGGTCGACCTGCTCTTCACGGGCCAGCAGCAGGAATTCACGCAACTCCTTGCGGAAGAAATCAGCACGGGGAGGATAGTCGAAACCCAGGGTCGACAAGGCGTCGATCACCCGATAATTGCCAGTATTGCGACCAAAAAAGGTTTCGACGCCGATGATCGAGACGATCACCTGCGCCGGCACACCGTATTCCTGCTCGGCGCGAGCCAGCACCGCCTCGTGCTGACGCCAGAAGTCCACGCCACGGGCGATGCGCGCGTCGGTGATGAACATCGGGCGATATTCTTTCCACTGCTTGACGCGTTCGGCGGGTTTGGAGATCGCGTCCAGAATCGACTGTTTGCGCTCGGCTTCGCGGAACACGCCCATCAGCTGTTCACCGGCAAAGCCGTAGTCACGGGTCATTTCACCAACGAACTCGGCCACCTGGGGTGAGCCTTCGTAATCGCCGGCCAATGCTTCCTGCACGGAACCAAGGATGCTCACCAGGCCGACCCACGGTGCGTATCGAGTCGCCCAGCCACGCATTACTTGCATTGAAATCTTCACCTTATTCAAACCTGCGCGATCCACTTGCGATGGGTATGGATCGACATCAAAACCCCAAACGCTGACAGTAGCGTCACCAGCGAAGTTCCTCCGTAGCTAATGAACGGCAACGGCACCCCCACCACCGGCAACAGGCCACTGACCATACCGATGTTGACGAAAACGTAAACAAAAAACGTCATGGTCAGGCTGCCCGCAAGCAATTTGCCAAACAGTGTCTGGGCCTGGGCGGTAATCACCAGCCCGCGACCGATCAACAGCAGGTAAATCAGCAACAGCGCGCAGATACCGACCAGGCCGAACTCTTCGCCCAGGACCGCAATAATGAAGTCGGTGTGGCTTTCTGGCAGGAAGTCCAGGTGCGACTGGGTACCGAGCAACCAGCCCTTGCCGAACACGCCACCGGAACCGATGGCCGCTTTCGACTGAATGATGTTCCAGCCCGTGCCCAGCGGATCACTCTCGGGGTCGAGGAAGGTCAGGATTCGCTGCTTTTGATAGTCGTGCATGATGAAGAACCACATCGCCACGGCCACCGGCACGGCGGCGGCGATCACGCTGAGGATCCAGCGCCAGCGCAGGCCACCCATGAACAGCACGAATGCGCCACCGGCGAGGATCAGCAACGAAGTGCCGAGGTCGGGCTGACGCACGATCAGAATGAACGGGACACCGATCAGCACCAGACTGATCCCCACGTGCTTGAGCTGGGGTGGCAAGGAACGCTTGGCCAAATACCAGGCGATGGTCGCCGGCATCAGGATCTTCATGAATTCCGAGGGCTGGAAGCGGATCACCCCGGGGATATTGATCCAGCGGGTGGCCCCCATGGCGTTATGGCCCATGACGTCCACCACCACCAGCAAGATCACGCCGACCACATAGCCGAGCGGCACCCAGCGGGCCATGAAGCGCGGTTCGAACTGGGCGATGACGATCATCGATATCAGGCCGATGCCGAAGGAAGTGGCTTGCTTGGCCAGCAGATCCCAGCTCTTGCCGCTGGCCGAATACAGCACGAACAGGCTGCCGGCGGCGAGGGTCAGCAGCAGGATCAGCAGCGGGCCGTCGATGTGCAGGCGTTGCAACAGCGTCGCACGGCGACGCATCACATCCTCGCTGGAGAGCATGCGATCGAAATTATTCTTCACGGGCCGTAGCCTCCGCACTGATAGGGCTGGCGTATTCGGCTTTCAGTCGTCCGTCCTGGTCGAGGAGCCAGGCGTCCATCACTTGACGCACCACCGGCGCGGCGACGCCGGAGCCGGACTCGCCGTTCTCGACCATCACCGACACCACGATTTGCGGGTTGTCGGCCGGCGCGAAGCCGACGAACAAGGCGTGGTCGCGGTGGCGCTCCTGCACCTTGGAGCGGTCGTACTTCTCGCCCTGCTTGATCGCAACCACCTGGGCCGTACCACTTTTGCCGGCGATCCGGTATTGCGCGCCGATCGATGCCTTGCGCGCCGTACCCCGGGCACCGTGCATTACCTGCTGCATGCCGTGATTGACCTTGGTCCAGTCCGACGGGTCGCGCAGGATAATGTCCGGCATCGGATGTTCATCCTTCGGCTTCTCGCCCTCGATGGTCTTGGCCAGGTGCGGACGATTCCAGACACCCTTGTTGGCCACCAGTGCCGTGGCCTGCGCCAGTTGCAACGGAGTGGACTGCATGTAGCCCTGACCGATCCCCAGAATCAGCGTCTCGCCCGGGAACCAGGCCTGACGACGGGTCACGCGCTTCCATTCCCGTGTCGGCATCAGCCCCGGCGACTCTTCGAACATATCCAGGGAGACCTTCTGGCCAATGCCGAATTTGCTCAGGTAGGACGACAACCGATCAATCCCCAGCTTGTGCGCCAGGTCATAGAAGTAGGTGTCGTTGGAACGCATGATCGCCGTGTCGAGATCGACGAAGCCGTCGCCGGTACGGTTCCAGTTGCGGTACTTGTGATCGTAGTTGGGCAGCATGTAGTAACCCGGGTCGAACACCCGGGTCGACGCCGTGACCACGCCCGCATCCAGGCCGGCAATCGCCACCGCTGGCTTGATGGTCGAACCGGGCGGGTACAGACCGCGCAGCACGCGGTTGAACAGTGGCCGGTCGATGGAGTCACGCAGCTCGGAGTAGGCCTTGAAACTGATGCCGGTGACGAACAGGTTCGGATCGAAACTCGGCTGGCTGACCATCGCCAGCACCTCACCGGTTTTCGGGTCCAGCGCTACCACCGCGCCACGGCGACCGCCAAGCGCGGCTTCGGCAGCTTCCTGCAATTTGATGTCCAGGCTCAGGACGATGTCCTTGCCGGAAATCGGTTCGGTACGTTTGAGTACCCGCAGTACACGGCCACGGGCGTTGGTCTCGACTTCTTCGTAACCGACCTGACCGTGCAATTCGGGCTCGTAGAAGCGCTCGATGCCGGTTTTGCCAATTTGATGGGTGCCGCTGTAACTCACCGGGTCCAGAGACTTGAGCTCTTTCTCGTTGATCCGCCCCATATATCCCACCGAGTGCGCAAAGTGCGCGCCCTGCGGATAGTGACGAACCAGCTGCGCGACCACTTCCACACCGGGTAGACGGAACTGGTTCACCGCGATGCGGGCGATCTGCTCTTCGGTCAACTCGAACAGGATCGGCACCGGCTCGAACGGCCGACGCCCCTGACGCATACGCTTCTCGAAGATCACCCGGTCCTCGGGCGTCAGCTCCAGCACTTCGACGATCACGTCGAGCACTTGCTGCCAATCGCCGGAGCGTTCACGGGTCATGCTCAGGCTGAAGCTGGGCCGGTTGTCGGCCACCACCACGCCATTGCGGTCGTAGATCAGCCCGCGAGTCGGCGGAATCGGCTGCACATGGACGCGGTTGTTTTCCGACAGGGTCGAGTGGTACTCGTACTGGATCACCTGAAGGAAATACAGCCGCGCGATCAGCACGCCGATCAGCGTCACCACCGCAATAGCCCCGAACACGACGCGGCCACGCACCAGACGGGCGTCTTTTTCGTGGTCCTTGATGCGGATCGGCTGGGACATGAGGGCAGAACTACTTGTGGTAAGGGTGGCCGGACAGCACTGTCCAGGCACGATACAGCTGTTCACCGATCAGAATCCGCACCAACGGGTGCGGCAACGTCAACGGCGACAACGACCAGCGTTGATCCGCCCGGGCACAGACTTCCGGCGCCAGCCCCTCGGGGCCGCCGACCATGAAATTCACCGTGCGCGAGTCCAGCCGCCAGCGATCGAGTTCGACCGCCAGTTGCTCGGTGCTCCAGGGCTTGCCGTGGACTTCGAGGGTGACAACGCGCTCGTTCGGCCCGACCTTGGCCAGCATGGCTTCGCCTTCCTGACGGATAAAGCGCGCCACGTCGGCGTTCTTGCCGCGGGTGTTGAGCGGAATTTCCACCAGTTCCAGCGCCAGCTCGGAAGGAAGACGCTTGGCATATTCATGCCAGCCTTCTTCCACCCACTTGGGCATGCGTGAACCGACGGCGATCAGTCGCAGTCGCACAGCGTTCCCTTATTGCTGGTCTTTGTTGAGCTTGGTGAAATGCTCATGGGTGTTCTCAGGGCTGTGGTGTGCAGCGCTGGCAGAACGGCTTTGCTCGGCACCGGCCCACAGGCGTTCCAGGTCATAGAACTGGCGCGCCGAGGCGGTCATCATGTGCACGATGACGTCGTCCATATCCAGCAGCACCCAGTCGCTGTCGCCCTTGCCTTCTTCACCCAGCGGCTTGACGCCTTGGGCTTTGACGGCTTCGCGGACCTTGTCCAGCATCGCGCCGATCTGGCGGTTGGACGTACCGGTGGCGATGATCATGTAGTCAGTGATGCTCTGCTTTTCACGAACGTCGATCACCTGGATGTCCTGGGCCTTGACGTCTTCCAGGGCCGCTACGGCAACCTTGACCAGCTCTTCGCCGGCCAGTGGCGCGCCAGTTGGTGCTTCTACTGGCAGCGGTGCGCTCTTGAATGTGCCCTTGCGCTTTACTTTGTTTACGTCTTTGTCAGTCATATAAAACTCGTTTTGCTCGTATGTTCGGGCGCTTCGATACACGCATTCACGTGCCTTGAAGCGCGCCCTTTTTCAGTTCGACGCACGGTAAAGTCCGTGCGCATCGATGTAGGCCAGGACCGCGTCGGGCACCAGGAAACGTACCGACTTACCGCTGGCCAGCAGTTGACGGATCTGGGTGGCGGATACCGCGAGCGGTGTCTGCCAGACGAATGCAATCTGTCCGCTCGGCCCTTTGAGGGCCAGCGGGTCGCTCACCGAACGTGCTGCCAGCAGGTTGCGCAAGGCATCCGGCGGTTCGCTGTCGGCATCCGGGCGTTGCAGCACCAGGATGTGGCAATGCTGGAGCAACTCTTCCCAGCGGTGCCAAGTGGGCAGGCCGCAAAATGCGTCCCAGCCCAAAAGTAGAAAAACCTGGTCTGAAGCGGCAAGTTCGGCGCGCATCAGTTCCAGGGTGTCGATGGTGTAGGACGGCTTGTCCCGCTGCAATTCGCGGGCATCCACCACCAACGGTGCCACACCGGCCACCGCGCACTTGACCATCGCCAGACGGTCCTTCGCCGATACCTGCGGCTTGTCCCGATGGGGCGGCCTGGCACTGGGTGTCAGACGCAACTCATCGAGAGCCAGCGATTCGGCGACTTCCAGCGCACCGCGCAAATGGCCGATGTGCACCGGGTCGAAGGTCCCGCCCAGTACGCCAATGCGTCGAGGCCGGGGCTCGCTGGCGGTCACTGGGGCTGACGGGTCGAGGTCGCCCAAGTCAGAGCGACTCCTGGCCGCGCAGCTGACCGTCACCGACCACGATGTACTTCTCGCAGGTCAGACCTTCGAGGCCCACCGGGCCGCGGGCGTGCAGCTTATCAGTAGAAATGCCAATCTCGGCACCCAATCCGTATTCGAAGCCATCGGCGAAGCAGGTCGGGGTGTTGATCATCACCGAGGACGAATCGACTTCAGCCACGAAACGCCGGGTGTCAGCCAGGTTTTCGCTGACGATCGAGTCGGTGTGATGGGAGCCGTACTGGTTGATGTGCTCGATGGCCTGGTCCAGCCCGTCGACCACGCGGATCGAGAGGATCGGCGCCAGGTATTCGGTAGTCCAGTCTTCTTCAGTGGCCGCGACGGCCTCGATGATCGCCCGGGTGCGCTCACAACCGCGCAGCTCGACGCCTTTTTCGCGGAACTGGGCAGTCATCGCCGGCAGAAACTCTTTGGCGACGGCCTGATCGACCAACAGGGTTTCCATCGCGCCGCAGATGCCGTAACGGTAAGTCTTGGCGTTGAATGCGATGCGCTGGGCTTTCGGCAGATCGGCGTGGGCACTGACGTAGACGTGACAGATGCCGTCCAGGTGCTTGATGACGGGCACGCGGGCATCGCGGCTGACCCGTTCGATCAGGCCACGGCCGCCGCGGGGCACGATGACGTCGACGTATTCGGGCATGGTGATCAGCGCGCCGACGGCGGCACGGTCGGTGGTTTCGACCACTTGCACCACCGCGGCCGGCAGATCGGCCTCGGCCAGGCCGCGCTGGATGCAGGCGGCAATGGCGCGGTTGGAGTGAATCGCTTCGGAGCCGCCACGCAGGATGGTCGCGTTGCCGGACTTCAGGCACAGGCTGGCAGCATCGATGGTCACGTTAGGCCGGGATTCGTAGATGATCCCGATCACGCCCAACGGCACGCGCATCTTGCCGACCTGAATGCCCGACGGCCGGTAACTCATGTCGCGGATCGCGCCGACCGGGTCCGGCAAGGCCGCGACCTGACGCAAACCGACGATCATGCCGTCGATGCGCGCCGGGGTCAGCGCCAGGCGTTCCAGCAGGGCCGGCTCAAGACCATTGGTGCGGCCAGCGGCCAAATCCAGTTCATTGGCTGCGGTCAGCTCGGCGCGCGCAGCATCCAGCGCATTGGCGGCCGCCTGCAAGGCGCGGTTTTTCTGCGCGGTGCTGGCACGGCCGATCACGCGGGAAGCTTCGCGGGCGGCGCGACCCAAACGGGTCATGTAGTCAAGAACGGACTCAGTCATGGTCTGTAATGGTCTTTGCTAGGCTTGGTAAAGAATAAAGCGGCAGATTATAGCTGTCGCGCCCCCCGACTAACAGCGGTGACGGGCGGATGGTCGAAATGGAGGGCAATTTGCCGACGTTCAGCCGTGATTAAGTTGCATATTGTTATCATCACGACTCAATCAGCCCTGATAAACGCTGTTCATCATGACTAACCTGACTGTTCGTGCGTCCGAAACGCGCCCGCCCAAGGCTCTGCCGGATGCATTTTTCGACCGCGACGCCCAAACGCTGGCCCGGGATCTGCTGGGCAAAATCATCCGCCACCGGGTCGACGACCTGTGGCTCAGCGCCCGGATTATCGAGACCGAAGCCTATTACTGCGAAGAAAAGGGTAGCCACGCCTCCCTGGGCTACACAGAAAAGCGTAAGGCTTTGTTTCTGGATGGCGGCCACATCTATATGTATTACGCCCGCGGCGGCGATTCCCTGAACTTCAGTGCCCAAGGTCCGGGCAATGCGGTGCTGATCAAATCCGCCTATCCATGGGTCGATGAACTGAGCGGGCCAGCCAGCCTGGCGCAGATGCTGCTGAACAATCCCGACGCCCAGGGCCGCCCTCGCCCCTCACAAAAGCTGTGCGCCGGGCAGACGTTGCTGTGCAAGGCGCTGGGGCTGAAGGTGCCGGTCTGGGACGCCAAGCGTTTTGACCATGAAGTGCTGCTGGTGGAAGACATCGGGCCTGCGCCCGGCCATATCATCCAGACCACACGCCTGGGCATCCCCCAGGGGCGCGACGAACATTTAATGTACCGTTTCGTCGATGCGGCTTACGCGCCGTACTGCACTCGCAATCCGATGCGTCGGGGTCAGGTCGAAGGGCGTGATTATTTTTTGCTGACTTGAAACGTGCCCGGGCAAACGGGAATCCCAGTGGGAGCGGTCGTTCAGCATTTGGGAGATTCATCCCTTTGGGGCCAAGTGAACATTCGATGGAGTTGTTTTTATGGGCCCATGGCTCGATAGCGTGATCGGTTGGCTGACGGTCAATCCGCAGTGGCTGGCCATGGCAGTGTTCGTAGTGGCGTGTGTGGAGTGCCTGGCGATTGCCGGGCTGATCGTACCCGGTACGGTGTTGTTGTTTGCCGCGGCAGTACTGGCCGGCAGTGGCGCACTGTCGCTGGGTGAAACATTGCTGCTGGGTTTCCTCGGCGGCGTGCTGGGCGACATCGTTTCGTATTTCCTGGGACGACATTTCCACCAGAACATCCGGCGCCTGCCGGGGTTGCGCCATCATCCGGAATGGATCGCCGGGGCCGAAGCGTATTTTCAGCGTTATGGCATCGCCAGCCTGTTAGTCGGACGCTTTATCGGCCCGTTGCGACCAATGCTGCCGATGGTCGCAGGTATGTTCGATATGCCCTTCCCCCGCTTCGCCGCCGTCAGCCTGTTGGCCGCCGCGGGCTGGAGCGTTGCCTATCTGCTGCCCGGCTGGGCCACCGGCGCGGCGATTCGCTTGCCATTGCCCGAAGGGTTCTGGCCCGAGGCCGGGATCGTTGCCGGCAGCATCGCCGTCATGGTGGGCTTGAGCATTACCAGCAGCATGCGCCGCCATCGCAAGGCGACGATGCTGATCACCGGCATGAGTTTTCTAATTCTGGCGGGACTGTTCATCGGCTATCCGCACCTGACCGCCCTCGACCAAGGGTTGATGACCCTGGTGCAGGAACACCGCAGCCCGATGCTCGATGAAGTAGCCGTGGTGTTCACGCTGATTGGCGAGTTCCGCAACATGTTTATGATCAGCGCCCTGTTGACGGCCCTGCTGTTGCTGACGCGACAATGGCGGCACGCGATCTTCGCCGGCAGCACGTTGCTTTTCACCGCGCTGGGCAACACGGCAACCAAGCACTTTTTCGCCCGCATTCGCCCGGAAGTGCTGAGCGATCCACTGACCAGCTACAGCATGCCCAGCGGCCACGCCTCGGGCTCGTTCGCGCTGTTTCTGACGCTAGCGGTGCTGGCTGGCCGCGGACAACCGCCGCGAATGCGCCTGACCTGGTTGTTGCTGGGTTGTTTGCCGGCGCTGGCGATTGCCCTGTCGCGGGTTTACCTGGGGGCGCACTGGCCTACCGATGTACTGGCCGGCGCGATGCTGGCGGCATGCGTGTGTGCGGCGAGCCTGTGGCTGACGCAACGCCAGGTGCCGCTCAACGCCATGCCACCCAAGGTCTGGTGGCTGGTGTTGCCGTCGTTGCTGGCGTTGTTCGGCTTCTTTGTGTTGCGGCATTTGCCGCAAGCTTTGTTGCGGTATGCATATTGAGGATTGAAAGATCGCACCTGTAGCGGCTGCGATCTTTCAGTGGACATCAGGCAAACAACTCACCCTGCAGTTCATCCAGCAACGCCTGAATCGCATCCAGCCGTTGCTGCGGATCATCGAGTTGCAGCAAGTCGATCTTGTCCACCTCGGAAAACGGCAACAGATACGCCAACTGATTGGCCAGCGACTGTTGCCCCGTCGCTTCGGTGCCCATGCTCAGTGCTTCGACCATCGGGTGTTCCGCCAAGGCCTTGAGCAGCGCGACCAGGTCGGCATCTTCATCCTGTAGCGGTTGCTCAGGTTCATCTTTGAGCCACTCGACTTCGGCGACGATCAACTGGTCGCGCTGCACCTCGGTGCGCACCACGTGAAAACGCCGCCCGCCCTTTACCCGAATGCCCAGCAGGCCGTTGTCCTGCTGATGGAAATCGGTGATCCGCGCCTCGCACCCCACCCGCGCGTAGCCTTCAGGAGCGATGCCGACTTCTTCGCCCTCGAGAATACACACTACGCCGAAGCCGCTGCCCTGTTTCATGCAACGGCCGATCATGTCCAGGTAGCGTGCTTCGAAAATCTGCAAGTCGAGGATGCAGTCCGGAAACAGCACCGTGTTCAGCGGAAAAAGCGGCAGACTCATAGACATTTCCTTACACCACCATCGACACCGCCAACGGCAGGAATACCGCCGTGGCCACGCCCATCAGACTCATCGCCAGCGCCGCGAAGGCGCCGCACTCCTCACTTTCCTGCATGGCCACCGCCGTGCCGACCGCATGGGCGGTCATGCCCAGAGCCATACCGCGGGCCTCCGGGCTGTGGACACCGAGACGAGTCAAAAGACTCGGCCCGAAGATCGCTCCGATCACCCCGGTAATCAACACGAACACCGCCGCCAGCGCCGCGACGCCACCAATCTGCTCCGCCACCAGCATGGCAATCGGCGAGGTCACCGACTTGGGGGCCATGGTCATCAGGATCATGTGTTCGGCGCCGAACCACCAACCCAGCAGCACTCCCATGCCCGTGGCGACCACGCCACCTATCACCAGCGTAGTAAATATCGGCCAGAACAACTGTCGAATCCGCCGCAGGTTGAGGTACAGCGGCACCGCCAGCGCAACGGTGGCCGGCCCGAGCAAGATACTGAGGATCTCGGTGCTCTTGCGGTACTCAACGTAACTCAGGCCGCAACTGACCAGCACGCCGATGACCAGCAGCATGGAGACCAGCACCGGTTGCAGAAAAATCCAGCGGGTTTTCTCGAACGCCGCCAGCACCAATTGATACGCGCCCAGCGTAATGCCGATGCCGAACAGCGGATGATGAATCACCGACGCCCAGGCGCCGTGCCAATCGAACATCATTGGCTGTCCTCGGAATGGGAGTGACGCTTGACCAGGCGCTGCATCAGCACCCCGGCGAAGGCCATCGACAGCACCAACGACAACACCAGCGCACCGGTGATCGCCCAGAAATCCGCGGCAATGTCAGTGGCGTAGACCATCACGCCCACGGCCGGCGGCACCAGCAGCAACGGCAAATAACGCAACAGGCTGCTGGCCGCAAGGTTCAGCGGTTCGCCGACTTGACCGCGGCTGATCAGATACCCCAGCAGCAACAGCAGGCCAATGATCGGCCCCGGCAGCACCGGCAAAAACAGATGATTGAGGGCTGTGCCGAGCAATTGAAACAGCACCAGCCAGGTCAGGCCACGTAACAACATCCATCCTCTCCCGCGCTCTCCCCCACCAAGAAGGGGCCCGACATTATAAGCACGCTATGAGTCGGCATTCGCCAAAAGCATGGTCAGTTGACCGGAGCAATTTGTCATGTTGATCTAAAGTGGTTCGCAGGGAGGTCAAGTCCCCCACTCGAAAAACTATAAATCCGATGAACCCAAGGAGAGTCTCAATGCCCTATGTTCCAGTTGCAGAGCTCAAAGATTATGTCGGCAAGGAACTCGGACGTTCCCAATGGCTCACCATCGACCAGGAACGCATCAACCTGTTCGCAGAAGCCACAGGCGATTATCAGTTCATCCATGTCGACCCGGTCAAAGCCGCGCAAACGCCTTTTGGCAGCACCATCGCCCATGGTTTCCTGTCGTTGTCGCTGATCCCCAAACTGATGGAAGACATCCTCATCCTGCCCGAAGGCGCGAAGATGGTGGTCAACTATGGCCTGGACAGCGTGCGTTTCATCCAGCCTGTGAAGGTTAATTCCAGGGTTCGACTCAAGGTCGACATGAACGACGTCACCGAGAAGAAACCCGGCCAATGGCTGCTCAAGGCCACCGCTACGCTTGAAATCGAAGGATCGGACAAACCGGCCTATATCGCCGAGCCATTGTCCCTCTGCTTCGTCTGACACATGCCTGATTGCGAAGCAGCTCATGCTGTTTCGCGCTGTGTCTGTGCCGTGTCTCTATAAATGCGACACATAGCTGCGGCATACTCCGTCGCCTAATTGCCCGGATCCCGCTATGCGCTCACTTGCACTCCTTGCCCTGACCCTGATGCTCACCGCTTGCGGCGATGGCGAATCGCTGTTGCCCCCCGACGCCCGCCTGCCGGATGGCGGACGCTATCGTGGTGATCTGGTCAACGGCCTGCTGCAAGGCGAGGGTCGCATCGATTACCCGAACGGCAGCTGGTATGCCGGTCACTTCGACAAAGGCCAATGGCATGGCCAGGGCGAATGGCACGGCAGCAACGGCGAGGTCTATCGCGGGCAGTTCCAGCAGGGGCTGTTCGACGGCCAGGGCACGCTGACCACCACCGGCAGCAGCTACACCGGCGGTTTCAAGGCCGGTCGACGGGACGGTGAAGGCACCCTCAAAGAAAACGCCATGACCTATCGCGGCGAATTCAAGGCCGACCAATATTCAGGGCTCGGTCGTCTGGAACTCGAAGACGGCAGCCAGTACCAGGGTCAGTTCGCCCACGGCAAACCCAACGGCGAAGGCCAGCGCAGCGATGCCAGCGGCAATCAGTTCACCGGGCACTTCGTCGATGGCCAACTGGAAGGCAACGGTACTTTCAACAGCGCCGATGGCGATATCTACGTCGGTGGGTTCAAGAACAATCAATTGCATGGCAAGGGCCGCTACGAAAACGCCGATGGCGATGTCTGGATCGGTCAGTTCAAGGAAGGCGTGCTGAACGGCAAGGGCGAGTTGATCGGCGCCGATGGCAGTCATTACATCGGTCAGTTCAGCGACTGGCGTTTTACCGGTCAGGGCCGCTTGAACCTGGCCGATGGCAGTTTCTATATCGGTCAGTTCGACGGCGACAACTATCAGGGCAAAGGCACGTTGGTGCTGACCGATGGCACAGTGCTGAGCGGCACCTGGATCAACAGCCAGCGCGTGCGCGACGCCGACGGCAAGCTGCTGCCCGACACCCTGGAACTCGGCTTGCTGGCCCAGGGCCGCTTGCTCGACGAAGCACTGGCCAACGTGCCGGCCTCGACTCCGGCGGTCGAACTGTACACCTTGACCCTGGGCGGTGACGGCAAGCAGAGCGTGTTCCTGCGCGAATCCGACTACGTCGCCAACATGCTCGCCAGCCGTTTCGGCGCTTTCGGCCAGATTCGCCTGGTCAACCATCGCGACCACCTCGGCGACCGGCCGATGGCCACCCGGGAAAACCTGCGCCGCGCCGCCCAGACCCTGGCCGAGCGCAGTGGTCCGGAGGACTTGCTGTTCATTTACCTGACCAGCCATGGCTCCAGTGAACACGAGCTGGTACTCGACCAGCCACGCATGGAGCTGGCCGACCTGCCGGCCGACGAACTCGCCGCCGTCCTCGCGCCCCTGAAGAAGCGCGACAAGATTATCGTGATTTCGTCCTGTTATTCCGGCGGCTTCATCCCTGCCCTCAAGGATGAACACACCCTGATCATGACCGCCTCGCGCGCCGACCGGGTGTCCTTCGGGTGCTCGGAAGAAGCCAACTTCACCTATTTCGGCGACGCACTGTTCGCCCAGGCGCTGAACCAGACCGACGATCTGGAGCAAGCCTTCAAACGGGCCAGCGCCACCGTGGCCGAGCGTGAGCTGGCCGACAGCTTCGAAGCTTCCGAACCACAGATCTGGGCGCCGAAAGCCGTGCTCGCCCATTGGCAATTGTTACGCAAGCAGCAGGCACGAAAGGCATTGCAAAGTGTCTCTATCAGCAAGGATGAAAAGAGCAACTAAGCTGAACAGTATCAAGGGGGAATAACTATGTACTTGACGCCTCAGCATGTATTGCTTGCCGGAGCTACCGGGTTAACCGGTGAACATTTGCTTGACCGTCTGCTCAACGAGCCAACGATTGCACGCGTATTAGCCCCCTCACGCCGGCCACTGGCCGAACACCCTCACCTGGAAAACCCGGTCGGCGACCCGACGGAGTTTCTGCCGCAATTGAACGGTCGCGTCGACGTCGCCTACTGCTGCCTCGGCACCACGATCAAGCAAGCCGGCTCCGAGGAAGCGTTTCGCGCGGTGGACCTGGACATGGTCGTGGCCTTCGCCAAACGTGCCCGGGAAATGGGCGCACGGCACCTGATCGTGATCAGTGCCTTGGGGGCCGACCGCAGATCGCCGATTTTCTACAACCGGGTTAAAGGCGAGATGGAACACGCATTGCGCGCGCAGAATTGGCCGCAGCTGACCATCTGCCGGCCTTCGCTGTTGCTCGGCGATCGCGCCGAGCCGCGACTGGCCGAACGGGTTGCCGGTCCGTTGTCGAAATTGATTCCGGGCAAATACCACGGCATCGAAGCCTGCCAACTGGCCCGCGCCATGTGGCGCCTGGCGCTGGAAGAACAGGATGGCGTACGGATTGTCGAGTCGGATGAATTGCGCAAGTTAGGCAAGTAATCCAGCAGCGCCCGCGAATAGAGCGCGAAGCGCTCTTCTATAATCCGCCGGTCGCCTGAAACCCAACACCTAAAACCGTCAACAACGACAACGGCAACAGCAATGTGTCGAGCAAAGCACTGGCCGGCAGATCAACACCGGGATAACTCGGCGCTTCTGCGCCAAATCTGTCCATGGCGCAGCACCCGCCGTTCATTGCATACAAATCCAGACGCGTCCCCGAATACACCACCGGTGCCCCGGGTTTGGCGGCATCGAGGGTGCGCGCCGTGGCGCAGCCCGCCAGTTGCACCGCCAGCAGAATGATCAGCAGCCTATTCATCACTGCTCAAATGGTGCTCGCCCCAACGCGGCAGCATGTCTTGCGGAATGTTCAGCAGATTGAGAATTCGCGCCACGACGAAGTCGATCAAGTCATCAATGGTTTGCGGCTGATGATAGAAGCCTGGCGATGCCGGCAAAATCGTCACGCCCATGTTCGACAGCTTGAGCATATTTTCCAGATGAATGCTCGAATACGGCGCCTCGCGCGGTACCAGAATCAGCTGGCGGCGCTCCTTCAACGTCACGTCGGCCGCCCGCTCGATCAAGTTGTTGCAGGCCCCGGTCGCGATCGCCGACAAGGTCCCGGTGGAACACGGTACCACCACCATCGCCGCTGGCGAGCCGGAACCCGATGCCACCGGCGACATCCAGTCTTCCTTGCCGTACACCCGAATCTGCCCGGCGGCGGCACCGGTGTATTCAGTGAGGAAGGCTTGCATCATCTGCGGCTTGGAGGGCAGCGAGACATCGGTCTCGGTGGCCATCACCAGTTGCGCGGCCTTGGAAATCAGGAAGTGCACCTCGCGGTCTTCACGCACCAGGCAGTCGAGCAGGCGCAAGCCGTACTGGGCGCCCGAAGCGCCGGTCATCGCCAGCGTGATGCGTTCCGGACCATTGTTCATTGCAGCGCCTCGGCCAGTTTGCCGTGCAGGCCACCGAAGCCGCCGTTGCTCATGATTACCACGTGAGTGCCGGGTTGGGCCTGGCTCTTCACGCGCTCGATGATGCCTTCCAGCGAATCGCTGACAATCGACGGCACGGTGCACAACGCCGCCGTGGCGCCCAGGTCCCAACCGAGGTTGGCCGGCGAATACCAGATCACCTGATCGGCATCGACTACGCTTTCCGGCAAACCATCACGGTGAGCACCGAGCTTCATGGAGTTGGAGCGCGGCTCGATGATCGCGATCAGCGGCGCATCGCCGATGCGCTTGCGCAAACCGTCGAGGGTGGTGGCGATGGCGGTCGGGTGGTGGGCGAAGTCGTCGTAAATGGTGATGCCACGGACTTCCGCGACTTTTTCCATCCGGCGCTTCACGCTTTTGAACGCGCTCAGTGCCGCGATGCCCATCGACGGCACGACGCCGACGTGACGCGCGGCGGCCAGGGTGGCCAAGGCGTTGGCGACGTTGTGCTGACCGGTCATGTCCCACTCGACCACGCCTTGAGCGACGCCTTCGAACATCACTTCGAACTTCGAGCCATCTTCACTGAGCAGTTTGACCTGCCATTGACCGCCGGCGCCGGTGGTTTGCACCGGAGTCCAGCAGCCCATCTCGATCACGCGCTGCAAGGCCGGCTCGGTGGTCGGATGGATCACCAGGCCTTCGCTCGGAATGGTCCGCACCAAATGGTGGAACTGTCGCTCGATGGCCGCCAGATCAGGGAAGATGTCCGCGTGATCGAACTCCAGATTGTTCAGGATCGCCGTGCGCGGGCGGTAGTGAACGAACTTGGAGCGCTTGTCGAAGAATGCGCTGTCGTATTCGTCGGCTTCAATCACGAAGAACGGCGTATCGCCCAGACGCGCCGACACCGAGAAATTCTGCGGCACTCCGCCGATCAGGAAACCCGGGCTCATGCCGGCGTGTTCCAGGACCCAGGCGAGCATGCTGCTGGTAGTGGTTTTGCCATGCGTGCCGGCAACCGCCAGCACCCAGCGGCCTTGCAGCACGTGATCGGCCAGCCATTGCGGGCCGGAGACGTACGGCAGGCCTTTGTTCAACACGTACTCGACCGCCGGGTTGCCGCGGGACATGGCATTGCCGATCACCACCAGGTCCGGGGCCGGATCGAGCTGCGCCGGGTCGTAACCTTGCGTCAACTCAATGCCCTGGGCTTGCAGCTGAGTGCTCATCGGCGGATAGACGTTGGCATCGGAGCCGGTCACATGATGGCCTAGCTCTTTGGCCAGAACCGCCATCGAACCCATGAAAGTGCCGCAAATACCAAGAATATGAATGTGCATAGTCGACCTCGTAAAACATGGCCGCAGGTTAGCGTAGGGAGGGGAAAATCGCACTCTTTAGCTGAACGTGACACAACCGCTTGGCTGATCGAGCGCATTTTTTTGTGGCTGAGGGAGCAAGCCCCCTCGCCACAAAAACGGCTATCGTGCGATGCCGTGTTTGCGCAGCTTCCGGTAGAGGGTATTGCGGCTCACACCCAACTGTTCGGCGGTGTGGGTCATGTGCCAGCGCTGCTGTTCCAGTGCGTTGAGCAACGCCAACCGCTCGGCATCGTCCAACGGATACTCGGACGGCGCTTCAATCGTCGCCACCGTCACCGGCCGGACCTGACGAATCATCGCCGGCAAATCTTCCAGCCCGATCCGACCGCCGTCACACAACGCCGCCAGGGTCCGCAGCACATTGCGCAACTGCCGCACGTTCCCCGGCCAGGCAAAATCCAGCAAGGCCTGCCGCGCCGCTGCATCAATCAATACCGTCTCCCCGCCCGCCTCTTCGGCCAACAGAAAGTCGAGCAACTGTGATTTATCCGTGCGCTCGCGCAACGCTGGCAATGCGACTTCCAGCCCATTGAGCCGGTAATACAAATCCTCGCGGAAACTGCCGTCCTGCACCCTTTCGAGCAGGTTACGGTGAGTGGCGCTGATGATCCGCACATTGACCGATTCCGGCTCGCCGCCAATCGGCACCACCTGACGGTCTTCCAGCACCCTTAATAGCCGGGTCTGCATGCTCAGCGGCATGTCACCGATTTCATCCAGGAATAAAGTTCCGCCATCGGCCTGCTGCAACTTGCCACGCATGCCCTCCTTGCGGGCACCGGTGAAGCTGCCGCCGCGATAGCCGAACAACTCGCTTTCGATCAGGCTTTCGGGGATCGCCGCGCAATTGAGGGCGACGAACGATTTTTCCGCCCGTTGACTGGCCTGATGCACGGCCTTGGCGAAAGCCTCCTTGCCTGAGCCGGTTTCGCCGTTGATCAGCAACGGCACGTCCCGTTCGAACACCCGCAAGGCCTTGCGGAAGTCTTCCTGCAACGCGGCATCGCCCAGGCAAATACCCGACAGCCGTGGACGCTCGGCCACTGCCGGGCTTTGCACCACCGGTGCAGGAATGCTGCGCGGCTGCCCACGCAATACAGCAAACAGCCGCCGCCCGTCGCGGGTGCGCAACGGCCAACTGGCGCTGGCATTGGCGCTCGCGCGGCCGAGCAACTCATTCAGCGAGCAGTCGAAAAACGCCTCCACCGGCTGGCCCAACAGCCCGCCACGAATATGCCCCAGCAAATTCAGCGCGCTCTGGTTGACCGCACAGATCCGCCCTTCCCCGTCGAACGCCAGCAGCCCTTCGCTGAACAGTCCGACGGATTCGGCCTGCAAGTGAAAACGCAGCAGCCATTGATTGTCGAAGTAACGCAGGAAATAACAGCTCTCGATCATCTTCGCCGACAGATTGACCAGGGCCATGGTGTGAAACTGGCTCTGCCGCGAAACCTCATGACGCGCCGAAGACACGTCAAGCACCGCCAACAGTTCACCATGAGGGTCGAACACCGGGCTTGCCGAGCAGGTCAGGCCGGTGTGGCGGCCACGAAAGTGTTCGTCCTGGTGAATGGTCAGGGACTGGCGCTCCACCAGGCAGGTGCCGATGCCGTTGGTACCTTCGCAGGCTTCGCTCCAGTCGGCGCCAAGCCAAAGGCCTGCGCGTTCGAAAATCTTCCGTTCGGCGGGCGCGGTGACGCAGTTGAGGATCACCCCGCGAGCGTCGGTCAGCAACACTGCGTGGCCGGCGCCGGAGAGTTGCTGGTGGAGGCTGGTCATTTCGTTGCCGGCGATCTGCAGCACTTGCTGCAAACGTTCGCGGCTTTCCAGGAGACGGCCATGCTCCAGCACCGTCGGCGCCATGGTCAGGGCCGGGTCGAGGTGATAGTCCTCAAGGCAACGCAGCCAGGAGCGGGCAATAGACGGATCGCTGCCGGGACCGTGCAGGTGGGACTTACCCTGGGTCACGGTCAACACTTGCTGGGCATGGCGACTCAAATGGTTGTCGTGCATTTCTTATTATTCTCCCAGAGGGCTGTGCTGAACCCTCTTTAAGGGGCTGGCACATACCTTGTGGCGAGGGAGCTTGCTCCCGCTCGAGTGCGAAGCGCTCGCCAAAAATCATGACCGGCAGACATTTCTGGACTGCTTCGCAGCCAAGCGGGAGCAAGCTCCCTCGCCACAGAGGATTACCTGTGGGCCATTTGAGGCCCAGCATCCTCCAGCCATCGACGCATTGCAATGCTGGCAAGACCCATCGGTCACAGGCTGTGCCACAAGCGGTACAAAGTGTCACACGGGTTGTACCGCAAGCGTCACAAGCACCGCCCAGCCGTCCGACAAAAAATACACAAGCCCTTGATTTAACTGACTTGCGAGGCGGTGGCCCAACCTTTGCTCTACGCTTGTTACCGCGCTCTGGCGCGTCCTCCCTTATAAGCACAAAAGCCAAGGAGAAACCCATCATGCGTTACGCTCACCCCGGTACTGAAGGCGCTATCGTTTCGTTCAAGAGCAAATACGGTAACTACATCGGCGGCGAGTTCGTCGCGCCTGTCAAAGGTCAGTACTTCACCAATACTTCGCCGGTCAACGGCCAACCGATTGCCGAATTCCCGCGCTCCACTGCCGAAGACATCGAAAAAGCCCTGGACGCCGCCCATGCCGCCGCCGATGCCTGGGGCGCCACGTCCGCCCAGGCACGCTCGCTGGTGCTGCTGAAAATCGCCGATCGCATCGAACAGAACCTGGAACTGCTGGCGATCACCGAATCCTGGGACAACGGCAAGGCCGTGCGTGAAACCCTCAACGCCGACATCCCGCTGGCCGCCGACCATTTCCGCTATTTCGCCGGTTGCATTCGCGCCCAGGAAGGCAGTGCCGCCGAGATCGACGGCAATACCGTGGCCTATCACATCCATGAACCGCTGGGCGTGGTCGGGCAGATCATCCCGTGGAACTTCCCGATCCTGATGGCCGCCTGGAAACTCGCTCCGGCCCTGGCCGCCGGTAACTGCATTGTCCTCAAACCTGCCGAGCAAACCCCGCTGGGCATTACTGTGCTGATGGAGCTGATCGGCGACCTGCTGCCACCTGGCGTGCTCAACGTGGTGCAAGGCTTCGGCAAAGAAGCCGGTGAAGCCCTGGCCACCAGCAAACGCATCGCCAAGATCGCCTTCACCGGTTCGACTCCAGTCGGCTCGCACATCATGAAATGCGCCGCCGAGAACATCATTCCGTCCACCGTGGAGCTGGGAGGCAAGTCGCCGAACATCTTCTTCGAAGACGTCATGCAGGCCGAACCGTCCTTCATCGAGAAAGCCGCCGAAGGTCTGGTGCTGGCATTCTTCAACCAGGGCGAAGTTTGCACCTGCCCGTCCCGCGCTCTGGTACAGGAGTCGATCTACGACGAGTTCATGGAAGTTGTCATGAAAAAAGTCCTGCAGATCAAGCGTGGCGACCCGCTGGACACCGACACCATGGTCGGCGCCCAGGCGTCCGAGCAGCAATTCGACAAAATCCTTTCGTACCTGGACATCGCCAAGGGCGAAGGCGCCGAGCTGCTGACCGGTGGCAAGGTGGAAAAACTCGAGGGCAGCCTGGCGACCGGGTATTACATCCAGCCGACCCTGCTCAAGGGCACCAACAAAATGCGCGTGTTCCAGGAAGAAATCTTTGGCCCGGTGGTGAGCATCACCACCTTCAAGGACGAAGCCGAGGCCCTGGCCATCGCCAACGACACCGAGTTCGGCCTGGGTGCCGGCCTCTGGACCCGCGACATCAACCGCGCCTACCGCGTGGGCCGCGCCATCAAGGCCGGTCGCGTGTGGACCAACTGCTACCACCTGTACCCGGCACACGCCGCGTTCGGTGGTTACAAGAAGTCCGGCGTCGGCCGTGAAACCCACAAAATGATGCTCGATCACTATCAGCAGACCAAAAACCTGCTAGTGAGCTACGACATCAACCCGTTGGGCTTCTTCTAAAAACCGGGGGGCGATACAGGTATTTCTGTATCGCCCTTCAGAAGGCCATCGCGGGCAAGCCCGCGATGGTGCCCTTAAACGCCTCCTTCATCGCTCTGCCGGTCTGGCATTGGCTTTGCATTCCCGCTCTACACACTGAATGCCATACCCGAAAGTCCAACAAATCAAACAATAAAAAAGACAGAGAGGACTTATGACTTCTACTACGCAGAGAGGACCTATGACTTCTACTACACAGCTCAAACCCACACTCGGCACCCTGCATCTATGGGGCATTGCCGTCGGCCTGGTGATTTCCGGCGAGTATTTCGGCTGGAGTTATGGCTGGGGCACCGCAGGTACCCTGGGTTTTCTCGTCACCGCATTGATGGTGGCGACGATGTACACCTGCTTCATTTTCAGTTTCACCGAATTGACCACCGCCATTCCCCACGCTGGCGGGCCGTTTGCCTACAGCCGCCGAGCCTTCGGCGAGCGAGGCGGACTGATCGCCGGCATCGCCACCCTGATCGAATTCGTCTTTGCGCCACCGGCAATTGCCATGGCCATCGGCGCCTACCTCAATGTGCAATACCCGGAACTGGACCCGAAGATCGCCGCTGTTGGCGCCTATTTCGTGTTCATGACCCTGAATATCCTCGGCGTGAGCATCGCGGCCACCTTCGAACTGGTGGTCACCGTGCTTGCCGTCGCCGAATTGCTGGTGTTCATGGGTGTGGTCGCACCGGGCTTCAGCTTCAGTAACTTCGTGCTCAACGGCTGGTCGGGCGCCAACGAATTCAGCATGGCCTCGATTCCCGGCATCTTTGCGGCCATCCCGTTCGCGATCTGGTTTTTCCTCGCCATTGAAGGCGCAGCCATGGCCGCCGAAGAGGCCAAGGACCCGAAACGCACGATTCCCAAGGCTTACGTCAGCGGCATTCTGACCCTGGTGTTCCTCGCCATCGGCGTGATGGTCATGGCCGGCGGTGTCGGCGACTGGCGCCAACTGTCGAACATCAACGACCCACTGCCTCAGGCGATGAAAGCCGTGGTCGGCAACAACTCGAGCTGGATGCACATGTTGGTGTGGATCGGTCTGTTTGGCCTGGTGGCGAGCTTCCACGGGATCATTCTGGGTTATTCGCGGCAGTTCTTCGCCCTGGCTCGCGCCGGTTACCTGCCGGCCTCCCTGGCCAAACTGTCGCGCTTCCAGACCCCGCACCGGGCGATCCTGGCGGGCGGCGTGATCGGTATCGCGGCGATCTACAGCGATGGCCTGGTCAACCTGCAAGGCATGACGCTGACGGCTGCAATGATCACCATGTCGGTATTCGGCGCCATCGTGATGTACATCATCAGTATGCTGAGCCTGTTCAAACTGCGTAAAACCGAACCCAACCTGGAGCGCACCTTCCGCGCGCCGGGCTACCCGATCGTACCGGGGATCGCGCTGTTTCTGGCGGTGGTGTGCCTGGTGGCGATGGCCTGGTTCAACGCGCTGATCGGCTGTGTGTTCCTCGGTTTCATGGTGGCCGGTTACCTGTATTTCCAACTGACCGCCAAGCAACGCGCCGATGCGCCGGCAGATGCGATGCTCGAAGGCGTCTGAAATGCACCGGCGCCGGGCTGATTCCCGGCGCCAGCCCTATTGAAGTGCACCAGAACCCGCTCCCACAGGGGTTTAGTGGTGCATTTGAGATATTTATTGAATCAGGAGGACACCGTCCCATGGCCGTATTTGCCCATACCGTCGGCGCCCAAACCTACCGCTTCGACAGCCTCAAGGAGGTCATGGCCAAAGCCAGCCCGGCGCGCTCCGGGGACTTTCTGGCCGGCGTTGCCGCCCTCAACGATGGCGAGCGGGTGGCCGCGCAGATGGCCCTGGCCGACACCCCGCTGGCCCACTTCCTGGAGGAAGTGCTGATTCCTTACGAGGCCGATGAGGTCACCCGACTGATCATCGACACTCACGACAAACAGGCTTTTAAAGCGGTCAGCCACCTCACCGTCGGCGGTTTCCGCGACTGGCTGCTCAGCGAAGCCGCCGATGAACAAAGCCTGCGCGCCCTCGCCCCCGGCCTGACCCCGGAAATGGTCGCCGCCGTGTCGAAGATCATGCGCGTGCAGGATCTGGTGCTGGTGGCGCAGAAAATCCGCGTGGTCACCAAGTTCCGCGGCACCCTGGGCCTGCGCGGTCGGCTCTCGACGCGCCTGCAACCCAATCATCCCACCGACGAACCGGCCGGCATCGCCGCCAGCATTCTCGACGGCCTGCTGTACGGCAATGGTGACGCGATGATCGGCATCAACCCGGCCACCGACAGCATCGCTTCGATCTGCGCCATTCTGGAAATGCTCGACGCGATCATCCAGCGCTACGACATTCCGACACAGGCCTGCGTGCTGACCCACGTCACCACCTCCATCGAGGCGGTCAATCGCGGGGTTCCGCTGGACCTGGTGTTCCAGTCAATTGCCGGCACCGAAGCGGCCAACGCCAGTTTCGGCATCAACCTCAACGTTTTACAGGAAGGCTACGACGCGGGCTTGAGCCTGAATCGCGGCACATTGGGCCAAAACCTGATGTATTTCGAGACCGGCCAAGGCAGTGCCTTGTCGGCCAACGCCCACCACGGCATCGATCAACAGACCTGTGAAACCCGCGCGTACGCCGTGGCACGGCATTTCAAACCGTTTCTGGTGAACACCGTCGTAGGCTTCATCGGCCCGGAATACCTCTATAACGGTAAACAGATCATCCGCGCCGGCCTCGAAGACCACTTCTGCGGCAAGCTGCTGGGCGTCCCCATGGGCTGCGATATCTGTTACACCAACCATGCCGAAGCCGACCAGGACGACATGGACACTCTGCTGACCTTGCTGGGTGTGGCCGGGATCAACTTCATCATGGGCATCCCCGGCTCCGATGACATCATGCTCAATTACCAGACCACCTCGTTCCACGACGCCCTCTACGCCCGGCAAACCCTGGGCCTGAAACCAGCGCCGGAGTTTGAACAGTGGCTGGCGAACATGGGCATCTTCACCCAGGCGGACGGCAAAATTCACTTCGGCAACAGCCTGCCACCGGCGTTCCGCCAGGCATTGGCGCAACTGGGATGAGTGTTTATATGTATGAACCACCTGTCGATCCGCAGAACCCATTGCTGGAACTGCGCCGCCTGACCCCGGCACGCATTGCCCTCGGCCGTACCGGCACCAGCATGCCGACCCGCGCGCAGCTGGATTTCCAGTACGCCCATGCCCAGGCCCGGGATGCGGTGCACCTGCCTTTCGATCACTCGGCGCTCAGTTCGCAACTGACCGAGCGTGGGCGTGAGAGTTTGCTGCTGCACAGTGCCGCCACGGATCGGAACAGCTATTTGCAGCGCCCCGATTTGGGGCGCAAGTTGAGTGATGAGTCAGCGCAGACTCTGCGTGATTACTCGCGAGCCCATCCAGGCGGGGTGGATCTGGCTGTTGTGGTGGCCGATGGTCTCTCGGCACTGGCCGTTCATCGCCACACCTTGCCGTTTCTGGCACGCATGGAAGAACAGACAGCTATCGAAGGCTGGTCCCTGTCGCCGGTGATTCTGGTGGAACAAGGCCGGGTTGCGGTGGCTGACGAGATTGGCGAGCTGCTGGGCGCAAAAATGGTGGTCATTCTGATCGGGGAACGCCCTGGATTAAGCTCTCCAGACAGCCTGGGGCTGTATTTCACCTATAATCCCAAGGTCGGACTGACGGATGCCTACCGCAACTGCATCTCGAATGTCCGGCTCGAAGGCTTGAGTTACGGCATGGCGGCACACCGTTTGCTGTATTTGATGCGCGAAGCCTGTCGGCGGCAGTTATCGGGGGTCAGTCTGAAGGACGAAGCCCAGGTTCAGACGCTGGAGTCGGACACAGGAGCAGGTTTGAAAGGTAATTTCCTACTCAGTCCGTCGGATGCCTGAACCGTTTCCGCATTGCGTTTCTATTCCGGTTTAAGGCAGGATCGATGCACGGCCGCCAAGGGTTTCCTATCGCCGTCACCATGTAAGACAGCCACTTGAAGACGAGACCTACCATGCGGATTATTCAAGCGACCCTCGAACACCTGGACCTGCTGACCCCGTTGTTCGTCAAATATCGCGAGTTTTACGGTTCCCTGCCGTATCCGGACTCGTCCCGAGCGTTCCTCGAAAAGCGCCTGCGGCGCAAAGAGTCGGTGATCTACCTGGCCCTGGCCGATGACGACAACAACAAACTGTTGGGTTTCTGTCAGTTGTACCCGAGCTTCTCGTCTCTTTCGCTCAAACGCGTGTGGATCCTCAACGACATCTACGTCGCCGAAGACGCCCGACGCCAGTTGGTGGCCGACAACCTGATCCGCACCGCGAAGAAAATGGCCAAGGAAACCAATGCCGTGCGCATGCGCGTTTCCACCAGCAGCAACAACGAAGTCGCGCAGAAAACCTACGAATCCATCGGATTCAGGGAAGACACCGAGTTCAAGAATTACGTATTGCCGATCAGTGACGAACTTTAAGCTCACCAAGAAGATCGCAGCCTTCGGCAGCGCCTGCATCGACCGAGGCAACCTCGAAGCTGTAGGTGCTACCGAAGGCTGCGACCTTTTCCGACAAACCCTGAAACACATCGACATTCCTCGCTACAAACTCGACGCGTTTTTCACTTTTCACCCCGTATAATGCCCACACCTCACGGCTCGTAAGAAAAATCACACCCCGCTGTAGTCTTACGCGAAGCTATCCGCACAGGCCTGCTGAGTCGGGCCATCACCACAGGTGCTTTCCATGGATTTCAACCCGATCGACGTTATTCTGCATCTCGATGTTTACCTCGAGATGCTGGTGAACAACTACGGAGCATGGATCTACGCCATCCTGTTCATGGTGATCTTCTGCGAAACCGGACTGGTGGTGATGCCGTTCCTGCCGGGCGATTCCCTGCTGTTCATCGCGGGCGCCGTGGCGGCCGGTGGCGGCATGGATCCGGTACTGCTGGGCGGCCTGCTGATGCTGGCGGCGATCCTCGGCGACAGCACCAACTACGTGATCGGCCGCACCGTCGGCGAACGGCTGTTCAGTAACCCGAACTCGAAAATCTTCCGCCGCGATTACCTGCAACAAACCCACGATTTCTACGACAAACACGGCGGCAAAACCGTGACCCTGGCGCGCTTCATGCCAATCATCCGTACCTTTGCTCCGTTCGTCGCCGGCGTTGGCAAAATGCCTTACCCGCGTTTCTTTGCCTTCAGCATTTTCGGCACCATCCTCTGGGTGGGTGGCCTGGTAACCCTCGGTTACTTCTTCGGCAACGTACCGTTCATCAAGAAAAACCTGTCGCTGCTGGTGGTGGGTATCATCCTGGTGTCGCTGCTACCGATGATCATTGGCGTGATCCGCAGCCGTCTCGCTAATGCCGCGTCCAAAGCCGAACCCCGCTGACTGACGATGTGGTCCCTTAGCGCCTGGCGACGCCGGCGCACCCTGGCCAGGCATCCGATTGCCGACGACATGTGGCAACGGGTGCGCCATCACCTGAGCTTCCTCGATGGCATCAGCGCGGCCGAAGACCAGTGGCTGCGCGAAGCCAGCGTGCTGTTCCTGCAAGACAAACACCTGACCGCCCTGCCCGGCGTCGAACTCCACCAGGAGCAGCGCCTACTGCTCGCCGCCCAGGCCCAATTACCGCTCATGCATTTGGGTGATCTGAACTGGTATCAGGGCTTTCACGAAGTCATCCTCTACCCCGACGACTTCCTCAGCCCCCAGCGCCATCGCGATGCCAGCGGCGTCGAACACGAATGGGATGGTGAACACAGCGGCGAAGCCTGGCAGCAAGGCCCGATCATCCTCGCCTGGCCCGGCGTAATGGCCAGCGGTGGCTGGGAAGGCTACAACCTGGTGATCCACGAACTCGCACACAAACTCGACATGCTCAACGGCAACGCCAATGGCCTGCCACCGCTGCACGCCGACATGCGCGTCAGCGACTGGGCCAAGGTCATGCAGGAAGCCTATGACGACCTCGACCGGCAACTGGAGCGCAACCCGGACGCTGAAACCGCCATCGACCCGTACGCCGCGGAAAACCCCGCCGAGTTCTTCGCGGTCACCAGCGAATACTTCTTCAGCGCCCCGGATCTGCTTTACGAGGCTTATCCACAGGTCTACGAGCAGTTGAAGTTGTTTTACCGTCAGGATCCGCTGGCCCGTCTACGGCAACTTCTGGCCGAAGACCCGGTCTATCAGGCACGCGACTAAGGTCTCTACGACCCTTAGGTGCATGGCATCAACGGCGGAATATGCCTATAATCGCCGCCACTTTTTGGTCAATCCGGCCAAGTATTTTTGGTCAACTAACGGGGGCACCGCCCAATGAGCTACAGCAAGATTCCGGCTGGCAAAGACCTGCCGAACGACATCTACGTCGCGATCGAGATCCCGGCCAACCACGCGCCGATCAAATACGAAATCGACAAAGACAGCGACTGCCTGTTCGTTGACCGTTTCATGGCCACCCCAATGTTCTACCCGGCCAACTACGGTTACATCCCGAACACCCTGGCTGACGACGGTGATCCCCTCGACGTGCTGGTCGTGACTCCTTACCCGGTTGCTCCAGGTTCGGTGATCCGCGCGCGTCCAGTCGGCATCCTGAACATGACCGACGACGGCGGCGGCGATGCTAAAGTCATCGCAGTCCCACACGACAAGCTGTCCCAGCTGTACGTGGACGTGAAGGAATACACTGACCTGCCAGCCCTGCTGATCCAACAGATCGAGCACTTCTTCGCGAACTACAAAGACCTCGAAAAAGGCAAATGGGTGAAAATCGAAGGCTGGGACGGCGCAGACGCCGCCCGCGCCGCGATCACCAAGTCGGTCGCTGCCTACAAAGGCTGAGAAGCAACGGTTAGTTTCTAGCCTCACGCTTCAAGAAAAACCCCGGTTGATCCGGGGTTTTTTGTGCCTGCCTGGAACGCTTTTAACAATGAGTTTTGAGCATTTCGGCCTGGGTGTTTGCCTGTTTATTTTTTACGAAAAGCGTCTTACATCCGGTCTTAAATTTCCCTCGAAATTTGAACGGGTCGTTTATTCAAACCCCCATCCTGCGCCCGTAGACTCGTGTTTATGAAAAAGAACACTAGCGGCCCACGGTTCAGAGCGCTCCTCGAAGCAGCCAACATCACAACGACAGGATTTGCCGCTTTCTTCGACACGGAAGCGCAAAATATCCATAACTGGTACACCCGTGGTGTGCCCGCTTATCGCATGGAGGAAGTCTCCCGACTTCTGTCTGTCAACAGTGACTGGCTGAAAACCGGCGAAGGCCCTAAAGAGTCCTCACGCCTGCGTGTGCTCGACGAGTCCGGCAACACCTTCGACGCCCAAGCCATCCGGGGCATCTACACGGTGATCGAACCCATCGACGTCGAACTGCCCTTCTTCAAAGAGACCGCCACCGCCCCAGGCTCCAACAAAACCCACGTCGTCGAGGACCCCGGCCAATCCATCCGCCTGCCCCACAGCCACCTCGACTCCCTGGAAATCAAACATGCCAATGCCATCTGCACCCATATGATCGGCAACAGCATGGCGGAGAAGATTGAAGACGGTTCTACCCTCGCCATTGATCGCGGGCTTACGCAGATTATCGATGGCGAGATCTATGCGATCGAGCATGACGGGATGTTACGAATCAAATACCTGCACCGGATGCCGGGAAATGCGCTGCGGTTGCGCAGCCACAATCGTGCCGAGTATCCGGATGAGATCTTCAACGCCGAGCAGATCGACAAGCAGAACATCAGGGTATTGGGATGGGTGTTCTGGTGGTCGACGCTCAACAAACGCAGACCGTCCGTACCGTTCCTGTAAATACGAAGCCCTGTAGCAGCCTTCGGCAGCTGCTACGCCTCAGCGCAATCGCTCTATCCCGCACACCAAGCTGGGAATTCCTCAAAAAAATCAGTATGCTGCGCCCCACATTTGCGCATCGACCCTTTCCAAGGCTCAGATCGCACCGACAAGGCAGATCACTTTCTCGCCAAGTCCCACAGCCGGACGCAAGATCCGGGTGTACGTTTTGAAGGCTGGCGCGGTTTACCAAAAATAAACCAAGCCAGTCCCCGAGAAGCCGGCCACAAGCCGGCTTTTTAATGCCCGGAATAATCCTGCGCCCTCCCCCGAACCAACCTCAGCCCCCTCATCAAGCACCGCACTCCTTGTAGCAGCTGGCGAAGCCTGCGTCCGGCCACGAAGCAGTCGTAAAATCAGGCAACCGTTTCTTTCAGGAAGACCGTGTACAGCGGATATGCGAGAACTTCGGTCGAGCGCGACCCCGGCTCGAACGCAGCCTCGCAGGCTCGGCAGCTGCTACGGATTGGATAAAGGCCTCAGCACTGCCGAGACGATCTCCCCTCACGGATAACTAAACCCCTTAACCAACGTCAACTCCCCCACCGCCCGCATCGGCACCAGGAACGTTTCCATTTTTTCATCAGGCGTCCCCTCCTCCGTAATCACCGTCACTTGCGCGGTGGTCAGCGGCTGAACCGCATCCTCCTGCCCTTCGTCATCACTGCGATACCCGCCGCCGTAGTAGTTCACGTACACCAGGTATTGCCCCTTGATCGGCGCGGGCATGGCGAAGATTTCCGGGCCGTAGCCGGTGGTCACGTCCACATCCAGCGCCGCACCATTGGGTGCGACACGATCGCCGTACCAGATGTGCGCGCCGTCGGGCGTAATCAGGTGCAAGTCCAGATCCGTGTTGTCGCTGTCCCAGGACAGCAGCACCCGCAACTTGGCCGGGGTTGCGCCGCCGCTGGCGTTAAGAAACTGCGTGCGGTGGCGTTGTTGGCCATCGGGGCTGCGGACTTCAACGCTGTTGCTGCCTTTGGGGAATGAGAACGGGCGGTCGAAGTGACCGGCGGGGTCGATCTTCAGTGGCATGCTGACGCCGTTGACGATCAGCTTGCCGGGTTCATTGCTCTTGGGGGTGGATTGGATCTGGCCGGTAATGCGCGCCGTATTGGCCTGGCCCACCGGGGTGTTAACCGACGACGCCGGGTAATTGACCGTCTGACGAAAGCTTTCGCCTTCGCCTTCAGGGGCGCCGGTACGCCAGCCGCCAATGGGCGTATCAAGTTTGACGGCGGCAAATGTCGCTGGCAGTACGCAAAAAGCGCAAAACAACAGCAAGACCTGTGGATAACGGAGTTTCATGGCCTATTCCAGCAAGAGGTGACGGGCGAGCCCTTCGATGTAGGTTTCATCCTGGCCGTTAGGGTGTGCTTCGAAGGCCAGGTGCAGGTATTCGTGGGTCAGATCGAGGCGGTCTTGCAACGACAGCACGCCGCGTACGTAGATGCGCTGGCGTTCGCGGTCGACAAACGGACGACCAAAGGCCAGGCGGCAGACCGCAAAGGTGCTGACTTCGTTGTAGCCGACTTCGCTTTCGAGTCGTTGGCGCCAGCCGCGGCGCTGGTTTTGCAGCCAGTCTTGCGCGGCGGGCAGCGCTTCGCAGGAGGCGACCGGGTTGTCCCAGCGACTGAGGCTGGCGCGCGGGTAGGCATGCAGCAGGATGGCGTCGTAGCGTTGGCCGGCATTGGCTTGTTCGACGGCTTGCTGCCAGGAGAGTTTGTCCGGCCCCGGTTGGTCGGAGTGATAGGTGACGTTGCTGCCTGCGAGAACCAGATCGCTGGTCCACGAGGCGATATTGCGCGACTCAGTGGCGGCCGGACGTGGCGCGACGCGCTGTCGACTGCTGCTGTCATCGATGCTCAGACAGTCGCCGTTGCGAGTGGCGTTTTGCAGCAGGTAGGTGCGGATCGCGACGGCCAGGGCTTTGGCCGCTTCGACGGGTTCAGGCCTGGCTTCGCGCTGCAGGACGCGGGCGACGTATTCTTCACGATCGAGGCGGGCGATGAGTTTGTCTTTGAGCAAGAACAACTCGCCGTCGCTGTGGATATCGAGTTGATTGCCGTTGGCGAACTCGACGCGGTAGTCGCCTTGCAAAGGGCCGGGCGCTATAACGCGATCCCCCGACAACACGCGTTTCAGTGGATAACGCGCGAACAGACCGACCTCAACGCACTTCCCTGCCTCGGCTGGCCACGACGAGGGCAGCACCGTCGCCAGCGCCTGACCATAATGGCGCAACACCATTTGGCTGGTGCCACGCCCACCGGCCCAGATCGGCGTGCCGTCTACCGTCCAGCCCGCGAATCCGCCTTGGCGCGACGAAGGATCCTGATCCCCCAGCCAGCTCCAGGTTTTCACCCGCAACCGACCACCGAGTTCACCCACGACATTGCCATCCGCGGCATTGAGCACCACATCGAGCAACACCCTTCGCGCCTGATCCTGCGCCGGCATCACGGCCAACACCTTCAACAACTCCGCCACCGAAACCCGGGTCTGCGGTTGCAACGACGGCAAATCCAGCAACCATTTCGGCGCTTGTCTGGCCTGCCAATACTCGCGCCACTGTGCGCCGGCAATGCCCAGGCGCGCAGGCTCAAAGTACAAGCCGCAAGACTTCACCAATGCCTGATCACGCCCGATCGTGCCGCCCGCCGTGCAGCAATAAACTTCTTCCTTCGATTGCCCGCGACATTCATAAGCGGGTTCGCGCGCGCCGGTGTCCACCAGCCAGCCGTAGACAAACAGCTTCCACAAGCTGCCCAACGGCGTCTGCAAATCATCAGGCAATGGCTCACGCGAGATCACCTGAGTCTGGCTCAACGCAAGCAATTCACCCTTGAAGCCCAGGCGCAACGGCTCGTCCTGCGCTGTCGCCAGCGCAGGAATCAAACACAGCAGTAACCAGACCAGAGGCCGGGTCATGTCAATTGACCGTGACCTGGCCAAGCGCCTGCTTCTGTTCCTGAGCCTGGTGCTGTGGCGCGTAGACCTGCGTGAAGCGCACCGGCGGCAGGTTGAACTGGCCTTTTTGCGAGAAGCGCACCAGATGACGCAGGCGCAACTCACCGCTCAGCGCATCCACTGGCACCGCATAGGCCATTTGCCCCGGCTCGAAACGGGCCTTCTCCAGCGAGGTCGGCTCGGTGCCGGCCTTGCCCATCAGCTTGATGCCCCACGTGGTGCGCTCGACGTCCGCACCCGGTGGCAGCGGCACTTCGAGCATGCCGTAGCGCAGCGGTTTCGCGGCTTTGCTGGTGATGATCACTTCGTCCAGGTACAGGCTGTCGCTGGACAACGGCTTGGTGCCGACCGCTTCGAGTTTGAATTCGAACGCTTCATCACCCGGCACCAGACGCGACAGGCGACGGGTGATGGTCACAGCCATCGGATCGATTGCCGGTTGTTTGGTCTGGAAGCTCAACATGGCGCGTAGCGGGCGCTCTTGCGTCCCGGTCAGCGACAATGCCGCCGGCACTGGCGAGGAGCCCTGCCACGTCCAATACATCTCACCGGTATCACTGTAACGTTTCTTCCAGCCCTCACCCGGTGCCAGTGCGATGGTCGGAGAGGCCTGCTCGATGCTGCGTTGCAACCAGGTCAGCGCCAACGCGCGTTCCAGGGTCGATTGCTGTGGCAACAGGCGTTGCAACAACGCTTGTGCATGAGCCTGATCGAAAGTCTGCAGCGACAGGTTCAGGGCTTCGACAAACGGTTGAGCGCTGGCGGCCACTTGCTGTTGCGCAGCATCCACTTGACGGCTGAATGCCGGCGGCAGATTGACCTTGGCCTGACGCGCCAAAGACGCGGTCAACACCCGAGCACTGGCCAGCCCCAAGGCCGAATCCGGATCGTTCATGACCAGGCTCTCTGCGCCATCGTCCATCACGCTCGCGGCATTGCCTTCGCCGGCTTTCACCAGGTCGTCGATCAAACCGCTGAGCAGCGTGTTCACCGGCAATTGCATCTGTTTGGCAAACGACAGAATCAACGCCCGCTGCAACAGTGGTGTGTTCTGCGCCTGTTTCGCGTACACCTCCAACACCCGCTGCCAGTGCTCCGGCGGCAGGCTCAGTTCCAGCACTTTGCTGGCGTGCCAGTCGGCGTAATAGGCGTAAGCGGTGAGGAATGCATCCGGCTCGCCGTCAAAGCCCCACCAAGTGAAGCACGCCGACGGCCCGGCCATTTGCACCAGACGCAGGCGGCTGTTCTGCATGATCAAACGCAAGCGATCACGGATCTGTGGGTTCGACGACAGCGTTGGATAGGCGATGCTCAGCGGCAGCAGACGGCTGGCGGTTTGTTCGACGCCGCCATACGGATAGCTCAGCAGATCGTCGAGGGCCGAACGGAACACCGCTTGCGGGCTGTCATCCAGACGCAGGCGAATATCCGTGGCGTCCGCCGGCAAGGTCAACGGCGTGTCGCCGCTGACCGCGTCCAGGCTTTGGCTCTGGGTCACCTGCCAGCCTTCGCCAGTCGCGGTCAGGCGTACGGCTAATGCATCAGCGGTTTTGCCATCCTGCACCAGCTCGGCGGTCCAATCGCCATTGGCCAATGTGAATGCCGGCAATGGGACGTAGTTGACGCCGTTGTTCAGTGTGACCGGCACACGTTGCTCGGCACCGGCGTAATGAATCACCAGCTCAGCCTTGACCGGTTTCTCGGCCTGACTGAAAGCGAATACACCAAGATCCGGTTTGTCGCCGTTACGGAATTTGGTCGGGCCGCTCCACTTCAGGTACAGCGGTTTTTCCGAGCGCACGAATTGCTTCTTTTGCCCGACCTGACCGTCATCGGCGATGGCGCGGGCGGTGATGCGCCAGCGGGTCAAGGAGTCCGGCATCTTGAAGGTGAAGCGGGTCTTGCCGTTGGCGTCGGTGATCAATTCCGGCTGCCACGCGGCGGTGTCGACGTCTTCACGACGCGGCCGCTCCAGCACTTTCACCCCACGCTCGCTGCGGTTGGCTTTGCCCGGCGCACCCGGGCTGCCCGGCAGTGCCACGTCGTAGCTGATGAACGACAAACTGGCGCTGGTGCGCACGTTGTTGCGGCGCGGGTGGTAGAAGAACTGGTCGATGGTCGGCGCCACTTCCGGTTGCAGCGCGTAGATCATTTCGTCGACCACGCTGACCGTCAGGTGCGCCGGAATCGGCTTGCCGGCGAACTGGGTGGTGAGGTCCACGGACACGGTATCGCCGGGTTGATACGCCTCTTTGTCGGTAGTGATCGCCACATCGATCTGTGGCGCGACCACCTTGATACCGGCGTTCTGGAAGCTGTACTGACCGCCCTTGGTGTAGAGCACGGAGAACGTCAGGTTCGGCGCGAAGTTGTCCTTCACCGCGATGCGCGCGCGGTATTGGGTGTCGCTGAGTTTTTCCATCTTCAGCCAGTCGGCGCCCTTGGACAGCAACGCCGTGGCCTCGACCTTGTCGCGCTCGAGCGACAACAACGCATCGCTGACCGGCTCGGGGAAGGTGATCAACGCGAGGGCTTCGTCACCAGCCTTGTACTCGGGTTTGTCGAGGACGATTTCCACGGTGCCGGGCACGGCTTTGACGCCATCACCCGTGACCGAATGACCGGTCGCGCCAAGCACGCGGCCATGATCATCTTTCAGCGTCAGGTTGTAAGTACCCGGACGGTCGAAGGCCAGGCTGAAGCCTTTGTCCTTGGCGGCGAGTTTTCCTTCGCCAGTGGTCTGATCTTCGAGTCGCACCCAGCTGTAGCTGCTCGGGTTGACCGCTTTGCTCTGCTCGCTGCCACCTTCATTGGCGTAGCTGAAGGCAACCTTGTCGCCCACCGCGCTGAACCGTTGCGGCGCGCTCAGGCGGAAACTGGCGGCACCACGGTCGATGAGGATTTCCTTGGTGGTCTTGACCCGGTACGCCGCGCCATCACTGGCGAACACGGTGAGCATGTAGCGGCTCGGTTTCTCGGCGGCGGGCAGGTCAAGCGTCGCGTTGCCCTTGGCGTCGGTGGTCAGTTCGGCGCTGGTCAGCTCCACCGGGAATTGCCCCAGGTATTGCAGTTCGTTATCGACCATCGACAGTTGTTGGGCGCGCAGGCTCAGGCTCACCTTGGCGTCGGCCACTGGTTTACCGTCCGGGTACAACAACACCAGACTGCCCTTGACCGGTTCGCCGGTGCGGTAATCTTGCTTGGCCAGGTTCAGAGAAATCTCGAAGTGCGGCTTGATGTACTCAGCCACGCGGAAGGCACTGCTGTAGGCCTGATCCTTGTAGCTGAAACGCAGCTCATAACCACCTGCCACCGCATTGTCCGGCAACTGGAAACGGCCCTGGGTGCCGGCCTTGGAATCGAGCTTCAACGCCAACGACTGCAGCGCAGTACCGGTGGCATCGAGCACCGTCACATTGACATCGGCAGCGGTCGGCGCCACGGAATCCCGGGCATTCTTGAACTCGCGACCGACGATTTTCAACGACACCCAATCACCCGGCCGGTACAGCGGTCGATCGGTAAACGCATAGAGTTTGGTGTCGTAGATTTCGCTGTCGTAATAGAAGTTCTCGGAGACGAACACCCCGCCCTCTTCGTCCTCGCCGATCACGAACGAACGCTCGGGGCTGACGTGTTTCAGGCGCAGCAAACCATCGGCATCGGTAGCGCCACTGCTCATCACGCCCAGGCCGTCGGTCCATAGCACATTCACTTTTGGCACCGAACTGCCTTCGTGTTTGCGCGCAGCCCACACCAGCAATTCATCACCGGCAATCTTGCTCACGGCCACGGTGTTGGAGACGAACACCATAGTGGTCGCGCGGTACTTGCCGATCAGCGCTTCCACCAGATACAGGCCCGGTTTCAGGTTGCCCAACGGGATGTACACGTTGCCCGGCGAGACGCTGACGAACTCACTGGAAGAACCAACCAGTTTCACGCCTTCAGGCGGCTGGATCGGTTTGGCTTGCCATAGCGGATAACGGAATTGGCTGACCACCGGCAGGCCCGGAATCAAAGCAAATTGTGGCTGTGCATCGTAGGGCGTTGGCGCGGCGATGGCGGTGCCCATCTTCAGTTCCGGCACTTCCTCGGTGACTTGTTTACGCGACTCGTAGGAAAACGCCCGCTGCATCACCCGACGGGATTTGCGGTACCAGTTGTCCCACAGGTACGCGAGGGTGTTCGACAGGCCTTCGCCCTTGAACTGGCCGTCGCTGACCACACGGTGCAAGTTCTTCTGGCGCTTGAGGAAATCCAGCGGCTTGTCGATGCGATACACCCGAATGTCCGCACCGCCGTAAGGCTCCATGCGGAACCGGCGATAGTCACGACCCGGCGCTTCGAGGCGTACCACCGCTTGTTCATCGCTGGCGAAACTACTGTCGGCCAACAGGAAAAAGCTTTCACCGGCTACCGGCGTATAGCCGCTCGGCTCGACGGTGTCTTCGGCGTTGACTGCCGACAGCGGCAGAACCAACGCAAGCAAAAGAGGCAGTTTTGAGCAAATGCGCAGCATGCGGGCACCGATCATTGGGAGAGAAAGTTCAGTCGATAGACGCCGATGAAGTTGGGGTTGGCTGCGTCGGGTATCCATCGGGTGTCCTTCCATGTCATGAGTTGCTGCAGGCTTGCGGAGCGCATGCCGTTGTCGGTGGGGGTGGTGGTGCCGGTGTGATAGGCGATGAAGCGGCCCATCCAGATCATCAGGTGCTGGTCATCGCCCTGATCGAAAAACATCAGGTCGCCGGGCCGGGCCTGGGCCAGGTCGCGGCCGACCAGATGACTGTTGAACTGAATCAGTTTGATCGCGTTGACGTAGGGCCCGACCTTGCCGCCGCCCTGCTGCCATTGCTGGGCGAGGCCGCGTTGGGCGTCACTCAGTTGCAACTCCGGCGGCAGGTAGCGGTTGGACAGGCCATTGCTGCGCAGCCATTTGTCGTCATGGACTTTCAGCGCTTCGTTGGCGGCAAACCGCACCAGCCCGGCGCAGTCCTGCTGATACCAGCGCGGGCTCGGGCCTTGGGTCAATTGTTCCTGGGCGATGCGCACGAACCAGGCACGGAATACCTGGGATTGCTGCGGGTCGAGCGCGGCGGCTTCGCTGGCGAATGTGCGGGTCCCCAGCAGCAACGCCAGCAAGCCGAGGCCTCGGATGAGTGCGGTCACAGAGCTTTCCACTCCAGCGGCAGCCATTGCCAGTGGCCGTCGGGCTCGCTGCCTTTGGGCAAGGTCAGGGCGTATTTGCCGTAGCCGCCAAGGGTGCGCAGTTTCGGGATCAGGTAGGTTTGCGCGGCGTTGTAGAACACCGGCTCCATGTCCTGCGGCAGGCTGTCGAGGGTTTCCTGCTGCATCAGTTGCGCCATGGAGTCGGGGCCGAAATAGATCGGCATCAGCAGGTCTTTCGGCAGCACGTCAGCCAGCGGCGGGAAGCGTTTGTCGAGGGTGCCCAGCGCTTTGTCGACGAGTTTGTCGTCGAGGGAGAACAGCAGCGTCGAACCATGGCGCGCCAGGCTGACGCGCATGAAGGCTTTGCCGGTGATCGCGTCCGGCTGCTCGGCATCCTTGGCCTTATAGGGGCCGAAGTTGGAGCTGACCTGGCGCTGCCACTGATGGGTTTTACCGTCCTGTTTCTCGACCACCGGGAATGCGTGCTCGGCAACATTGCCTTCGTAGGCACCGACCATCGAGCCGAACAGGTTGCCCAAGTCACCGTCGAGTTTGGCACTGTCATCGTCATTCAGGCTGGCCACCAGCAGCGGCGTGTACAGCCGCGAATCGGCGTACCAGCACAGGCCGGCGGCACCGGCCATATGTTCGGTCAGGGCCTGGGCCACGGACTCTTCGGCGCCAAGTTTCACCAGCAGCGGTTTCTGTTGTTCGGCGGCCAACGGCAAGGCCACGCAAGCGCTGGCGCCCATCGGCATGGCTTGCCAGATCGGTTTGAAGTCGAAGTCCGGCTGCTTGTCCAGTTCGTCCATGGCGAGGAAGCTGTGCCAGCCCTTGTCATCCATGTCGAAACGCAGGCCGGCAAAGTTCGGGATGAAGCGCTGATAACCCATGGCCAACACGCTGGAGTTGACCGAGAGGCGTTGTTTTACCTCGGGCGCACGGGGCGGCAGGCCGAAGGCTTCGGGGAACAGTTTGTCGCCGTTGAGCAAGGCGGCGATCGCCTTGGTCGAAACGCCGCCGGTTTCCTCCAAAGCCCCGTTATCCGGGTCGTAGAGTTTGGCCGGATTGGACAGCACCACCAATTTGTCGCCATGGGAAGCAAACACCAACGACTTGCTGGCGTTGTAGTTGAGCTGATAGAGGGTGACGGCGTCGGCACCGACTTTCACTTCGCCGAGCTTGCTCAGTTGCGAATCATCCAGCGCCACTTTCGCCAGCGGCTCCAGCACCTTGGCCAGTCCGCCGCGATCCATCACCAACAGGAAATCCTTGAGACGCCCATCCGCCCCACGCCACAGCGCCACATCCGCCGGTTGGTCGAAGAGCTGCTCGATCAGGCTGTCCTGCAGCTTCAGGTCATGCTCGTAAATAATCCGCCGCAGACTGCCAATCAAACCGAGACGGTCGGCGTGAGCTTCGTAATAGAAGACGAAATCTTCGGTCAGGGTTTCCTTGAGGAACGGCACGGCCAGCAAATCCTTGGGCAGCTGACTCAAGGAATGGGTTTCGAGCAGACCGTCCGGCCGGCTCATGCCCAGTTTGTCACTGGCCAATTGCGCAGGCGGGGCCTTGGGTTTGTGCAGGAACCAGCCCAATCCGCCCGCCACTCCGGCCACCAGGCATAGCCCGATCACCAGCGCTGGCCAGCGGCGAGGAGGTTTGGCAGCGGGTGCGGCGGCCGGGGAAGCTGCTGGTGGAATCGTGTTATCACTCATGTTCACGCTCATTTTCACAAGGCTGAATTCAACCGTGGTGCGGGATGTTTAATAGTTGAAAGTCTTGACCAGCAGCAGGTCGCCGATCGCCCGCAAGGGCACGATGAACGTCTCGCGTTTTTCGTCGACGGTGTTTTCATTGAGCACCAGATTGATTTGCGAGGTGATCACCTCGTTCTGGTTGCTGTTCTCATCGAAGTTATAGCCGCCACTGCCGTAGTTGCCCCAATAGTTCACGTAAACCAGATAGGTGCCGTGCATCGGCGCAGTCATGGTGAACATTTCAGGGCCAGGGCCATCGACCCCGTCCGGGTCCAGCCCACCGCCGTTGCTCATCGCCGGACTGGCCCAGAACGCGTGCTGGCCGTCGGGGGTAATGATGTGCAGGTCGAGTTCGGCCTTGGGATCGTCCCAGCCCAGCACCACGCGAATCCGCGCCGGGGTGCGCAGGTTATTGGCTTCATAGAATTGAACGCGCTTGAGCGACTTGCCCTCGGAACTGCGCACTTCGACGCTGTTGGAACCGGCGCCGAACGCATACGGGCGGGCAAAACGCCCTTGATCGTCGGTGTACAGATTCAGGGGATTGCCGTTGACCGCCAGGCTGTGGGGCGGACGGAGCGTGCCGAGGGCCTTGAGCTGGCCTTCGATCATTGTGCGATTGCGCTGCACGCCCCGGTCGATGGGCGGTGTGGGATAGGCGACGCGAGGGTTTTCACTGCGGTCCAGCAAGCCGTGATAGCGCCAACCACCCACCGGTTCCGATAGCTCGGCCGTGGGCTCGGCCCGCGCCACTTGAGCGCAGACCAGCGTAATCAGCAGTGAAAGAACCCAACGCATGTGACGCCTCCTGCCATGCATAACGAAACCTGGCGCCTGATCCTCGGCGCGTTACAGATCAAAAAAACTGCGTTTCGTCAGAAGACCCTGAATATAGGGTCGTTGAAGGCGCGAAGATTAGCCATTCGGCAGTTTTTTAACAATCGGATACATCTATATTTGCGGTGAGAATCACGGTGTTTGTTGGGCGTGAGCCGAATAGCGATCTTATTCGGCTCATAAAGTGAGCCGAATAATCCACACAACCTATATAGACGACATACATCTGTGGCGAGGGAGCTTGCTCCCGCTGGGTAGCGTAGCGGCCCCAAAACCATACATCGCGTTTATTCAGGCCTACCGTGTCCAGAGGCTCGCGACTGCTGCGCAGCCGAACGGGAGCAAGCTCCCTCGCCCCAAGGTGTGTTGTCACCCCGGAACTGCTGCTCCAAATGGCCCAGCTCATTTGCCCATACCCCCCATGTCTGCTAGTGTCGCGCCGGTTTAACGTCAACCGGAAATAGCCGCCATGGCCCGCAAAAAAGCTGCACTGGATTTCGAACAATCCCTCGCTGACCTGCAAACGCTGGTGGAGCGTCTGGAGAACGGCGAATTGTCGCTGGAAGACTCGCTGACCGCTTTCGAGCAGGGCATCGGGCTGACCCGTGATTGCCAGGCGGCGCTGGCCCAGGCCGAGCAGAAGGTTCAAGTGCTGCTCGAGCGTGATGGCGAGTTGGCCGAGGAACCCTTCGACGCGGATCAGCCAGAATGATTGCAGCGTATTCGGCAGCCAGCCAGGCCCGCGTCAATGCAGCACTGGAAATCCTGTTCAACCCGCCGAGCCCTGAGCTCGCCCGCCTCTATGAAGCCATGCGCTACAGCGTGATGAATGGCGGCAAGCGCGTACGTCCGCTGCTGGCCTACGCCGCGTGTGAAGCGCTGGGCGGCAAGGCCGAGCAAGCCAACGGCGCAGCCTGCGCGGTTGAGCTGATCCATGCCTATTCGCTGGTGCACGACGATTTGCCGGCCATGGACGATGACGACCTGCGTCGCGGCCAGCCGACCACCCATAAGAAATTCGACGAAGCCTGCGCGATTCTCGCCGGCGACGGTTTGCAGAGCCTGGCCTTCAGCGCCCTGCTCGACCCACGCCTGAGCTCGTCGGATACCGAAACCCGGCTGCAGATGGTCAGCGCCCTGGCGCTGGCGGCAGGCCCGGCGGGCATGGTCGGCGGGCAAGCCATCGATCTTGGCTCGGTGGGACTGAAGCTCGATCAAAAAGCCCTTGAATACATGCATCGGCACAAGACCGGCGCGTTGATCGAAGTCAGCGTCAAACTCGGTGCCCTGGCCAGTGGCCGTGCCGAGAAGGACGAACTGAAGTCGCTGCAAAGTTATGCACAGGCCATCGGCCTGGCATTTCAGGTCCAGGACGACATTCTCGACGTCGAAAGTGACACCGCCACCCTAGGTAAACGCCAGGGCGCCGACATCGCCCGGGACAAGCCGACCTACCCGGCACTGCTCGGTCTCGACGTGGCCAAGGCCTACGCTCTGGAACTGCGCGACCAGGCCCTGCACGCATTGCGACCGTTTGACGCGGCAGCCGAGCCCTTGCGCGATCTGGCCCGGTACATCGTTGACCGCCGCAACTGACGGCGTATCCGCCAAAAAAGACCAACGCGTGGGCAGGGGGCGATGCATCAGGTAAACTGCCGCATCTTTTATACCTATAACGATTCGCCTGATGCCCACGACGTTTCATGAGATTCCCCGTAAGCGCCCGACCACGCCCCTGCTCGACCGTGCCAACACGCCGGACGGCCTGCGCCGGTTAGGCGAAGCCGAGCTGGAAACCCTGGCTGATGAGTTGCGCCTGGAATTGCTCTACACGGTCGGCCAGACCGGTGGGCATTTCGGTGCCGGCCTGGGCGTGATCGAGCTGACCATCGCGTTGCACTACGTTTTCGACACCCCGGACGACCGGCTGGTGTGGGACGTGGGTCATCAGGCCTATCCGCACAAAATCCTCACCGGCCGTCGCGCGCGCATGAGCACCCTGCGCCAGAAGGATGGCATCGCCGCCTTCCCGCGTCGTTCCGAGAGCGAGTACGACACCTTTGGCGTCGGCCACTCCAGCACCTCGATCAGCGCAGCGCTGGGCATGGCCATTGCCGCCCGCCTGCAACACAGTGATCGCAAGGCAATCGCGGTGATCGGCGACGGCGCACTGACCGCTGGCATGGCCTTCGAGGCGCTGAACCACGCGCCGGAAGTGGACGCCAACATGCTGGTGATCCTCAACGACAACGATATGTCGATCTCGCGCAACGTCGGCGGGTTGTCGAACTATCTGGCGAAAATCCTTTCCAGCCGCACTTACGCAAGCATGCGCGAAGGCAGCAAAAAGGTCCTGTCGCGCCTGCCCGGCGCCTGGGAAATCGCCCGTCGCACGGAAGAATATGCCAAAGGCATGCTGGTCCCTGGCACGCTGTTCGAAGAGCTGGGCTGGAACTACATCGGCCCGATCGATGGCCACGACCTGCCGACCCTGATCGCCACCCTGCGCAACATGCGCGATCTGAAAGGCCCGCAATTCCTGCACGTGGTCACCAAGAAGGGCAAAGGCTTCGCCCCGGCGGAAGTCGACCCGATCGGTTACCACGCCATTACCAAACTCGAACCGCTGGACGCTCCGGCCGCCGCGCCGAAAAAAGCCAGCGGGCCGAAATATTCCGGTGTGTTTGGTGAGTGGCTGTGCGACATGGCCGCAGCCGATCCGCGCCTGGTCGGGATCACCCCGGCGATGAAGGAAGGCTCCGACCTGGTGGCCTTCAGCGAACGCTTCCCGACGCGCTATTTCGACGTGGCGATTGCCGAGCAACACGCCGTGACCCTGGCAGCCGGCATGGCCTGTGAAGGCGCCAAACCGGTGGTGGCGATCTATTCGACCTTCCTGCAACGCGGTTACGACCAGCTGATTCATGACGTCGCGGTACAAAACCTCGACGTACTGTTCGCCATCGACCGCGCCGGCCTGGTGGGCGAAGACGGCCCGACGCACGCAGGCAGCTTCGACCTGTCGTTCCTGCGTTGCATCCCCGGCATGCTGGTGATGACCCCGAGCGACGAAAACGAACTGCGCAAAATGCTCAGCACCGGCCACCTGTACAGCGGCCCGGCGGCGGTGCGTTACCCGCGTGGCACCGGCCCGAATGCACCGATCGCGAAAGACCTCGAACCGATTGAAATCGGCAAGGGCGTGGTTCGTCGCCAGGGCAGCACAGTCGCCCTGCTGGTGTTCGGCGTGCAACTGGCCGAGGCACTGAAAGTCGCCGAGAAGCTGGATGCGACGGTCGTCGACATGCGTTTCGTCAAACCGCTCGACGAAGCACTGGTTCGCGAAATCGCCGGCAGCCACCAATTGCTGGTGACCGTCGAAGAGAACGCGATCATGGGCGGCGCCGGTGGCGCGGTCAGCGAGTTCCTCGCCCGCGAGAACATCCTAAAGTCGGTGCTGCACCTGGGCTTGCCAGACATCTATGTCGAACACGCCAAGCCTGCGCAAATGCTCGCCGAATGCGGGCTGGATGAAGCCGGGATCGAAGAGGCGGTGCGTCAGCGCCTGCAATTGCTGAATATCTGATTCTCTGGCTACATGCAAAACCCTGTGGCGAGGGAGCTTGCTCCCTCGCCACAGGTTAAAGATCGGGTGCGATCAACTGACAGAGCTTGGCCGTCGCTTCGATCATCTGCCCACTCGGTCGTTCCAGGCCTTTATCCGTCACTAACAGCAATTGCCCCTGCGCCACCGCCGTCACCTGGGGCCAAGCCTTCCACGCCTCGAGCTGCGCCTGATCGCTGGCCAGAATCACCTCGGGGTTGCGCTGCAACACCGCCTCCACACTGACCTGCGGTGCAGGCTGTGGCAGGTCGGCAAACACATTGCTTGCCCCGCAAACCTGTAGCGCATCACTGATGATCTGCCTTCCGCCCACGGTGTACAGCGGCCGATCCCAGACTTGATAAAACACCCGCAGCGGCTCGTCCCTTCGATAGCGCTGGCGCAAGGAGTCGAGTCGCTGACGCAGTTTTTTGGCCAATGCAACGCCCCGCTCCGCTCGCCCGAGTTGCGTGGCTATCGCTTCGATCTGCACAGTGAGTTGTTCGAGGTTATGCGGTTCGGCGACATAGGTGGGAATGTTCAGCCGTTTGAGCTGTTCACGCTGAGCCGGCCCCACACTGCCCGGCCAGAGCAGCAGTAAATCAGGTTTGAGGCTGAGCAACCGTTCGATGTCCAACTGACCGTAGCGGCCCACCGAAGGAATGTCTTTGAGCTCGGCCGGACGCTCACCGGCATCCAGCACTCCGACCAGCAGGTCAGCCGAATTCAGTTCAATCACGATTTCGGAAAGCGACGGTGCCAGGCTGACAACCCGCTCGGCCGCAGCTGCCGGACCACCGATGGCCAGCAACAGGACTGCCAGCCAGACGCATCGCATCAGCCGAGTTGACGCGGGATACGGTAGAGGTAGAACAGCACCACCGTCGACAACGCCAGCAGCATCAGCGGCACGGCTTCCAGACCAACGAAGACTGCCAGTGCGCCGATCCAGGCGGGCAGGCCGGCGACCAGAAACGCAGCACGGCGTTTCGCGGCCAGGGCGATCCAGGCGGCGGGTTCTTCAGGGGTATCGAGGGCTTTTTGGGTCGCGATCAGCGCATGTTTGTAACCGCCAAAGAACTTCAGGCTGACAAACATCGACGCCACACCGGCAATGAAAAACGGCATGGCCAGCACCGGCAGAATCGCCTCGCTTTGGCCGAATAAGCCATTGACCACGAACAGCGGCAGCAAGGCCAACGCCAGATATTGCCACCAGTTGACGGCCAGTCGTCGCCGTACCTGACCGCGGGTCACGCCCTGTCAGCCTCGCCCTGGTGCTCGTTGCCCATCATGTGGTCGAGCTTGCTGGCCTTGGTCGCCAGGTAGAGTTTGTTATGCGGGTTGTGCCCTGTGTGCAACGGCACGCGCTCGGCAACCACGATGCCCATGTCAGTCAAGGCTTTGACCTTGCGTGGGTTGTTGGTCATCAGTCGCAGGGATTTCACGCCCAGATGCTCCAGCATTGGCAGGCACATGGCGTAGTCGCGCTGATCGGCGGCGAAACCCAGACGCTCGTTGGCTTCAACGGTGTCAGCACCGCCGTCCTGCAATTCATAAGCGCGGATCTTGTTCAGCAGGCCAATGCCACGGCCTTCCTGACGCAAGTAGAGCAATACGCCACGGCCTTCACGGGCGATCGCCTGCAACGCCGCCTCGAGTTGCGAACCACAGTCGCAACGCTGGCTGAACAAGGCATCGCCGGTCAGGCATTCGGAGTGCAACCGACCGAGTACCGGAGCACCGTCGGCGATCTCACCCAGGCTCAGCACCACGTGCTCACGCCCGTTCTCTTCATCGAGAAAGCCGTGCATGGTGAATTGCGCAAAAGGCGTTGGCAGCTTGGAAGCGGCGACAAAAACGACAGGCACCGGTGTGCTCCTGATCTATAAGTACTGAAGATTCGCAGAGGCGGCATTGTAACAGCACGTTCCTACAGACGCTTAGGCTGAATTATCGGCCATAACGATCAAAAAGTTTGATATCTGCCCCGCGCCCGCATTGAACGTTTTCATTTCGAGCCGAACGGATAGGGCTGTTTCCAGCGTTCGAAGACCGGTTTCAGCTGACCGCTTTTTACCAGCAATTCCATACGCTGGTCGAACAGCACCATCAACTGCCGTGCCCGAGGGGTATCGGCGAAGCACAGGTACAGCGGTAAATCCGCGATGTGCGTGCGGCGGAACTGCGACGGATCCTTGGCTCGGCTGACGATAGAGTTAACCTCGTCCAGCGCGTCAATGTAGTAGTCGACGTGGTTGTGGATCAGCATCGGCAGAATCCCGGTACGCCGCGCGACTTCGTTATAGCGCTGCACGTTGGGCAGGTAAGCCTGGTACTTGTAGCCGCGTACCCAGGCCAAACGGTAATTGCCCAGATTTTCCGGGGTCGGCGCCGGATTGGTGGCCAGGCCCAGTGCATAGATCGGATCGGTATCGAAACTCCAGCGCGGATAGAGCACGTCACTGACTTCATCCCGATAGGCACCGACACACGCGTCCACTTCGCCACGCTGTGCCAGGCCCGTGGCGCGCGTATACGGTTCGATTCGAATATCCAGTTTGACGCCCGCAGGCTCGAACACTTCGCGCAACACGTCCCAGCCCAAACCACGACCATCGGCGGCGGTAAAGTCTTCCCACGCTTCGCTGGCCAGGTGAATCACGGACGGCGTCGTCGGTGCATCCCCCGCCTGGGCGAACGAGCAAAACGTCGCGAAAACCATCACCATCAACCAGCGAGCCATCTTTCGTCCTCGACTGTAGCCTTCAGGCGAAAAGCCAGACCAGCCCTTGCATCGCCAACCACGCGAACACCCCCGCAAGCACGTCGTCGAGCATGATCCCGACGCCACCGTGCACATGCCGGTCGATCCAGCGAATCGGCCACGGCTTGAGGATGTCGAAGAAGCGGAACATCAGGAACCCCGCCAACAACCAATACCAACCTTGCGGCACCAGCCACAGGGTGATCCACATCCCGACCATTTCGTCCCAGACGATGCCTTCATGGTCGTGCACGCGCAAATCGTCGGCGACCTTGCCGCACAGCCAGAAGCCGAACAGCATGGTGATGCCGAGCATCAGCCAGTAGCCCCAGTCGGGCAGCATCTGCCACAACGGAATAAAGGGTAACGCCACTAACGAACCCCAGGTGCCCGGCGCTTTTGGCAGGGTGCCCGAGCCGAAGCCGAACGCCAGGAAATGCCACGGATTGCGCCAGACCGACGGCGGTACGAACTCCGACGGAACCTGTTTGGGATGATCTGTCACGGTGTCTCCCGAAAATGTTGGTAACCCCGGATTGGCGGGGTGATGTCGTGTCCGTCGGCGTCCAGCAGAATCACGCCCTGCCCTGCAACCACCTGCCCGAGCACATGGATCGGCCAGCCGTCCGCCAGTAACGATGGCAACTCGGCAGGCGGCAAGGTGAAGGCCAGCACGTAATCGTCACCGCCACTCAGGGCGGCTTGCTCCGCGTCGGATTGACCGAGGAAAGCCAGCAGCGCCTTCGACAACGGCAGCCTGCTGCGCTCTACCCGAATCCCGACTTTCGACGCCAGGGCAATATGCCCGCAGTCGGCGAGCAAGCCATCGGAGATGTCCAGCACCGCCGTGGCCCTGCCGCGCAACGCCTGGCCCAACGCCAGTTGCGGTTGCGGCGACCAGTAATGGGCCAGCAATGGCTCGGCGATGGCCGCGTCCGCTGTCCGCTGGCCGAGCACCAGCGGCAATGCGCCCGCGCCGTTACCCAGCTCACCGCCCACACAGAGTAAATCGCCCGGCCGTGCGCCGCTGCGGGTCAACGCCAGACCGGTCGGCACCCGGCCGAACACGGTCATGGTCAGGCTCAACGGCCCGCGAGTAGTATCGCCGCCCACCAGTGCCACACGGCAATTCTGCGCCATGAGGTTCAAACCACGGGCGAACGCTTCCAGCCAATCGGAAGTCCCGGTCGGCAAGGTCAAGGCAAGGGTAAAGGCAACGGGGGTGGCGCCCATGGCGGCCAGGTCACTGACGGCCACGGCCAGCGAGCGCTGGCCGAGCAGAAACGGATCGCAGGGGTCGGCGAAATGCACACCGGCCACCAGCGTATCGGTAGAAATCGCCAACTGCTCCCCGGGAGGAACAGCCAGCAAGGCGCAGTCGTCGCCGATCCCGAGGGCAACGCCTTCACCGCCCTGCGCGCAAGGCGCGGCGGCGAAGAAGTTGCGGATCAGCTCAAACTCACCCATGGCAATGGCAGTTCAAGCGCCAATCAGCGCTTGAACGCCTTCACTTCGGCTTCACGCAGACGCGGGGCCAGCTTGTCGAGCACACCGTTGACGAACTTGTGGCCGTCGGTGGAACCGAAGACCTTGGCCAGTTCGATACCTTCGTTGATCACCACGCGGTACGGCACGTCGACACGCTTGAGCAGTTCCCAGGTGGACAGGCGCAGAACCGCCAGTTCAACCGGGTCCAGCTCTTCGATGGTCAAGTCCAGGCAAGGCTTGAGCGCGGTGTCGATCTCGGTCTTGAACTGCGGAACCCCGTGCAGGATTTCGCGGAAGTACGCGCCATCGACATCGGTAAAATCGTTATCGACCCGGAACTGCGCTTCGATCTCGTTCAGCGACTGCTTGGCCATGTGCCATTGGTACAGCGCCTGGGTCGCGAGCTGACGGGCCTCGCGACGCTTTGCGCTTTTCGATGGCTTGCCGGCATCCGCAGGCTTTGGATCGCGCGGGTTGAAACGATCGCTATCGTCGCTAATCACTTGGCCTCCAACTGCGCCAGCAGGCTGACCATTTCCAGAGCGGACAGGGCAGCTTCAACACCTTTGTTACCGGCCTTGGTGCCGGAACGTTCGATGGCTTGTTCGATGGAATCAACGGTCAGTACGCCGAAAGCGACCGGTACGCCGAACTCCATGGACACCTGGGCCAGGCCCTTGGTGCACTCGCCAGCCACGTATTCGAAGTGCGGAGTACCGCCACGAATGACCGCGCCCAGGGCGATGATTGCCGCGAACTCGCCCTTCTGAGCGACTTTCTGCGCAACCAGCGGGATTTCGAAGGCGCCAGGCGCACGGATGATGGTGATGTCGCTTTCGCTCACGCCATGGCGAACCAGGGCATCAACTGCACCGCTGACCAGGCTTTCAACCACGAAGCTGTTGAAACGGCCCACTACCAGAGCGTAGCGGCCTTTAGGGGCGATGAAGGTACCTTCGATGGTCTTCAGGGTCATTCGTTAGATCTCTTAAAGAGCCGGGACGCGTTTTCTACGCATCCCTCAGTGATGTGTTAGCCGCGAATCAAGGACTGGAAACAACCGGTCATTATTCGGAGGGCACGTATTCTACAACTTCCAGATCGAAACCGGATATCGCATTAAATTTCATCGGCGCAGACATCAGGCGCATTTTACGCACGCCCAGGTCCCGAAGGATCTGCGAACCGGCACCCACAGTGCTGTAGGTGGTCGGCTTTTTCACCGCCAGGTGGTCGGCGGTTTCGCGGATGTGCGCCAGCAACACGTCGCCATCGAGCGGGTGACCGAGCAACAGCACCACACCGCTGCCAGCCTCGGCAACCGCGGCCATGGCGGCGCGCAGGCTCCAGCGGCCCGGTTGCTTGACCATCAGCAGGTCACGCAGCGGGTCCATGTTGTGCACCCGAACCAGGGTCGGTTCTTCGGCGCACACGTTGCCCAGGGTCAGGGCCATGTGCACGTCGCCTTCCACCGAATCACGATAGGTCACCAGGTTGAACTGGCCCAGTTCGCTGTCCAATGGCTGCTCGGCAATCCGCTGAACGGTACGTTCGTGGATCATCCGGTAGTGGATCAGGTCGGCAATGGTGCCGATCTTGATGTTGTGCTCGGCGGCAAACGCTTCGAGTTCGGCGCGACGGGACATGGTGCCGTCGTCGTTCATCACTTCGCAGATCACACCGCTCGGTTCAAAACCGGCCATGCGCGCCAGGTCGCAGGCCGCTTCGGTATGGCCGGCGCGGGCCAGGGTGCCGCCGGCCTGGGCCATCAGCGGGAAGATGTGGCCGGGGCTGACGATGTCTTCAGCCTTGGCGTCTTTGGCGGCAGCGGCTTGTACGGTACGCGCACGGTCGGCCGCGGAGATACCGGTGGTCACGCCTTCGGCGGCTTCGATGGACACGGTGAACTTGGTGCCGAAGCCGGAACCGTTGCGTGGCGCCATCAATGGCAGCTTGAGCAGTTCGCAGCGCTCGCGGCTCATTGGCATGCAGATCAGGCCACGGGCGTGCTTGGCCATGAAGTTGATGTGCTCAGCCTTGCAGCACTCGGCGGCCATGATCAGGTCGCCTTCGTTCTCGCGGTCTTCGTCATCCATGAGGATGACCATCTTGCCTTGGCGGATGTCTTCAACCAGTTCTTCGATGCTATTGAGCGCCACAAGGCACCCCCTTGAGTCAGGATTTGAGGTAGCCGTTTTGGGCCAGAAAGCTTTCAGTAATAGTGCCGCCAGACTTTTGTGATGAGCCCGGTTCAGCAGCTTTGTCACCCAGCAGCAGGCGTTCCAGATAACGTGCCAGCAAGTCCACTTCCAGGTTCACCCGGCGACCTGGCTTGTAAGAAGCCATGATGGTTTCACTCAGGGTGTGCGGAATGATCGTCAGCAGGAATTCGGCGCCATCGACCGCGTTCACCGTCAGGCTGGTGCCGTCGACGGTGATCGAACCTTTATGGGCGATGTACTTGGCCAGTTCTTTCGGCGCACGGATGCGAAATTCCACGGCGCGGGCATTGTCGCTGCGCGAGACCACTTCGCCGACACCATCGACGTGACCGCTGACCAAGTGCCCACCGAGGCGGGTGGTCGGGGTCAGGGCTTTTTCCAGATTCACTGGGCTGCCGCTCTTGAGGTCATTCATGGCGGTGCAGTCGAGGGTTTCGCGACTGACGTCCGCCGCAAAGCCATTGCCCGGCAGTTCAACCGCCGTCAGGCACACGCCGTTGACGGCAATGCTGTCGCCCAGTTTGACGTCGCTCAGGTCGAGCTTGCCGGTTTCTACGTAAACCCGCACATCTCCGCCTTTTGGGGTCAATGCACGAATACTGCCGATGGATTCGATGATGCCGGTAAACATGGAGTCCTCCTCGAGAACAGGGCCTTCTGGGCTGCAGCCGGGAATTATACGCTGACCGTTGGGACAGGTATGGCAATGACTCGCCAGTCATCGCCAACCGCGCGGATTTCGGTAATTTTGAGCTCGGGCGCATCTTTCATCTGCGCCAGCGGCCAGTCCAGCAACGGTCGCGCCGTGGAGCCGAGAAACTTGCCGGCAATGAAAATCTGGAACTCGTCCACCAACCCTTGCTGAGCAAACGCCCCGGCCAGACGCGGACCGGCTTCGACCAGCACCTCGTTGACGTCACGGGCAGCCAGTTCAACCAGCAACTTGCGCAGGTCGACCTGGCCATCGTCGCCCGCCACGATCAGGCACTCCGGACCGTTGGCGTATTGCTCTTCGATCGCCATGCACGTCGCAACCAACGCCGGACCAGCCTTGAAAAACGGCGCGTCCAGAGGCACCCGCAGGCGACCGTCGATCAGCACGCGCAGTGGCGGACGGCTCATGGCCAAGGCGGTTTGTTCGGGATCGAGGCCCAATTCATCGGCACGCACGGTCAAGCGGGCATTGTCCGCCAGCACCGTGTCGGCGCCGGTCAGCACCACGCTGGCCTGCGCGCGCAGCCGTTGTACCGCCGAGCGCGCCGCCGGGCCGGTAATCCATTGGCTCTCGCCGCTTTCCATCGCTGTGCGACCGTCGAGGCTCATGGCCAACTTGACCCGCACGAACGGCAAGCCGTGTTCCATGCGCTTGAGGAAGCCTTCATTGAGCTTGCGCGCCTCACCTTCCAGCACGCCACTTTCGGTGGCGATTCCCGCCTGGGCCAGACGTTGCAGACCGCGACCGGCAACTTCCGGGTTCGGGTCCTGCATCGCCGCAACGACGCGCGCCACACCGGCATTCACCAGTGCATCGGCGCAGGGCGGCGTACGGCCGTGGTGGCTGCACGGTTCCAGGGTCACGTAAGCCGTGGCGCCTCGCGCCTTGTCGCCGGCGGCACGCAAGGCGTGGACTTCGGCATGGGGCTCGCCGGCGCGCACATGCCAGCCTTCGCCGACAATCTGCCCGTCACGCACCACCACGCAGCCAACCCGCGGGTTGGGGTGCGTCGTGTAATGACCTTTGCGCGCCAGTTCCAGGGCACGGGCCATGTAATGGGCGTCGAGGATGGCTTGTTCCGGGGAGGTGGTCATTCTTTCACCGGTTCACGGGCGAGGCGATCGATCTCTTCGCGGAACTCGTTGAGGTCCTGGAAGCGTCGGTACACCGAAGCGAAGCGGATATAGGCGACTTCATCAAGCTTTTTCAGCTCGGCCATCACCAGTTCGCCGACCACGAGGGATTTGACCTCGCGCTCACCAGTGGCGCGCAGCTTGTGTTTGATGTGCACCAGCGACGATTCCAGGCGCTCGACACTCACCGGGCGCTTCTCCAGCGCTCGCTGCATGCCGGCACGAAGTTTTTCTTCGTCGAACGGCTGGCGACTGCCGTCGGTTTTGATCAGGCGCGGCAACACCAGTTCAGCGGTTTCGAACGTCGTGAAGCGTTCGCCGCAGGCCAGGCATTCACGCCGGCGGCGCACCTGTTCGCCCTCGGCGACCAGACGCGAGTCGATGACCTTGGTGTCGTTGGCACCGCAGAAGGGACAGTGCATGGTGGCAGGCAACAAAAAATGGGAGGGCCATGGTAGCGCATCCCCGTGGCAAGACAAGCCATAGGGTTTGCGGTATACAGACGGGCTATAATGTTTTCACCTTGCTGGAGCCGCCAATGTCGTTACGACCGCTCGTTTTGCTCAGTCTTTTCAGCCTGCTGGTGGCCTGTGGCAGCGATGCACCCAAGCCCCAGCCACCAACACCAGGCCCAGCGCCGCAACAGGCGCAGAAGAAGGCCAAGGCGTCTGCCGAGCTCGGCCCGCTGCCGGCTTACCAACGTGAAATCAGTGGCACCCTGATGGGCGTGCCGGCCGACGCCGAAGTCGAACTGGCGCTGCTGGTGATCGACGAAAAGGATCGCCCGCAACAATTGCTCGCCAGTGCCAACCTGATTGGCACCAATCAGGTGTTGCCGTTTCGCCTGCGTTTCAACCCTGAATCCTTCCCGGTTGGCGCTCGCGTTGAACTGCGCGGCCGCGCCAGCCAGTCCGGGCAGTTGATTCTGCATCTGCCGGCGCAACTCATCACCCAGCCGACGACCCAGGCCCTGGGTCAGTTGCAATTCGTCAAAGCGCCATGATTGCACCGCTCGGCCTGCAACAGGCGTTGGGTGAACTGCTCGGTGACGCACAGCTTGTAGCCTGTGAATTGCCGGGCACCGAGCTGAAACTCTGGCTGATCGACGGCGACAACATGGACCGCGCTTTCAGCCCCGAAGAAACCCGGCGGATTCTCCACGAGCCGCCGTACTGGAGTTTCTGCTGGGCCAGTGGGCTGGCCGTGGCCCGCTATCTCGCCGAACACCCGCACTGGGTCGTAGGCAAACGGGTGCTGGATTTCGGCACCGGTTCCGGCGTGGCTGCGATTGCGGCCGTGAAGGCCGGGGCGCTGGAAGTGGTGGCCTGTGACCTGGACCCGCTGGCGATTGCCGCGTGTCGGGCGAATGCCGAACTCAATGATGTGCAGCTGCGCTACTCGACGGATTTTTTCGCCGAAGCGGATCGATTTGATCTGGTTCTGGTGGCCGACGTGTTGTACGACCGGGAAAATCTGCCGCTACTCGACGAGTTTCTCAGCCGTGGCCGGGAAGCGTTGGTGGCGGATTCACGGGTGCGGGATTTTCGCCATCCGCTGTATCAGCGCATCGAGATGCTGCAGGCGATGACCTTGCCGGACCTGGCCGAACCCGAAGAGTTTCGGCATGTGAGCCTTTACCACGCGCGGCGCGGTTAGCAAAAAGCTTCGCGGGCAAGCCTCGCTCCTACAGGGTTGGGTGGCGATTTCGAAATCAGCGCGGACCTGTAGGAGCGAGGCTTGCCCGCGAAGACGTCCTGCCTGGCAGCACATCACTCAATGATCACCCCGCTTTCAGCCGCCCCCCACCAAGCCTTATAGTGGCCTCATCCACGCTTTTACGAGATCCCCCATGAGTCAGGAAACGCCGTACATCTTCGACGCCACGACTGCCGATTTCGACCAGTCGGTGATCGAGAACTCTTTCCACAAACCGGTACTGGTGGATTTCTGGGCCGAATGGTGTGCGCCGTGCAAGGCCTTGATGCCGATGCTGCAAACCATCGCCGAGAGCTATCAGGGTGAGTTGCTGCTGGCCAAGGTCAACTGCGACATCGAGCAAGACATTGTTGCGCGTTTCGGCATTCGCAGCCTGCCGACCGTGGTGCTGTTCAAGGACGGTCAGCCGGTGGACGGTTTTGCCGGTGCGCAACCGGAATCCGCTGTGCGCACGATGCTCGAACCTCATGTGCAAATGCCGCCTCCAGCCGCCGCCGACCCGTTTGAACAGGCTCAGGCGCTGTTCGATGAAGGCCGTTTCGCCGACGCCGAAGCCACGCTCAAAATCTTGCTGACTGAAGACAACACCAATGCCAAGGCACTGATCCTCTACGCCCGCTGCCTTACCGAGCGCAGCGAGCTGAGTGAAGCGCAAGCCGTACTCGACGCGGTCAAGACCGATGAACACAAGGCCGCGCTGGCCGGCGCCAAGGCGCAGATCCAGTTTCTCGGCCAGGCCAGGGATTTGCCGGATGCGGCAGACCTGAAAGCACGCCTGGCGAAAAATCCGCAGGATGATGAGGCGGTCTATCAGTTGGCGATCCAGCAACTGGCCCGTCAGCAATACGACGCGGCGCTGGATGCGTTGCTGAAACTGTTCGTCCGCAACCGCAGCTACAGCGAAGGCTTGCCACACAAGACCTTGCTGCAAGTGTTCGAACTGCTGGGCAACGATCACCCGTTGGTGACCACGTACCGTCGCAAGCTGTTTGCCGCGCTCTATTAAGCTCTTTTTTGCGGCTTACTCGATCCAGCTGTAGAGCGGCGTATCCCCGCCGCTCACTACTTTGACCTCTGCGCAGTGGCGCAAGCGCACCAACAAGCGCTTGCCCGCCGCTGCGCTGCCGGTCAGCCCTTCCAGTTGCTCCAGCAAATCCGGCCCACTCAATTGCCCGGCCTTGCGCAGCAATTCTTTGGCGATCTGCCATAGCGCATCATCCTGATTCACCGGTTTGACCGGTGTTGCACTCGCCTCGGGTTTGGCAGCCTGCAACTGCGCACCGAGCTGCGCCCAGTCGCCCTCATCCAGTTCAAGGGTCAAATCCACCGGCCAGTCGCCGATGCTTCCGCGTATTCGCAACATAAGTCTGCTCCAGCACATACCTGACTCGCATGCTCCCATGGGTCTTGCACAACGCCAAGCAGACGGTCAAACTCTCGGCACTTTCGTTATAAGATTACATAACAAATTTTTCATTTTACTTTTCGGAGACCCGTCATGCGCCGTCTGCTGCTCGCTTTGCCGTTTGCCTTGTTACCGCTGGCTGTCGCCCACGCGGCTGTCGAGCAAGATCACGACCATGAGCACGGCAGCCTCGGTGCCCACGAACACGGCGTCGGTCGCTTGAATGCGGCGCTGGACGGCCAGACCCTGGAGCTGGAGCTGGAAAGCCCGGCAATGAACCTGGTGGGTTTCGAGCACGCCGCCACCACCGATGCCGACAAGGCCAAAGTCGCCGCCGTCCGTGCCCAACTGGAAAAACCACTGACACTGTTCAACCTGCCGAAAGCCGCCGGGTGCGTGGTCGCGACCCAGGAGCTGGAAAGCCCGTTGTTCGGTGACAAACCGGATGCCGACGATGAGCATGAAGAAGCCAAGGATGGTCACGAGCATCAACATGACCACAGCGAAATCCACGCCCGTTACCAATTCAGCTGCTCGGCCCCGGGCGCGCTGAAGACCCTGGACCTGGCGACTGTCTTCAACACGTTCCCGGCTACCCAGAAGATTCAGGTACAACTGGTCAGCCCGAGCGGGCAGCAAGGGGTTGAGGTGACGGCCAAGGCGGCTGCCCTGAAATTCTGATCCGACACCAATCCTGTAGGAGCGAGTCTTGCCCGCGAAAGCGATCTGTCAGTCAACATCTCTGTTGGATCTACTGGCCTCTTCGCGGGCAAGCCTCGCTCCTACAGGGGGTAATGTTGAATGTGAAGTCGAGACAAACCTCATGAAATCGGCGCCATGACCCAAGCACTCATCGAATTGTCCGACCTGGGCTTCAGCTGGCCCGGTCACCCGCCGTTGCTGGACATCCCGGCGTTTCGCCTGGAGCCTGGTGAAACCCTGTTCCTCAAAGGCCCCAGCGGCAGCGGCAAGACCACCCTGCTCGGCTTGCTCGGCGGTGTGCAAAAGCCTGATCGCGGCAGCATCCGGCTGCTCGGCCAGGAATTGACCGAACTGTCTGCCGGGGCTCGCGACCACTTCCGGGTCGATCACACCGGCTACATCTTCCAGCAGTTCAACTTGCTGCCGTTTCTGTCGGTGCGGGAGAACGTCGAACTGCCCTGTCACTTCTCGAAACTGCGCGCCGAGCGGGCGAAACAACGCCACGGCAGCGTCGATCAGGCCGCCGCCACCCTGCTCGCCCATCTGGGCCTGAAGGACGAAAACATTCTGGCCCGCCGCGCCGATTCGCTGTCCATCGGCCAGCAGCAACGGGTCGCTGCCGCGCGTGCGTTGATCGGTCAGCCGGAACTGGTGATCGCCGACGAACCGACCTCGGCACTGGATTACGACGCCCGCGAAAACTTCATTCGCCTGCTGTTCGCCGAATGCCGCGAAGCCGGCTCGAGCCTGTTATTCGTCAGCCACGATCAGAGCCTCGCGCCGCTGTTCGATCGCCACCTGTCGCTGGCCGATCTCAATCGCGCCGCCACCCCGTCCGAGGTTTGAGATGTATTTGTTTCGTCTAGCCATGGCCAGCCTCGCTAACCGTCGCTTCACCGCGATCCTCACCGCGTTCGCCATCGCCCTGTCGGTCTGCCTGCTGCTGGCGGTGGAGCGGGTGCGCACCGAGGCCAAGGCCAGTTTCGCCAGCACCATCAGCGGCACCGACCTGATCGTTGGCGCGCGTTCCGGCTCGGTGAACCTGCTGCTGTATTCGGTATTCCGCATCGGCAACGCCACCAACAACATCCGCTGGGACAGCTTCGAGCAGTTCGCCAACAACCCGAAAGTGAAGTGGGCGATCCCGATGTCCCTCGGCGATTCCCATCGTGGTTATCGGGTGATGGGCACCACTGAGGCGTACTTCGAGCATTACCAGTACGGCCATCAACAGCATCTGGAACTGGCCGACGGCCGTGCCTTCGCCAGCGATCCGTTCGAAGTGGTGCTCGGCGCCGAAGTGGCCGACGCGCTGCACTACAAACTCGGCGACAAACTGGTGCTGGCCCATGGCGTGGCGGCGATCAGCCTGGTCAAGCATGACGACAAACCGTTCACCGTGGTCGGCATTCTCAAACGCACCGGCACCCCGGTGGACCGCACGCTGCACATCAGCCTCGGCGGCATGGAAGCGATCCACATCGACTGGCACAACGGTGTACCGGCGCGGGGTAACGGTCGGGTCAGTGCCGATCAGGCGCGCAACATGGACCTGACGCCGCAAGCAATCACCGCGTTCATGCTCGGCCTTAACAACAAGATTTCGACCTTCGCGCTGCAACGTGAAATCAACGAATTCCGTGGCGAACCGATGCTGGCGATCCTGCCGGGTGTGGCGTTGCAGGAGCTGTGGAGTTTGATGAGCACGGCGGAAAAAGCCTTGTTCGTCGTCTCGCTGTTCGTGGTGCTGACCGGGTTGATCGGCATGCTCACGGCGATTCTCACCAGCCTCAACGAGCGGCGCCGGGAGATGGCGATTCTGCGTTCGGTGGGTGCGCGGCCATGGCATATCGCGACTTTACTGGTGCTGGAAGCGTTTGCCCTGGCGCTGTCGGGAGTGATTGCCGGCGTGGCGCTGCTGTATGTCGGCATCGCCGTGGCGCAGGGTTACGTGCAGTCGAATTACGGTTTGTACCTGCCACTGGCCTGGCCAAGCGAATATGAATGGACGCTGCTCGGTGGCATCCTGATCGCCGCGCTGCTGATGGGCAGCGTGCCGGCCTGGCGCGCTTATCGCCAATCCTTGGCCGATGGCCTGTCGATCCGCCTGTGAGGACGTTGAACATGCCCCGCGCTCTGCTTGCGCTGTTGATGCTGGTTGCTCTGCCGCTGTGGGCGGCCGAGCCGAAAGACCTGACCTGGTCGGAAATGATCCCGCCGGATGCCCCGCCGGAAGTGCCGAACATGACGCCGCTGCACGACCTGTCGAAGATGAGCGACGCATTGTCCGCGGAGTCGGCCCCGGCCGCCAAACAGGACATGCCGAACGCGCCGGTGGTGAAAAGTCTCGATGGCCAGAACATTCGCTTGCCGGGGTACATCGTGCCGCTGGAGGTCAGTGAAGAAGGCCGCACCACGGAGTTTCTGCTGGTGCCGTATTTCGGCGCCTGCATCCACGTACCGCCTCCGCCGTCGAACCAGATCGTGCACGTCAAAAGCGAAGTCGGCGTGAAGCTCGATGAGCTGTACCAGCCGTACTGGGTCGAAGGTGCGTTGCAGGTCAAGGCGTCCACCAGCGAATTGGCGGATGCCGGGTATCAGATGGAGGCGCAGAAGATTTATGTGTATGAACTGCCGGAGTGAACACCGGTAGTTCGGTGTTGAATGAAAGGACGCCTTCGCGGGCAAGCCTCGCTCCTACAAGGCAATGTTGAACCTGTAGGAGCGAGGCTTGCCCGCGAAGAGGCCCTCGAAGGTTCCGCAAAAATCTGGGCCATCACTGATTCGTTGAGCTGAGTCAAAAGACCGTATCAGTTGGATCCCTACCATTGGACATCGAACATTTTTAACGTCCTTTGGAGCCCCCATGCACAAGTCCCTGCTCAGCGCTTCGCTGCTTGCCCTCGCGCTCGCAGCCCCGCTCACCCATGCCCATGAGGCTGGCAATATCATCGTTCGGGCCGGTGCGATCACCGTCAATCCGACAGCCGACAGCTCCAGCGTCAAGGTCGATCAAGGCCCGCTGAAGGGCGCCGACCTGGGTGGCAAGGCCACCATGAGCAGCGACACGCAACTGGGCCTGAACTTCGCCTACATGATCACCAACCACCTGGGGATCGAACTGCTCGCGGCCTCGCCGTTCGAGCATGACGTGAAGCTCAAAGGCACCGCGCTCGGCGCCGCCAACGGCAAACTCGGCACCCTGAAACACCTGCCGCCGACCCTGAGCCTGGTCTACTATCCGATGGATGCCAAGTCCGCATTCCAGCCGTATGTCGGCGGCGGGATCAACTACACCTGGATCTACGACGAGCACGTCAGCAGCGAAGCCAGCGCCAATGGCTTCAGCAACTTCAACGCGAAAAACTCCTGGGGCCTGGCCTGGGAAGTCGGTGCCGACTACATGCTCACCGATAAGGTGATGATCAACGCCCAGGTGCGCTACATCGACATCGACACCCGTGCCACCGTGGAAAACAACGCCGTGGCTCCGGGCACCCGCGCACGGGTGAACGTGGACGTCGATCCGTTCATCTACATGGTCGGTCTGGGTTACAAGTTCTAAGCAACATGTGATCAGCTTTTGTGGCGAGGGAGCTTGCTCCCGCTGGGCTGCGAAGCAGCCCCAAGATTGATGGCGACTGCTGCGCAGTCGAACGGGAGCAAGCTCCCTCGCCACGGAACTGCATCGGTCATATTCGACACACAAAAAAGGCGCCTTCAAGGCGCCTTTTTCACAACTGTGTAAAACCTCAGCGCCCCAACAACCGCGCCAGGCCAACGCTCATCGGCGTCTGCTCCGGGTAGGTGAACCGCTCCAGCAAACGCCGGTTATTCGCTCGTGAATGGCGGATGTCACCGGAACGCGCCGGGCCAAAGCTAACGGGCGGCAGCTTGCCGACCACGGCTTCAAGGGCTTCAAGCATCTGCTTGAGAGTCGTCGCCTGATTCCAGCCGACATTCACTGCGCCGACCTCGACCTGCGGTTTCTCGATGGCTTGCACCAGCACGTCCACCAGATCCTCGACGTAGACAAAATCCCGAGTCTGCTCGCCATCACCGAACACGGTGATCGGCAGGCCTTTCTGCGCGCGCTCGCTGAAAATGCTGATCACACCGGAGTATGGCGAAGACGGATCCTGACGCGGGCCGAAGATGTTGAAGAAGCGGAAAATCACCGGTTCCAGACCATGCTGGCGGCGATAGAAATCGAAGTAATGCTCGCTCGCCAACTTGTCCACCGCATATGGCGTCAACGGTGCCTTGGGCGTGTCTTCGTCGATCGACTCGCCCTCGCCATTGTTGCCATAGACTGCTGCGCTGGACGCGTACAACACGCGTTTGACACCGGCCTGACGCATGGCCTCGCAGACGTTCAGCGAGCCGATGAAGTTGCTCTGGTGAGTTTTCACCGGGTCATCCACCGAAGCCTGCACCGAAGCCACCGCGGCCAGATGCGCCACCGCGCTGCAACCGAGCATCGCCTGCGCCACCAGGGCGGCATCAGCGACATCGCCTTCGATCAGTTCGACGAGGGGATTGTCCATCGGCAGGTTGCTGCGCTTGCCGGTGGACAGGTCATCGAGAATTCGCACCGAATGACCTTTGGCAAGCAAGGCATCGGTCAGGTGCGAACCGATGAAACCGGCGCCGCCGGTGATTAAAACAGGGCCGTCAGCCATGGCGATAAAACCTATCCAGTAAGCCCGGGAGTGCCGCGCGCCAGGCGCGGGGCTTGATCCCGAAGGTGTGCAGAATTTTCTTGCAGGCCAGCACTGCGTGTTGCGGTTCTTCGGCAGCGTCGGGCCGCGCGGCGTGAGCCTGGGCGGTCGGCGCTTCGATGGCCAGCGGATGCAGGGCGCGCGCTTCAGTGAGAATCGCCTGCCCCAGTGCCAGCGGTGTGGTCGCCTCATGCCCGGCGTAGTGGTAGGTGCCCCACAGCGGCGCAGCACAATCGAGTTGCTTGAGCACCGAAATGATCACTCGGGCAGCGTCGTCCACCGGCGTCGGATTACCGCGACGATCATCCGCCAACAGCAGTTCTTCAGCTTTCTCGGCTCGGGCGAGGAATCGCCCGAGGGTGCCCTCGGGGCTGTCATCGAGCAGCCAGCCGAAACGCAGCAACACATGCTGTGGACAAGTGGCGCGCACGCTTTGCTCAATGCGCCACAAAGCTTGACCGCGCAGGCCCAACGGTACCGGTTCGTCTTTTTCGCTGTAGGCGGTCGCCCGGGAGCCATCGAACACGCGATAACTCGACGGTTGCACCAGCACGATGTTGTGATGCTGGCACAATTCGGCCAGACGCTCGATGGCGCGCTCCTGCCCGGCCAGACGCTGTTCGCTGACGGTCTCCGCCTGGAACCAGTCGAAATAGTAGGCGAGATTGATCAACGCATCTGGACGGGTATCGTCGAGCAGTTGCGTCAGGCTCGCGGCGTCCCAGCCGTCTTGTGGTGGGCGGGGGGCGAGGAAACCGATGTCTTCCTCCGCACCGAGGCGAATCAGCGCCTGCCCAAGGGCATTTCCGCCGCCCAGTAACATAAGGCGCATTCGCATAGAGTCAGCAGGCCCAGTCTGATTGGAACGATGGCTTTATCGACAGCGCCCGCAGGCGATGTCCTCAATAATTGCCGGAATCGTTGCATTTTGCGGGTTTAGTGCGCAACCGTCACCCGTAAAGTGTAGTTCCCGGGGATTTGTGGTGCCGCTACTGGCCTCAGGAGCAACACAGAGCCTGAGCGGTACTTGCAACTTCCCGTCCCCACCCGCATAAATTGGCTCATGAACCTGCCCATCCCCGCAGACAGCGCGCTGAACGGTTTCCACCCCGCCGTCAGCGCCTGGTTCAGCAACACCTTCGCGACGGCTACCGCCGCCCAGGCCCGGGCGTGGCCGTTGATCCGCCAGCGCCGTTCAACGCTGATTGCCGCGCCCACCGGCTCCGGCAAAACCCTCACCGCGTTTCTGGCCGTGCTCGACGATCTGGTCCATCGCGGCCTGGAAAACCCGGATGGCCTGCCGGACGAAACCCTGGTGGTCTACGTTTCGCCGCTCAAGGCCCTGTCCAACGACATCCGGATCAACCTGCAAAACCCGCTGGCCGGCATCACCGAGCAGTTACGCCTGATGGGCCTGCCCGACGTGCCGATCAGCACTGCCGTGCGCACCGGCGATACGCCGCAAAAAGACCGCTCGGCCATGCGCAAAACCGCGCCGCACATTCTGGTGACCACTCCGGAATCCCTATACGTGCTGCTCGGCTCCGACTCCGGCCGGAAAATGCTCGGCACCACGCAAACGGTGATCGTCGACGAAATCCACGCCATCGCCGCCAGCAAACGCGGCAGTCACCTGGCCCTGAGCCTGGAGCGCCTGCAAGCGCTTTGCCCGCAACCGTTGGTGCGGATCGGCCTGTCCGCCACGCAAAAACCCATCGAGGCGGTATCGCGTTTTTTGGTTGGCGGTGATCGCGACTGCGAAATCATCGACATCGGCCATGCCCGCCCACGGGATCTCGATATCGAAGTGCCGCCCGTGCCGTTGTCAGCGGTGATGGCCAACGACGTGTGGGAGCTGGTCTATGACCGCCTCGCCGCCCTCGCCCGCGAACACCGGACCACGCTGATTTTCGTCAACACCCGGCGCCTGGCCGAACGCCTGAGCCGACACTTGAGCGAACGCCTCGGCAAAGACGCGGTGGCCGCCCACCATGGCAGCCTGGCCAAGGAGTTTCGTCTGGACGCCGAGCAACGGCTCAAGCGCGGCGAGCTGCAAGTGCTGATCGCCACCGCCTCGCTGGAACTGGGGATTGATATCGGCGACGTCGACCTGGTGTGCCAGATCGCTTCGCCACGCTCGATTGCCGGTTTTCTGCAACGGGTCGGCCGCTCCGGGCACCAGGTCGGCGGCACGCCCAAGGGCCGATTGTTCGCCACCACCCGCGACGACCTGATCGAATGCGCCGCTTTGCTCGATTGCGTGCGCCGTGGCGAACTCGACACCTTGTTGATCCCCGAAGCGCCGCTGGACGTGCTGGCCCAGCAGATCATCGCCGAGGTCAGTTGCCAGGAATGGCACGAGCAGGCATTGCTGGAGACGCTGCGTAAAGCCTCGCCTTACGCCAAGCTCGACGAAAAGCATTATCAGGCGCTGCTGCACATGCTCGCCGAGGGCTACAACGGTCGCCAGGGCATACGTAGCGCGTACCTGCACCGGGACGCCGTAAGCCGCACCTTGCGCGGTCGTCGGGGCGCCAAGCTGACCGCCGTGACCAGCGGCGGGACGATTCCCGACAACGCCGACTACAGCGTGTTGCTGGAGCCTCAGGGGCTGAACATCGGCAGCGTCAACGAAGACTTCGCGGTGGAAAGCATCGCCGGGGATATCTTTCAGCTGGGCAATACGTCGTATCGAATCCTGCGGGTCGAAACCGGCAAGGTCCGGGTCGAAGATGCTCAGGGCCAGCCGCCGACCATTCCGTTCTGGCTCGGTGAAGCACCCGGTCGCAGCAATGAACTGTCGTTCGCCGTGGCCCGCCTGCAAGCGCAACTCGATGAACTGCTCGCCACCACACCCGGCGATCTGCAACCGGCCCTCGACTGGCTGACCGACACCCTCGGCCTGAACCTCGCCAGCGCCGAGCAACTGGTCGACTACCTGGCCCGGGCCCGCCTGACCCTCGGCGCCTTGCCGTCCCAGGACACACTGGTGATGGAGCGCTTTTTCGACGAGTCAGGCGGTACGCAACTGATCATCCACTCACCGTTCGGCAGCCGCATCAACCGCGCCTGGGGCCTGGCCCTGCGCAAGCGTTTCTGCCGCACCTTCAACTTCGAATTGCAGGCCGCCGCCAGCGAGGACGCCATCGTGTTGTCGCTGTCCACCAGCCACAGCTTCGAGCTGGACGACGTCTGGCGCTACCTGCACAGCAACAGCGCCGAACATATCCTGACTCAAGCGGTGCTCGAAGCCCCGCTGTTCGGCGTACGCTGGCGCTGGAATGCCGGGGTCGCCCTCGCGCTGCCACGCTACAGCGGCGGCCGCAAAGTGCCGCCGCAGATCCAGCGGATGAAAAGCGAAGACCTGATCGCCAGCGTGTTTCCCGATCAGATCGCCTGCGTGGAAAACCTCGCCGGCGAGCGCGAGATTCCCGACCATCCGCTGGTGGAACAAACCCTCGACGATTGCCTGCACGAGGCCATGGACAGCGAAGGCTGGCTGGCGTTGTTGCGGCGCATGGAACAGGGCGATATACGCCTGATCAGCCGCGACCTGCCGGCGCCTTCGCCAATGGCGGCGGAAATCCTCAGTGCCCGCCCCTACACCTTCCTCGACGACGCGCCGCTGGAAGAACGCCGTACTCAGGCGGTACTCAACCGTCGCTGGAGCGATCCGCAGTCCACCGACGACCTCGGTGCACTGGACGCCGAGGCGATTGCCGCGGTGCGCGACGAAGCCTGGCCAACGCCAACCGGCCTCGATGAAATGCATGAGGCCTTGATGAGCCTGGCGTGCATCACCGACGCCGAGGCCCGGGCCAACCCCAATTGGCTCGAATGGCTGAACACCCTGGCCGACAGTGGCCGCGCCAGCCGTTTGCAGATCAACGCCAAGCAATCGCTGTGGCTGCCACTGGAGCGACTGACCTGCCTACGGGCGATTTATCCACAGGCCATGTTGTTTCCGTCGTTGGAGGCGTTGCCCGGTTTCGATGAAACCTGGGAGACGGACGAAGCGGTGCTGGAAGTGGTCCGCGCGCGACTCAGTGCGTTTGGTCCATTGCCGCTGAAAGCGATTGCCGAACCGCTCGGTTTACCGGCGCTTCAAGTCACTCAGGCCCTGGCCCAACTGGAACGCGAAGGTTACGTGCTGCGCGGGCAATTCAGCCCCGGCGCCCGCGAAGAGGAATGGTGCGAACGGCATCTGCTGGCGCGGATTCATCGCTACACGGTCAAACGGCTGCGCCGGGAAATCGAGCCAGTGGCGTTGCAGGATTTCATGCGCTTTCTGTTCGACTGGCAGCATCTTTCCAGCATGAGCCGAGGCCAGGGCAGCGCAGTGTTGCCGGCGATCATCAGCCAGTTCGAAGGCTACCCCGCCGCCGCTTCGGCATGGGACAGCGACATTCTGCCGGCGCGGCTCAAAGACTATTCGGCGAGCTGGCTGGATGAGTTATGCCGCAGCGGCAAACTGGTCTGGACCCGCCTGACCGCGCGCAACAAGAGCACCGGCACGGCATTGCGCAGCACGCCGATTCTGCTGCTGCCGCGTAATCAGGTCGGGTTGTGGAGCAGCTTGACCGAGCAGACGCCGGTCAACGAGTTGTCGCCCAAAACACAAAAGGTCCATGCAGCACTCAGCCAGCACGGCGCGCTGTTTTTTGATGAGCTGATGCACGAGGCCCATCTGCTGCGCTCGGAACTGGAAATCGCCTTGCAGGAACTGGTCGGTGCCGGACTGGTCAACGCCGACAGTTTCGCCGGGTTGCGGGCGCTGATCACCCCGGCCAGCAAACGCCAGAATCGCAGCAGCCGACGCGGGCGTGGAGCGTTTGTCGGCGGGATGGAAGACGCCGGGCGCTGGGCCTTGCTGCGCCGCAGTGCGGTCGCGCCGGTTGTGGATAAACCGGTTGTGGATAAACAACGCCCGACGTCCACACCCACAGAAACCCTGGAACACATCGCCATGACCTTGCTGCGCCGGTACGGTGTGGTGTTCTGGCGCTTGCTGGAGCGCGAGGCGGACTGGTTGCCGAGTTGGCGGGAATTGCTGCGCACGTTCCATCGGCTGGAGGCCCGGGGCGAGATTCGTGGCGGGCGGTTTGTCAGTGGCCTGGCCGGCGAACAGTTTGCCCTGCCCGAGGCGATCCCGTTGTTGCGCGAAGTCAGGCGGCGCCCCCATGACGGTAGTTTGATCGCGGTGTGCGGGGTCGATCCGCTGAACCTCGCCGGCACCCTGCTGCCGGGCGCGAAAGTGCCGGCGCTGGCGAGCAATCGGCTGGTTTATCGCGACGGCTTGCCGACCGCCGCCGAGATCGCCGGCAAGCAGCAATTCTGGCTGGAGCTGGATCAGCAATCGACTACAGAAGTACGCAACACACTGATCCGCCACTCCCCCCTGTAGGATTCAATCTCCTGTGGCGAGGGAGCTTGCTCCCGCTGGGGTGCGAAGCGCCCCCAAAACCTGTAAACCAATTTCTCCCGGATGCACCGCGCTGTATGGCTTTGCGACTGCTCCGCAGCCGAGCGGGAGCAAGCTCCCTCGCCACAAGGTTTAATACCAGCCGCGAGATATTTGACCTGCACGCAAATATCAAATGCCCATCCCTGTATTTTTCCGCACGCCCCAAACCCCGACACTGCGCTCCATCAATCAATCCATCGGAGTTGCAGCCATGCCCATTGCCTTGCTGGCGCTGACCCTTAGCGCTTTCGCCATCGGGACGACGGAGTTCGTCATCGTTGGCCTGTTACCCACCATCGGCGCCGACCTGGGCGTCAGCCTGCCGTCTGCCGGTTTGCTGGTCAGTTTGTATGCACTCGGGGTGGCCGTCGGCGCGCCGGTGCTGACCGCCCTCACCGGCAAAGTCCCGCGTAAATTGCTGCTGTTGTCGCTGATGGTGCTGTTCACCCTCGGCAACTTGTTGGCCTGGAAAGCGCCGAGCTACGAGTCGCTGATCATTGCGCGGATCGTCACCGGCCTGGCCCACGGGGTGTTTTTCTCAATTGGCTCGATCATCGCCACCAGCCTGGTGCCTAAGGAAAAAGCCGCCAGCGCGATTGCCATCATGTTTACCGGCCTGACTGTGGCGCTGGTCACTGGCGTGCCGCTGGGGACGTTTATCGGTCAGCATTTCGGCTGGCGTGAAACCTTCCTCGCGGTGTCTGCACTGGGTGTGATCGCCTTCATCGGCAGCCTGCTCTACGTACCGAAGAACATCGCCCACAGCAAACCGGCTTCGCTGTTGCAGCAGTTGCAAGTGCTCAAGCAACCGCGCCTGTTGTTGGTGTATGCCATGACGGCGGTCGGCTACGGCGGCTCGTTCATCGCCTTCACCTTTCTGGCACCGATTCTTCAGGACATTGCGGGCTTCAGCGCCAGCACCGTCAGCCTGGTGCTGCTGGTGTACGGCATCTCGGTGGCCGTCGGCAACATCTGGGGCGGCAAGCTGGCGGATAAACGCGGCCCGATCGGCGCCCTGAAAATCATCTTCGCCCTGCTAGCCGCCGTACTGTTCGCACTGACCTTCACCGCCGCCAATCCATGGCTGGCCCTGGCCACTGTGCTGGTCTGGGGTGCGGTGGCGTTCGGCAACGTGCCGGGGCTGCAGGTGTATGTGGTGCGTCAGGCCGAACATCACACCCCGCATGCGGTGGACGTGGCGTCGGGCCTGAACATCGCGGCATTCAACCTCGGCATTGCCGGTGGTGCGTGGGGTGGTGGCTTGATCGTGGCGCATATGGGCCTGATCCATACCGCGTGGATCGGTGGCCTGGTGGTGTTGGTGGCATTGGCACTGACCGCCTGGAGTGGTCGTCTCGATCGATTGGGTCCGGTGTATGCCGAGCCGGCTGAAGGTTCGGCCCGGATCGTTGTCGGGCACTGATAGATCAAAAGATCGTAGCCTTCGGCAACTCCTGCACGCCTGTGGGAAGCTGCCGAAGGCTGCGATCTTTTGCTTTTACCGTCCGTAGCCCCGTCGAAACTTTCTCGCACACCCGGCAGTCATCAAAAGACAGGGCTGTCCGAGGATGGGAGGCGACATGGCGGCGATTCATATCGGCATTTCAGGCTGGCGCTACACGCCCTGGCGGGGAGCCTTCTACCCGAAGGGGCTGACCCACAAACGCGAATTGCAATTCGCGTCACGGGCGGTCAACAGCATCGAAATCAATGGATCATTCTACGCCCTGCAACGGCCCGAACGTTACGCCCAGTGGTACGCCGAAACCCCGGCGGGCTTCGTGTTCAGCGTCAAGGCGCCGCGTTTCATCACCCACATCAAGCGCTTGCGGGAGATCCATAAACCCCTGGCGAATTTCTTCGCCTCCGGGGTGCTGGAACTCAAGGAAAAACTCGGCCCGATCCTTTGGCAGTTCCCGCCCAGCTTCAAATTCGACCCGGAGCTGTTCGAACACTTTCTTGAACAACTGCCCCACGACACCGAACAGGCCGCCGCCCTTGCCCGCCAGCACGAACCACGTCTGAACGGTCACGCCAGCATGAAGGCCTACGGCAAAAAACCAGTGCGTCATGCCGTGGAAATTCGCCACGAAAGCTTCGTCGATCCGGCCTTCGTCCGGCTGCTCAAACGCTACAACACCGCGTTGGTGATTGCCGACACCGCCGGCAAATGGCCGTACCGCGAAGACCTCACCAGCGATTTCGTCTACCTGCGCCTGCACGGCGCCGAAGAACTCTACGCCAGCGGTTACACCCCTCAAGCGCTGCAACGCTGGAGCGAGCGGATCGAGGCCTGGCATCACGGCCAGCAACCGGCAGATCCGCAATTGATCGCGCCCCGGCAAAAACCCAAGACTCGCAGATCCCGGGAAGTGTTCTGCTATTTCGATAACGACATCAAAGTCCGCGCGCCCTTCGATGCCCGCCACCTGCTTGAGCGTTTGCATCTCGACAAAGACCTGGTCACGGCCCCCGGCGAGCCGGTTGCCGAAGGAGCGCTGCCATGAGCATTCCCGAACCGGTCGGCGGAACGGATGAACAGCAACCCATCATCAATGCCGTGAGCCGCTTCACCGTGCTGACGGTCAACACCCACAAGGGGTTCACCGCACTCAATCGGCGCTTCATCCTGCCCGAGTTGCGCGAAGCGGTGCGCAGTGTGTCCGCCGATGTGGTGTTTTTGCAGGAGGTCCACGGCACCCACGAACAGCATCCCCAGCGCTACAACAATTGGCCGGCGATGCCCCAGTACGAATTCCTTGCCGATAGCCTGTGGCCGCAATTCGCCTACGGGCGCAACGCGGTCTACCCGGCGGGCGATCACGGCAATGCACTGTTGTCGAAATTCCAGATCATTCGCCACGACAACCTCGACGTGTCCATCAGCGGCCATGAAAACCGTGGAGTCCTGCATTGCGTGTTGCGGATGCCCGGCGATGGCCGGGAAGTGCATGCCATTTGCGTCCATCTGGGTCTGCGCGAAAGCCACCGGACGGCACAGCTCAAGCTGCTGATCCGACGCCTGGAAGAGTTACCGCAAGATGCCCCGGTGGTGGTCGCCGGCGACTTCAACGACTGGCGCCAACGCGCCGATGCGTTGCTCAAGCCTTGCGGTTTGCGTGAGGTCTTTGCCGAGCAGCATGGCAAACCGGCGCGCAGTTTCCCCGCGCGTTTGCCGGCGTTACGCCTGGACCGCATCTACGTGCGCCATCTCAAGGCCAGCCATCCGCAAGTGCTGGCGGCACGCCCCTGGTCACACCTTTCCGACCATGCGCCCCTGTCGGTGGAGATCGAGTTATGAGCAGCCCATCGATGGAAAAAACCACGGTCGAACACGTCTCCCCTCCTCCCCCCGTGCGCGAGCCTGCGGTGACTGAAGTTGAATACGGCTGGCACGGTAACAACCGGGTCGAGTTGCTGGAAAACGGTGAGGCGTACTTTCCACGGGTGTTTGAAGTGCTGCGCCAGGCCCAGAGGGAAATCCTCCTGGAAACCTTCATTCTGTTCGAAGACAAGGTCGGCAATGAGCTTCAACAGATCCTGATTGAAGCGGCGCAACGCGGTGTGCGTATCACGGTCAGTCTCGACGGCTTTGGTTGTGGCGAACTGAGTACGGCGTTCCTCGCCGCCCTGAGCAACGCAGGCGTGCACCTGCAAATATTCGACCCTGCCCCGCGTCACCTGGGCATCCGCACCAACTGGTTCCGCCGTCTGCACCGCAAGATTGTGGTGGTCGACGGCACGATTGCGTTCCTCGGCGGGATCAATTTTTCCGCCGACCATCTGGCCGACTTCGGCCCCGAGGCCAAGCAGGATTATTCGGTTGAAGTGCAAGGCCCGGCAGTGGCCGATATTCATCATTTCGCCCTGCTAAAAAGCGGTCGACCGGCTCGGGCCAAATACTGGTGGCAGCGCCGCCGGCAGCGGCACGCTGAACTGGCGGTCAGCGATCATGACGGTCAGGTGCGGCTGGTGTATCGCGACAACGCAGAACACCCAAACGATATCGAAGAGGTGTATTTGCAGGTGCTGCGCAGTGCCCGGCGTCGCGTGGTGATCGCCAATGCCTACTTCTTTCCGGGCTATCGGCTGCTGCGCGAGATTCGCAATGCGGCACGCCGGGGGGTCGAGGTGCGCCTGATTCTTCAGGGACAACCGGACCTGCGGGTGGCCAGGCTCGCCGCGCGCATGACCTACGATTACCTGCTGCGGGCCGGGGTGGTGATCTACGAATATTGCGACCGCCCACTGCACGGCAAAGTCGCCCTGGTCGACGAGGACTGGAGCACTGTCGGCTCAAGCAACCTCGATCCGCTGAGCCTGTCCCTGAACCTGGAAGCCAACGTGCTGATCCGCGACCGTATCTTCAACCGCGATCTGTACGAGCGTCTCGACGAGTTGAGCAGCAACCATTGCAAGGTCATCTCGGTGGACACAGCCCCTCGCGGGCGAATCTGGGACATGACCATCGGCTTTCTGGTGTTTCACTTCCTGCGGCATTTCCCCGCATGGGCCGGCTGGTTGCCGGCGCATAAACCACGCCTGAAGCCCTTCATCCACCCACCCGGGAGCGCCAAGGCATGAGCCATTCCCAAGCGCAGCCTGCGTCGCACTCCGACACGCCGGGCAAACACCACTGGCACCGCTGGAAAAGGCCGCTGACGATGCTGTTTTTCCTGGCGCTGATCGTATTGTTCACGATGCTCGCCCAGCGCATCGAATGGAACGAAGTGTTCGATACCCTGGCTGATTTCAAAGTACGCACGTTGATCATTGCGTCAGGTGTGACCCTGGCAAGCTTTCTGGTCTATGCCTGTTTCGACCTGATCGGGCGCACCTACATCCGGCAGAACCTGACTTGGCGGCAGATCCTCCCGGTGGGGATCATCAGCTATGCCTTCAACCTCAACCTGAGCGCCTGGGTCGGCGGCGTCGCCATGCGTTATCGGCTGTATTCGCGGCTCGGCGTGAGCAAAGGCAACATCGCAAAAATCCTCGGGCTGAGCCTGGCGACCAACTGGTTCGGCTACATGGTGATTGCCGGCGCGGTGTTCAGCAGCGGCCTGATGCGAATGCCGCCGGGCTGGAAAGTGAGCAGCAATGCACTGCAGGACGTGGGGATTTTGTTGCTGTTGTTGAGCATGGGATATCTGGCGGCCTGCCGGTATTCCAGGCGCCGGAAATGGTCGGTTCGCGGCGTAGATATCATTCTGCCGTCGCTGCGCATGGCAATCCTGCAACTGGCCCTCGGCGCACTGAACTGGGCGCTGATGGCGGCGGTGATCTTCACGTTGCTGCCGAGCAAACTGGACTATCCGCCGGTGCTTGGCGTGTTGCTGATCAGCGCCATTGCCGGGGTCATCACCCATATCCCGGCCGGGCTCGGTGTGTTGGAGGCGGTGTTCGTGGCGCTGCTGCAGCACGAAGTATCGCGGGGCAGCCTGGTGGCGGGGTTGATCGCTTATCGGGCGATCTATTTCATTCTGCCGCTGCTGATAACCGTGGTGATGTACCTGGTGGTGGAAGCCAAGGCCAAGTCGTTGCGGATCTCGAAGAAACCTCGGTGAGATGTGGTTTGCCTGCGAACGACCGCAAGACCACCGCCTCTCTCAACTCGATTGAATGATGCTCAACCGCTCACCCACCACCATCTCGGTGATCCAATCCACCAGAATCGAGGTGTACGCCTGTTGCGAAACCGGGTCGCTCAAGGCGTGATCCGCACCATCGATGATCCGGTGAGTCAGCGAGTGAGTCTGCTGACACGCGGCGCGGTAACTCATGATCGTCGCGTGGGGTACATAGGCATCGGTCTCGGACTCCACCAGCAACACATCCCCGGTGAATTGCGAGCAGGCGTGCAACGCGCGATTGCTGTCGGCGCGCACCAGCGTGCCGCGATAGTCGCGCAAGTCGGCTTTGTCCAACTCACGCTTGGGCGTGTGCCACAAGTCGTCGCGATACAATGCCGGTACCCGCAGCGCCAACCAGCGCACCGGACGCAACGTCGTCAGGATCGCCGCCAGATAACCGCCATAACTGGTGCCGACCACCGCGATCGCAGAGGTGTCGAGCGCCGGGTGGGCGAGCAAGCGGTCGTAGGCTGCCAGCAGGTCGCGCAGGTTGTCTTCGCGGGTGACCCTGGACAACGGAATGCCGGTCCCGCCGGTATGGCCACGCAAGTCGAACGTCAGGCACACACAACCCAACCCGGCAATGCCTTTGGCCCGCTCCAGGTCGCGCTCCTGGCTACCGCCCCAGCCGTGGACGAAAAGCACCCCCGGGACTTTCGATTTGGGGCTGAGAAAGGTCCCGCTCATCTGTTCATCGTCGATGTCGATCTGAATGGTTTCGCTTCTAGCCGTCATAGGATTTGACCGTCACGTACTTGAGAAGAAAATCACTGTGTTCCGCCGGCCCGCGGTACACCTCGATAGCGTTCGCCGGCAGCGATTGATCGCTATAGGTTTCGACCGAGGACACGCGAATCGCACGCAGGCCGGGGTCGTGGACGAAGCTCTGCAACGCTGCGACTTCGGCGCTGCTGGCACCGCCCAAACGCCAGGATTGTTCGAGCACGCCGCTGCGTTGTCGGCCGTTGCAGTCCAGCCCCTGGGCGATGTCGTAGTTGCGCCGCGAAGCATAGAAACCGGGGTAGGCTTCATCCGCCGCACTGTCGAATACCTGTGCCTGCTGGATCGCCAGCCTCACGTCATCCGGCAGTTCCAGCGCCAGCAGGTCCTCGTAATAACCCTGCACCACCAACAGATTGGACCCTCCATAAACCTGCTCGCCCTGAGCGTCTTCGGTCAAGTATTGATCACCGCAATAACTCAGCACTTTGTCGCCGATGAAGCTTTGGCCGACGCTGTGGGTGATCACCTCGGTCAAGTCCTGTTCCAACACCACGCCTTCGGTGAACAGTGTCTTGGCCTCGGGGCGAGCGAGGATGGCGTCGAACTGGTCGAGGCTCTTGATCACTTCCTGACCGCGTCCGGCGCAGGCGTGAATAGGCTTGATGCGGATCGGGCCGCTGTAGAGCAGGTGCTCCGCCGCCGGGCGCGCATCGTCCAGGGAGAACACGCTGAGGCCATCGAGCACGACGCTGCGCACCCGTTCGCAAAACAACGTTGCCCAGCCTTCGGGCGCGAACGCATAGCGGTTCAACAGCCCATGACTGATGGCTTTGGTGCAGATGAAATCGTGGTCGACGTAACCGCCCCACAAATCCTCCGGCCCTTTGACGCCCAGCTTCCGGGCGGTAGCGGCGCCCACCAGCGTCTGGGTCGGCAACAGATAGCGGTCACGACCGCTGTGCAGTTGCGGGTCGTAACTGCCGCCGTATTCGAGCCCGACGATCTGCGCCAGCCAACGAGCCAGCGCCCGATTGGTTTCAACTTCGTGCAACGGGGCATCGGGCCGTACCGAATGGGCGAGTACCAGTTTCTTGCGATTTGTTGGGGTCATGCGTCCCCCTTCAATCTGCGTTGGATAAATGTAGCTGGAGGGGTGCAGGGATCAGGCCAATGGCGGCTGATGAAGAACGACTGTTAAATCAGCCGGTTGCCCAGACAGTAATGGCATTACGCCTGTTTGATTATGCACGACGCCCTTCAGGACTCCGGCATTTTGCACGACTCAAACCTCCCACATTTTCTTGATCTGGCGTGCTCTGGCTACCGGGCCACAACAGCTGGCGGCGTCACGCCAAACCGCGTCCGGTAATCACTCGGCGCCAGCCCGGTAATCTTTTTGAACGTCGCACGAAACGCACTCGGGTCCTGATAACCCACGGTCCAGGCAATGTGATCAATGGTGCCGTTGGTGAATTCGAGCATCTCGCGCGCCTTGCCGACGCGCAGGTGCTGGCAGTACTCGGTGGGTTTCAACCCGGTCGCCGCACGGAATCGCCGCAGGAAGGTGCGCTCTTCCAGCTCCGCCCGTTCGGCCATTGCCGCCAGCGAGACATCGACCGCCCCGGTGCTTTGCAGCCAATGCTGGACCTTGAGAATCGAGGCATCGCCATGGCTGAGAATCGGTGAAAAATTACTGCCGCATTCGCTCCCGCTGTCGCTGTGCTCCACCACCAGAAAGCGTGCCGTGCTGGTGGCGATGCTCGGCCCCAGTAAACGGTTCACCAGGCGCAATCCCAGCTCTGACCAGGCCATCAGCCCGGCGGTGGTGATCAGATCGCCGTCGTCGACGATGGGCGTGTCGGCCTTGAGCTTGATCGCCGGGTAACGCTCGGCGAAGGCTTTGGCAGAGGTCCAATGAGTGGTGGCGCTACGGCCGTCGAGCAGGCCGCTTTCAGCCAACAGGATCGACCCCACGCAAACCCCGCCCAACGTCGCACCACTGGCGTGTTGCTGACGAATCCAGCGGATCAGCCCCTGCGGTGCCTGGCCCTCGGAAAAGCCGCCAATCGACGGCGGGATCAACACCGCGACCAACGCTTCGGCCGGGCCGGGTTGACTGTCATAGACCCGCTCTGGCACCTGATCGCCCTCGACCCGCCAATGACTGACCCGCAACAACGGCAACTGCGCCGTCTGATGCTCGGCGGCAATCCGGTTGGCCACCCCGAACAGATCCGTCAGCCCATGCACCGCCGCCATCTGCGCGCCGGGATAGATCAGCACGCCCAATTCGACGACTGCCCTTTCTACGCCCATTGTCAGTTTTCCCCCTTCTATTGTCGGTGCGGCCAATCCTCGGACGGCCTGCAGAACCTGATACTTGAATCACACCCAACAAGCACTTCGAGGAAACACTCATGGCCAAGCAAGCACTCATCGTAGTCGATATCCAGAACGACTACTTCCCCCAGGGCAAGTGGCCTTTGGCGGGCGCCGATGCCGCCGCAGACAACGCTGCACGGCTGATCCAGGCCTTTCGCGAGGCCGGTGACGCGGTGGTGCACATCCGCCACGAATTCACCTCCGACGCCGCGCCGTTCTTCACCCCGGGCTCCGACGGCGCGAAGCTGCACCCCAAAGTCCTCAACCGCGCCGATGAACCGGTGGTGCTCAAGCACTTCGTCAACGCGTTCCGCGAAACCGAACTCAAGGCCATCCTCGACCAGCAAGGTATCGAACACCTGGTGGTCGTCGGCAGCATGAGCCACATGTGCATCGACGGCGTCACCCGTGCCGCAGCGGACTTCGGCTATACGGTCACGGTGATCCACGACGCCTGTGCCACCCTTGATCTGGAGTTCAACGGCGTCACCGTCCCGGCCGCCCATGTGCATGCCGCGTTCATGTCGGCTTTGGGTTTTGCCTATGCCAGCGTGGTGTCCACCGATGACTTTCTGGCTGGTTAGATGAGAAGCTCGTTCCACAGGATTGCGCTTAACTGATCGGAATCATGCTGCTTCCCTTCTTTTTCATACACCTGCGCAACCGTCGAAAAAATCTCACGCGTGAGCTATTGAGGGCTGCAAAAATAGCCTGTAGTGTTATCACGCGTGAGTTTTTTCACAACGGGATCAGCACCATGAAAAGCAGCTCTCCATCAGATCCGCCTACCGGGTCTGTTACCGATTCAGCGAGCCGCAAAGGAGAGCGCTCGAAACCCTCCGCGAAAAAACCATCGAGCTTCTACATGAAGCAGATGCGCGCGGGCCTGGGTGCCGCCGGCTATGTGAAACACGAGACTTGGGTGCTTCCCGAAAATCGAAGCCTGCTCAAGCAGATGGAGAAACAGCTACGCCAACCGATTCTGGCTGGCTCATTCATGTCGGAGAATTACATGAGCGCAGGTAATAACTGGAACATCGATCGCCTCTACAGCGCCCTCCAGGCCCTCGACGAAGTGGTTGCGAACGAAATCACCCTCTCCCTCGTTCAAGGCTCCGAATCCAGCATCAAGCTGGAAATGAACGATTTCGGTGGCTTGCCGATTTACATCGCGGTGGTTGGCGATCAGATCATCGTCGATACGGTCCTGGTCGATGTCGAATCGATCAACAACGTCCCGGCATTCAATGATGCCGTTTTGCGCAGCCGGGAAATGTTCCCGCTGTCCTCGATCGGTATCGAGTCCATGCCCAACGGGCAGGTCGTTTACAACATGTTCGGCGCGCTGAGCTCCGACTCCAGCCTGACCAACGTTGTGACTGAGATCAAAACCCTCGTCGACAACGTCCAGCGCGCCAGCGAAGCCTTTGAACGCTTCTTCAATTAATTATTCGGGAACAGGATATATCCAATGACTCAGTCCATCTGGAGCAAATTGTTCACCGCGCTGCGTGGCGGTGCCAACGAAGTCGGCGAATCGATCGTCGACCAACAGGCCCTGCGCATTCTCGACCAGGAAATTCGCGATGCTGACAGCGCGCTGGCCAACGCCAAGCGTGAGCTGGTCACCATCATGGCCAAGCACAAACTGTCGGCTGACCGCGTCAGCGAGTACAACGCCAAGATCAAGGACCTGGAATCCAAAGCCCTGGCCGCGATCCAGGCCAACCGCGAAGACTTGGCACTGGAAGTGGCCGAAGCCATTTCGACCCTGACCAATGAACTGGATGTCGAGCAAAAGCAGGCCACCGAATTCGGCGGTTACGCCGACAACATGCGCAAAGACATCACCAAGGCTGAAAACCGCATCAAAAGCCTGCGCCAGCAAGTGGACATGGCCAAGGCTCGTGAAAGTGTACAGAAAGCCCAGGTCAGCGCCTCGATCGCCAGTGGCGGCGCCAACGGCAAGCTGGAAACCGCCGTCGGTACACTGAACCGCCTGCAGGCCAAGCAGCAGCAACGCGCCGCTGAACTGCAAGCCCAGGACGAACTGGCCGATGCGTCGACCGGCACCGACCTGGAGCGCAAACTGCGCGAAGCCGGCATCACGCCGGACGAAGGCAGCGCCAATGCGATCCTGGAACGCCTGAAGAAAAAATCGGCCGAGTAAGCAATACCCCAGCAGAAAGGGCATTCATTGCCCTGATGCCAGTCAGTCAAGTGCACTGACCCTGTGGCGAGGGAGCTTGCTCCCGCTGGACTGCGCAGCAGTCCCTTCTTTTTGGGGATAAGAGGGGCCGCTTCGCGGCCCAGCGGGAGCAAGCTCCCTCGCCACAACTTTACTCAGTGCTTGTTCTATCTCTTAACTGGCAGGCATTAATTGATCGCCCTTCTTTACTGCCGAATTGAGGTCAAGGATGGATACCCTGAAGGGTTTCAAGACAGTCGCCGGCTTGGCCATCTTCATGGTTGCGCTGCAACTGCTCAATGTGGCGACCGGCTACAGCCTTAACGCCTTCGGCCTGGTTCCGAGAACCTTGCACGGACTGGTCGGCATCATCACCTCGCCTTTCTTGCACACATCCTTTGCGCACCTGAGTGCCAACCTGATTGCCTTTTTGATCCTCGGCACCCTGGTCATCGCCGAAGGGCTCAACCGGTTCATGGCCGTCAGCGCCATCATCATTTTGCTGGGCGGTTCGCTGATCTGGCTGTTCGGTTTTGCCGGCGTGCATATCGGTGCCAGCGGCTGGGTGTTCGGGCTGTGGGCGTATCTCCTGTCGCGCGCCTGGTTTCAGAGGAGCTGGAGCAACCTGATAACGGCCAGTGTCGTGGCCCTGCTCTATGGTGGGCTGATTGTTGGCTTCCTTCCGCGCCGGGGCATTTCCTTCGAAGGGCATATTTTTGCTGCAATCGCCGGGTATATTGCAGCCAAGGTACTGTTATCTACGCCGCGCAGCAGGTTTAATGCCGCCCGGTAACCACACTCGAGCACTCAGATGCCCGAGTGATTACGTCGCCAGGAATGAGCCCCCAAGGAGTCAGGGATGTAATGTCGATTTTCCTTTTATTGCGCGCGTACGCGGCGTCCTTCTTCCATCGCTTCGGCTGGGCCGGCCTGGCCATTGCGCTGGGCGTACACCTGAGCACGGCCTGGCTCGGCCTGGCGTTTCTGGGCGAACAACACCTCATCGCTCCCGCCACGTTCACCTACTTCTATCTCACCACCACGCTCACCGTCGGCTACGGCGATCTTGCGCCACAGACAGCCGCGGGACGGATTTTCGTGGCTACCTGGGTCATGCTCGGGGGCATTGCGCTGCTGACGGCGGCCATCGGCAAAACCACCAGCAGTGTCATCGATGTATGGAGAAAAGGCATGAAGGGCAAAGGCGATTTCACCGGCAAGGTCGGCCATACCGTTCTCATCGGCTGGGAAGGCGCGTCCAGCGAGCGGGTTATTGAGTTGCTGCTGCAGGACGAAACGTCCAATGACAACCTGATCGTCATTTGCGATTGCGACCTCGAAGAAAACCCCATGCCGGGCAAGGCCGCCTTTATCAAAGGTGAAAGCCTGTCATCCGCCGCGCTTTTGCTGCGTGCCGGCGTGCCTGGCGCCGAACGCGTACTGGTGCGTACCCATTCAGATGATCTGACCCTGGCCACCGTGCTGGCGGTCAATCAACTGAGCCCGGTCGGGCATGTGGTCGCCCACTTCAATGAAAGTGAAATCGCCGCGCTCGCCAGCGCCTACGCGCCCAGCCTGGAATGCACCTCAAGCATGGCCATCGAGATGTTGGTGCGCGCCTCTCAGGATCCGGGCTCGTCAGTGGTCATCAATGAATTGCTGTGCGTGGGCCAAGGCGCCACCCAATACCTGATGAGACTGCCCGAAACCTTTGAAACAACGTTCGGCGATCTATACGCACAGATGAAAGAACGCCATAACGCGACCCTTATCGGCTACCGCGCCAAAGGCGCCCGACAGCCTTCAATCAACCCGCCCGGCGCCACTCGCGTCAAGGGCGGCGAACTCTTCTACATCGCCTCTACTCGCCTCAAGGAAATCTCCAATGGGATGGTTTAAACAGTTGCTGGGGCTTGAGGCCCCGAACGCGGGCACGAATACCGATTCGAAATGGACAGCCAACGATAACCTGCCAGTCACCGGCCCGCTGGGCCTGGCAATGGGCAAGGGCGTGATGTTCGACACGACCCTGAAACTGTTACTCGACGAAAAAACCGCGGTAACCATTCCCGGCTCCCAGCAGATCTGGAGCGCCGGCACCATTGAGCTCGGGCAGTCGACCTGGTTGTCGCGCTATTACATGAACGACGAAGACTACTGGCTGCAAGTGCACACCACCGGCGACATCGCCGGGCAGGTCGAGTCGGTGATCCTGTTCAACTACCTCAGCTACGTCACCATCAACAGTGAAGCGGAGCTGCGGCGGCTGGCCGGCCCTCAAAGCCTGATCGGGCTGCCGACCTACACCCTCAACGGTGTCGAATACACCCGCGAATGGGGCACCGAGAACGGCCAGACCGAACTGGTGCCGTTGAGCGAACACCTGAAGAATCCGGACGAAACATACAGCATCCAGCACTGTTCGATGTTGTACGCCCGCGAAACCGGCCTGACCGATCGCCGGGAATTCCTGCTGTTTTCCGTCGAAGAAGACGCCGAAGGCACCATCAGCTTGAGCACTTCGCTGGGTATATCGCTGTACACCACCGACCTGAACACTTTTTAAAAAGGAAGAAGTCCATGCTTGAAGCGCTCTCTATCTCCCTGAACAAAGCCGCCGTGCTCGGGTTTGTTTTGTACATCCTCGGCGCCGCCGCGTTGTTCGCGCTGTTCCAGTTCATCTACACCCGCATCACACCGCACCGGGAATTCGAGTTGATCCGTGCGGGCAACGTTGCGGCCGCCATCGCCCTGGGCGGCGCCATCATCGGATTCGCCATTCCGGCCAGCAATGTGATCGCCTACTCGATCAGCATTCTGGACTTCGTCGTCTGGGCGGTGATCGCCGCTTTCGTACAACTGCTGGCGTTCCTGGTGACCAGCCTGGTGCTCAAAGGCGCCTCTGAACGCATCAAGAAAGGCGAAATCGCTGCGGGTATCTATGTCGCGGCAGTGGCCATCAGCGTCGGCATGTTGAACGCCGCGTGCATGACCCCTTCCCAGAACTGATTGCGCCACGGAGATTGCGATGAAACGAAGCAAGTACGTTCAGCTCTCGCTGGCGGCATCGGTCGCCATGGCGATATCAGGCTGCGGGCCGACGGAAAAAACCTACGAGATACACAAAAAGTACAACTTCCAGTCCGTCCAGCAGTGCGCCGATGAAAAACTCCCGGTCGACATCTGTTCTGACGCCTATATGAAGGCCATGGCCCAGCATCGAAGCATTGCGCCGGTGTACGACAACCAGGCTGATTGCGACGCCGACTTTGTCGCCGACTGGTGCCAGCAGGATTCCGCCGGCAAATTCATCCCCAAGCTCGGCGGTTTCGAACTGAGTGCCGATGGCGAGGTGACGCAGTCCGAAGTGGACGCGGCCAAGGCTAAATTGCCCGCATCGGAAGCGAATGCCGCAGGGTCGGGTTTCTCCGGCAGTAGCCTGCTGACCGGGCTGCTGATCGGCAACATGCTCAGCAGCAACCGCAACAGCTACTACTCCGAACCGGTCTACCGCTATCGCGATGATCGCGGTGACTACTCGTCCTCGACACTCAGTCAGCGGGTATCGTCAGGTTCAACCTTCAACAGGTCCAATCAGGCGCGCTACGGCAGCAGTGGCAGTTACACCGACACCATCACCCGCAGCAAGCCGGTGTCCGTTGCATCGTCCACCTCCCGCGGCGGGTTCGGCAGCCAGGCCAGCGCACGCAGTGGCTGGGGTGGATCAGGCAAGAGTTTTGGCGGTTCGAGTAGCTAAGGGAACAAGGCCATGAAGAAAATCCTCTGCGCAGAGCGTCATGACTGGAAACAGACCGCCGAAAGCCTCGGTTTTCTGTTCCATACCATCGACGACGAACCCTATTGGGACGAGAGCGCGTACTACCAGTTCACGCTCAAGCAGATCGAGAACGACCTCGAAGACCCGACCACCGAAGTTCATGAGATGTGCATGGACCTGGTGGCGCGAGTGGTGCAAAGCGAAGAGTTGTTGGAGCGCCTGAGCATCCCCGCGCCGTTCTTCGACATGGTTCGCACTTCATGGCTCGAAGGCCACCCGCACCTGTATGGGCGCATGGACTTCTCCTACAACGGCAGCGGGCCAGCCAAGCTGCTGGAACTCAACTACGACACGCCGACCAGCCTGTATGAGGCCGCGGCGTTTCAGTGGGGCTGGCTGGAACAATGCATCGAGCGTGGCTTGCTGCCCAGGCACGCCGACCAGTTCAACAGCATCGACACCAAGCTGCATCAGGCTTTTGCCCAACTGCAGCTCAAACAGCCCTTCTATTTCGCCTCGATGAAAGACTCGGTCGAAGACAAGGGCACCACCGATTACCTGCGCCTGGTCGCGGAAAAGGTCGGCATCGAATCGCGGCACATCGACATCGAAGACATTGGCCTCACCAGTGACGGACGTTTCGTTGACCTCGAAGATCGCTGGATCCCTCACCTGTTCAAACTGCATGCCTGGGAGTTCATCTTCCACGAACCCTTCGGCGCAGCGATTGCCCAGAGCGATACGCAGTTTTTCGAACCGCCCTGGAAATCCATCATCTCCAACAAGGGCATCCTGCCGCTGCTGTGGGAGTTCAACCAAGGTCACCCGAACCTGCTCGCGGCGCACCTGGACTCCGATCCGAGTAAAGCGGTGCCCAAAGGTTGGGTGCGCAAGCCATTCTTCTCACGGGAAGGCGCGAACATTGAGCTGCAAACTGCCGATGGCCTGATCGTAAAAGAGGACGGCCCCTACACTGATGCGCCGTTTATCCTTCAGGAGTTTGCCCCGCTGCCGAAATTTGGCGACAGCTACACGCTGATCGGCTCCTGGGTGATCGGGGATCAGGCGGCCGGCATCGGCGTGCGTGAGGACAACAGCTTGATTACCAAGGATTCGAGCCGGTTCTTGCCGCATCTGATACTCGACTGAGCCCTTCATTGCCCACTAAAAAAGCCTGGTGTCGACATATCGTCAGACACCCACAAGACTTACTGCGCAAATGCCGGATAATGGCGGCCATTCGTTTAGCCGTTATTCTGGTAATCCCCCATGGAAATCAAGGTCAACTTTCTCGACAACCTGCGACTTGAAGCCAAGTTCGATGACTTCACGGTGGTGGCCGATCAACCTATCCGCTACAAGGGCGATGGCTCGGCACCGGGTCCGTTCGACTACTTCCTGGCTTCGTCGGCGCTGTGTGCGGCGTATTTTGTGAAGTTGTACTGCAACACGCGCAATATCCCCACGGATAACATCCGCCTGTCGCAGAACAATATTGTTGACCCGGAAAACCGCTACAACCAGATTTTCAAGATCCAGGTCGAGTTGCCGGCGGACATCTCCGACAAGGACCGCCAGGGCATCCTGCGCTCCATCGACCGATGCACCGTGAAGAAAGTGGTGCAAGCCGGGCCTGAGTTTGTGATCGAAGAAGTGGACAACCTCGACGCCGATGCCCAGGCGTTGCTGATGCCTGCTTCCAGCTCAGAGGCGAGCACCTATATTGCCGGCAAGGATCTGCCGCTGGAGCAAACCATCGCCAACATGTCGGCCATTCTGGCGGACCTGGGCATGAAGATTGAAATCGCCTCGTGGCGTAATATCGTGCCCAATGTGTGGTCGCTGCATATCCGCGATGCGCACTCGCCGATGTGCTTTACCAACGGCAAGGGTGCGACCAAGGAAGGCGCGTTGGCGTCGGCGTTGGGCGAGTTTATCGAGCGACTCAACTGCAACTTCTTCTACAACGACCAGTTCTGGGGCGAAGACATCGCCGACGCAGCGTTTGTGCACTACCCGGACGAACGCTGGTTCAAGCCTGGCCGTAAAGATGCACTGCCGGCCGAAATCCTCGACGAGTACTGCCTGAAGATTTACAACCGCGACGGCGAGCTGCGTGGCTCCCACCTGATCGACACCAACTCGGGCAATGAAGAGCGCGGCATCTGCTCACTGCCTTACGTGCGCCAGTCCGACGGCGAGGTGGTGTATTTCCCGTCCAACCTGATTGAAAACCTGTTCCTGAGCAACGGCATGAGTGCCGGTAACACGCTGGCCGAAGCCCAGGTGCAGTGCCTGTCGGAGATCTTCGAGCGCGCGGTAAAACGCGAAATCATCGAAGGTGAATTTGCCCTGCCGGATGTGCCGGCTCACGTGCTGGCGAAGTACCCCGGAATACTGGCCGGGATTCAGGCACTGGAAGAGCAAGGGTTCCCCGTGCTGGTGAAGGATGCGTCCCTGGGAGGTGAATTCCCGGTGATGTGCGTCACGTTGATGAACCCGCGTACCGGCGGTGTGTTCGCCTCGTTCGGCGCGCACCCGAGCCTGGAAGTGGCGCTGGAACGCAGCCTGACCGAATTGCTGCAGGGCCGCAGCTTCGAAGGCCTCAACGACCTGCCCCAGCCGACATTTGAAGGTCATGCGGTGACCGAGCCGAATAACTTCGTCGAGCACTTTATCGACTCCAGCGGCGTGGTGTCGTGGCGCTTCTTCAGCTCAAAATCGGATTACGAATTCGTGGAATGGGACTTCTCCGGCCAGGGTGAAAACTCCAATGCCGAGGAAGCCGCGACCTTGTTCGGCATTCTCGAAGGCATGGGCAAAGAAGTGTACATGGCGGTCTACGAGCATATCGGTGCAACGGCCTGCCGCATCCTGGTGCCAGACTATTCGGAAATTTATCCAGTAGACGATCTGATCTGGGACAACACCAACAAAGCGCTGTTCTTCCGCGCCGACATCCTGAACCTGCATCGCCTGGACGAAGAAGAGCTGCAAGCGCTGGTTGAGCGTCTGGTGGAAAGTGAGCTGGACGACTACACCGACATCACCACCTTGATCGGCATCGAATTTGACGACAATACCGCCTGGGGTCAGCTGACGATTCTGGAGTTGAAGCTGCTGATTTATCTCGCCTTGCAGCGGTTTGAAGAGGCGAAAGAAGCGGTAGAAATGTTCCTGCAGTACAACGACAACACGGTTGAGCGCGGCTTGTTCTATCAGGCGGTCAATGTGGTGCTGGAGATGAAGCTGGACGAAGACCTGGAACTGGAAGACTACGAGGCCAACTTCCGCCGGATGTTTGGCAACGAGCGGATGGATGCAGCGATTGGATCGGTAGACGGCAGCGTGCGCTTCCATGGCTTGACGCCGACCAGCATGAAACTGGAAGGGCTCGACAGGCATTTGCGCTTGATCGAGAGCTACAAAAAACTGCACATGGCGCGGGCCAACATGACCGCCCTGTAGGAGCCGGCTTGCTGGCGATCCAGGCGCCGCGGTTAACCAGGCAAACCGAGTTATCGTTCATCGCCAGCAAGCCGGCTCCTACAATATGGTGCGCAAAAGAAAACCCCCGACCAGTCGAGAGGACTGATCGGGGGTTCCAGACCTAAACTTTACAAAAAAGTCTCAGGTAAGTCCTAGAACGGAATATCGTCATCAAAGCTGTCGAAATCCGGAGCCGGTTGCGGAGCAGCCTGCGGTGGAGCCGGGCGCGACTGTTGCGGTGCCGACTGCTGCGGACGCGGAGCCTGCTGGCGTGGGGCTGGAGCGGATTGCTGGTAGTTATTCCCGCCTTGTTGGTCGCCCTGTTGTGGACGGCCGCCCAGCAGTTGCATGGTGCCTTGCATGTCGACCACGATTTCAGTGGTGTAACGCTTGATACCGTCTTTTTCCCACTCGCGGGTCTGCAGCTTGCCTTCGATATAGACCTGCGAACCTTTACGCAGGTATTCGCCGGCGATTTCGGCCACTTTGCCGAACATCGAAACACGGTGCCATTCGGTCTTCTCGACCTTCTGACCGGTTTGCTTGTCGGTCCACTGTTCGCTGGTCGCCAGACTCAGGTTGGTCACGGCGTTACCGTTAGGCAAGTAGCGAACTTCGGGATCCTGGCCGCAAGTGCCGACCAATATGACTTTGTTAACCCCACGGGCCATAACGTTCTCCTAGGCTACGCACGCTGCCTCGGCCGGGTTGTTCACCAGGCGCTCAAGGGTCGTGCGATCCAATAGTTCTGTGTCCAATTTGATGTAAATCGCCGCTTCATCAGCAACGATCACCGCATCTGTTACCCCTACGACGGCCTTCAGGCGCTCAACCAGACCCGCTTCGCGGATCGCCTCGGGCGACAACGGCAAGCGCAGGCTCGTGACGTAAGGTGGTTCACGCATGGTAACAGCAAAGGCCAGCCAAAGTGCAGCCAGCCCGGCACATCCCAGGAACACAACCGACAAACCGCCGTGCTGAAACAGCCAGCCGCCGAGGATCCCGCCCAGTGCCGAACCGAGGAACTGACTGGTGGAATAAACCCCCATCGCCGTGCCTTTGCCGCCTGCCGGTGAAACCTTGCTGATCAGCGACGGCAAGGACGCTTCCAGCAGATTGAACGCGGTGAAAAACACCACCGTGCCGATTACCAGAGCCCGCAAGCTGTCGCCGAACTGCCAGAAGAATAGCTCAGTGAGCATCAGCGTCAGCACCGCGCCCAATAAAACTCGTTTCATTTTGCGTTTCTTCTCGCCGTAGATAATGAACGGGATCATGGCGAAGAAGGAAATCAGCAGCGCAGCGAGGTACACCCACCAGTGCTGCTCCTTGGGCAAACCGGCTTTTTCGACCAGCGCCAGGGGCAATGCAACGAAGCTCGACATCAACATCGCGTGCAACACAAAAATGCCCAGGTCCAGGCGCAGCAGGTCCGGGTGCTTGAGCGTCGGGATCAGTGCCTGACGCGCGACACCGGACTCGCGGTGCTGCAATGGCCCGGTGGCGCGCGGCACCATGAACATCACGATGACGATACCGAGCAGCGCCATGCCGCCGGTGGCGAAGAATAGCCCCGAGAGGCCGAAGGCACGGGTCAGCAATGGCCCTACCACCATGGCAATCGCGAACGACAGACCGATCGTCATGCCGATCATGGCCATGGCTTTGGTCCGATGCTGTTCCCGGGTCAGGTCCGACAGCAATGCCATGACCGCCGCAGAAATCGCCCCGGCGCCCTGCAGGATGCGTCCGGCGATGACGCCCCAGATCGAATCGGCATTGGCCGCCAGCACGCTGCCCAGGGCGAAGACGATCAGCCCCAGGTAAATCACCGGGCGACGACCGATGCGGTCGGAAATGAAGCCAAAGGGAATCTGAAAAATCGCCTGGGTCAGGCCGTAAGCGCCAATCGCCAACCCGATGAGGGCCGGGGTCGCGCCTGCCAGGTCCATCCCATAGGTCGCCAGCACCGGCAACACCATGAACATGCCAAGCATACGGAAGGCGAACACCAGGGCCAGACCGCTTGCTGCGCGGGTCTCACTGCCACTCATGCGTTCGCTGTGGGGATCGTGCATGGAAAAACCTCATCTGAACCGGCGGCGATTCTACCAGTCCCATCGATTGACGGGGTATATAGCGACGCTATGACGCGCGCAGATGACGCAATCTTCATGCAAGGTTGCGCGCCCCTCATTTGATAGTGTGCATCCATCCAGTATTTGGCCGTATACTCCTACGTTTTCGACGCCCGCCGAGCGAGGCCACTTTGGACAAGATCCTGATTCGTGGGGCCCGAACCCACAACCTGAAGAACATCGACCTGACCCTGCCACGGGACAAACTGATCGTCATCACCGGCCTGTCCGGATCCGGCAAGTCGTCCCTGGCCTTCGACACGCTGTACGCCGAAGGCCAGCGCCGCTATGTCGAATCGCTGTCGGCCTACGCCCGGCAATTCCTGTCGATGATGGAAAAGCCTGACGTCGACACCATCGAAGGTCTGTCGCCAGCGATCTCCATCGAACAGAAGTCGACCTCGCACAACCCGCGCTCGACGGTTGGCACCATTACCGAAATCTACGATTACCTGCGCCTGCTCTACGCTCGCGTCGGTATTCCGCGCTGCCCGGACCACGACATTCCGCTGGAAGCCCAGACCGTCAGCCAGATGGTCGACCTGGTGCTGGCGCAACCGGAAGGCAGCAAACTGATGCTGTTGGCTCCGGTAATCCGCGAGCGCAAGGGCGAACACCTCTCGGTCTTCGAAGAACTGCGCGCCCAGGGCTTTGTGCGGGCCCGGGTCAACGGCAAGCTCTGTGAGCTGGACGAGTTGCCGAAGCTGGATAAACAGAAGAAGCACTCGATCGACGTCGTGGTCGACCGCTTCAAGGTCCGCGCCGATCTGCAACAGCGCCTGGCCGAATCGTTCGAGACCGCGCTGAAACTGGCGGACGGCATCGCTCTGGTGGCGCCAATGGACGACGAGCCCGGCGAAGAAATCATCTTCTCCGCACGCTTCGCCTGCCCGATCTGTGGCCACGCCATCAGCGAGCTGGAACCCAAGCTGTTTTCCTTCAACAACCCGGCCGGCGCCTGCCCGACCTGCGATGGCCTGGGGGTTAAACAGTTCTTCGACACCAAACGATTGGTGAACGGTGAACTGACCCTGGCCGAAGGCGCGATCCGCGGCTGGGACCGGCGCAACGTCTATTACTTCCAGATGCTTGGCTCGCTGGCCGCCCACTACAAGTTCAGCCTCGAAGTGCCGTTCAACGAACTGCCGGCCGATCAACAGAAATTCATCCTGCACGGCAGTGGCTCGCAGAACGTCGACTTCAAGTACCTGAACGACCGCGGCGATATCGTCAAACGCTCGCACCCGTTCGAAGGCATCGTGCCGAACCTGGAACGCCGCTACCGCGAAACCGAATCGGCTTCAGTCCGCGAAGAACTGGCCAAATTCCTCAGCACCCAGCCTTGCCCGGATTGCCGTGGCACCCGTCTGCGTCGCGAGGCGCGACACGTGTGGGTTGGCGAGAAGACCTTGCCGGCGGTGACCAACTTGCCGATCGGCGATGCCTGCGAATACTTCGGCGTGCTGAAGCTGACCGGCCGCCGTGGCGAAATTGCCGACAAGATCCTCAAGGAAATCCGCGAACGCCTGCAGTTTCTGGTCAACGTAGGCCTGGACTATCTGTCACTGGATCGCAGTGCCGACACGCTGTCCGGCGGTGAGGCCCAGCGCATTCGCCTGGCCAGTCAGATTGGCGCCGGCCTGGTGGGGGTTCTGTACATCCTCGATGAACCGTCAATTGGCCTGCACCAGCGAGACAATGACCGATTGCTCGGCACCCTCAAGCACCTGCGTGACATAGGCAACACGGTCATCGTGGTCGAGCACGACGAAGACGCGATTCGTCTGGCTGACTATGTGGTGGACATTGGCCCGGGCGCAGGTGTGCACGGTGGACATATCGTTGCCGAAGGTACGCCGGACGAAGTCATGGCTCACCCTGATTCGCTGACCGGCAAGTATTTGTCGGGCCGGGTGAAGATCGCCGTTCCAGCCAAACGCACACCCCGTAACAAGAAGCTATCGCTGTCCCTCAAGGGTGCTCGCGGTAACAATTTGCGCAATGTCGATCTGGAGATTCCAATCGGCCTGCTGACCTGCGTGACCGGCGTGTCCGGCTCGGGCAAATCGACGCTGATCAACAACACGTTGTTTCCCTTGAGCGCTACCGCACTCAACGGGGCAACGACCCTGGAAGCGGCGGCTCACGACAGCATCAAGGGCCTTGAGCACCTGGATAAAGTCGTCGACATCGATCAGAGCCCGATCGGTCGCACACCGCGCTCCAACCCGGCGACCTACACCGGCTTGTTCACGCCAATTCGCGAGTTGTTCGCCGGCGTACCGGAATCGCGCTCCCGCGGTTACGGGCCGGGGCGTTTCTCCTTCAACGTGAAGGGCGGACGCTGTGAAGCCTGCCAGGGCGATGGCCTGATCAAAGTGGAGATGCACTTCCTGCCGGACATCTATGTCCCGTGCGACGTCTGCAAGAGCAAGCGCTACAACCGCGAAACCCTTGAGATCAAATACAAGGGCAAGAGCATCCACGAAACCCTCGAGATGACCATCGAGGAAGCCCGGGTGTTCTTCGACGCAGTTCCGGCCTTGGCGCGCAAGCTTCAGACGCTGATGGACGTAGGCCTTTCGTACATCAAGCTGGGACAATCGGCGACGACGCTGTCGGGCGGTGAAGCCCAGCGGGTGAAACTGTCCCGCGAGCTGTCCAAGCGCGATACCGGCAAGACCCTGTATATCCTCGATGAGCCAACTACCGGCCTGCACTTTGCGGATATCCAGCAACTGCTCGATGTTTTGCATCGCTTGCGCGACCATGGCAATACCGTGGTGGTGATCGAACACAACCTGGATGTGATCAAGACCGCCGACTGGTTGGTGGACCTGGGGCCGGAAGGCGGCTCCAAGGGCGGCCAGATTATTGCCGTCGGCACGCCGGAAGACGTGTCCGAGATGAAGCAGTCTCACACTGGCTACTACCTCAAACCACTGCTGGCTCGCGACAAGGCCTGAATCAGGCCCATGAAAAAGCCCCTGTCACTTTGTCGGTGACAGGGGCTTTTTTGTGCGTCGTCGGCCTAAAAATCAGAACTGCGATTGCAGGTAATTCTCCAATCCGATCAACTTGATCAAACCCAGCTGTTTCTCCAGCCAATAGGTGTGATCTTCCTCGGTGTCGTTCAGCTGAATGCGCAAGATCTCGCGGGTGACATAGTCCTTGTGCCGCTCGCAAAGCTCGATGCCTTTGCACAGAGCTGCACGAACTTTATATTCCAGACGCAGGTCAGCGGCGAGCATGTCCGGCACGGTGGTGCCGACATCGAGATCGTCCGGACGCATGCGCGGCGTACCTTCGAGCATCAGGATCCGACGCATCAGCGCATCAGCGTGCTGAGCCTCTTCTTCCATCTCGTGGTTGATACGTTCGTAGAGCTCGGTGAACCCCCAGTCCTCGTACATCCGCGAATGGATGAAATATTGATCACGCGCTGCCAGTTCGCCTGTCAGCAACGTGTTGAGGTAATCGATTACGTCTGGGTGACCTTGCATCGCCCTACATCTCCCTGCTTGAAAGTCTGTAGTTTGAACCAACCTGACCTGAAGGTCACTCGCCCGCCGCAATAAAAGCGAAGATATTCTGAGAAAATGGGTTCAAATAACGCAAAAAACCGCCCTAATGAGGGCGGTTCTGCTTATCGTTTAGACTTCGTTAAGCTGTACGCCCAACGCCTTCGCGATGCCTTCTCCATAAGCCGGATCGGCCTTGAAGAAATGCTGTAGCTGACGATCAACCACGTCGCCGGAAACCCCAGCCATTGCACCGGCAATGTTGTTGATCAGCAGCGCTTTCTGCTCATCGTTCATCAGACGGAACAGCGCACCCGCGTGACTGTAGTAGTCGGTATCTTCGCGATGATCGTAACGGTCAGCCGCGCCGCTCAAGGCCAAGGCAGGTTCTGCGTAGTGCGGTGCCTGTTTCGGTGATTCAACGTAGCTGTTCGGCTCGTAGTTCGGCACCGCACCGCCATTACTGCCAAACGCCATCGAACCATCGCGCTGGTAAGTGTTGACCGGACTGCGAGGTGCATTCACTGGCAGCTGCTGGTGATTGGTGCCCACACGGTACCGGTGGGCATCCGCGTAAGCGAACACACGCCCCTGCAGCATGCGGTCAGGTGACAGGCCGACGCCTGGGACCATGTTGCTCGGACCGAACGCGGCCTGCTCGACTTCAGCGAAGTAGTTCAGCGGATTGCGGTTGAGCTCAAGCTCGCCCACTTCGATCAACGGGAACTCTTTCTGCGACCAGGTCTTGGTCACGTCAAACGGGTTCTCATAGTGAGTCGAGGCCTGAGCCTCGGTCATGATCTGAATGTTGACACTCCATTTCGGGAAGTCACCGCGCTCAATGGCGCCGAACAGGTCACGTTGTGCGTAATCCGGATCGGTGCCGGCCAGGCGCGCCGCTTCTGCCGGAGCGAGGTTCTTGATCCCTTGCTTGGTTTTATAGTGCCACTTCACCCAGTGACGCTCGCCATTGGCGTTGATCAAGCTGTAGGTGTGGCTGCCGAAGCCGTGCATGTGACGGTAACCGTCAGGGATGCCGCGATCCGAAAACAGGATAGTGACCTGGTGCAGCGCCTCAGGCGAATGCGACCAGAAATCCCACATCATCTGCGCGCTTTTCAGGTTGCTTTGCGGCAGACGCTTCTGGGTGTGGATAAAGTCAGGGAATTTCAGCGGATCACGGATGAAGAACACCGGCGTGTTGTTGCCGACGATGTCCCAGTTGCCTTCCTCGGTGTAGAACTTCAGGGCAAAACCACGTGGATCACGCTCGGTGTCAGCCGAGCCGCGCTCGCCACCCACGGTGGAGAATCGCAGGAAGGTCGGGGTTTGTTTGCCGACAGACTCAAACAGCTTGGCACTGGTGTATTGAGTGATATCGCGAGTCACAGTGAACGTGCCGTAAGCACCCGAGCCTTTGGCGTGTACGCGACGCTCCGGGATGTTTTCACGGTTGAAGTGGGCAAGCTTCTCGATCAGGTGGAAATCGTCGAGCAGCAGAGGGCCACGAGGGCCGGCGGAGCGGGAATTCTGGTTGTCGGCGACAGGAGCGCCACTGGCGGTCGTAAGTGTTTTGTTTTGGCTCATGCGATCTCTTCCTCTGTCAGTCTTGAACTGCCGGCTAAATCGGCTTGGTGGGAAGTATTGATCATCAACATGACAGTCACAAATTCATTAATTTGCAGACATCAATAGAAAATTACTAATGATCAACCCAAGCATATAGTGCCTATAGGGAAGGGTTTGAAGCTTGTACGCAGAGCGCATTTCTTGCAGGCACAAAAAACCGGGCACTAGGCCCGGTTCTTTGTTTCAGACTGACGTCTTACTCAGCGGATACAGCTTCACCGCCGACAGCACGATCAACCAACTCGACGTACGCCATAGGCGCGTTGTCGCCAGCGCGGAAACCGCACTTGAGGATGCGCAGGTAGCCACCCTCACGGGTAGCGTAACGCTTGCCCAGGTCGTTGAAGAGCTTACCAACGATAGCTTTCGAACGAGTACGGTCGAAAGCCAGACGGCGGTTAGCCAGGCTGTCTGTCTTGGCCAAAGTGATCAGCGGCTCAGCAACGCGGCGCAGTTCTTTGGCTTTTGGCAGTGTAGTTTTGATCAGCTCGTGCTCGAACAGCGACACCGCCATGTTTTGAAACATGGCCTTGCGGTGCGAGCTGGTGCGGCTCAGGTGACGACCACTTTTACGATGACGCATGGTTCATTCCTTACCAAACACAACGTTCGGTGATTACGACGATCAGGCAGTCGCCTTGTCGTCCTTCTTAAGACTTGCAGGCGGCCAGTTGTCGAGGCGCATGCCGAGGGACAGACCGCGGGAGGCCAGAACGTCCTTGATTTCAGTCAAGGATTTCTTGCCAAGGTTCGGAGTCTTCAACAGCTCTACTTCGGTACGCTGAATCAGGTCGCCGATGTAGTAGATGTTTTCCGCCTTAAGGCAGTTAGCCGAACGTACAGTCAGTTCCAGATCGTCAACCGGGCGAAGCAGGATCGGATCGATCTCGTCTTCCTGCTCGACAACCACTGGCTCACTGTCACCTTTGAGATCGACGAACGCAGCCAACTGCTGTTGCAGAATGGTTGCAGCACGGCGGATAGCCTCTTCAGGATCCAGGGTACCGTTGGTTTCCAGATCAATAACCAGCTTGTCCAGGTTAGTACGCTGTTCGACACGGGCGTTTTCCACCACGTATGCGATACGGCGAACCGGGCTGAACGAAGAGTCAAGCTGCAAGCGACCGATGCTGCGGCTTTCGTCTTCATCGCTCTGACGCGAGTCTGCCGGTTCATAACCACGACCACGAGCTACGGTGAGCTTCATGTTCAGGGCGCCGTTAGACGCCAGGTTAGCGATTACGTGATCGGGGTTAACGATCTCGACATCATGATCCAGCTGAATATCGGCAGCGGTAACCACCCCCGAACCCTTCTTCGACAAGGTCAGCGTAACTTCGTCTCGACCGTGCAGCTTGATAGCCAGACCTTTAAGGTTCAACAGGATTTCAATTACGTCTTCCTGTACACCTTCGATGGCGCTGTACTCGTGGAGCACACCGTCAATCTCGGCCTCGACTACTGCACAGCCGGGCATTGAGGACAACAGGATGCGGCGCAGCGCGTTGCCCAGGGTGTGGCCAAAACCACGCTCGAGAGGCTCGAGTGTGATCTTGGCGCGGGTTGGACTGACAACCTGCACATCAATATGGCGGGGTGTCAGGAACTCATTTACCGAAATCTGCATGGATGCACCTATTTTCTAGCCCTTACTTGGAGTAGAGCTCGACAATCAGGCTTTCGTTGATGTCGGCGGACAGATCACTGCGAGCAGGAACGTTCTTGAAAACGCCCGACTTCTTCTCAGTGTCTACTTCTACCCATTCTACGCGGCCACGTTGGGCACACAGATCGAGAGCTTGGACAATGCGAAGTTGGTTCTTTGCTTTCTCGCGAACTGCGACCACGTCACCAGCACGAACCTGGTAGGACGGAACGTTTACGGTCTGACCGTTAACGCTGATCGACTTGTGCGATACCAGCTGACGGGATTCGGCACGAGTAGAGCCAAAACCCATACGGTATACAACGTTGTCCAGACGGCATTCGAGCAGTTGCAACAGGTTTTCGCCAGTTGCGCCTTTCTTGCCAGCAGCTTCTTTGTAGTAGCCGCTGAATTGACGCTCGAGAACGCCGTAGATACGACGGACCTTCTGCTTTTCACGCAGTTGGGTGCCGTAGTCGGACTGGCGACCGCGGCGTTGGCCGTGGATACCAGGTGCTGCTTCGATGTTGCACTTCGATTCGATCGCGCGCACGCCGCTCTTCAGAAAGAGATCGGTGCCTTCGCGACGAGCGAGTTTGCATTTTGGACCAATGTAACGAGCCATTCTTTACAATCTCCTGGATTACACGCGGCGCTTCTTCGGCGGACGGCACCCGTTGTGCGGGATTGGCGTCACGTCGGTGATGCTGGCGATCTTGTAGCCACAGCCGTTCAAAGCGCGGACTGCGGATTCACGACCTGGACCTGGACCTTTGACGTTAACGTCGAGGTTTTTCAGGCCGTATTCCAGCGCAGCTTGACCAGCACGTTCAGCAGCTACTTGAGCAGCGAACGGGGTGGACTTGCGGGAACCGCGGAAACCCGAACCACCGGAGGTAGCCCAGGAAAGAGCGTTACCTTGACGGTCGGTGATGGTCACGATGGTGTTGTTAAAAGAAGCATGGATGTGGGCGATGCCATCAACCACTGTCTTTTTAACTTTTTTACGAGGACGAGCAGCAGGTTTTGCCATGATTAATTTCCTGTCGATTCGCTGGGGCGATTACTTGCGGATCGGCTTACGCGGACCTTTACGGGTACGCGCGTTGGTCTTGGTACGCTGACCGCGTACTGGCAGACCACGACGATGACGCAGACCGCGATAGCAACCGAGGTCCATCAAACGCTTGATTTTCATGTTGATTTCGCGACGCAGGTCACCTTCAGTGGTGAACTTCGCCACTTCGCCACGCAGCTGTTCAATCTGCTCGTCGCTCAGATCTTTGATCTTTGCCGCTGGGTTTACCCCAGTCACTGCACAAATTTTCTGTGCAGTAGTGCGACCAACACCATAGATGTAGGTCAGCGAGATAACAGTATGCTTGTTATCTGGAATGTTAACGCCTGCAATACGGGCCATTCAGTGGGACTCCAATTGACAGCTACCTACGCCCCGGAAGCCAAGAAATAGGGCGCGAGATAATATCGCTGTAATAACAAATAATCAACCCGGCAGCGCACTAGCTGCCGGGCTTGAAGCACAATCACACTCAGCCTTGGCGCTGTTTGTGACGCGGTTCCGCGCTGCAAATTACTCGAACAACACCTTCGCGGCGAATAATCTTGCAGTTACGGCACAGCTTTTTCACCGATGCACGAACTTTCATCACCAACTCCTCGAACCTTATGGGTACTCAGCGCAACATGCCGCTGCCGTAACCCTTCAGGTTGGCTTTCTTCATCAGGGATTCGTACTGGTGCGAAACGAGGTGCGATTGTACTTGGGACATGAAGTCCATCACAACCACGACCACGATCAGCAACGAGGTCCCGCCAAGGTAGAACGGTACGTTTGCTGCAACCACCAGGAACTGGGGCAACAGGCAGACGGCCGTCATGTAAAGAGCACCGAACATGGTCAAGCGAGTCAGAACGCCATCAATGTAGCGCGCAGACTGCTCACCTGGACGGATGCCCGGAATAAAGGCACCGGACTTCTTCAGGTTTTCCGCTACGTCTTTCGGATTGAACATCAACGCCGTATAGAAGAAGCAGAAGAAAATAATCCCTGCACTAAACAGCAGAATATTCAACGGCTGACCAGGAGCGATCGACTGCGAGATGTCCTGCAACCAGCCCATACCTTCAGACTGACCGAACCAGGCACCCAACGAAGCCGGGAACAGCAAAATGCTGCTCGCGAAAATAGCCGGAATAACACCGGCCATGTTCACCTTCAGCGGCAAGTGGCTAGTTTGAGCAGCGAAGACCTTACGGCCCTGCTGACGCTTGGCGTAGTGAACAGCAATACGACGCTGGCCACGCTCAATGAACACCACGAAACCGATAATCGCTACTGCCAGCAAACCGATGGCAACCAGGGCGAAGATGTTGATATCACCCTGACGTGCAGACTCGAAAGACTGCCCGATCGCTCTCGGAAGACCGGCGACGATACCCGAAAAAATCAACATCGAGATACCGTTGCCAACACCACGCTCAGTAATCTGCTCACCCAGCCACATCATGAACATCGCACCAGCCACAAAAGTGGATACCGCGACGAAATGGAAGCCAAAGTCACCAGTGAACGCAACGCCCTGCCCCGCCAGACCAATGGACATGCCAATAGCCTGGACGAGAGCGAGGACGACAGTGCCGTAGCGGGTGTACTGGCTGATCTTGCGACGGCCAGCTTCACCTTCCTTCTTCAACTGTTCCAGCTGCGGGCTGACGGCGGTCATCAGTTGCATGATGATCGATGCCGAAATGTACGGCATGATCCCCAGTGCAAAGATACTCATCCGCTCCAGCGCGCCGCCGGAAAACATGTTGAACAAGCTAAGAATGGTCCCCTCATTCTGTCGAAACAGGTCCGCGAGTCGGTCCGGGTTGATACCTGGAACCGGGATGTGTGCGCCTATTCGGTAGACGATAATCGCCAGGAACAGAAAACGCAGACGAGCCCAGAGTTCAGACATACCGCCTTTGCCGAGCGCAGAGAGAGCACCTTGCTTAGCCATTTATTCCTCGAACTTGCCGCCAGCTGCTTCGATAGCCGCACGCGCACCTTTGGTGGCGCCGATTCCCTTTCCGATGGTGACAGCGCGAGTAACTTCGCCGGACAGCATGATTTTCACACGCTGAACGTTGACGTTGATCACGTTGGCATCTTTCAGGGACTGCACGGTGACGATGTCGCCTTCCACTTTAGCCAGCTCGGACAGACGCACTTCTGCGCGGTCCATGGCTTTCAGGGAAACGAAACCAAACTTCGGCAGGCGACGATGCAGCGGCTGTTGACCGCCTTCAAAGCCTGGAGCAATGGTGCCACCGGAGCGGGAGGTTTGACCTTTGTGACCACGGCCACCAGTCTTACCCAAACCGCTACCGATACCACGGCCCGGACGATGCTTTTCGCGACGGGAACCCGGCGCTGGACTCAGATCATTGAGTTTCATCGATTAACCCTCGACACGCAGCATGTAGTAAGCCTTGTTGATCATCCCGCGATTCTCGGGAGTATCCTGGACTTCTACAGTGTGACCGATGCGACGCAGACCCAGACCCTTAACGCACAGTTTGTGGTTAGGGATGCGGCCGGTCATGCTTTTGATCAGCGTAACTTTAACGGTAGCCATGATCAGAAGATCTCCTTGACGCTTTTGCCACGCTTGGCGGCAATGGATTCAGGAGACTGCATTGCTTTCAAACCCTTGAAAGTGGCGTGAACCACGTTTACCGGGTTAGTCGAGCCGTAGCACTTGGCCAGAACGTTCTGAACGCCAGCAACTTCGAGGACAGCACGCATAGCGCCGCCAGCGATGATACCGGTACCTTCAGAAGCAGGCTGCATGTACACCTTCGAAGCGCCGTGGGCGGACTTCATTGCGTACTGCAGAGTGGTGCCGTTCAGATCAACCTGGATCATGTTGCGGCGAGCAGCTTCCATTGCCTTCTGGATCGCAGCAGGCACTTCACGCGACTTGCCACGGCCGAAGCCAACGCGCCCTTTACCATCACCAACCACGGTCAACGCGGTGAAAGTGAAGATACGGCCGCCTTTAACGGTTTTGGCTACGCGGTTAACTTGAACCAGCTTCTCGATGTAGCCTTCGTCGCGCTTTTGGTCGTTATTTGACATAACTTAGAACTCCAGCCCAGCTTCACGAGCAGCATCAGCCAGCGCCTTGACGCGGCCGTGGTACTTGAAGCCAGAGCGGTCGAAAGCCACCTGCGAGACGCCAGCGGCTTTAGCACGCGTAGCGACCAGCTGGCCAACCTTAGTGGCCGCGTCGATGTTGCCGGTGGCACCATCACGCAGTTCTTTATCCAAAGTCGAGGCACTTGCCAGGACTTTGTTGCCGTCGGCCGAAATGACCTGGGCGTAGATGTGCTGCGACGAGCGGAACACGCAGAGACGCACGACTTCGAGTTCGTGCATTTTCAGGCGTGCTTTGCGAGCGCGACGCAGTCGAGTAACTTTTTTGTCGGTCATTTGCTATGCCCTACTTCTTCTTGGCTTCTTTACGACGGACGACTTCGTCCGCGTAGCGCACACCTTTGCCTTTGTACGGCTCTGGTGGACGGAAGTCGCGGATCTCGGCGGCCACTTGACCTACCAGCTGCTTGTCGATGCCCTTGATCAGGATATCGGTCTGGCTAGGAGTCTCAGCGGTGATGCCTTCCGGCAGTTCATAATCCACTGGGTGCGAGAAGCCAAGAGCCAGGTTCAGCACTGTGCCTTTTGCTTGCGCTTTGTAACCAACACCGACCAGCTGGAGCTTACGCTCGAAGCCTTGGCTTACGCCTTGGACCATGTTGTTTACCAACGCACGAGTGGTACCAGCCATTGCGCGAGTTTGTTGATCGCCATTGCGAGCAGCGAAACGCAGCTCACCAGCCTCTTCAACGATCTCAACGGACGAATGGATGTTCAGTTCGAGAGTGCCCTTGGCACCCTTCACCGAAAGCTGTTGGCCTGCGAATTTGACTTCGACACCGGCTGGCAGCTTAACGGGGTTCTTAGCGACGCGTGACATGCTTATCCCCCCTTAGAACACAGTGCAAAGAACTTCGCCGCCGACACCGGCAGCGCGCGCAGCACGATCCGTCATCACACCTTTGTTGGTGGAGACGATAGACACACCGAGACCGCCACGAACTTTTGGCAGATCATCGACGGACTTGTACTGACGCAGGCCTGGACGGCTAACGCGCTTCACTTCCTCGATGACCGGACGGCCTTCGAAGTACTTCAGCTCGATGGACAGCAGTGGCTTGATTTCGCTGCTGATCTGATAACCCGCAATGTAACCTTCGTCCTTCAGGACTTTGGCAACAGCTACCTTCAAAGTAGAAGATGGCATGCTTACGACGGACTTTTCAGCCATCTGGGCATTACGGATTCGAGTTAGCATGTCCGCTAACGGGTCCTGCATACTCATGGGCTAGACGCTCCTAATACACAAAAAATTAGCCTTGCGGCTACTACGTGTCGCCGAGTACATCCGCGCAAAAAAACACGGGCTCAGGCGAGCCGGGTATTCTAGACACACCCCACAAATGAATCAAGCCCCAATAGGGGCTTGATTCAAGTTCAAGGTCACCGATGGTCAGGATCTTGCGACCCCGAACACCGAGACTTCGACAGTGCTTACCAGCTGGCTTTAACCAGACCAGGTACGTCACCACGCATTGCAGCTTCACGCAGTTTGTTACGGCCAAGGCCGAACTTGCGGTAAACGCCGTGTGGACGACCGGTCAGGCGGCAGCGGTTACGCATGCGCGAAGCGCTTGCGTCACGTGGCTGCTTCTGCAGGGCTACTGTAGCTTCCCAACGCGCTTCTGGACTTGCGTTCAGATCAACGATGATAGCTTTCAGTGCTGCACGCTTTTTGGCGTACTTGGCAACCGTGAGCTGACGCTTCAGCTCGCGGTTTTTCATGCTCATCTTGGCCATTTTCCTACTCCAATCAGTTGCGGAACGGGAATTTGAAAGCACGCAACAGGGCGCGACCTTCATCATCGTTCTTGGCAGTGGTGGTCAGGGTAATGTCCAGACCGCGGAGAGCATCGATCTTGTCGTAGTCGATTTCCGGGAAGATGATCTGCTCTTTAACGCCCATGCTGTAGTTACCACGACCATCGAAGGACTTGGCATTCAGGCCGCGGAAGTCGCGAACCCGAGGCAGGGAGATCGACAGCAGACGATCCAGGAACTCGTACATACGCTCACGGCGCAGGGTCACTTTGACGCCGATCGGCCAACCTTCACGGACTTTAAAGCCAGCGATGGATTTCCGAGCGTAGGTCACAACGACTTTCTGGCCGGTGATCTTTTCCAGGTCAGCAACAGCGTGCTCGATGACTTTTTTGTCGCCGATCGCTTCGCCCAGACCCATGTTCAGGGTGATTTTGGTAACGCGCGGAACTTCCATCACGTTCGAAAGCTTAAGTTCTTCCTTAAGTTTCGGTGCGATTTCCTTCCGGTAAATCTCTTTTAGTCGTGCCATGGTCTTCTACCTAGCAGTGTTCAAGCATCAACCGCTTTTTGGGTCGACTTGAAGACACGAATTTTCTTACCGTCTTCTACTTTGAAACCAACGCGGTCAGCCTTGTTGGTTTCGCCGTTGAAGATGGCGACGTTGGAAGCGTGCAGTGGCGCTTCTTTCTCGACGATACCGCCCTGTACGCCCGACATCGGGTTAGGCTTGGTATGACGCTTGACCAGGTTCAGACCACCAACGACCAGACGGTCATCAGCAAGAACCTTCAGCACCTTACCGCGCTTACCTTTGTCTTTGCCGGCGATCACGATGATCTCGTCGTCACGACGAATCTTTTGCATGTCGGATCTCCTTACAGCACTTCTGGGGCGAGCGAGACGATCTTCATGAACTTCTCAGTACGAAGTTCACGGGTCACTGGCCCAAAGATACGGGTGCCGATCGGCTCTTGCTTGTTGTTCAGAAGAACAGCAGCGTTGCCATCAAAGCGGATAATGGAGCCATCTGCACGGCGAACGCCGTGACGAGTGCGGACTACAACAGCAGTCATCACTTGGCCTTTTTTCACCTTACCGCGAGGAATTGCTTCCTTCACGGTAACTTTGATGATGTCACCGATACCAGCGTAACGACGATGGGAGCCACCCAGCACCTTGATGCACATAACGCGGCGAGCGCCGCTGTTATCGGCCACATCGAGCATGGATTGAGTCTGAATCATATAATTTCTCCGACCCCTAGTCCTTAGACTTCCACAGCGCGTTCGAGAACATCAACCAGCGCCCAAGACTTGGTCTTGGCCAAAGGACGAGTTTCACGAATAGTGACTTTGTCGCCGATGTGGCACTGATTGGTTTCGTCGTGCGCGTGCAGCTTAGTCGAACGCTTAACGTATTTACCGTAGATCGGGTGCTTAACGCGACGCTCGATCAGAACGGTGATGGTTTTGTCCATCTTGTCGCTGACAACACGGCCAGTCAGCGTACGGACAGTTTTTTCGGCTTCAGCCATGATTACTTACCTGCCTGCTGGTTGAGCACAGTCTTCACGCGAGCGATGTCACGCTTAACTTGCGAGAGCAGATGAGACTGCCCCAACTGGCCAGTTGCTTTCTGCATACGCAGATTGAACTGGTCGCGCAGCAGGCCGAGCAGTTGCTCGTTCAGCTGCTGTGCGGATTTTTCACGAAGTTCATTCGCTTTCATCACATCACCGTCCGTTTAACAAAGGAGGTGGCGAGCGGCAGCTTTGCAGCAGCCAGGGCGAAAGCCTCACGCGCCAGCTCTTCAGAAACACCCTCGATTTCATACAGGACTTTGCCTGGCTGAATCTGGGCAACCCAGTATTCCACGTTACCCTTACCTTTACCCATCCGAACTTCGAGTGGCTTTTTGGAAATAGGCTTGTCCGGGAATACACGGATCCAGATCTTGCCGCCACGTTTAACGTGACGGGTCAGTGCACGACGCGCTGACTCGATCTGACGAGCGGTGAGACGACCACGAGCAACAGACTTCAGCGCGAACTCGCCGAAGCTGACTTTGCTACCGCGCAATGCCAGGCCACGGTTGTGACCAGTCATTTGCTTGCGGAACTTCGTACGCTTTGGTTGCAACATTTGGCGTACCCCTTACTTAGCAGCTTTTTTACGAGGCGCTGGTGCTTGTGGTTTCAGTTCTTCTTGGCGACCACCAATTACTTCGCCTTTGAAGATCCAAACCTTTACACCGATCACACCATAAGTGGTGTGAGCTTCGTAGTTGGCATAGTCGATGTCGGCACGCAGGGTGTGCAGAGGCACACGACCTTCGCGATACCATTCAGTACGTGCGATTTCAGCACCGCCGAGACGACCGCTCACTTGGATTTTGATGCCTTTGGCACCAATGCGCATGGCGTTCTGAACAGCGCGCTTCATAGCGCGACGGAACATTACGCGACGCTCCAGCTGCTGAGCTACGCTCTGCGCAACCAGCATACCGTCGAGCTCCGGCTTGCGGATCTCTTCGATATTGATGTGCACAGGCACACCCATTTGCTTGGTCAGGTCCTGACGCAGTTTCTCAACATCTTCACCTTTCTTCCCGATAACGATACCTGGACGAGCGGTGTGGATGGTGATACGTGCAGTTTGGGCCGGACGATGGATATCGATACGGCTTACGGACGCGCTTTTTAGTTTGTCTTGGAGATACTCACGCACCTTCAGATCAGCGAACAAGTAGTCCGCATAAGTCCGACCGTCTGCGTACCAGACGGAGGTGTGCTCCTTGACGATTCCCAGGCGAATGCCAATGGGATGTACTTTCTGACCCATCTCTTCGACTCCGTTACTTGTCAGCAACCTTGACAGTGATATGGCAAGACCGCTTGACGATGCGATCAGCACGGCCTTTGGCACGTGGCATGATGCGCTTCAGCGAACGCCCTTCGTTGACGAAAACGGTGCTGACCTTAAGGTCATCAACGTCTGCGCCTTCGTTATGCTCGGCGTTGGCTACGGCCGACTCCAGCACTTTCTTCATGATCTCGGCGGCTTTCTTACTGCTGAAAGCCAACAGGTTGAGCGCTTCGCCCACCTTCTTCCCGCGGATCTGGTCGGCGACCAAGCGGGCTTTCTGGGCGGAGATTCGAGCGCCCGACAACTTAGCGGCTACTTCCATTTCCTAACCCCTTAACGCTTGGCTTTCTTGTCTGCCACGTGCCCACGATATGTGCGGGTACCGGCGAACTCGCCCAGTTTGTGGCCGACCATGTCTTCGTTAACGAGAACTGGGACGTGTTGACGACCGTTGTGTACTGCGATGGTCAGACCGACCATTTGTGGCAGGATCATCGAGCGACGCGACCAGGTTTTAACTGGTTTGCGATCGTTCTTTTCCGCCGCCACTTCGATCTTCTTCAGTAGGTGAAGATCGATAAAAGGACCTTTTTTCAGAGAACGTGGCACTGTCGTATCCCTCTATTTACTTGCGACGACGGACGATCATTTTGTCGGTACGCTTATTACCACGAGTCTTCGCGCCCTTAGTCGGGAAGCCCCATGGCGATACCGGATGACGACCACCAGAGGTACGACCTTCACCACCACCATGTGGGTGGTCAACCGGGTTCATGGCAACACCACGAACGGTTGGGCGAACGCCACGCCAGCGTTTGGCACCAGCTTTACCCAGCGAACGCAGGCTGTGCTCGGAGTTCGAGACTTCGCCCAGGGTCGCGCGGCATTCAGCCAGCACTTTACGCATCTCACCAGAACGCAGACGCAGGGTCACGTAGACACCTTCACGAGCGATCAGCTGAGCCGAAGCACCAGCGGAACGAGCGATTTGCGCGCCTTTACCTGGCTTCAATTCGATGCCGTGTACGGTGCTACCAACTGGAATGTTACGCAGTTGCAGAGCGTTGCCCGGCTTGATCGGTGCCAGAGCACCTGCGATCAGCTGGTCGCCAGCACTCACGCCTTTAGGCGCGATGATGTAGCGACGCTCGCCATCTGCGTACAGCAGCAGAGCGATGTGAGCAGTACGGTTTGGATCGTATTCGATACGCTCAACAGTGGCAGCGATGCCATCTTTGTCGTTGCGACGGAAATCGACCAGACGATAATGCTGCTTATGGCCACCACCGATGTGACGAGTGGTAATACGACCATTGTTGTTACGACCACCAGACTTCGATTTTTTCTCGAGCAGCGGTGCGTGAGGAGCGCCTTTATGCAGCTCCTGGTTGACCACCTTGACCACAAAACGGCGGCCAGGGGAAGTCGGTTTGCATTTAACGATTGCCATGATGCACCCCTTCCTTACTCAGCACTGCTGCTGAAATCGAGATCTTGGCCTGGCTGAAGGGAGATAACTGCCTTCTTCCAGTCATTACGCTTGCCCAGACCGCGAGCAGTGCGCTTGCTCTTACCCAGAACATTCAGGGTAGTAACACGCTCTACTTTCACGCTGAACAGGCTTTCGACGGCCTTCTTGATTTCCAGCTTGGTTGCGTCAGTGGCAACCTTGAAAACGAACTGGCCTTTCTTGTCTGCCAGAACCGTAGCCTTCTCGGAAACGTGCGGGCCAAGCAGAACTTTAAATACGCGTTCCTGGTTCATCCCAGCAGCTCCTCGAATTTCTTCACGGCCGACACGGTGATCAACACCTTGTCGTATGCGATCAGACTAACTGGATCGGAACCTTGCACATCACGTACATCAACGTGCGGCAGGTTACGAGCAGCCAGGTACAGGTTCTGATCAACAGCGTCCGACACGATCAGAACGTCGGTCAGGCTCATGTTGTTCAGTTTGCCCAGCAGGTCTTTGGTTTTCGGCGTTTCAACAGCGAAATCCTGAACCACGACCAGACGATCAGTACGCACCAGCTCAGCAAGGATGGAACGCATTGCTGCGCGATACATCTTCTTGTTCAGCTTCTGGGAGTGATCCTGAGGACGAGCTGCGAAAGTGGTACCGCCGCCACGCCAGATTGGGCTACGGATAGTACCGGCACGAGCACGGCCAGTACCTTTCTGACGCCATGGGCGCTTACCGCCACCACGAACGTCGGAACGGGTCTTTTGCTGCTTGCTACCTTGACGGCCGCCGGCCATGTAGGCCACGACTGCTTGGTGAACCAGCGTCTCGTTGAATTCGCCGCCAAATGTCAGTTCGGAAACTTCGATCGCTTGAGCGTCATTTACATTTAATTGCATGTCAGCTTCCCCTTAACCGCGAGCCTTGGCTGCTGGACGTACAACCAAGTTGCCGCCAGTAGCGCCAGGAACAGCGCCCTTGACCAACAACAGATTGCGTTCAGCGTCCACGCGCACTACTTCGAGGGACTGCACGGTCACGCGCTCAGCGCCCATATGACCGGACATTTTTTTGCCCTTGAATACACGACCAGGAGTCTGGCACTGGCCGATAGAGCCTGGAACGCGGTGGGATACGGAGTTACCGTGGGTGTTATCTTGCCCGCGGAAATTCCAACGCTTGATCGTACCCTGGAAGCCTTTACCTTTGGACTGACCGGTTACATCAACCAGTTGACCAGCAGCGAAGATTTCAGCATTGATCAGATCGCCGGCCTGGTACTCGCCTTCTTCAAGGCGGAATTCCATCACGGTACGACCAGCGGCAACGTTCGCCTTAGCGAAGTGGCCAGCTTGCGCAGCTGTAACACGCGAAGCACGACGCTCGCCTACAGTGACTTGCACTGCACGATAGCCATCGGTCTCTTCAGTTTTGAACTGGGTGACGCGATTCGGCTCGATCTCAATGACCGTGACCGGAATGGAGACACCTTCTTCGGTGAAAATACGGGTCATACCGCATTTACGACCGACTACACCAATAGTCATGTTGTAAACCTCATGAGTGTACGGGGCTTTCACCCGCTATGGCCGCCCATTTCAGAGCGTTACACGACTAAGACCGAGTCTTAGCCGAGGCTGATCTGCACTTCCACACCGGCCGCAAGATCAAGCTTCATAAGAGCATCAACGGTTTTATCCGTTGGCTGGACGATGTCCAGAACGCGCTTATGAGTACGGATCTCGTACTGGTCACGCGCGTCTTTGTTGACGTGCGGGGAGACCAGAACGGTGAACCGCTCTTTACGGGTAGGCAGTGGAATTGGACCACGCACTTGAGCACCAGTACGTTTCGCGGTTTCCACGATTTCCTGGGTGGATTGGTCGATCAGGCGATGGTCAAAAGCCTTCAACCTGATACGGATTTGCTGATTTTGCATTGGATTTCAGACTCCGGCTGCTATTCCCACCGGGCGCAATACGCCCGTTAAAAGGAGGCGCAATTCTATAGACGCCCCCGATAGGTGTCAACCCAATAAAAAAGCCCCCGCTGAGCGGGGGCTTTTTCAAAGCATCGAAGCTATCTCAGAAGAGAAGCTTACTCGATGATTTTAGCTACAACGCCAGCACCAACGGTACGGCCGCCTTCGCGAATAGCGAAACGCAGACCGTCTTCCATTGCGATGGTTTTGATCAGGGTAACAGTCATTTGAATGTTATCGCCTGGCATTACCATTTCAACGCCTTCTGGCAGCTCGCAGTTACCAGTCACGTCAGTAGTACGGAAGTAGAACTGTGGACGGTAGCCTTTGAAGAACGGAGTGTGACGACCGCCTTCTTCTTTGCTCAGAACGTAAACTTCTGCAGTGAACTTGGTGTGCGGCTTAACGGTACCTGGCTTAACCAGAACCTGACCACGCTCCACGTCATCACGCTTGGTGCCGCGCAGCAGCACGCCGCAGTTCTCGCCAGCACGACCTTCGTCGAGCAGTTTGCGGAACATTTCAACACCGGTGCAGGTGGTGACGGTAGTGTCACGCAGACCAACGATTTCCAGTGGATCCTGAACGCGAACGATACCGCGCTCGATACGACCAGTCACAACAGTACCGCGACCCGAGATCGAGAATACGTCTTCGATTGGCATCAGGAACGGCTTGTCAGTCAGACGAACTGGTTCTGGGATGTAGCTGTCCAGAGTTTCAACCAGTTTCTTGACGGCAGTGGTGCCCATCTCGTTATCGTCCAGACCATCCAGCGCCATACGAGCGGAGCCGATGATGATTGGAGTGTCGTCGCCTGGGAAGTCGTAAGTGCTCAGCAGATCGCGCACTTCCATCTCAACCAGTTCCAGCAGCTCAGCGTCGTCTACCAGGTCAGCCTTGTTCAGGAAAACCACGATGTACGGAACGCCTACCTGACGGGACAGCAGGATGTGCTCACGGGTTTGCGGCATCGGACCATCAGCGGCCGAGCAAACCAGGATAGCGCCGTCCATTTGAGCAGCACCAGTGATCATGTTCTTCACATAGTCAGCGTGACCTGGGCAGTCAACGTGAGCGTAGTGACGGATCTTCGAGTTGTACTCAACGTGAGCGGTGTTGATGGTGATACCGCGAGCTTTCTCTTCTGGTGCGCTGTCGATCTTGTCGAAGTCAACACGAGCCGAACCGAAAACTTCGGAGCAGACGCGAGTCAGAGCAGCGGTCAGAGTGGTTTTACCGTGGTCAACGTGACCGATAGTGCCAACGTTGACGTGCGGTAGGGAACGATCAAATTTTTCTTTAGCCACGACAATTAACTCCTTGCCTAAAGGACTGAATCAGCCTTGTTTTTTGGTAACGGTTTCGACGATGTGCGACGGAGCCGTATTGTATTTTTTGAATTCCATAGAGTAGCTTGCGCGACCCTGAGACATGGAACGAACGTCGGTCGCATAACCGAACATCTCGCCCAACGGAACCTCGGCACGAATTACTTTACCGGAAACCGTATCTTCCATACCCAGAATCATGCCGCGACGACGGTTAAGGTCGCCCATCACGTCACCCATATAGTCTTCAGGCGTAACAACCTCTACCGCCATGATCGGCTCAAGCAACTCACCACCACCCTTCTGGGCCAGTTGCTTGGTCGCCATGGAAGCAGCCACCTTAAACGCCATCTCGTTCGAGTCGACGTCGTGGTAAGAACCATCAAACACGGTAGCCTTCAGGCCGATCAGCGGATAGCCGGCAACAACACCGTTCTTCATCTGCTCTTCGATACCCTTCTGGATAGCCGGGATGTATTCCTTAGGAACCACACCACCCACTACTTCGTTCAGGAATTGCAGACCTTCCTGACCTTCGTCAGCAGGTGCAAAACGGATCCAGCAATGACCAAACTGGCCACGACCGCCGGACTGACGAACGAACTTGCCTTCGATTTCGCAGCTCTTCGTGATGCGCTCACGGTACGAAACTTGAGGCTTACCGATGTTGGCTTCGACGTTGAACTCACGGCGCATCCGGTCAACCAGGATGTCCAGGTGCAGCTCGCCCATGCCGGAGATGATCGTTTGACCAGTCTCTTCATCAGTTTTGACGCGGAAAGACGGGTCTTCCTGAGCAAGCTTGCCCAGAGCGATACCCATTTTTTCCTGGTCATCCTTGGTCTTAGGCTCTACGGCAACCGAAATAACCGGCTCCGGGAAGTCCATGCGAACCAGGATGATTGGCTTGTCAGCGTTGCACAAAGTTTCACCAGTGGTGACGTCCTTCATGCCGATCAAGGCCGCGATGTCACCAGCGCGTACTTCCTTGATTTCTTCACGGGCGTTTGCGTGCATTTGCACCATACGACCCACGCGCTCTTTCTTGCCTTTTACCGAGTTGATCACGCCGTCGCCGGAGGCCAACACGCCCGAGTAAACCCGAACAAAGGTCAAGGTACCCACGAATGGGTCGGTAGCGATCTTGAACGCCAGAGCCGCGAAAGGCTCGTCGTCGCTTGCATGACGCTCCATTTCCTCTTCCTCGTTATCCGGGTTGGAACCCTTGATAGCAGGAATGTCGGTAGGAGCAGGCAGGAAGTCGATAACGGCGTCGAGAACCAGGGGAACACCCTTGTTCTTGAAGGAAGAACCGCAAACAGCCAGAACGATCTCACCAGCGATAGTACGCTGACGCAGAGCGGCCTTGATTTCCTCGATGGAGAGCTCTTCCCCTTCGAGATACTTGTTCATCAGCTCTTCGTTGGCTTCGGCCGCAGCCTCGACCATGTTGCTGCGCCACTCTTCAGCCAGCTCTTGCAGCTCGGCAGGAATGTCCTTGCGAACAGGGACCATACCCTTGTCAGAGTCATTCCAGTAGACAGCTTGCATGTTGATCAGATCGATCTGACCCTGGAAGTTGTCTTCGGAACCGATAGCCAACTGGATTGGCACCGGAGTGTGACCCAGACGCTGCTTGATCTGACCGATCACGCGCAGGAAGTTAGCGCCAGCACGGTCCATCTTGTTTACGTAAACAAGACGTGGAACGCCGTACTTGTTGGCCTGACGCCATACGGTTTCCGACTGAGGCTCAACACCCGAAGTACCGCAGAACACAACGACAGCGCCGTCGAGTACGCGCAGGGAGCGTTCAACTTCAATAGTGAAGTCTACGTGGCCCGGGGTATCGATAACGTTGAAACGGTGTTCGTGCGAGTACTGCTTCTCAGAACCTTTCCAGAAGGCGGTGATAGCAGCAGAAGTAATGGTAATACCACGCTCCTGCTCCTGCACCATCCAGTCTGTGGTCGCGGCGCCGTCATGCACCTCGCCCATTTTGTGACTTTTGCCAGTGTAAAAAAGGACGCGCTCGGTGGTGGTGGTTTTACCAGCATCCACGTGAGCAACGATACCGATGTTACGGTAGCGGCTAATCGGAGTAGTACGAGCCATAAAGCCCTCGCAAAATTAGTGAAGCTAAAATTAGAAGCGGTAGTGCGAGAAAGCCTTGTTGGCTTCAGCCATACGGTGCACGTCTTCACGCTTCTTAACAGCAGCACCTTTACCTTCAGCAGCGTCCAACAGTTCGCCAGCCAAACGCAGAGCCATAGACTTCTCGCCGCGCTTACGGGCGAAGTCTACCAACCAGCGCATTGCCAGCGCGTTACGACGGGACGGACGAACTTCGACCGGAACCTGGTAAGTAGCACCGCCTACACGGCGCGACTTTACTTCGACCAGCGGAGCGATGGCGTCGAGAGCTTTCTCGAAGATTTCCAGGGGGTCGCTGTTCTTGCGTTCTTTAACCTTTTCCAGCGCGCCATAAACGATACGCTCGGCAACGGCTTTTTTGCCGCTTTCCATCACGTGGTTCATGAACTTGGCCAGGATTTGGCTTCCGTATTTTGGATCGTCAAGCACTTCGCGCTTGGCTGCTACGCGTCTTCTTGGCATGGATAAGCCCTCAAACGGTCTTCAGGTTCGCTCGGAATCGGTGCCCTTTCGGGACGCCTCCGACCTTACTCTTATCGACTCAGAAAAATAGAAATCGGTTTTTTGCTGCAAGCGACTATTACTTCGGACGCTTGGTACCGTACTTCGAACGACCTTGGTTACGACCTTTAACGCCGGAAGTATCCAAAGAGCCGCGAACGGTGTGGTAACGAACACCTGGCAAGTCTTTTACACGACCGCCGCGGATCAGTACCACGCTGTGCTCTTGCAGGTTGTGGCCTTCACCGCCGATGTACGAGGAAACCTCGAAACCGTTGGTCAGACGCACACGGCATACTTTACGCAGTGCCGAGTTAGGTTTTTTCGGCGTAGTGGTATACACACGGGTGCATACGCCACGACGTTGCGGGCAGTTCTGCAGCGCAGGCACGTCGGATTTCTCGACGATACGCTTACGCGGCTGACGTACCAGCTGGTTGATAGTTGCCATCTACTAGCTCCACTGTTGTCTTGCGACGCTATTGTCTTGCAAGAAAAGCAAAATGGCAGGAACGAATCCCCGCCAAATTTAGGGGTACAAGAGTCTAAAGAGGATCTTGCCCCCAGTCAAGGCAAGGCCCCGACCTCCCCCCCATCCAACCTCGACAAATTGTCTCGACTGGATGAACGGAGCGATCAGGGCCTGCACTCATTTACTACCGCAGAACTCAGTTACCGCTCGAGTTCAGCGCTTCGGTCAGTGCAGCTTCCACTTCACTGGCGCTCACGCGCAACGGTTTGTCAGCATCACGGCGGCGCTTGCGCTCGCTGTGATAAGCCAGACCGGTACCGGCCGGGATCAGACGACCCACGACCACGTTTTCTTTCAGGCCGCGCAGGTAATCGCGCTTGCCGGTTACCGCCGCCTCGGTCAGTACGCGAGTGGTTTCCTGGAAGGAAGCCGCCGAGATGAACGATTCGGTGGACAACGACGCCTTGGTGATACCCAGCAGAACACGAGTGAACTTGGAGACAAATTTGTCTTCATTGCTCAGACGCTCGTTCTCTACCAGCACGTGAGTCAATTCCATCTGGTCGCCCTTGATGAAACTGGAATCGCCGGATTCAGCGATCTCAACTTTACGCAGCATCTGACGCAGGATGGTCTCGATGTGCTTGTCGTTGATCTTCACGCCTTGCAGACGGTAAACGTCCTGGATCTCGTTCACAATGTACTTGGCCAGCGCACTCACACCCAGCAGACGCAGGATGTCGTGTGGATCGCTCGGACCGTCGGAGATAACTTCGCCGCGGTTTACCTGTTCGCCTTCGAAGACGTTCAAGTGACGCCACTTCGGAATCAGCTCTTCGTACGGATCGCTACCGTCGTTCGGGGTGATAACCAGACGGCGCTTGCCTTTGGTCTCTTTACCGAACGCGATGGTGCCGCTGACTTCAGCCAGAATCGAGGCTTCTTTCGGACGACGGGCTTCGAACAAGTCGGCAACACGCGGCAGACCACCGGTGATGTCACGGGTCTTCGAAGTCTCTTGCGGAATACGAGCGATAACATCACCGATCGCGATTTTCGCACCGTCCGCTACACCGACCAGGGCGTTAGCAGGCAGGAAGTACTGAGCAATTACGTCGGTACCCGGCAGCAAGAGATCCTTGCCGTTGTCATCAACCATCTTCACAGCAGGACGGATATCTTTACCGGCAGCTGGACGGTCTTTGGCATCGAGTACTTCAATGTTGGTCATACCGGTCAATTCGTCAGTCTGACGCTTGATCGTGATGCCTTCTTCCATGCCCACGTAGGTCACGGTACCTTTCATTTCGGTAACGATTGGGTGAGTGTGCGGATCCCACTTGGCCACGATTGCGCCAGCGTCGACCTTGTCACCTTCTTTAACCGAAATCACAGCACCGTACGGCAGCTTGTAGCGCTCACGCTCACGACCGAAGTCATCAGCGATTGCCAGCTCACCGGAACGGGACACAGCAACCAGGCAACCGTCCACTCGCTCAACGTGCTTCAGGTTATGCAGACGGACGGTACCGCCATTCTTCACCTGAACGCTGTCGGCTGCGGAGGTCCGGCTTGCCGCACCACCGATGTGGAACGTACGCATGGTCAGCTGGGTACCCGGCTCACCGATGGACTGGGCAGCGATAACGCCGACCGCTTCACCGATGTTCACCTGGTGACCACGAGCCAAGTCACGGCCGTAGCACTTGGCGCAAATGCCGTAGCGGGTTTCGCAGCTGATCGGCGAACGCACGATCACTTCGTCGATGCTGTTCAGCTCGATGAACTCGACCCACTTCTCGTCTACCAGAGTGCCGGCAGGAACGATAACTTCCTCGGTACCTGGCTTGAATACGTCACGGGCGATGACACGACCCAATACGCGCTCACCCAACGGCTCAACAACGTCACCGCCTTCAATGTGCGGAGTCATCACCAGGCCATGTTCGGTACCGCAATCGATCTCGGTCACAACCAGATCCTGCGCCACGTCTACCAGACGACGAGTCAGGTAACCGGAGTTCGCAGTTTTCAACGCGGTATCCGCCAGACCTTTACGAGCACCGTGAGTAGAGATGAAGTACTGAAGTACGCTCAAACCTTCACGGAAGTTCGCAGTAATCGGCGTTTCGATGATGGAACCGTCCGGCTTGGCCATCAGGCCACGCATACCGGCGAGCTGACGGATCTGCGCAGCAGAACCCCGTGCGCCCGAGTCGGCCATCATGTACATCGAGTTGAAGGATTCCTGGTCAACTTCGACGCCATGGCGGTCAATGACTTTCTCTTTCGAGAGGTTGGCCATCATCGCCTTGGATACTTCGTCGTTCGCCTTGGACCAAAGGTCGATCACTTTGTTGTACTTCTCGCCCTGGGTTACCAGGCCGGAGGCGTACTGACTTTCGATCTCTTTCACTTCGTCGGTGGCGGCACCGATGATGCGGGCTTTTTCATCCGGGATAACGAAGTCGTTAACACCGATGGAAACGCCGGAGATGGTCGAATAGGCAAAACCGGTGTACATCAACTGGTCAGCGAAGATCACGGTCTCTTTCAAACCAACCACGCGGTAGCACTGGTTGATCAGCTTGGAGATCGCTTTCTTTTTCATCGGCAGGTTGACGACGTCGAAGGACAGACCTTTTGGCACAACCTGGAACAACAGCGCACGGCCGACGGTAGTGTCGACGATACGAGTGTTGGTCACGCTGCCGCCATCACGATCGTTCACGGTTTCGTTGATCCGCACCTTGACCTTGGCGTGCAGTGCGGCTTCGCCGGCACGGAACACACGGTCAACTTCCTGCAGATCCGCGAACACACGACCTTCGCCTTTGGCGTTGATCGCTTCACGAGTCATGTAGTACAGACCCAATACAACGTCCTGCGAAGGAACGATGATTGGCTCACCGTTGGCTGGCGACAGAATGTTGTTGGTCGACATCATCAACGCACGCGCTTCCAGCTGGGCTTCCAGCGTCAGCGGTACGTGCACGGCCATTTGGTCGCCGTCGAAGTCGGCGTTGTACGCAGCACAGACCAGAGGGTGCAGCTGGATAGCCTTACCTTCGATCAGTACCGGTTCAAACGCCTGGATACCCAGACGGTGAAGGGTCGGTGCACGGTTGAGGAGAACCGGGTGTTCGCGAATCACTTCAGCGAGAACGTCCCAAACCTCTGGCAGCTCACGCTCAACCATCTTCTTGGCCGCTTTGATGGTGGTAGCAAGACCACGCATTTCCAGCTTGCCGAAAATGAACGGCTTGAACAGCTCGAGAGCCATCTTCTTCGGCAGACCGCACTGGTGCAGACGCAGGGTCGGACCTACGGTAATTACCGAACGACCGGAGTAGTCAACACGCTTACCGAGCAAGTTCTGACGGAAACGACCTTGCTTACCCTTGATCATGTCAGCCAAGGATTTCAGAGGACGCTTGTTGGAACCGGTGATAGCGCGGCCACGACGACCGTTGTCGAGCAGTGCGTCGACGGCTTCCTGCAACATACGCTTTTCGTTGCGCACGATGATGTCCGGAGCGGACAGATCAAGCAGGCGCTTCAAACGGTTGTTACGGTTGATCACTCGACGATACAGATCGTTGAGGTCGGAAGTCGCGAAACGACCGCCATCCAATGGGACCAGTGGACGCAGATCTGGCGGCAGAACCGGCAGAACGGTCAGCACCATCCACTCTGGCAGGTTGCCGGAACCCTGGAAGGCTTCCATCAACTTCAGACGCTTGGACAGCTTTTTGATTTTGGTTTCGGAGTTGGTTTGCGGAATCTCTTCACGCAGACGGCCAATCTCGTGCTCCAGGTCGATAGCGTGCAGCAGTTCACGGACAGCTTCGGCACCCATGCGGGCATCGAAATCGTCGCCGAACTCTTCCAGCGCTTCGAAGTACTGCTCGTCGTTGAGCAGCTGACCCTTTTCAAGGGTGGTCATGCCTGGATCGATAACGACATAGCTCTCGAAGTAGAGAACGCGCTCGATATCACGCAGGGTCATGTCCATCAGCAAGCCGATACGGGACGGCAGCGATTTCAGGAACCAGATGTGGGCTACTGGCGAGGCCAGCTCGATGTGCGCCATGCGCTCACGACGAACTTTTGCCAGCGCGACTTCAACGCCGCACTTCTCGCAGATCACACCACGGTGCTTCAAGCGCTTGTACTTACCGCACAGGCACTCGTAATCCTTTACCGGGCCAAAGATCTTGGCGCAGAACAGGCCGTCACGCTCAGGTTTGAACGTACGGTAGTTGATGGTTTCCGGCTTTTTAACTTCACCGAACGACCACGAACGGATCATCTCAGGCGATGCCAATCCAATACGGATGGCGTCGAACTCTTCGACTTGACCCTGGTTTTTCAGCAAATTCAGTAGGTCTTTCAAGGCCTTTCCTCCTGGCGGAGCAGAGAGCGGGCAATCCTGCCCCGCTCTCGATTCGCGTCACGTGTTATTCGGTTTCCAGATCGATATCGATGCCGAGGGAACGAATTTCCTTGATCAACACGTTGAAGGACTCGGGCATGCCCGGCTCCATACGGTGATCGCCGTCCACGATGTTTTTGTACATCTTGGTCCGGCCGTTCACATCGTCCGACTTCACTGTGAGCATTTCTTGCAGAGTGTAAGCAGCACCGTATGCTTCCAGTGCCCAGACCTCCATCTCCCCGAAACGCTGACCACCGAACTGCGCCTTACCACCCAGCGGCTGCTGGGTAACCAGGCTGTACGAACCGGTAGAACGAGCGTGCATCTTGTCGTCTACCAAGTGGTTCAGCTTCAGCATGTACATGTAGCCAACAGTAACCGGGCGCTCGAACTTGTTGCCGGTACGGCCGTCGGTCAGCTGCATCTGGCCGCTTTCTGGCAGGTCTGCCAGTTTCAGCATGGCCTTGATTTCGCTTTCCTTGGCGCCGTCGAACACTGGAGTGGCCATTGGAACGCCGCCACGCAGGTTCTTCGCCAGATCCAGGATTTCCTGGTCGGAGAAGCTATCCAGATCTTCGTTACGACCGCCGATCTGGTTGTAGATCTCGTCCAGGAAGGTGCGAAGTTCAGCAACCTTACGCTGCTCTTCGACCATCCGGTTGATCTTCTCGCCCAGACCTTTGGCCGCGAGGCCCAGGTGGGTTTCAAGGATCTGACCAACGTTCATACGCGAAGGTACGCCCAACGGGTTGAGGACGACGTCGACCGGGGTGCCATTGGCATCGTGCGGCATGTCTTCAACCGGCATGATCACGGAGACCACACCCTTGTTACCGTGACGACCGGCCATCTTGTCGCCCGGCTGGATGCGGCGACGGATTGCCAGGTAAACCTTGACGATTTTCAGCACGCCTGGAGCCAGGTCATCGCCCTGCTGCAGCTTGCGCTTCTTGTCTTCGAACTTGTCGTCCAGCAGACGGCGGCGATCAACGATGTAGGCCTGAGCCTTCTCGAGCTGCTCGTTCAGAGCATCTTCAGCCATGCGCAGCTTGAACCACTGGCCGTGCTCAAGACCGTCGAGAACTTCGTCGGTGATTTCCTGACCTTTCTTCAGACCGGCGCCGCCTTCGGCTTTGTGGCCGACCAGAGCGGAACGCAGACGTTCGAAAGTAGCGCCTTCAACGATACGGAACTCTTCGTTCAGGTCCTTGCGGATCTCGTCGAGTTGAGTCTTCTCGATCGACAGTGCACGAGCATCACGCTCAACGCCGTCACGGGTGAAGACCTGTACGTCGATGACAGTACCCTTGGTGCCGGTAGGCACACGCAGGGAGGTGTCTTTAACGTCGCTGGCTTTTTCACCGAAGATCGCACGCAGCAGTTTTTCTTCCGGAGTCAGTTGGGTCTCGCCTTTCGGAGTGACCTTACCTACCAGGATGTCGCCTGCGCCTACTTCAGCACCTACGTAAACGATACCGGCTTCGTCCAGCTTGTTCAGTGCAGCTTCACCCACGTTCGGGATGTCTGCAGTGATTTCCTCTGGCCCAAGCTTGGTGTCACGCGCCACACAGGTCAGTTCCTGGATGTGGATCGTGGTGAAACGGTCTTCCTGAACAACACGCTCGGACAGGCAGATGGAGTCTTCGAAGTTGAAGCCGTTCCATGCCATGAACGCGATGCGCATGTTCTGACCCAGAGCCAGTTCACCCATATCGGTGGACGGACCGTCGGCCATGATGTCGCTGCGCTGAACCCGATCACCTTTGCTCACCAGCGGACGCTGGTTGATGCAGGTGTTCTGGTTGGAGCGGGTGTACTTGGTCAGGTTGTAGATGTCGACACCAGCTTCGCCGGTTTCAACTTCATCATCAGCAACACGAACCACGATACGGCTGGCGTCGACGGAATCGATCACGCCGCCACGACGAGCCACGACGCAAACGCCGGAGTCGCGAGCCACGTTACGCTCCATGCCGGTACCTACCAGCGGCTTGTCAGCACGCAGGGTTGGTACAGCTTGACGCTGCATGTTCGAACCCATCAACGCACGGTTGGCGTCGTCGTGCTCGAGGAACGGGATCAGCGACGCAGCAACCGAAACTACCTGCTTCGGCGACACGTCCATCAAGGTGACATCTTCCGGCGCCTTGACGGTGAACTCGTTCAAGTGACGAACAGCTACCAGCTCGTCGATCAGGACTTTCTTGTCGTTCATCGTGGCCGAAGCCTGAGCGATCACGTGATCAGCTTCTTCGATGGCGGACAGGAAAACGATCTCGTCGGTGACCAGAGCGTCTTTCACCACGCGGTACGGGCTCTCGAGGAAGCCGTACTGGTTGGTGCGCGCATAGGCGGCCAGGGAGTTGATCAGACCGATGTTCGGACCTTCCGGCGTTTCAATCGGGCATACACGACCGTAGTGAGTCGGGTGTACGTCACGGACTTCGAAGCCTGCACGTTCGCGAGTCAAACCGCCTGGGCCGAGTGCAGAGACACGACGCTTGTGGGTGATCTCGGACAGCGGGTTGTTCTGGTCCATGAACTGGGACAGCTGACTGGAACCGAAGAACTCTTTCACCGCCGCAGCCACTGGCTTGGCGTTGATCAGGTCTTGCGGCATCAGGCCTTCGCTTTCAGCCATCGACAGACGCTCTTTGACCGCACGCTCAACACGTACCAGGCCAACGCGGAACTGGTTCTCGGCCATTTCGCCTACGCAGCGAACACGACGGTTACCCAGGTGGTCGATGTCATCGACGATGCCTTTACCGTTACGGATGTCGACCAGAGTCTTCAGAACCGCGACGATGTCTTCTTTGCACAACACGCCCGAACCTTCGATCTCGGTACGACCGATACGACGGTTGAACTTCATCCGGCCGACCGCAGACAGGTCATAGCGCTCAGGACTGAAGAACAGGTTGTTGAACAGTGTCTCGGCAGCGTCCTTGGTTGGCGGCTCGCCTGGACGCATCATGCGATAGATCTCGACCAGCGCTTCCAATTGGTTGCTGGTGGAGTCGATCTTCAGGGTGTCGGAGACGAACGGACCGCAGTCGATATCGTTGGTGTACAGAGTTTCGATGCGAACAACGCCCGCCTTGGCAATTTTTGCCAGGATTTCGGTGTTCAGCTCGGTGTTGCACTCTGCCAGGATTTCGCCGGTAGCCGGATGCACGATGACCTTGGCGGTAGTGCGACCCAGGACGTAGTCCAGAGGCACTTGCAGCTCTTTGATCCCGGCTTTTTCCAGCTGGTTGATGTGGCGAGCGGTGATACGACGACCTTGCTCGACAATAACCTTGCCTTTGTCATCCTGAATATCGAGGACAGCAATTTCACCACGCAGGCGCTGAGGCACCAGTTCCAGGCTGAGGTTTTCACCCTGCACATGGAAGACGTTGGTGGTGTAGAACGCGTCCAGCACTTCTTCAGTGGTATAGCCCAGCGCGCGCAGCAGTACCGATGCAGGCAGCTTGCGGCGACGGTCGATACGCACAAATACGCAATCTTTCGGGTCGAACTCGAAGTCCAGCCACGAACCGCGGTAAGGAATGATGCGCGCGGAGTACAGCAGTTTGCCGGAGCTGTGCGTCTTGCCACGGTCGTGGTCGAAGAACACGCCCGGGGAACGGTGCAGCTGGGAAACGATTACACGCTCGGTACCGTTGATTACGAAGGTACCGTTCTCAGTCATCAGGGGGATTTCACCCATGTAGACTTCTTGCTCTTTGATGTCCTTGATCGCTTTGTTCGACGATTCTTTGTCGAAAATGATCAGGCGCACTTTTACCCGCAAAGGTACGGCGTAAGTTACACCGCGCAATACGCATTCTTTGACATCAAATGCCGGTTCGCCCAGGCGATAACCGACGTACTCCAGCGCAGCATTGCCGGAGTAGCTGATGATCGGGAAAACGGATTTGAAGGCCGCATGCAGGCCCACGTCGCGGAACTGATCTTTAGTCGCTCCCGCTTGCAAGAATTCACGATACGAATCCAGCTGGATGGCCAGGAGGTACGGCACATCCATGACGTCCGGCAACTTGCTAAAGTCCTTGCGGATACGTTTTTTCTCAGTATATGAGTAAGCCATCAGCGTTCCCCAGCTTGGTCACCTGCTTGTTTGGCCCCTCCCGACGGGAGCAGCCAGAAAATCGTGCAAACCCCATGGTTTGCGCCACCACATCGGGTGGATACAGCTCGTTACCAGCACCGACCCAGTCGGCTGCCAATAACGGAAAAAGGCCGGTGGCAAGAGCCACCAGCCATCAGCCTTTCGCTTAACGCTCGGGCTGGAGGAGCAAAGTCGATGCTTATTTCAGCTCGACTTTAGCGCCTGCTTCTTCCAGAGCTGCTTTGGCTTTGTCAGCTGCGTCTTTGGCAACAGCTTCCAGAACCATGGCAGGAGCGCCGTCAACTACAGCCTTGGCTTCTTTCAGGCCCAGACCGGTCAGTTCACGTACAGCCTTGATCACGTTAACTTTCTTCTCGCCAGCTTCGGTCAGCATGACGTTGAATTCAGTTTGCTCTTCAACAACAGCGGCAGCAGCAGCTGGACCAGCAGCAGCAACAGCAGCGGTAACGCCGAAGGTTTCTTCCATTGCTTTGATCAGCTCAACAACTTCCAGAACGGTTTTCTGGCCGATTGCTTCGATGATTTGTTCGTTAGTCAGAGACATGACTTGAATCCTGTATTGGGGTGACAGCTTACGCAGCCATCAAATTAAACATATGATTTTGAAAGGTCTCGCTGTGCCTTAGGCAGCAGCAGCTTCTTTCTGGTCGCGAACGGCTGCCAGGGTACGAGCCAGCTTGCTGGTAGCGCCTTGGATCACGCTCATCAGTTTCGCAATAGCTTCGTCGCGGGTCGGCAGGGTAGCCAACACGTCGATCTGGTTAGCGGCAAGGAACTTGCCATCAAACGCAGCTGCCTTGATCTCGAACTTGTCCTGACCCTTGGCGAACTCTTTGAAAATCCGGGCAGCAGCGCCTGGATGTTCTTTGGAGAATGCAATCAGGGTAGGGCCGGTGAACACGTCGTTGAGGACACTGAATTCAGTGTCAGCAACAGCGCGCTTGAGCAGGGTGTTACGTACGACACGTACATAAACGCCAGCTTCACGAGCCTCTTTACGGAGTCCGGTCATCGCGCCTACTGTTACGCCACGGGCATCAGCCACGACAGCGGACAGAGCGACTTTGGCAGCCTCGTTGACTTCAGCGACGATGGCCTTCTTGTCTTCGAGTTTAATTGCCACGGGTTTAACTCCTGCTTGTTACCGTTTCATCCAGTCGAAACCGGATGTCGTTTTGGTGTCTGATTCGGTAAGGAACCGGGAGCACCATCTGCGTAGGCTTGAGGTTTAAGACTTGCGTCGCCTACGGTCTTGGATAGCCCCCGCCAGGCAGGGACCCCAATCTTTCAATTGGCGCAATTACTTGCGCCAACCTGCGTCTTACGCGTCGAGCGAACCCTGGTCGATGACCAGACCTGGGCCCATAGTAGTGCTCAGGGTAACGCGCTTGACGTAAATACCTTTCGAGGAAGCTGGCTTGATACGCTTCAGATCAGCGATCAGGGCTTCAACGTTTTCCTTCAGCTTGACGGCATCGAAGCCGACTTTGCCAACGGAAGTGTGGATGATGCCGTTTTTGTCGGTGCGATAACGAACCTGACCAGCCTTGGCGTTTTTAACCGCGGTAGCTACGTCTGGAGTTACTGTGCCGACTTTAGGGTTAGGCATCAGACCACGTGGACCGAGGATCTGACCCAACTGACCTACAACGCGCATTGCATCCGGGGATGCGATCACTACGTCATAGTTCAGGTCGCCGCCTTTCATTTCGGCAGCCAGGTCGTCCATACCTACACGGTCAGCGCCGGCAGCCAGAGCGGCCTCGGCAGCTGGACCCTGAGTGAACACAGCAACGCGAACGGTCTTGCCGGTACCGTGCGGCAGCACGGTAGCGCTACGAACGACCTGGTCGGATTTACGCGGGTCAACACCCAGGTTCACAGCTACGTCGAACGACTCGCTGAACTTGACAGTCGACAGCTCGGACAGCAGAGCAGCAGCGTCTACAAAGTTGTAGGCCTTGCCTGCTTCGATTTTGCCGGCGATAGCCTTTTGACGCTTGGTCAGCTTAGCCATTACACACCCTCCACGTTAAGGCCCATGCTACGAGCAGAACCGGCGATAGTACGCACGGCTGCTTCCATATCAGCTGCAGTCAGATCCGCGTTTTTGGTTTTCGCGATTTCTTCCAGCTGAGCACGAGTCACAGTGCCAACCTTAACGGTGTTCGGACGAGCGGAACCGCTAGTCAGACCAGCCGCCTTCTTCAGCAGAACCGAAGCAGGAGTGGATTTGGTTTCGAACGTGAAGCTACGGTCGCTGTAGACAGTGATGATCACTGGAGTCGGCAGACCTGGCTCAAGACCCTGAGTACGGGCGTTGAAAGCCTTGCAGAATTCCATGATGTTCACGCCGTGCTGACCCAGAGCAGGACCAACAGGTGGGCTTGGGTTAGCCTGAGCGGCCTTCACTTGCAGCTTGATGTAAGCGGTAATCTTCTTGGCCATGAGGCACTCCAATTACGGGTTCAAACGCCTCGAAAGGCTCCCCGGTTACTTGCGCGTTTATCCCAGTGACGACAAAACCCCACAGCCTAGGGCTGCGGGGTTGGGATGCTTGCTCAGCTAGACCTTTTCGACCTGACTGAACTCCAACTCTACCGGAGTAGAGCGACCGAAAATGAGCACCGCCACTTGGATCCGGCTCTTTTCGTAGTTAACCTCTTCAACCGTGCCGGTAAAATCGGCAAACGGCCCGTCGTTGACACGTACCGACTCACCCGGCTCGAACAACGTCTTCGGCTTCGGCTTGTCGCTACCATCAGCAACGCGACGCAGAATCGCTTCTGCTTCTTTATCTGTGATTGGTGCAGGCTTGTCGGCAGTACCACCGATGAAGCCCATCACCCGAGGAGTATCCTTGACCAAGTGCCAAGTACCCTCGTTCATGTCCATCTGAACCAGCACATAACCAGGGAAGAATTTGCGTTCGCTTTTGCGCTTCTGGCCATTACGCATCTCAACCACTTCTTCAGTGGGAACCAGAATTTCGCCGAAGCCATCTTCCATGCCAGCCAGCTTTACGCGCTCGATCAACGAACGCATGACATGCTTCTCGTAACCGGAGTAAGCATGCACAACGTACCAACGCTTAGCCACGGGACACCCTTAGCCGACGATCAAGGAAACAAGCCAACCGAGCAGGGAATCAAGCCCCCACAACAGCAACGCCATAACCAGAACAACAGCCACAACGATCAACGTGGTCTGCGTAGTTTCTTGGCGAGTTGGCCAAACGACTTTACGAATCTCGGTGCGCGCTTCCTTAACCAGTACAAAGAAAGACTTGCCCTTAACCGTCTGCAGGCCTACAAAGGCAGCTACAGCAGCAATGACCAGCAAAGCGAGCACGCGGTACAGGATCGGCGAAGCAGAGTAATACTGATTGCCAACAACGCCAACAATCACCAAAGCAACTACTACCAGCCACTTGAGTAGATCGAAGCGAGAGCCTTGAGCTTCAGCTTTAGGAGTCATCTATGAAGATCCTGTGAAAAGAAAGCCAGACACACCTGGTGAATCTGGCAGGTCAGGAGGGAATCGAACCCCCAACCTACGGTTTTGGAGACCGTCGCTCTGCCAATTGAGCTACTGACCTAAAACAAAATCAGGCCGACCATTATGCCGGCCCGAAAAAGACTTTACAACAATTTACTCATCGATCCTGGCCATGCACACCAGCACCAAAGATGCACAACACCCTCTCAGGCAACAACGCGCATCTACAAGCCATTAAAACAAAGGCAGATATTTTCATATCTGCCTTGTTATATGGAGCTCTTGAGCGGATTTGAACCGCTGACCTCACCCTTACCAAGGGTGTGCTCTACCAACTGAGCTACAAGAGCGTAACACTTTGCAGGACCTGCAAACCTGGAGCGGGTAGCGGGAATCGAACCCGCATCATCAGCTTGGAAGGCTGAGGTTCTACCACTAAACTATACCCGCGGAGCTTGCAGCTCTCGCTAAAAATGGTGGAGGGGGAAGGATTCGAACCTTCGAAGTCGTAGACGTCAGATTTACAGTCTGATCCCTTTGGCCGCTCGGGAACCCCTCCTAAGCGAGCCGGCATTCTATACTATGCCAGCCTTCTGTCAAGCATTTTCTCATTAAAAACCTGAGGTTAGCTGCGTTGACCTCGCTTCGCACCGTCAACCTTTAAAAGGTCTTCACTGCGAAGCGGGCGCCATTCTATGCAAACTATTCGACAGGTGCAACCCCCTCACACGGCATTATTTTATGTTTTAACTCGTTGAATTCTTTAGAAAGGCTTTGCAACTGCAAGTCATCCAGCAAACGCCGGCTTTCCGGCGCCACACGCACCCAGTAACCCGCATATTCAGGGAGATCCTTCGGCAAGGGCTGAAACTTGATGTCCATGCCACTCAATCGATGCTCGATTGCCTGAGCGACTTCCTGCCGGGCAGAACCGCCCAGATAGAGACAACTGCTTTCTGTCTGCGTGGATTTTCCTTTATCTCGGGTCGTATCAGTCGCCTCACTCAACAAACGAATGTCCTGCTGAGAGCCCCGATACATACTCAAGGGGGTCACATCCTTCGCGCGAAGCGGGGCCTCCTGTTGGTGCCAGACGTAATAGAACACATTGAGAACAAGCAGCAGCAGGAACAACCAACGCATAAAAACCTCAAGACAAGGGACACGCCATAGCCAACCCTACAAACACCAGATCTGGAACCACCCTGGCCCCAGGCACAATCTCGGAGACCAGATCAGCATCTCCTCCTGTGAGGAATACAGCGAAATCCTCCCCCCAATAACTGCGCGCCAAATCTAGCTGAGCCTGAACAAAGCCCCTCAACATCAGCACACAACCTCGCTCGACCGCCTCGACGGTAGTACGCCCAGGAACAAGACTCTCCAAAGCACGCTCGGCAGCAAGGTCGCCATAGCGGATTCTACGGGTATGAGTACGCAACTGGTTACGCATTAAGGGCATTCCCGGACAGATGAAGCCTCCAAGATGCTCGCCATCCCTAGCGACAAAATCAGCAGTGACCGCGGTACCGAAGTCGAGCACCAGACAAGCACCTGAAGCCAGGTGAAATCCTCCGAGCATTGCAAGCCAGCGATCAAGTCCTAGCCGCTCGAACTCTTCATAGCCATTACGAACCCCGGACATTTCGCGAGCCGGTGTGGCGCACACCACGGAAACGCCGAAAGCCTCTGTCAACGAAGAGATCAAGGCTCCGGTTTCTTCAGCGGTTCTGACACTCACTAACCGACAATGCTTGAGAGCGAGCCCCTTGAGCCCCTTCAAACCCTCAAGCAGCGCGAGATCCGAATCAACGACACCCTCACCAACCACCCGCCCGACATCCGCGCCGAGCACACGCCACTTGATGAAACTGTTTCCACAATCGAGCTCAAGTATCATCACGCAACCTCAGGCTGAGCTCACCACCACTAAAGACTTTTTCCACGCCATCCACCTTCAAGCGCAAGGCACCCTGACCATCGATACCCAACACCTCTCCATCTATCTGACTAGCTCCAGCAATCAACGACACGGCGCGCCCCTGCCATAGATGATTTTGCTCCCACTCCGCCCGGATAGCCGGAAATCCGTCGACCTGGTGGCGACTCAAGTAGGCCCGGAGCATCACCCCCAACTTCGCAACCAGGTGATTGCGATCAACCGCCTTACCCGACTCGAGCCGCATGGACGTCCACTGCTGGTCAACCTCATCAGTCATCTGCATGTTCACATTGATCCCGACACCGATCACTACGTGACACACATCTGCAGGATCGCCCACTAATTCGAGCAATATTCCAGCAATTTTTTTCTGACCAACCAGAACATCATTAGGCCACTTCAAACCCGCGCCTGAAATACCAAGCTCTCGCAAGGCCTGCAGTACGGCGAGCCCAACAACTAGACTCAAGCCTTCCAGTTGCCGCATCCCACCCTCAATGCGCAACACCAGGCTGTAATAGATGTTTTCTGCGAACGGACTCACCCACTTGCGTCCACGCCGTCCGCGACCGGCCGTTTGCCGCTCGGCAAGCACCAGAAATGGCGCGATCTGGCCACGCTCGATAGCGCGCAAAGCTTCAGCATTGGTAGAGTCAATTGAGTCGAGGACCAGGATGGGCCACTCACAGGAAGGCTCACGCGCGCATATCTCGACAGGATCAAGCAGCGTCAATGGCGCAGCCAGCTGATAGCCGCGACCGCGCACTTTATGAATGGATAAGCCGAGCTCAGCCTCCAAATGCTGAAGCTGCTTCCATACAGCGCTACGACTGACGCCCAAGGCGACGCCCAGGGCCTGGCCCGAATGGAATCGACCATCCTTAAGAAGCTTTAACAACGTCAGCATGCAAGTCTCGCCTCACAATGAGGCCCGCATGATAGCCATGCACCGAGCAGTTGCATAGAAACCCTAAACGTCAGTTTTCCTGCGGGCAAAACAAAACCCCTACCTGCGTACGCAGATAGGGGTTTCGGAATTTAATCTTGACGATGACCTACTCTCACATGGGGAAACCCCACACTACCATCGGC
>NZ_JBWKWT010000008.1:0-86671 GCF_059422365.1 Pseudomonas sp. GW821-FHT01E10
CGTGGAACTGCAAGCCTCGACCCCACAGCTAAACGCGCCGCCCACTTTTGACTAGGTGGGGTTTATGGAGCGCTTACATCGAATTTCCAGCCCATGCGCTGTTTGAACGGTTGGAATTCGGCGAACGGTGCGTGGGAAACCGCGACCACGGCGACGTCGTGGTGGGCCAGGTGTTGGTTGCCGCCGTCGATGTGGTCGGAGAGGAACGAGCAGCCTGGGCAGCCTTCGTCCCAGCCAGCGGCGAACATGAAGTGGTAGACGATCAACTGGCTGCGGCCGCCGAACAGGTCGGTCAGGCTCAGTTCGCCGTTGGAGCCCTGAAAGCGGTAGGGTTTGTCGATTTTTACCCAGGGCAGGGCGCGGCGTTCGGCGCTGAGTTTGTCTCGTTCTTTGGTGAAGGCTTTTTCGTGGGCCAGGTGTTGTTTGCGGGCGGCGAGCCATTCTTCCCGGGACACGACCGGATGAGTCTGAATGTTCATGCTGATTTCTCCTGCTTGCTGTGGCGAAAGTCGATCCGCGCAGAGGGGTAAACCGTCTTACACAGCCTAGTCGTTTGGCCTGCGCTCAAATCGACAGGCCGCCGGTCGGTTGGGGGAAAGAACTCGGCTGAACGGCTGCACTCCCTGTCGGTCACAACCTATGAAGGCCATTTCACTCGTGGGCACTGGAGGTTGATCAGGATGACGACTTATAACTGGGATTTGATCGAGCATTTACTGCACGAAGTGCAGAACAGTGCTGGCCGCAGTTTCACTCCACGGCCTTATGCCGAGCAGTATGCGGCGGCGAAAGCCTCCGCGGGCGAGCCGTTCGAGAATCTGGATCGCCTGAAAACGATGGCCGGTGAGTACGAAAAAATACTGCTGTTGCGGGGGTATATCGAGCCTCGGCCGGAGGATCAGGGTGGCAATGGCGAGAATTACATATTGACACCCCGGGGCTCGAGTTTGTTGAGCCTGATCGACAGCAGCATCCCGGGAAATGAGCATCCGCGCCAGGTGCTGGATGAGCAGGAAGATGCGCTGGATGAATTGACGTTTGATGAAGTGGCGTCGAAGGCTCAGATTGCGTGAAGCTTGCAGCTTTAGAACCTATCCTCGTTGCGCCGCTTTCAGGCATTTCAAATCAGTGAAGTCCTTGCGCATGTCTTCAATCTTATGCAGCAACCGTTGACGCTGAAACGGCGTGCTCTCGGCCATCAAGTCCACCAGCAATGCCCGAGCCTGGGCTTCGGTGTTGGCATAGGCCACACGGTAAGCGGGGGTCCATAAACTCTCGCGATCAACCAGAAGTGTCTCGATTTGCTGTGGGAATTGCGGACTCTGACGTTGCGCGACCGCCGCGCTGAATTGCTGTTGCCAATGGACGCGGTTGGCAATCCATTCTTTGTTCTGATCCCCCAGGGCGCTCGACCAAGCCATCACCCGTTGCTGTTGGGTTGGGCTGAGTGGTCCGAGCCAGGCATTCAGGCGTTTTTCCATGCGCTTGCTTCGCTCTTTGATCTGTTGCTCTAGAGGTGGTTTGAGGTATTCCTCCTGGCGTTTGCGCAGGTCCTTGGCGAAAGCGTCGTTCATTTCCGCGACTTGCTTGTCATCCAGCCCTTGCAACAGTTCGATGGCCGATGGGGTAATTTCCCGGGCGGTTTCGGCGATGGCTTGTTTGGCTTCCTGGGTACGGGCTTGCAGCTCGGCGTCGGTGATCTGGTTTGTCTCGATCATGGTCTGTAAACGATTCAGCCAGTCGAGGTAACCGGGTAATTGTGTGGTGCAGTGCCAGCGCAGGTGTTCCTTGAGCCGCTCGTTCAACCAGTCTTTTTGCTGGCGGTTCATGTCCAGGTAGTCGCTGAGCGTCCAGGGAATGATCACATCGAGGTTGCGGTAAGCCAGGCCCACGCGGGTGCATGCGGCGACGGCGAGGCTGAGCGTGAGGATGACGGTGATCTGTTTCAACCAATGCGACATGGCAAGCCCTTGCGAAGACCTGGTTTTTTATTGGGTTCTTTTATGTGAACGCAGGACGAGCCTGGCAGTTCAGCCGATTAATAGAAGGCGCGTACAGCCTTGAGAGTGACCAGGCCGTCGCATTCGCTATTGTGGCCGGAATAGGCGGAGCAATCGCTGCCGCTCAGGCTTGAGTCACTGTAGATCAAGTCCAGGTCGATACCCATGAACGGCCGGGACAATTTCACCGACCAGTCGGTAAAACTGCCTACATATCCACCGTCAACGGATACCGGCGTATTGAGCTGGTGAGTGGTGTATTTCAGGCTGACCCCGATGCCGAACGGCTGATTGCCACTTAGGTCGGCGAACAGGGTGCTGTTCTGTTTGTCCGGGTCGTTGCTGAAGGCAGCGCCGAAGCGGCTGCCCAGCAGGGTCAGGCCGCCGAACAACTCCTGGCTGTCGAGGGTATCCACTTTGGGATAGCTGTAATGGATCATGCCCACTTCGTAGCCGAGGGAGTGATCGAAGGGCTGTTTAAAGCCCATGTAGGAATCGACTTCAAGGTTGCTCGAAGGACTAAGCCCCATGCTGGGGGACCATTGGCCCACGTAGAAGCCGCTGTCGTGGCTCAGGTCGAGGCCACCGTGGAACGAGCCGGTCGTCGAGGGTTTGACCAGCCCTTGGGCCATGCTGCGGCTGGGGGTGGTGGCGAGTTTGAGATCGAAATCGCCCAATTCGCGCTGGAAGACTTGCGCATGGGCGACGGAACACCACAACAGGCTGGCGAGCAGGAGAAAAAGGGGCTTGAGCATGCGTCACTCCATGAGCTGCGAGGAGCAGGTGGTGAAAACCTGCTGAAACGCTTGATCCAGACACGTGCAAGCATACCGGCGAATGTTCGGCATCGAGGGCCGTTCGTCGATTGTTGAAATATTGATTTGTTTTATGGGGTATTGCTGAAGGGTTCCAGTCCAAGCGCTTCGAAGCTCAAAGCGCTTTGGGACCAGTTAAAGCGGGGGAATTACTTTTTGCCCAGCGTGATCTGCTTGGACGGGCCGAACGTCTGGCCGCTGACGCCTTTGGCAATTTGCTGGATCTCGCCACCGGACTTGAGGAACGCAGCGATCTGATTGTTGATCGATTCGCTGGTTTCAACGGCTGGAGCTGGCTTTGCTTTGCTGTTGGATGCTTTTACACGCATGGCGGCCATTAACCTGTAGAAATTAACTTGGCCAGGCATCGTACAGGAAATACTTGACAATTGCTTGGTAAATATCCTCCCGAAATACACACGGCAGGTGCGCGAATAATCGCAAGTTATTATTTGGAATAGTCCCCTAAGCTGCTGTTTTAACTAAAAACCTCAGTGGGGAAATAGTGCTTTTCGGATGGGCTGGCCACCGTCCAGACCACCCGAACGGCCTGACGAGCGGCCAAACACGCCCGCCAAACCCAGGGAAATTAGGGCCTTGCGTGGATTTTCTCGCGCCACCGGGCCGGCCCGCCGAACGCCGCCCGCAAAACCGGGTAGAATGCCGCCCACGCAATGAGGGTATTGGACATGGCTTTAGTCGGGCGTTACAACAGTTTGCAAGTGGTTAAACACACTAACTTCGGTTTATATCTGGACGGTGGCGCGGATGGCGAAATCCTTCTGCCTAATCGTTATATTCCCAAAGATATTCCCAGCGAAGATGAAGATTGGCTCAACGTTTTTATTTATCTGGACAGCGATGACAAACTTATCGCCACCACCGAAAAGCCGAAAGTTCAGGTCGGTGAATTCGCCAGTTTGAAAGTCGTTGAAGTCAACAGCATCGGCGTGTTCCTGGATTGGGGGTTGCCGAAGGATCTGCTGCTGCCGTATTCCGAAGAAAAGCGCCAGATGACTGCCGGCGAGTATGTCGTGGTGCACGTCTACCTCGACAAACACACCCGGCGCATCACCGCGACGGCACGTCTGGACCGTTATCTGGACAAGACCCCGGCCAACTACACCCCGGGCCAGGAAGTTGATTTGCTGGTAGCCGAAGCGACCGATATGGGCTTCAAGGCAATCATCAACAACAAGCACTGGGGCTTGATCCACAAGAACGAAATCTTCAAGTTCATGCGCGCCGGTAAAGAAGAGAAGGGCTTTATCAAAGAAGTCCGTGCCGACGGCAAGATCAGCTTGAGCCTGCAGCCGGTGGGCGAAGCCGCTGCCACCAGTCTGAACTCGAAGATTCTCGCCAAGTTGCGCGACAACAACGGCACCCTGCCAGTCAGCGACAAGAGCGACCCGACACTGATCAGCAGTATGTTCGGCGTCAGCAAGGGCAACTTCAAAAAGGCCATCGGTGCGTTGTACAAGAACGGCCAGATCGTCATTCACGCTGATCGTATCGAACTCAGCTGACCTGCACCGGCCCCGGTAGGCGCTACCGCAGGTTGTGATCAAAAAAGGATCCAGCCTACGGTAGCCTTCTGCGTAGCAGTCACCCATCTCTTTGTATACATAACGCCCTGCACCGTTTGCAGGCGCGGACGCCCTGTTCATGGGCATTATCACCCCCTCTACGACTTGAAAGCTGTGCTCTGAACAGGGTTGGAAGCCAGATTTGTCACACCTTTAGATCGTATGGCACGCATTCTGCGTAGCAACTCGTATACAAACCATGCCGGCTCCCGTACGCAGTGTGGTTGCTGCATCAATCCCGGGGGCCGCGCCTGTACTTTCGAGGAGCCCCGCGATGACCGAACGATTGCCCAATGGCTACAGCCCGCGCCTGTATAACCAGGACCTGGGGCCACTGCCGCAGACATGGAATTGGTACAACATCTTTGCCTTCTGGATGAGCGACGTGCACAGCGTCGGCGGCTATGTGTTCGCCGCCAGCTTGTTTGCGCTTGGGCTGGCCAGTTGGCAGGTGTTGATTGCCTTGCTCGGCGGGATTTGCATCGTGCAGTTGATCGCCAACCTGGTGGCCAGGCCGAGTCAGCAAGCCGCGGTGCCTTACCCGGTGATCTGCCGACTGGCGTTCGGGGTGTTCGGGGCGAATATTCCTGCGGTTATTCGCGGCCTGATTGCGGTGGCCTGGTACGGGATTCAAACGTACCTGGCGTCCAGTGCACTCATCATCGTCGTGCTGCGGTTTTTTCCTTCGATGGCGACCTACGCCGAACCGCACTTTGCCGGTTTGTCCTACCTCGGCTGGTTCGGTTTCCTCAGCCTGTGGTTCGTCCAGGCGCTGGTGTTCTGGACCGGCATGGAGTCGATCCGCCGCTTCATCGACTGGGCCGGCCCCGTGGTGTACGGCGTGATGTTCCTGCTCGCCGGCTGGATCGTCTGGCAGGCCGGCTGGAGCAATATCAGCTTCACCCTGGCGGAAAAGTCCTTGTCTGGCTGGGAAGCCTTCGGCCAGGTGATCGTGGCAACGGCATTGGTGGTGTCGTACTTTTCCGGTCCGACCCTGAACTTCGGTGATTTCAGTCGCTACTGCCGCAGCATGAATGACGTGCGTCGCGGCAATTTCTGGGGGCTGCCGGTAAACTTTCTGGCGTTCTCGCTGGTGACCGTGGTGATCGTTTCCGGCACCTTGCCGGTGTTCGGTGAAATGCTTCACGACCCTATCGCCACCGTGGCGCGCATCGACAACAGCGTGGCGGTGCTGCTCGGCGCCTTTGCCTTTGTCACCGCGACCATCGGCATCAACATCGTCGCCAACTTCGTGTCCCCGGCGTTCGACTTCGCCAACGTCGCCCCAAGCAAAATCAGTTGGCGTGCGGGTGGCATGATCGCCGCCGTGGCATCAATCTTCATCACCCCGTGGAACCTGTTCAACAACCCCGAAGTGATCCACTACACCCTCGATGTGCTGGCGGCGTTCATCGGCCCGCTGTTCGGGATTCTGTTGGTGGATTACTACCTGATCAAAAAACAGAAGATCGACGTCGATGCGCTGTTCAATGACGGCCCGAGCGGGCGTTATTACTACAGCGGCGGGATCAACTGGACGGCGGTCAAGGCGTTGATTCCTGCCACCCTGATGGGCGTTGCGATCACTTTCATCCCGGTGTTGCAGCCGATGGCCAACTTCGCCTGGTTCACCGGCTGCTTCCTCGGCGGCGTCCTGTACTTCGCACTGGCCAGGCGCGAGCAGGCACAGCAATCGGCGGCGCTGGTCATCGCTGGATGACGTACGTGGCGATTTAAAGGTCTTTTGCAGACACCTTTTTCTGTCCATCTGGTTAATAATCGACAGCATAATTTTTCGCCCCGGCACCCTCTGTTCAGCAGGAAGGCCGGGGCTTTGCTTTTACTGTCGAGTCACTGCCATGGATTGTGTTGTCGAGGTGTTCCGGTGAGCGCCACCCGGCGTAGCGCCGATGGGTTTGCCCTGCAAGTGATGGTCGGGCTGTGCCTGATCTGGGGTGTGCAACAGGTGATGATCAAATGGGCGGCGTCCGACATCGCGCCGGTCATGCAGGCGGCGGGGCGGTCGGGTATTTCCGCGTTGCTTGTAGGATTATTGATCTGCTGGAAGGGCGGTTGGGATCAGGTCGGGACTACCTGGCGCGGCGGCTTGCTGGCCGGCGCGTTGTTTGGCCTGGAGTTCTTCTTCATTGCCGAAGGTCTGCAACTGACTACGGCGGCGCATATGTCGGTATTTCTCTACACCGCGCCGATCTTTACCGCGTTGGGCGTGCATTGGTTGCTGCCGAGTGAGCGTTTAAGACCGGTGCAGTGGCTGGGGATTTTTCTGGCGTTCATTGGCATTGCCATTGCGTTTGCCGGTGGTGTGTCCTGGGACAATCTTGACCACCGCATGTTGATGGGCGATGCCCTGGGTGTGCTGGCCGGCGCGTCGTGGGGCGCGACCACCGTGGTGGTGCGCGCCTCGCGCCTGTCGGAAGCGCCGGTGACCCTGACGCTGTTTTATCAACTGATCGTCGGCTTCGTCGGCCTGCTGCTGATTGCGATCCTCAGTGGTCAGGTCACCCATGTCAGCCTGACCACGGTGGCGGTGGCCAGCGTGCTGTTTCAGGGATTGGTGGTGTCGTTCTTCAGCTACCTGACGTGGTTCTGGCTACTGCGCCGTTACCTGGCGGCGAACCTCGCGGTGTTTTCGTTCATGACGCCGTTGTTCGGCGTCACGTTCGGCGTGGTGCTGCTGGGTGAAGAGCTGAGCCTGAACTTTGTGATCGGCGCGGTACTGGTTTTGCTCGGGATCACTTTTGTGAGCGCAGAGCAGTGGGTGCGCCGTCGTTTGCGCAAAGCACTTGGGCAACCCTGATCGGGCGCAGCAACAAGCCTGCGGCAATGATAAAACCGCCGCCGGCGATCACCAGCGCGGGTTGCAAGCCACCGCTGAAATGGCTGCTCAACGCGGCTAGCAACGGCCCGCTGAGCTGACCCACGGCGAAGCACGCGGTCAGCAGCCCGGCATTGCGCTGGGTGGCGTGGGGCGCCAGTTCCCGGGAGCGCTGCATCACCAGTTGCATGCAGGCCAGGAATGGCCCGCCACACAGGATCACCCCCAGCGCCAGTCCGGCGCCGCTGCCCAACAGGCAAGCAAACACACCGGCGGCCTGTAGCCACAGCGTTGCCATCAGCCAATTTCGAGTAGCGTTCGGGGAGTGCCGACGCAGGCTCACCAACACGACCCCGGTCGCCGCCGCCAGACCAAAGCACGGCCAGAACAGATCGGCTTGCCATTGCCCATGGAACTGCGCGCTGGCCATTTGTGAGAGGAAAGTGGCCGGGATGATGTAGCCCAGACCGTACAACCCATAGATTACCGGTAAGCGTCCGACGCCTTGGGCGGCCGACTTGGTGGCAAGCGGTATCACCGTTGAAGTGGCGGCCGGCTGCGGCAGGAACGGCAGAATCGCCAGCAGCATCACCAGCCCGACAGCGGCATACACCAACCACAAGGTCGCGGACGTTTGCCCCAGCAGGTTCGAGCCCAAGGCCAACAACCCTGTCAGAAAAATCCCCAGACCCGGTCCGGCAAACACCAAGGCGCCGAGTCGCGGACGACCGGCCGCCGCTGCCAGCGGTTGGCTCAACGCGGTAATCATCACCAGCACCCAGGCACTGGCCACGCCCGTGCCGAAACGCAGCGCCAGATGCGCCCAGAACCCGTTGGCCCAGAACGAGGCCAGGGTCAGCAATACACACAACCACAAACCGCCGAGCAGGCGCCTGCGAACCTGATCGGGGCGACGGGCGAACATCGCATCCACCGCGCCGGCGAAGTAACCAAGGTAGTTGGCGGCAGCAATCAGACCAGCGGCAGTCAGGTCGATCTGACCTTCGCTGAGCAAGTGCGGCAGTTGTGGGGTGAGGGCGAAACGCCCGATGCCCATGGCCATCATCAGGGCGACAAAGCTGGCGGTTAAGCGAATCAGCGGGGACATGGTCTGAGTTCCGTTTCGAGGATCAATGACCGTCAGGCTAGGACTGATTGACTTTCTTTAAAAATGAATAATAGTGAGAAACTTGTTCTGATTTGGAGAATGGCGTGGAATTCAGCCAATTGCGGATCTTCCAAGCGGTGGCGGAAGAGGGCTCCATTACGCGAGCCGCCGAACGCCTGCATCGCGTGCCCTCCAACCTGTCGACCCGGCTTAAACAGCTCGAAGAGCAACTGGGTGTCGAATTGTTCGTACGCGAGCGTCAGCGTTTGCAGTTATCACCTGCGGGAAAAGTCCTGCTGGACTACACCACCAAGCTGTTCGCCTTGCATGACGAAGCTCACGCGGCGGTGCAGGGCGGGCAACCGGCCGGGGATTTCGTACTGGGCACCATGTACAGCACCGCCGCGATTCACTTGCCAGAGCTGTTGGCGCGTTATCACCGCCGCTACCCGGCGGTGAACCTGCAAGTGCAGTCGGGCCCCAGCGGTGAACTGCTCGAAGGGTTGCTCACCGGGCGCCTCGATGCGGCGCTGGTGGACGGCCCGCTGGAACTGGCCGGGCTCGACGGCGTGCCGTTGTGCGACGAACGGCTGGTGTTGATCAGCGAGGCCGATCATCCGCCGGTGCGCAGTGCGCTGGATGTCGAAGGGCGTTCGGTGTTCACGTTTCGCCAGGGCTGCTCCTACCGGATGCGCCTGGAAGCCTGGTTTGCCCATGACCATGCGGCTATGGGCCGAGCCATGGAGATCGAGTCTTATCCGGGAATGCTGGCCTGCGTGATTGCCGGCTCTGGCGTGGCGCTGATGTCGGAGTCGATGCTCGCCAGTCTGCCGGGGCGTGAAAGCGTGGCGGTGCACCCGTTGGCCGAGCCGTTTGCCAGCGCGACCACCTGGCTGATGTGGCGCAAAGGCATGGTCGGGGCCAACCTGAATGCATGGATCGAGCAGCAGCAGGCGGTGTATCCGTCGACCATGGTCCAGGCCCAGTCAATTTCTTGAACTAACGTCCAAGGATTTGGATCAATTCAGTAACAGATCATTGCGATCTTGAGCGAGCATTGCGTAGGACTTCGGACTATTATCAGTGCGAAGGGGCTACAGAACTTCGGCCGCTCGGCACGACCCTGAAGGGGGGCATCATGAAAGAGAAAATCCAAAACTGGCTGCATGACCTGGGTGTCGCACTCGGTTTGATTGAACCGCCTCTGCAACCGGTGCCAATTCGCACTGATGACGAACAACGTCGCCGCCAGCAGCGCCGTCGGTAAGTCTGGCAAATCACCTGTGGCGAGGGAGCTTGCTCCCGCTGGGGCGCGCAGCGGCCCCATTCATCGCCACTCAGGTGGGTCAGCTTGAGCGCGAGTGCAGCTTGCGATTGCTGCGCAATCGAGCGGGAGCAAGCTCCCTCGCCACAGAGGTTCGTTCGGCCCATCGGATGTATTTAGCAATCCGTTTCAATACCGCCCAATCTCAATCAAAAACCGGGTCAAGTCATTCGCCGTCCTGGCAGTCTTGAGAATCCGGTCTTCTTCGGCGGTAAACGCCGTCAACCCCAACTGATCCTCCAGGCGGAAGATCAGCTCTTCAATATCCTCTTTGTCCAAGCCCAACTGCATCAGGTTGGTGTTGTCGTCGAAGTCATCCTGGTTTTCCAGCAGGCGGCGGATGCGACGATGCACGGCGGCACGAACGGCGGCTCTTGTCATGAGGTCCTTCTTCGAGAACGTTATGAGGTCCCTGACGCTGAGTACAGCAGGCTTCAGGCGTGTCGGCGCTGCCACTCGTCAATCATCGAGCGCAGATACTCTCCGGAAGGCTACCGAAATGCGTTCGATCTTGAACCACTGATCGCGGCTGACGATCTTCATGGGCAAATTCCTTCAGGCGAAAAAAAACGGGTGTGGCAACCGACGCCACACCCGCCGAAGAAAGCATCAGGTCGTTATAGAAGTCTTAGGCAGCGCTCGCCACTACGGCCGGGCGACGGGACAGAAGGCTGACCACCACGAAACTCACCAGGCCCACGCCGAGGCTGTAGTAGATCGGAGTATTGGCGTCCATACCGTCCTTGATCATGAACAGCAGCGCAGTGGCAAAGCCCAGGCCCATGCTGGCGATGGCGCCGGCGGTGTTTGCGCGTTTCCAGAAGATCGCGCCGATCAGCGGGATCAGCATGCCGCCCACCAACAGGTTGTAAGCCAGGGTCAGCGCGCTGATCACGTCATGTACGACCAGAGCGATGCCGAGTACGACGATGCCGGTCAACAGAGTGAACAGGCGGTTCATGCCCAGGCTCGACTGTTTGCCTCCACGCAGTTTCGGCAGCAGGTCTTCGGTCAGTGTGGTGGCAGCGGCGAGCAGGCCGGCGCTGGCGGTGGACATCATGGCCGCCAGGGCCGCGGCGATCACCAGACCGCGGATACCGTCCGGCAGGGACAGTTTGACGATGGCGGCGAAAGCGTTGTTGACGTTGTCCAGGTCCGGGATCAGCACGTGAGCGGCCATGCCGATCAGGGCGCAGGCCAGGCCGTAAAGGATGCAGTAGAAGCCTGCGAAGGTACCGGCGACCTGAGCCACTTTGGCGCTCTTGACGGTGAACACACGCTGCCAGATGTCTTGGCCGATCAGGATCCCGAAGAAGTAGATCATGAAGTAGGTGATGATGGTGTCCCAGCCAATCGTGGTGAAGCTGAAGGCAGTGGCCGGCAGTTTCAACACCAATTCATCCCAGCCGCCAACGCGGTACAGGCAGATCGGCAACAGGATGAACATCAGGCCCACGGTCTTGATCACGAACTGGACGATGTCGGTCAAGGTCAGGGACCACATGCCGCCGATGGCCGAGTAGATCACCACCACGCCACCGCCGAGCAATACCGAGACCCAGAACGGCAGGCCGAACAGCACTTGCAGCACGGTGCCGATTGCCAGGATCGAAACTACGCCGATCATCAGCGCATACGCCAGCATGATCACCGCGCTCGCGGAGCGGGCCATCGGGTTGTAGCGTTTTTCCAGCACTTGGGTAACGGTGTAGATTTTCAGTTTCAGCAGCGGTTTGGCGAGGAACAGGTTCAGCGCCACGATCCCGCAGCCGAGTGCCGCGCACAGCCAGAAACCGGAGATGCCATGGACGTAGCCCAGGCGCACGGTGCCGACGGTGGACGCGCCGCCCAGAACGGTGGCGGCCATGGTGCCCATGTACATGCTCGGGCCGAGGTTGCGACCGGCGACCAAAAAGTCTTCGTTGGTCTTGGCCTTGCGCATGCCGTAATAGCCGAGCATCAGCATCGCGGCGGCGTAGATGAGTACGACGAATAAATCCAAAGCCATGATGGCGTGTCTCCGATTGTCTTTTTTATGGTGAGGCTGAATAGCAATATGGCCATGAGACCGCTTTTTGTGGCGAGGGAGCTTGCTCCCGCTGGGCTGCGAAGCATCCCCAAATCCTGCAACCAGGTTTCTTCTGGAGAACGCCATTAACCTGTTTTGCGACTGCTGCGCAGTCGAGCGGGAGCAAGCTCCCTCGCCACGGAAGTTCTGTTGACCACCGTGTTGAATCAGGCGGCTTGTCGCATCGCCGGTTTACCGAGCGAATCCGTGCCCTTGCTGCGTGCATCGTTGGGGCCGAACACCGTGGCCGATTCCGGGAACAGGCTCAGCAGCGTCAGGTACACCAGCGAAGCCAGGCCGAGGGTTACCGGCAGGCTGATGTCGATCCCGCCGGCCAGATTGCCGAGCGGCCCGACAAACTGCCCCGGCAGGTTCACGAAGCACAAACCGACCGCGGCACTCGGGATCCAGGCGCCCAGACCACGCCAGTTCCAGCCGTGGGTGAACCAGTAGCGGCCACCTTTTTCGCCACGGGTGAACACTTGCAGGTCATCCGGGCAGTAAAAGCCGCGACGCACCAGCAGGCCGATGATCATGATCACCATCCATGGGGTGGTGCAGGTGATGATCAGCACGGCGAAGGTCGACACGCTCTGCACCAGGTTCGCTGCAAAGCGCCCGATGAAGATGAAGGCAATCGACATCACGCCGATCAGCAGCGTCGCTTTAACCCGCGACAGGACCCGTGGAAACACACTGGACATGTCCAGCCCGGTGCCATACAGCGACGTGGTGCCGGTGGACATGCCGCCAATCACCGCAATCAGGCACACCGGCAGGAAGAACCAGCTCGGCGATACCGCCAGCAGGCCGCCGACGTAGTTGTTGGCCGCGATGTAGTCCGGTGCCTTGATCGCTACGATGGTGGCGGTGGCCAGGCCGAACAGGAACGGGATGAAGGTCGCGATCTGCGAGATCACCACGGCAGCCATGATCCGGCGCTTGGAGGTGTCACGCGGGATGTAGCGCGACCAGTCGCCGAGGAACGCCCCGAAGGAAATCGGGTTACTCATCGCCACCAGCGCAGCGCCGATGAAAGCCGCCCAGAAACCCGGTTGACCGAGGCTGACGCTGCCGGCGTAGTTCACATCGAAAGGACCGGCGAAGGCGAAGACGCCCAGCAGAAACAGCAGGCTGGCGCTCCACACGGCGATCTTGTTGACCCACAGCAGGAAGCGGAAGCCGTAGATGCACACCGTCAGCACCAGGATCGCGAACAGACCGTAGGCCAGGCCCAGGGTCAGGTCGGTTTCCGGCAGGCCGATCAGGCGTTTCGCACCACCGATCAACGCATCACCCGAACTCCATACCGAGAGCGAGAAGAAGGCGATAGCGGTCAACAGCGACAGGAACGAACCGACGATCCGCCCGTGCACGCCGAAGTGCGCACCGGACGACACGGCGTTGTTGGTGCCATTGAGTGGACCGAACAGGCCCATCGGCGCGAGGATCAGCGAGCCCAGCAACACGCCCAGCACAATCGCCCAGACGCCCGCCTGAAAAGACAGGCCGAACAGTACCGGGAAACTGCCGAGCACGGCGGTGGCGAAGGTGTTGGAACCGCCGAAGATCATCCGGAACAAGTCCGTCGGGCCTGCGGTGCGTTCGTTGTCCGGGATCTGCTCGACCCCGTAGGTTTCAATTTGCGTAAGGCTTTGGTCTTTGTTGTTGTTATTCATGATCTGCTCCGATCATAAAGGCGCGCTCATCGTGCGTGAGCGTCACCTGTTTGGCTAAGGGGGTGGCAGCCCTTCCGGCATTGCGGACAAATGTTCGTGGCAGGCCAGCCATAGGCCTTGTTGTTCTTGGCCAGACGCCTGTTTCTTGAAAACAATCGTCTCGCGTTCCTGGCTGAAGTGTTGCTCCCCTTGCATGCGCAGCTCGGTGGCTACGTCATGGATGAAAATCGCCACGTCACCCTGCAGGCTGACGAAGGCGTTGCTCGAGGTGCACGACAGCACCTCGAAGCCGTCCTCGGCACGCCAGCTGTCCCACAACGCCTGGTAGGCATCGCGCGACAGCAGGGGCTGCTCGAGGGTGTAGAACACGAAGCTGGCGTCGATGCTGAATGCGCCGAAGTAGGCTTCGCGATCGTTTCGGGCAAAGGCCGACACCAGTTCGGCGGCGGCATTGAGTACCTGATCACGTTCGTTCATGACCGATCCTCAGCGATGGACCACGCCTGGCAGTACGCAGAGCATTTCGTACAAAAGGTTGGCGCCCAGCAGCGAGGTGTTGCCGGTGGTGTCGTACGCTGGCGAGACTTCTACCAAATCGCAGCCAACCAGGTCGAGGCCTTGGCAGCCGCGCACGATTTCAATCGCCTGAATGGTCGTCAGACCGCCGATTTCCGGGGTGCCGGTGCCAGGTGCCCAGGCCGGATCGATGCCGTCGATATCGAAACTCAGGTACACCGGACCGTCGCCGACTTTCGCGCGAACTTCGGCCATCAGCGGCGCCAGGGATTTGTGCCAGCATTCTTCAGCCTGAACCACACGGAAGCCTTGATTGCGGCTCCAGTTGAAGTCATCAGCGGTGTAGCCCTGAGCCCGCAGGCCAATTTGCACTACACGGTCGCAATCCAGAAGACCTTCTTCTACCGCGCGACGGAAGGTGGTGCCGTGGGCGATTTTCTCGCCGAACATGTGATCGTTCACGTCCGCGTGAGCGTCGATGTGCACCAGGCCGACCTTGCCGTGCTTTTTATGGATGGCACGCAGGATCGGCAGGGTGATGGTGTGGTCGCCGCCCAGCGTCAGGGGGATCACATCGTGTTCGAGGATATTGTCGTAGGCCTCTTCGATGATCCGCACGGCGTCCAGCAGGTTGAAGGTGTTGATCGCCACGTCACCGATGTCGGCAACCGACAGCGAGTCGAACGGCGCAGCGCCGGTGGCCATGTTGTACGGACGGATCATTACCGATTCAGCGCGGATTTCACGCGGCCCGAAACGGGTGCCGGGGCGCAGGGACGTGCCGATGTCCAGCGGGATGCCGATAAAGGCAGCGTCCAGGCCGGCAGCGGATGGCAAATGGGGGAGTCGCAGCATGGTGGCGATGCCGCCGAAGCGCGGCATTTCATTGCCGCCCAGTGGTTGGTGAAGAATCTTGTCCACGGGTAAGGCCTCATCGTCGTTGTTTTATTTATGCAGGTAAGCCGCTCGGGGAGAGACGGGCACCGCTGTGGGCCGATTCTGCGAAATGCAGTGGCCGGGAAGAATCGCTACGGGCAAATACTTAGTTCAGATTTTTCTAAACTAATGGCGGGCGGGAAGATAGACTCCCCACCATGCACCGAACCCTTGTGGCGAGGGAGCTTGCTCCCGCTGGGCTGCGAAGCGGCCCCAAAACCATTAAGCCCGGTTGCATCGGGCAGACCGCATGAGTCGGGTTTACGACTGCTTCGCAGCCGAGCGGGAGCAAGCCCCCTCGCCACAAAAGCAACATGCACTACCTTGCAATGGAGCCCCCCCATGGCCAACGCTTTACCCGACCTGAAACTATTGCGCATCTTCGTCAGCGTGGTCCGCCATCAGGGGTTCGCCAACGCCCAGCACGAGCTCAATCTCTCGACGTCGGCCATCAGCACTTATATGAGCCAGCTCGAAGCGGCCCTCGGCCTGGTGCTCTGCCATCGTGGTCGCGGCGGTTTCAGCCTGACCAGCAAGGGCGAGCTGTTCCATCAGGAAACCCTGCGTCTGTTGGCCGAACTCGAAGGTTTCGAACAATACGCCGCCGCCCTCAAAGGCGAATTGCGCGGCACGTTGAACCTGGGGGTGATCGATTCCACCGTCAGCGACAAGGCCTTGCCGTTCGCCGAAGCCATCGGCGCCTACAGCCAGGAACACCCGGCGGTGCACTTGCATCTCTCGGTCATGAGCCCCTACGAACTGCAACTCGGCGTGCAGGACAACCGCCTCGACCTGGCCATCGGTGCCTTTTCCACGCGCATGAGCGGTCTGGTCTACATGCCGCTCTACCGCGAACAGCACTGGCTGTATTGCAGCAGCCGTCATCCGCTGTTCAACGAGCGGCGCATCCCCGAACAGGTCATCACCCAACAACGCATGGTCGGTCGCGGCTATTGGAGCCAGGCCGAACTGGCGCGTCATGGTTTCAAGCACAGCGCGGCGACCGTGGAAAGTATGGAGGCCCAGCTGATTCTGGTGCTGTCCGGCGCCTACATCGGTTACCTGCCGGAGCACTACGCCCAGGCCTGGGCCGACAAGGGGGATTTGCGCGTGCTGCTGCCGGCGACGTTCGGTTATCAGGCGCCATTCTCGATGATCGTGCGCCGTGGCCGTAGCCGCGAACCGCTGATCCAGACCTTCCGTGATTTGCTCAAAGCACAGCTCAATCAGGCTTAAGAAAATGTCCAGAATCCAGTGCCCGCGCTGCCTGCGTCCGCAAACCCATTGTCTGTGCCCACTGATCCCAAGCCTGGATAGCCGCACGCGGGTGTTGCTGTTGCAGCATCCGAGTGAAGTGAACCATGCATTGAACACCGCACGATTGGCTGCGTTGGGACTCAAGAATGCCGAGTTGATCGTGGGCGAGGTGTTCGAGGATTTGCCGGCGTTGTTGAATCAACCGGGCTATCAGGCGCGGCTGTTGTTTCCCGGTGAAGATGCGCAGCCGATGCAGGCGTACACCGCGAGTGATAAGCCGCTGCTGCTGGTGGTTCCGGACGGTACCTGGCGCAAGGCGCGCAAGATGCTGCACCTCAATCCGTTGCTGGCGGCGTTGCCGAGAGTGACATTGGCCGAGGGCGGGGTGTCGCGTTATCGCTTGCGCAAGGCACCTGGGCCTGGGGCGTTGTCGACGGTGGAGGCGATTGTGCAGGCGTTGCAGACCCTTGAAGCGCCGACCACTTTCGAACCGTTATTGAAACCGTTCGAGGCGTTGATCGAGGGGCAGATTGCGGCGATGGGGGAGGAGACCTATCAGAAGAATCACGGCCGGTGATGACTTGTGGCGAGGGAGCTTGCTCCCGCTGGGCTGCGCAGCAGCCCCAAAACCATTCAGCCTGTGTGTCAGGGAAATCATGCTGACAGGTTTTGGGAGCGCTTCGCACTCCAGCGGGAGCAAGCTCCCTCGCCACAGGGACAGCGTGAGACTTAGCGTTCGCGCATCGCCTCGGTCCGTGCCTTCAACACCGGTTTAAGCAGGTAATCCAGCACGCTTTTCTCCCCGGTAATAATGTCCACCGTCGCCACCATCCCCGGAATGATCAGTAGCGGTTTCACGTCCCCGCCCAGGTGATTCTTGTCGGTCCTGACCTGAATCAGATAGAAACTGTTGCCCTTGTCATCGGTGATGGTGTCCGCCCCGATCAACTCAAGCCTGGCACTCAACCCCCCATAAATCGTGTAGTCATAAGCGCTGAACTTGACCATGGCTTTCTGGCCCGGGTGCAGGAACGCCACGTCTTGAGGGCGGACCTTGGCTTCGATCAGCAGGTTGTCCTCCACGGGCACGATTTCCACCATGTCGCTGCCCGGCTGGACCACGCCGCCGATGGTATTGACCTTCAGCACTTTGATGATGCCGTGAACCGGCGACACCACCGTGGTGCGTGTCACCCGGTCGTCGATGGCAATGCTCGTGGCGGTGATTTTCGACAGGTCGGTGCGTTTCTCATTCAGCTCTTTCGCCGCGTCCGAGCGGAAGGATTGTTCGGACTCGTCGATCTTGCTTTTGATCTCATTGATCGCTGATTCCGCCCGGGGAATCGCCAGGGTCGTGGCGTTCAGCGAGCCGCGGATTTCCACCGCGCTGCGTTTGAGCCGCAGGATTTCCACCGGCGACACCGCCCCGGTGCCCACCAGCGGCGCCGACATGTTCATCTCTTGTTGCAGCAGCGCCAGGCTGGAACTGAACTGCCCCTGTTTGGAACGGAACTCCGCCAGCTCCTGGGTTTTTTGCCGAAGTTGTTCAGTCAGCGTGCGTTGTTCGCTGGCCAGTCGGCGCTGGCGTTGTTCATACAGCGAGCGTTCGTCCTCGGCCACTTGCGGCGCCTTGGCGATGACTTCCGGGGACAGCTTGAACGGCCGGCTTTCCGCTTCGGCAGACAATCGTTCGACCTGCGCGATCAAGGCATAGCGGTCCGCTTCGCTTTCGCCCTTGTTCGACAGGAATCGCGTGTCATCCAGGCGCAGCAAGGTGTCGCCCTTGTTCACCATTTGCCCTTCGCGAACGAAAATCTCGGTGACGATGCCGCCTTCCAGGTTCTGGATCACCTGTATCTTGCTCGACGGAATCGCCTTGCCTTCGCCCATGGTGACTTCCTGCAACACGGCGAATTTGGCCCAGACCAGCGCGCTGATCAGCAGCGCCGCCGCCAGCCACACGGTGATCCGCGACCAGCGCGGTGAATCCTGCAACGAGGCGCCGGCGGTTTCCGGCATGAACTCGCTCTCGGCACTTTTGCTGAAACTGCCGAAGTAGCTTCGGGCCGCTGAATCCGGTGTTTGAGCAGACATGGGACGATACCCGTCAGTTAAGAGAAGTAATGCCGAACAAAAAACTGTGGCGAGGGAGCTTGCTCCCGTTCGGCGGCGAAGCCGTCGCAAAAGTCCAGCTGACACAACGAGGTGAATGGGGCTGCTGCGCAACCCAGCGGGAGCAAGCTCCCTCGCCACAGGTATGTATTGGCATCGAGTGGGCGCTCCTAAACCGTTGCAGAGCCGACGCGGCCCTTGCGCAATGCATCGATCACCGCTTCTTTCGGGCCGTCGGCGACGATCCGCCCGTTGTCCAGCACCACCAGCCGATCCACCAGGCTGAGCATCGAGGAGCGGTGGGTCACCAGCAGCACGGTTTTGCCCTGGACCCAGCCGTGGAGTTTCTGCCGCAGAAGGTCTTCGCTGCTGTTGTCCATGGCGCTGGTCGGTTCGTCGAGCAGCATGATTGGCGGATCAAGCAACAAGGCCCGCGCCAGCAACACCGCTTGCCGTTGCCCACCCGACAGCAATTGACCGCGCTCGCCCACTGGCCGATCAAACCCTTGTGGATGCTGACGCGCCAGTTCAGTCACGCCGGTCAGCTCAGCGACTTCAAGCATCCGGGCATCGCTGACATAACGGGCGCCGAGGGTCAGGTTGTCGCGCAGGCTGCCGGCCAACAAGGGCAGGTCGTGGGCGACGTAGCCGATCTGTTGACGCAGGTCGGCGACGTCCAGTTGCCGCAGGTCCAGGCCATCGAGCAGCAACTGGCCTTCTTCCGGCGCGTAGAAACCCATCACCAGCCGCGCCAAGGTGCTTTTGCCCGAGCCGCTACGGCCGATGATGCCGATCCGCTCGCCCGGTTTCATGCTGAAGCTGACGTTGGCCAGGGCCGGCGCGTTCTGGCCGTTGTAGTGGAACGTTACGCCGCAGACGTCCAGGGCGCCTTGCAGTTGCGTGCGCTCCAGTGGCCGCTGCCTGGCGTCGCGCTCTTGCGGCAACGACATCAGCGAATCGGTGCTTTTCATGGTCAGTTGCGCTTGCTGGTAACGGGTAATCAACCCGGCGATCTGCCCCAGCGGCGCGAGCACGCGGCTGCCGAGCATATAGCTTGCCACCAGCGCACCGACGCTGAGGTTGCCGGCGATGATGCTATAGACCCCGGCGACGATGGTCGCCATGCCGGAGAACTGCTGAATGAACAGCGTGCCGTTGGTGGCCAGCGCGGAGAGGTTGCGCGCATGGCTGTCGAGGCGGGTGAGGGCGCCGTGGGTGCTTTCCCATTTGTGCTGGCGCTCGCTTTCAGCGCTGCAGGCCTTGAGGGTTTCCAGGCCGCCGAGGGTTTCGATCAGCAGGGCCTGGCGTTCGGCACCGAGGCTCAGACTCTTCTGCACGGTGTCGCGCAGGCGCGCCTGAATCACCATGGCGAAGAGGATCGTGATGGGGAAGGCCAGCAGTGGAATCACCACCAGCCAGCCGCCGAGCAGGCCGATCACCACCAGCATCAGCACAGCGAAGGGCATGTCGATCAGGCTGGTCAGCGTGACGGCGGTGAGAAACTCCCGCAGGCCCTGGAAGTCATGAATGCTCTGGGCGAAACCACCGATGGTTGCGGGTCGCGCTTTCATCGCCATGCCGGTGATGCGTTCGAACAGGGTCGCTGAAAGAATCACGTCGGTTTTCTTCCCGGCAGTGTCCAGCAAGTGCGCACGAACCACCCGCAGCACCAACTCAAAACCGGTGCCGATCAGCAGGCCGATCGACAGCACCCACAAGGTTGAAGTGGCCTGGTTCGGCACCACCCGGTCGTAGGTCTGCATTACGAACAGCGGCACCATCAGGCCCAGCAGGTTGATCAGGAAACTTGCCAGAATCGCATCGCTGTACAGCCATTTCGACAGCTTCAGCGTGTCGCGAAACCACGCCTCGACCCGCGGCACCAGCGGCGCGCGCAAGTCTTCGAGTTCATGCCGTGGCCGGGCGAACAAGGCCTGGCCGCTGTAGTTGGCGGCCAGCTCGTCCGTGCTGACCCACTGTTCTCCGCCGTCGGCTTCGCTGGGCAGAATCAGCGCCTGACCATCGTCGCCCCAACGGCGCAAGACCGCGCAGCGGCCATGGTTGAGGATCAGCATCACCGGCAGGTTGAGCGCAGAAATATCCGCCAGTTCACGGCGCAGCACCCGCGCCTGCAAACTGGCCCGGGCCGCTGCGCGGGGCAGCAGGTCCAGGCTCAAGCGTTGGTGTGCCATTGGCAGCCCGGCACTCAGGCTGGCACGACTGACCGTCGCGCCGTGGAGTTTGCAGAGAATCAACAGGCCGTCCAGAAGCGGATCATCGAAACTAAGACGCGGATCGACACCCGTGTTGCCGGTTTCCATGCTGGTCACATTGATCGCTCCTACACGGCGTTACTTCATTTGAGTTCAGGCAAGCGCGCTTCGTTTTTCACTTCGGTGGCGGCGATCGCATCGGCGGGCAGCACCACCCGTTGCTTGCTCAACAACTGGCCCATGTTCGCCAGCACGCGGTACATCGAGAACTCCTCGGTGTAGCGCACTTCGGTGTAGCGGCGGTTGGCGTTGTAGAGCTCGTTTTCACTGTCGAGCAAGTCGAGCAGAGTCCGTTGGCCGAGACCGAACTGATCCTGATACGCCGCCCGTACTCGGGTGGTGGTTTCGGCGTATTCACGGGCGGTCGGGGTTTGTTTCTTGGCGTTTTGCATGGCGTTCCAGGCCAGGTGGATGTTCTCGTTGAGCTGGCGCAATGCGTTGTTGCGGATGTCCATCGCCTGGTTGATCTGATGCGCATCGGAGGCCAACCGGGCCTTGTCGCTGCCGCCACGGAACAGGTTGTAGTTCATCACCACGCCCACTCGCCATTCGTTGTCGTGGCCTTGATCGCCCTGCACATTGTTATTGGCGCCCACCGCTGCTTCGGCGTCGAAGCGTGGGTAGAACGGCGACTTGGCGACTTCGTACTGGCTCTCGGCCGATTGCACATCAGCCTGGGCGGATTTCAGGTACGGGTTGTTTTCCACCATGCTCTGCTGGGCTTCGGGCAGGGTGGCGGGCAGTTCGCCGCGGGTCGACGGCGGCGCTTCGAGTTCATCGGGCATGCGCCCCACGACGCTGTAGAAATTCGCTTCGGCATCGGCCAGATCGACTTCGGCGGTGTCGAGGTTGTTTTGCGCCAGTGCCCGGCGAGCGGTGGACTGGTCGGCGTCGGCGTTGCTGCCGATCCCACGCTGGGTACGCAGGCCGATCTGATCGTTGACCCGCATGTGCGCTTGTAGATTGTTCTTGGCCAGGGTCACCAGTTCGCGGCGCTTGAGCACTTCGAGGTACACCTCGATGGTGCGCAGGGCCAGGTCCTGGGCGGTGCCTTGAGCGTAATAGGCCCGCGAGTTGGACACGCCTTTGGTGCGCGCGACCTCGTTGGCGGTGTTGAAACCATCAAACAGCATTTGCCGCAGGCGCAGTTCCGACTGGGTGTAGGTGAGGATTTCGGTGTTGTGATTGCCTCGCGACCGGGTGGTGGTGTTATCGCTGTAGCCGCGACCATAGGCGGCGTTCAAATCCACCGATGGATAAAAGCCCCCTTTAGCGACTTTAATCTGCTCGTCGGCCGAGAGCCGGGCATCGACCCGAGACGCCAGTTCCGGGTGGGTCGCAATGGTGCTCTGGATCGCCTCGGTCAATGACATCGCCTGAGCCTGAGAAGCGCAGGCCATGGCCAGCAGAATCGCACTGCAAAGGGGGGTTAAAACGCGCATGGGTGCATCTCCCTGATTCCTGATGGTGCTTAGCGGTCGCCATTTTTTTGACGATATTTTTAGATGAAACCGTTTCATGCCTGTAACAACAGAGCTAAGAACATCCTGAAGCGTAGCTAAGAAAAATTTTTCATAAGGGCTATGCCAAAAAAAACTTATGCGGCCTGAAAAATCCAGCACATTGTTCAATGCGAAAGCCTTTGTTTTATTGGCTTTCTGGAACATCAACAGGGTTTTGGAAAGTTCCATTCACTTTTCGACACAGGGCGAAGAAGTGCTGGAGGGGAGGAGAGCGAGACGGTTTAGAGGCGACATTTTTTTGTCACTCGAGTGATTCAGAACCGTTACGCATGCGTTTGCAGGCCGGTCGTTTTGGAAGTGGGTCCCGATGCCATTGATTGCAGAGGGTTTTATCCCGATCCCAAGACACCCCCCTCGCGAGCGACACGCCTGGCGAGAGTGTCGGGAGGCAGCGGTTTACTTCAGGTAAACGCTTTCCGGCACGCGGGTCTCGGGCAACCTGCTTGAACCATGAGCACGTTTCTTCGCGCAAACAGGATGCCGACAGCAGTTGGCAGCGGAGGAATGCACATGGCAACGCTCATCGGTATCGTCAGTAAGGTCATCGGTCAGGTGTATGCAGTGGCGGGTGATGGCACTCGACGGGCACTGATCGAGGGCGATCGGCTGTTTGCCGGCGAGCAGCTGGTCACCGGGGCTGAAGGGGCGGTGGCGGTGCATATGCAAAATGGCCAGGAGCTGACGCTGGGGCGTGACAGCAGCCTGCAAATGAATGCCCAGTTACTGGCGCACCAGGTGCCGCATGTGGAGACCACTGATGCGGTAACGCCGAGCCAGGCGCAACTGACCGATGTCGAGCAACTGCAAAAAGCCATTGCCGCCGGTGCCGACCCGACCCAGACCGCTGAGGCCACCGCCGCCGGACCGGGCGCAACGGGCGCGCCCGGTGGTGCGCTGGGTGGTGGCCACAGTTTTGTGCTGTTGGAGGAAGTGGGCGGGCGGGTCGATCCCACGATTGGTTTCCCCACCGCCGGCTTCAACGGTATTCCCGAATTCCCCCTGGAACGCCGGGACGCTGCGCCGGACAACGGCGATAAAGGCATCGTTACGCCGTTTGCCGCGAACGTGCCGAATCACCCGGTCATCCTCACCGGCCTGTCGGTGGCGGGCGGTGAACTGACCCTCAATGAAGCCAACCTGGCGGACGGGTCGGCCAGCAACCCGGGGGCACTGACCCAGCACAGTACGTTCACAGTGTCTGCGCCCGACGGGCTGAGCAGCCTGAGCATCGGCGGGATCAGCGTGATCAGTGGCGGGGTGCCCATCGGTTTTCCGCAGTCGATCACCACTCAACTGGGCAACACCCTGACGATCACCGGCTACAACCCGGCCACCGGCGTGGTCAGTTACAGCTACACCCTGGTCGGCAACGAAACCCATTCCGCCGGTGACGGCACCAACAATCTCAGTGAACAATTCACTGTGGTTGCGAACGACAGCAACGGCGATACCGCCACCGGTTCGCTGGACGTCAATATCACCGACGATGTGCCCAAGGCCATCGACGACAGCAACGCCCATACCGCGTCGGAAACCCTGCTGACCCTGACCGGCAGCGTGCTGCCCAACGACGTCCAGGGCGCCGACCGCATTGCCACCGGCCCCGACAGCGGGCCGATCATCGGCGGCACTTTCACCGGGACGTTCGGTACCTTGGTACTCAATGCCAACGGCACCTACACCTACACCCTGAACACCAACGATGCCGATTTCAAAGCCTTGCACGGCGGTGGCAACGGCACCGAAAATTTCGTCTACACCCTTACCGATTCCGATGGCGATACCAGCACCGCGACGCTGGTGCTGAACATCCATAACAACGACGACCTGGTGACGCTCGATGGCCTGAACGTCAACGGCGGCGAACTGACCGTCTACGAAAAAAACCTCAGCGACGGCAGCAGCCCTGATGCATCGGCGCTGACCCAGAGCGGCACATTCACCATTACTGCGCTGGATGGCGTGCAAACCCTCAGCGTCGGCGGAATCAATGTGGTGGTTGGCGGTGTATCGGCGGGTTTCCCGCAATCAATCGTCACGCCGCTGGGCAGTACGCTGACCATTAGCGGCTACGACAGCGCGACCGGCGTGGTCAGCTACAGCTACACCCTCGTCGACAACGAAATGCATCCGAATGCCAACGGCGCCAACAGTCTCTCCGAGCAGTTTGCGGTCACCGTGGTGGACGACAACGGCACCACCGCGACTGGCAGTCTTGATGTGAACATCGTCGATGACCTGCCTCATGCCGTGGACGACAGCAACGCCAATACGGCATCGGAAACCCTGCTGACCCTGACCGGCAGCGTGCTGCCCAATGACGTCCAGGGCGCCGACCGCATTGCCACCGGCCCCGACAGCGGGCCGATCATCGGCGGCACTTTCACCGGGACGTTCGGTACCTTGGTACTCAATGCCAACGGCACGTACACCTACACCCTGAACACCAGCGACGCCGATTTCAAAGCCCTGCACGGCGGTGGCAACGGCACCGAAAATTTCGTCTACACCCTTACCGATTCCGATGGCGATACCAGCACCGCGACGCTGGTGCTGAACATCCATAACAACGACGACCTGGTGACGCTCGATGGCCTGAACGTCAACGGCGGCGAACTGACCGTCTACGAAAAAAACCTCAGCGACGGCAGCAGCCCCAACACACCGGCGCTGACCCAGAGCGGCACCTTCACCGTCACCGCGCTCGACGGTTTGCAAACCCTGACGGTGGGCGGCATCGCGGTGGTCACCGGTGGCGTGGCCGCAGGCTTCCCGCAGTCGATCGTCACTCCGCTTGGCAGCACGCTGACCGTCACCGGTTACGACAGCGCGACCGGCGTGGTCAGCTACAGCTATACCCTGGTGGATAACGAAACCCACCCGAACGCCAACGGCACCAACAGCATCACCGAGAACCTCAACGTCGTCGCCACTGACGTCGACGGCAGCACGGCGTTGGGCCAGATCAACGTCAACATCGTCGATGACTTGCCCACCGCCAACCCGGACCACGCCTCAGTGGCCGAGGGCGCGACGGTCTCGGGCAACGTGCTGGGCAACGACATCGGCGGCGCCGACGGGCCGGCACTCGGTGGCGCGGTGGTCGGCGTACGCGCCGGCAGCGACACCTCGACTTCAGCCATCGGTGGCTTGAACAGTCAAATCAACGGCACCTATGGCTACCTGACCCTGGATGCCAACGGCGATGCGGTCTATCACAGCAATCCAAATGCCGTGAACGGCCCTGGTGCGACCGACGTGTTCACTTACACCGTGCGCGATGCCGACGGTGATGAAAGCACCACCACCATTACCATCGACGTGGCCAACTGCACCCTCGTGGCTGCCACCGACACCGATGTGACGGTTAATGAAAAAGCGCTGGACCTGACCAAGGACGGGCAGGACCTGGCGGCGGGCACGGTCGTCGGCAGCGAGCCTGGCAACACCGGCGAAACCGCCTCGGGCACGCTGGTGGGTTCAGTCACCGGCACCAGCGACACCATTACGTACAGCCTGGTCGGCAGCGCCAACGGAACCTACGGGCAAATCCTGCTCAACCCGGACGGCAGCTACACCTACACCCTGACCTCGCCCCCCACGACCACCCCTCACGCCAACGACGGTGCGAACACCCTGAGCGAAAGCTTCACCTATCAGGCCACCGATTCTCTGGGCAACAGCGTCACCGGCAGCATCGTGATCAACATCGTCGATGACGTGCCAACCGCTCATGCCGATGTCGTCTCAGTGGCGGAAGGCGGCACGGTCAGCGGCAATGTGTTGGGCAATGATGTGCTCGGTGCTGACGGCCCGGCCTTGGGTGGCGCGGTGGTTGGCGTGCGCGCCGGCGGCGATACCTCGACTTCGGCCATCGGTGGCTTGAACACGCACATTACCGGCACTTACGGCTATCTCACCCTGGATGCCAACGGCAACGCCGTGTACCACAGCAATCCGAACTCGGTCGGTGAACCGGGCGCCACGGACGTGTTCACCTACACCGTGCGCGATGGCGACGGCGATGAAAGCACCACGACCATCACCATCGACATCTCCAACTGTTCCCTCGTGGTGGCCCCCGATAACGACGTGACCGTTTACGAAAAGGCGTTGGATCTGACCAAGGACGGCCAGGACCTGGCGGCGGGCACCGTCATCGGCAGCGAGCCTGACAACACCGGTGAAACTGCCTCGGGCACGTTGGTCGGTTCAATCACGGGCGGCACTGGTGCAATCACTTACGCTCTGGTCGGCAGCGCCACCGGCACCTATGGGCAAATCCTGCTCAACCCGGACGGCTCCTACACCTACACCCTGACCTCGGCACCCACCACCACGCCGCACGCCAACGACGGACCGAACACCCTGAGCGAGAGCTTCACCTACCAGGCCACCGACTCTGTGGGCAACAGCGTCACCAGTACCATCGTGATCAACATCGTCGATGACGTGCCGACGGCCCATTGCGATTCGGTTTCGGTGGTGGAGGGCGGCACGGTCAGCGGCAATGTGCTGGACAACGATGTGCTCGGCGCTGATGGCCCGGCCTTGGGTGGGGCAGTGGTCGGCGTGCGTGCCGGCAGCGACACCTCGACCTCGGCCATCGGTGACTTGAACACGCAAATCAACGGCGCTTACGGCTACCTGATCCTGGATGCCAGCGGCAATGCGGTGTACCACAGCAACCCGAATTCGGTCGGCGAAGCGGGCGCCACGGACACCTTCACCTACACCGTGCGCGATGCCGACGGCGATGAAAGCACCGCCACGATCACTGTTGACGTCTCCAACAACTGCCTCGTAGCCGCCACCGATACCGATGTGACCGTCTACGAAAAAGCGTTGGATCTGACCAAGGACGGCCAGGACCTGGCGGCGGGCAGCGTCACCGGCAGCGAGCCCGGCAACACCGGTGAAACCGGCTCAGGTACGTTGGCAGGCTCGGTCTCTGGCGCCACGGGTGCGATCACCTACACCCTGGTCGGCAGCGCCACCGGCACCTACGGGCAGATCCTGCTCAATCCCGACGGTTCCTACACGTACACTTTGACCTCGGCGCCGAAAACTTCGCCCAACGCCAACGACGGCGCGAACACCCTGAACGAAAGCTTCACCTACCAAGCCACCGATGCCATCGGCAACAGCACCACCGGCACCCTTGTGGTCAGCATCGTCGATGACGTGCCTCACGCCGTCGCCTCGGACCGTTCGGTGCCGGCGGTGCAGATCGACTCCAACCTGATGCTGGTGATCGATGTATCCGGGAGCATGGACGACCCCTCCGGCGTATCGGGCCTGTCGCGGCTGGACCTGGCCAAGCAGGCGATCAGCGCGCTGCTCGACAAGTACGACAATCTGGGTGACGTGAAGGTACAGATCGTCACCTTCAGCAGCAGCGCCACCGACCAGACGTCGATCTGGGTCGATGTGGCGACGGCCAAGTCGATCATCGCTACGCTGACGGCAGGTGGCGGCACCAACTACGACGCGGCCGTGGCAACCATGGAAACCGCATTCGACACCTCGGGCAAACTCATCGGGGCGCAGAACGTCGGCTACTTCTTCTCCGATGGCAAACCCAACGAAGGCGACATCGGCACTGCGGACGAGATCGCGCTCAAAGCCTTCCTCGACGCCAATGGCATCAAGAACTACGCCATCGGCCTGGGCAGCGGCGTCAATAACGCCAGCCTCGATCCGGTGGCCTATGACGGCAGCACGCGCACCGACACCAACGCTGTGGTGGTGACCGACCTCAACCAACTCAACTCGGTACTTTCGGGCACCGTGCAAGGTGCGCCGGTCACCGGTTCGTTGCTGGGCGAGGGCGGTACATTTGGCGCCGATGGCGGTTTCATCAAAACCCTCACGGTCGACGGCACCACCTATACCTACGACCCGAAAGCCAACAGCAATCAGGGTTCGCTGAACTTCAGCGGCGGCGCCAACCACGGCACCTTCAACACCGTCGACAACACCCTGAGCATCGCCACCAACAACAGCGGCACGCTGCTGGTGAACCTCGACACCGGCGAGTACACCTACACCTCGCAGAAAACCACGGCCGTGCAGATCACCGAAAACATCGGCTTCACCGCCAGCGACAACGACGGCGACCTCACCAGTTCGACCCTGACAGTCAACGTGATTCCGAATTCGCCACCGGTGGCAGTCGATGATCACATCATCACCAACGTGCTGTCGGGCAGTATCGTGGTGCCGGGCGAGCTGCTATTGGCCAACGACACCGACCCCAACGGTGATGCGCTCACGGCATCGCCGACTACCTTCAACACGGGTTGGACGGCCAAGGGAGCGGACTTTACCGGCACCAACTCGAGCTTCAGTTTCACCGGCAATAACGTCCAGGCCGTGACCATCGCCCGCAGTGCATTCGTCGCCAACGCTGCCGCCATGACCGCCATGCTGGTGGTCAGCGGGGCCTTGGGGGCGGTCAGCACCAACAATACCAACGATGAGGACCGCATCACCGTCAACCTCAAACAGGGCGAGACCCTCAACCTGGACCACAACCTGGCGGCCGGCCACATCACCATGGAGTACTCGGTCAATGGCGGCGCTTACATGGCTCTCGCCGATGGCCAGACCATCACCGCCACGGCGGACGGCACGTACCAGATCCACATCACCAACATCGACGACGGGGGACCTGGCAACAGCGGGAAGGGGGCGGAAAACTATCAACTGACCATGACCGTCAACTACGCCGGAGCCCAAGACTCCACGCCAGACTTCCACGGCACCTACACCGCGAGCGACAACCACGGCGGCAGCGACAGTGCGGCAGTCGACATCACCTATCAGGCCGGCCATACACTGACCGGCACCTCGGGCGATGACGTGTTGATCGCGGGCACCGGCAACAACATTATCAATGCGGGTGACGGCAACGATGTGCTCACCGCAGGCTCAGGCAATAACGAGATGCATGGCGGCGCCGGCAACGATCTGCTGTTCAGCGGGCCGGGCAACGATTGGCTCGACGGCGGCACCGGTAACGACACCGTGAACTACGCCCATGCCACCGCCGGCGTGACTGTCGACCTCAGCCTGCTCACCGCGCAAAACACCGTTGGCGCAGGCACCGACACCCTGACCGGCATCGAAAACCTCACGGGCTCGAACTTCAACGACAGCCTCACGGGCGACAACAACGGCAACATCATCAACGGCGGTCTGGGTAACGATGTGCTCAACGGCGGAGGCGGCGACGACTTCCTGATCGGCGGCCTGGGCGACAACACCCTCACCGGCGGCAGCGGCGCCGACACCTTCCAGTGGCTTAAAGGCAACAGCGGCCACGACGTCATCACCGACTTCACCCCGGGCACCGACAAACTCGACCTGTCGCAACTGCTGCAAGGCGAGAACGGCACTGCGGCATCGCTGGATGACTACCTGCACTTCAAAGTCACCGGCAGCGGCGCGACCCTGGTCACCAGCATCGACATCAGCGCCATGGCCGGCGCCACGCCGAGCCAGACCATCGACCTGGCCGGTGTGAACCTGGCCAGTCACTACGGCGTCACCCCCGGAGCGAATGGTGTGATTGCCGGCGGTCACGATACCGCGACCATTATCAACGGCATGTTGAACGACCATTCGTTGAAGGTGGATACCGTGTGATCTGAAACGAAACGACAAAACCCGCCATTCCCGGTGAAAGGGGATGGCGGGTTTTTTGTTGGTTGCGGATTTATCTACCGGCCCTGTGCCCGGATACACCTCATGTGGCGAGGGGGCTTGCCCCCGTTCGGCTGCGCAGCAGTCGTAAAACCTGTACATGCAGTTTGCCAGACAGACAGTGATTGCAGGTTTTGGGGGCCGCTTCGCAGCCCAACGGGGGCAAGCCCCCTCGCCACAGGGATCAGGTCATAGGGCAGGGTCAGCCTTCAGTTCCAGACTGTCCAGCGCCCGACTCACCGCCAGTTCACCAAACATGATGAGCTGCGCGACGCCCAGTATCGTATTGCGCTGCGGCCCCTCCAGAAACCCGGCGCAGTCACTGGCGATCACCTTGGCCGAGGCAAAGGACTCGCAGGCATTGGCCAGTAGCTCTTCGATGTTGATGTCCGGGGCAACGGTGTAAATCGTGCTCGGCTTGCGTGGGGGCTTGGGGTCGGACGGTTTGAGGTAGTAATCGAGGGCGCGCTCGGCGGCTTCGTTGAGTTTTTTGGAGTCCGGGGTTTCGTAGGGGGAAACGTCGTCGGTTTCGGGTGGGTTGGGTGTGATTTTGAACATGGTGAAACTCCTACAGGAAATGGAGCCACCAAGACCTGTCGCTAAACAGGTAAGGGTGGCGGCTGCACGCAGGTTAGCGAACCGGGTGTAGGCGCCCGGCAGACCCGAAGGTCTCCCGCGCACAGCCGCCATGACATCAATCGCAGACATGAACAATCTGCAAGAGAGTTTGGAGCGCTGTTGCGCCTACAAAGGTTCGGGTCGCTAAACCCGATCGCTGATTTGTCAGCGACCGGGAAACAATAGAACCCGACCCTTAGGCGCACAAGCCGGCGGATTCTGGCGCAGTCGTAGGCAACGACGCAAGGATGTGTAGCCTGAGTGAGTGTCTGGAGATGTTTTTTAAACATCGTTGTTTATTTCTCATTCAGGCTTAGGAGAGGCAGGGCTGATAAATAATGGCGTGCCCTTTCTCCGAGTCGCTCATTTTTTCGTCCTCTGTTTATATTGTTCGCACCAGTGGTCGCGAGTTTCGGATATTTATTTGCGACCCATGGTGAAGTGATCAAAGGTAATTAAATCCCAGACGCTTGTAATGATCTCTACATACCAAATGTCATTGTCTGAAGTAGAGAAGAATACACGGTGGGGGCCGGGACTATTGGCAAGGTACTGATAAGATAGTCTTGTTTTGTCTTTTCTTAAGAAATTAACCAGTATTCCGTTGCTTTGGACGAATCTGTAGTAAAACTCGACAGAGGAGTAGCCCCAGTTGAACTCGAGTTGCATGTATTGGCTCGTGCCACTGGCGTTTGTATGCATCTCTAGAACTTGTGCAGCGCTTTGGTTATGCACGGGAGGGTAAGGGCCAGTGAGAATGGTGTTTATTGAGTTTATACCCATAATGCCATTTCCTCCGAGAAAGCGAATGGTCATGCTAGGCAGTGATATGGTCTGGCCAAGTGATATAAAGCGTGAGTAGTGGCTATCGAAATTTTCCGACAAAATAGGCTGGATGTTCTTGGCTGTATAGATTAAAGAGCGCGGGAAGATAATCGTTATGGGCTTTTGCCCCTTGAAGTTGGCTTTGACTTCTATATGGAGGGTTGAACCATCCTGTAGCAATAACAGTTGCGCACGTGACAGTGTTCTGGTGAATCCGTTAATCTCTTCCGCAGGTGTCAAGGAACCTCCTGTCACTACGGGAATAACAAGGGATGCTCCATTGCTTCCGATTCCGATGACCCTTACGTCGATAAGATAATTTCCACCCTTAAGCGGCCATGGAATTTTAGTGATGGTGGCATCACCGTCGAATTCATTGATATCCAAGGTCCGCGCACTATCAGCCTGATCGATGATGGGAGCTCCCAAACGAACATCACCGTCGACGATCCGTTCAATCGTCAGTGCCAACGGCGACGATGTCCCTACCGGCTTCCCATCGCGAATCAACTCCCAATACAATTCGACATCGCGCCCCATCCACTCCAATAGAAGCTCGAAAGTTAATCTGAAGTTTGCCCTTTTGTTTTGATTGAATAGCTGCGCAGGAAACGTTTTGTCGCCTGCGATCGGATTCTTGATCATTAGACGCGCTCGATCATTCAACCCCGCTGTCAGGAATTCAATTCGAACCGTTGCTCCATTTGAGTGAGTCAACACATCAATGGGGCTTTTCGCCGGGGCTACCAAAGTTGGTGGGTTCAGATCGAGACGGCCGAGATGTATGTCCAGGCGCCTCTCCGGGGATTTGACCCGGTTGCCCAACTGGTCGACGACATAGAACTCGACCACAGCACTCGGGTTGTCGCCCGCCTTCTGGAACATGTCGGTGAACAGTGTATGGGTGATCGGCGCCGTGCCGTCGGGGACGTCGAACCGGTCCTGGGTGTCGCCCAACAGAAATTCGATGCGGTCATAGTTGCGCCGATTGGCATAGGTGAACCCGAACTCCACCCCTTGCGCTGCCCGTGCGGCGCTGACGCCGTCCTTGAGCACGTCGGCCGGGATCAGCAGATTCAGGTTGTCCGCAGACCGCAGGTGGTACAGCACCAGCAGATCCCGAGAGGGTTCACTGTTCCCGCTGACACGGGTGACCACGTAATGCAACCGATTGACGCCCTGGATCAGGTACCCGTGCGGCAGGTACAGACGCTGGCGCAGTTGTTCCTCTCCGGGTTTGACGGTCTGGCCTGCTCCTGGGACGAGATTGCCGTTGCAATACAAATCCACGCGATCATCGACCGCCATGATCCAGGAGCGCAGCTGCAACTCCTCCCAGTAATCAACCAGGCATTCAAGGCCTTGGGCCTGGCCGTCATAAAGGGCTTTGGGAATACCGCCGTCAGCGATGCCGGCGGGTCTTATCGGGGATACCCAGCCCGGGATGATTATGGGAAACAGCGTAAACAGCTTCGTTAGCTCGGCGGACTGGATATCCATCAAATTCTCCGGGGGAGGCGACAAGTTTCAAGTCCACTCGGGACGAGTACTCATCACACCGCAGGGAAAACAGATTGGCTACTATCAGATCTGACAGGTATATGTGGATTTAAGACGAACGGTCATATCAGTTACATCGGCATCGGCTGCCTGACCAACCGTTTACGGGCGGGTGGTTGTGGGGGGCCACGATACAGCGACCATCATCAACGGCATGCGTGAGCTGAAACGACAAAACCTGCCATCCCTGTTGAAGGAATGGCGGTTTTTTTTGCCGGTGAGATCGTTTTCGCGAGCAGGCTCGCTCTCACACATTCGATCTTCAGTGAACACAAAACAGGCGAACAACCCGGAGCGACTGTGGGAACGAGTTTGCTTGCGAAGAGGCCCGAAAGACCACCATAAAACTTGCAGCCTGAAGGGCTTTTGTGGCGAGGGAGCTTGCTCCCGCTGGGCTGCGAAGCGGCCCCAAAACCATTCGACCCAATTGCATCAGGTAGACCGCATGTACAGGGTTTACGACTGCTGCGCAGCCGAGCGGGAGCAAGCTCCCTCGCCACAGGGGGCAGCGTTTGACCTCAGGTTACAGGGCCGGGTCAGCCTTCAGTTCCAGACTGTCCAGCGCCCGACTCACCGCCAGTTCACCAAACATGATGAGCTGCGCGACGCCCAATATCGTATTGCTCTGCGGCCCCTCCAGAAAACCGGCACAGTCACTGGCGATCACCTTGGCCGAGGCAAAGGACTCGCAGGCATTGGCCAGTAGCTCTTCGATGTCGATGTCCGGGGCAACGGTGTAAATCGTGCTCGGCTTGCGTGGGGGCTTGGGGGCGGACGGTTTGAGGTAGTAATCGAGGGCGCGCTCGGCGGCTTCGTTGAGTTTTTTGGAGTCCGGGGTTTCGTAGGGGGAAACGTCGTCGGTTTCGGGTGGGTTGGGTGTGATTTTGAACATGTTGAAGCTCCTTGATTAATGGAGCTGTCACTGCTCGCTGCGAAACGAGGGAGGTGGCAGCTGTACGCAGGTTCGCAGACCGGGAATCAAGGAACCCGGCAGACCCGAAGATCTCCCGCGCACAGCCGCCATAACGCAATCCAGTTGACGAAAAGAAGCGCCAACTGAAAGGGAACGGTGGCGCAGTGCGCCTTGATTGACCCGGGCTGCGAAACCCGATCAATGATTCGTCAGCGACCGCGAAACGATAGAACCCGCCCCCAAAGCGCACAAGCCGGCGGATTCTGGCGCAGTCGTAGGCAACGGCGCAAGGATGTGTAGCCTGAGTGAGTGTCTGGAGATGTCTTTTAAGCATCGCTGTTTATTTCTCACTCAGGTGTTGGAGTAGAGGCAGGGCAGATGAACAAATGTCCCCTTTTCCTCGTTTCTCTCTCAATAAGGTCTGGCGCACCACGGGTTCCAGACCACATGCGGGGGCGCATTCCCGGGAACTATTCCGGGACCGTTGCCATTGCCATGTTGGTAGATGAGCGAATAGCCCGGGGGGCACCCTCTGGAGTCGAGCATCCAGTTAACTGAATTGCCCAGAATCCAGGTGTGTGAAGGTCCATAGACCAGCACTATAAGTGACCACAGATCAGACAGTGGCATGGAGCCCGGAACAGAGATCATCCAGTTGACAGAATTGGTCAACGTCATGGCCACTCCAGCGGATGCCGCGACAAAAACGTTCTTCACGTCCACATAGTAGGTAAGGGTGCTGAATCGATCCTGTGCGGTGATGTACGCGCCGCCGTTACGAAGACCGGTGACCTTTCCATTTGCATCGACCGAGACCTGAGCCGGATTGCTGGAGGTGTAGCGGATCGGGGGGACTCCATAGGATGCGGGACGATTTTCGGTATTGCCCGGGAAATCAGGCCCCACTTTCTGCCACCCCATCTCAATCCTGAGTCCGTGCAGGTTCATAGTGGTTTGGTTAACTTGCAGCGGTCGGCGCAGGGTGAAAGATCGTTCGTGTGATGTCAGGTTATCGCCGTACTTCGCTCGTAACCGGATTGTGTTCAGCGCGTCATACTTGGCAACCTTCACGGGCTCCGAAAAATCGCCGTTAGCGTCTGTCGTTACCGTCGCCTCCACCACGCCATTCACCAGAATCTCGACTTGCTCCTGGATGCTTGCATGCCCGTGTACGGTGATAGTGGTGGCAATCGTAGTGTCGCCTTGTGGAATATCACGACCCTGCGGGTCTTTCAGCGCATCGATATGCGGCTGTAGTTCAATCAGCGAATCGACGATATACGCTTGCCCGGGAAATGCTACGGCCGTTTCCCTGTCAGGCTCTCGGTTCACATTCACCTGGAAGAAGATGTGTAAGGTGGTTTCATCTTTCAGATTGCGAAGCCAGTCGAGCGGCAATGCCAGTCTCAGGCCCCTCTCGGTACCCGTCAGTTCGCCTTTAAGGGCTTCATGCCGAACCACTTCACCTTGGGTGTTGGTTCCTTCAAACATCAGGTATTGAGGTTGTCCTGAACGTTGCCCCGGCCACTCATCCACTACCAGTTCATTGGCAGCCGTCAGTTTTTTTACTTCCACAATCCCGGATACTCCGCTGATCCGGGGCGTCGGAAGCCGACTGTCTTCGGGGGCGATCGGGGCGATCACAATTTCCACAGCCGGGGATGAAGCGGCTTTTTTCCCGTTGCGCCTCAAGTTCCAGCGCAGTTGTATCGTCTTTCCCTGGTTGGCAACAAGAAACCGAGGGTCGAGCACCCAGTTGGCGCGTTTGTTTTGGTTCAAAGGAATAAGCGAGAACAGTGGCGAGTCGTTTGGCGCCTTGATGTGTATCAGTCTCGCCCGGTCTTCCTTTATCGCCGCGAGGAATTCGGCCCTTATCGTCCGCTCCCCGTCCAAGGGGTGAATCGGCTGGGGGACTCCTACCAGAAACGGCAGCTCGAGGACGATGTCTTTCTCATCCCCAATCTTTAAACCCAGCAGATCGGAAACCACCTCGACTTTACCCGGGTTGGTGATTTTGCATTGCAGCGTCAATGGGGCACCGGCGTAAGGGGCTATGTATTTGGTTGGCACCTGGAAGATGAGCGGCAGCGTCGGGTCGGTGACGATCAGTTGGAAAATAAACAGGATCGCAATACCGTCCGAGTCAATGGTTTGCCAACATAATTCGGCCTTCGCGCCCGCTTTCATGGGCCAATACGTGGCGAACTCCACCTTCGCCAAGGTCGTATCCGCTGGCAGGGTATCGTTGCTCTCCAGCGGCTCGACCATCGGCAGGCCCAATGGCAGGGACGTACCGGTGATGGTGATACCCGCGTGTTTCGATGGTTGAGGGTTGCCTGTTCTGACCACTTGATAGAACGCCTGCGCCGAGCCTCGGATCAGGTTGCGAACCCACTCATTGGGAACCTCGAAGACCACGGTTCTGGTCGCGGCAGTCAGCGTCCTGCTGAAGGTGTGGGTGGCCAGGTCGCCACCATTCGTGATCCCTTCAAATGTCAGTTCGAGCAGTTCATCTTTTGCAAACACACCGGTGACCAGTATCCGCAGGGTACCGCCCACGAGCCAATCGTGATGAACCACATCGTCGGGATCGGCCTGTTCAAAAATCGGTGCGGTCAGCAGCACTATCCCTGGCTTGAAAACCAGGATCAGCGAATCCGACCAGCCGCTCGAATTCTTCACGACATCGAACACTTCCCAGCGCACGATCACCGTATTGCCAGGCGGCAAACTGGCGAGCATTTCAGGTGTCAATTCAAAGACCACGTCACCCAACGCAGTGACGGTGGACTCGAGGAGCAGCGTTCCAAAGGCAAGGACGACCACATCACCGATTTGCTGGTTGTAATACGCCAGCACGGTCACGAACATGCCTTCATCGACCACGGTTTTATCAATGACGGATTCCGAAGCGACGGGCAGCTTGAGGCCCTGGTTGAAGGGTTTACCGCCGTCTGTGTCCGGTTCACCCGGCGCCGGGTATTTATAAAACAGCGGCACAGGTGGCGATTGTTCGGTGTCGTTTCCGCTCACACGCTCAACTTCGAACCAGAATTGCTTGTTCTCCGATAGCAGCGGTGCAAACCTGGCTTCCATGTCTGTGGCGGAAATATAGAAAGGAATGTTTTTCGCGTTGCCTTCGGCATCGAAGTGGGCTTCGGTGACGGAAAATTCAGCGACGGGAGCGTTTTTTGTTTCGATGTAAACCGTGATGTAGTCGCCGATGGCCATGTTCAGATAGGCCAGGATGTAAACCAGTAAACCGTCTCGGTCGCCGTGCACCATGTTGATGTTGATCCCCAACGCACCGTCGCTCTGCGGTTTGTAGCCCGGCGGGTAGGGCGGGTCTACGGCCAGCACGCCGATGCCGCGATCGGGCGGGAATACAACGACTTGTCCATTGGAGGCGAGGTCAGCGTTTGTCAGGGGGCTGTTCATGAATGCATACCTTCCATAGAGGCGCCCGGCTGCCCGATTGGGCGGCACCGATACGGAAGGATTAGATAATCGGCGTGAGTGTTTGCCTACTGTCAGATCTGACAGGTGCGCACAGGTTTTAGACGAGTGGTCATACCGCTCACATCGGCTCCGGTGGCCCGATCAACCGCCCCATCACCCCAAATAGCCCCAACTCCCGGATCACCTCCAGTTCCCCTTTGGTCTCGACCATTTCCGCAATCAACGGCAGATCAATGCTGTTGGTCGCCCGGTATATCGCATCGATAAACAACCGCTTGTCACTCTGCTGATCGATACCCCGAATGTACGCCCCATCGATTTTCAAGTACGCCAACCCCAGCTGCGTCAGGTTGCCGATCTGGCTGAAGCTGCCGCCGAAATGCTGCAAACCGATGCGGTAACCGGTGTTGAGCAGGCTGTGGCTCAGGTGTTGCAGTTCTTTGGGGGGCGGCAGTTGGCGTTCGTCGATTTCCAGGGTCAGCAGAGGCGCCAGTTCCGGCAATGATTCGAGTATGTCGCAGATCAGTTTCAGCTGGGTCTGGTCGCGCAGGGTGCTGCCGGACAGGCTCAGCGCGAGCGGCCAGCGGTTGGCGGCGAGGTATTCGAGGGTGGTTTCGAGCATCGCCAGATCGAACCGCGCCGACCAGCCGAGGCGTTCGATCCACGGCAGGAAATGCCCGGCGGCAACGGCCTCGCCCTGCGGGTCGAGCAAGCGCGCGAGGACTTTGTGGTGCAGCACCTGACTGGTGTCGGCGCATTGCACCACCGGTTGGAAATACAACTGCATCTTGCCTTCGGTCAGCGCATCGTCGATCCAGTTGCGCCAATCATGCTGAGAATGATTCGGCGCAGTATCGACCTGGGCCTGGTATATCCATGGCCGCTCGGGATGTTGCCGGGCCTGGGTCAGCGCTTGGTCGAGGCGCAGCAGCACATCATTTGCCGGTTCGCCCGGGTGGTAGGCGACGATGCCCAGGTGCGCCACGGGCATGCAGTCGCTGGCGCCGGTCAGGCGCAGGTTTTCCAGGGTGGCGCTGATTTCGGAGGCCAGGCGCGCGGCCCCCCTACTGTCCAGACCCGGCGTCAGCAAGCTGAATTCGCCACCGCGATTGCGCGCCGCGAGCCAGGTACGACGTTCTGCAGGTTGCGTCAGGCGCTTGAGCAACTCGCCGACGGCGCTGATCAGGGCATCGGTGCGCTGGCCACCCAGGCGTTGATTGAGGCCGATCAGGTCGTTGATCCGCAGCATCAGCAAATGACCGTCGCGGCTTTGCTCGGAATCCAGTAATTGGTCGGCCAGTTGTTCATCCAGCAAGCGCCGGTTGGCCAGGCCCGTAAGGTTGTCCTGATAGGATTCGGAGCGCAGTTTTTCGCTGCGCGCGGCCTCTTCGGCGAACAGCGCTTTGAGTTTTTCGACCATCTGGTTCATGGCCAGCACCACGCGTTTGAGCTCCGGCGTGCGCGGCAATTTTGGCAAGCTGCGGAACTCGCGTTTACTGATGGCTTCCGCCTGTTTGACCATGTTGTCGAGCGGGCGCAATTGCCGGCGTAATAGCCAGCCTCCGAACACGGCGCTGAGTAATCCGCAAATCAGCAGCCAGATCAGGCTGCCGAGGGAGCTGTCCCAGAGTTTGGCCAGGGCGAACTGCGGGTTGCTCAGCACTTCGACCCGGGCTGCCTGGTCCCAGCCACGCGTGACCAGTGCATCGCCACCTTGTGGGCGCAGGTTCACCAGACTGACGAACCAGCCGGGTACACCCTCGATTTGCGCTGGTACGCTGCGCTCCACCAGCACTTGTTCATTCTCGATGCTGATGACCCGGATGCTGCTGAAATAGCCACTGTCGAAAATCGAGCTGACCATCAATTCGATCATCGCCGGGTCGTCGATCTGCGCGGTCAACGACAGGCCCAGCGCCGTGGCGGCGTCCTGGGCGTGGGAGCGCAACTGACTGAGCATCTGTTCACGGGAGCTTTCCAGGCTGACAAAAAAACTGCCGCTGAAGGCCACCAGCAAGAACAGGCAAATGGCGAGGAACAACTGTTTGCGCAGTGACATGAAAACACTCCTTGCAGTGGCGGCTAGCCTTCGCCCACGGCGAACCCTTCGATTTGCATCTTTTTCAATACGTCTTGCCAGCGCGACAGTTTTTTCGAGTCGCTGCTGCGTTTACCACCATTGGCTCCCGGCAAGTACAGGCCTTCGGCGTTGAAGGCGTACACCGGCAGCAAGTCTTTGCGTTGGGAGGCGGGGCGGATCTCGTCGATCAGGTTGTCCAGCACCAGCGGATCGGCCGTGGGGCTGCTGTAGAAGGTCAACACCATGTGCGCCTGGTTCTGGGTCAGGGCCTTGACGTAGGTGATGCGTAGTTTTTCGCTGGGAATCCCGAGGTGACGCAGGCTGAAGTATTTCGCCAGGGCGAAGTCTTCGCAGTCGCCTGCGGCTTTGATCAAGGACTCCACGGGCGTGGCCCAGTAATCGGTCTGATGCCAGATGCGCGTGTCATCCTGAAAACTCAGTCGCTGATTGAAGAAGTGATTGACCGCGTTCAGTTGTTCGCGCTCAGGCTGGTTGCGTTCGCTTTGCAGCATTTGGCTCCAGGCCTCGATCCGTCCCTGTGCCTCGCCAAGGGGGCCGTAGCGTTTTTCGGCCGTTTGCAGAACCTGCGCAAAATCCCAGTCGGCCCAGGCACTGCCCAACCCGGCCAGTAGAAAACTCGCCAGCAGCAGCCATCCGCCGAACCGAAGTCGGAGCGTTGACCATCCTGGACTACGCGGACTGCGGGGCATGTCTGGCTGCTCGGGTGCAGATGTCTGAAGTCTAGGCGGTGTTTACGGGGCGGTCGGGTAGGTCGTCGGACGAAAGGATGTCGGCGGGTTGTTTCCTGTGGCGAGGGAGCTTGCTCCCGTTCGGCTGCGCAGCAGTCGCCAAACCGATCAATGAGGTGTGTCAGGAGAAGGCGGGTTGCAGGTTTTGGGGCTGCTTCGCAACCCAGCGGGAGCAAGCTCCCTCGCCACAAAAGCCTCGAGCCATCGATAGGAATCAGGGTTTATGCAGGGTTTTCTGCTTGAGGATATAAACCGTCACCAGCACCGCACTGGTCAGCATGAACCCGCGCGCCCACGGCAGGGGCACCAGGTAGCAGGAGAACAGGATGCTCGTCCACATCAACCCGATGGTGTAGACCTTGCCCTTGAGCGGAATGCCGTTGCCGTCCAGATAGTCGCGAATCCAGGGTCCAAGCCGTGGATGTTCAACCAGCCAGTGATAGAAACGCGGCGAACTGCGGGCGAAGCAGGCTGCCGCCAACAGCAGGAACGGTGTGGTGGGCAGCACCGGCAGGAAAATCCCGATTACCCCCAGCGCTACGCTCAGCCAGCCGATGGCCAGCAGCACGTAGCGCAACATCAGGGGGCGGTTGCCTATGGGGTTGTCCATAGGCAAAACCTTAGTGGTGACGTGGCTTGAGGATCGCCGGTTTTTCGTCTGGCGCGTTGCACAGCAAGTACAGCGCGGTCAGGGCTTCCGGGATTTGCACGATCATGTCGTCCATCAGGTTGGCGTCGGCCGCGATGTCGGAGAACTCAGGCTGTTCGTCGAACAGACCCGAACCGACCATGATCGGCAGCAGCATTTCACTGACTTCGTCTTCGGCAGTTTCGAACCAGGCGGCTTCGCGCAGGAACACGCCTTCCATGAAACCGATGCACCAGCCACGCAGGTCGGAATCGTCCGGGTCATCGCCCAGGTCGAGGTCGCATGGCAGCTCGAACTCTTCGTCGGACGCCAGTTGGCGGGCGATGTGAGCCTTGAGCAGCACCAGGGTGGATTCGATCGCTTCACGCTCGGTGTCGTCGGCGTAATGCGGCTCTTCGGCGAACAGCGCGTCGATCCACTCACGGTCGGGAACGCTTTCGGAGCAGATCGACAGCGCAGTGAGGTAGCCGTGGGCGGCCACGTAGTCCAGCGCCTCGTCATGCAGCTCGTCGGCGTCGAGGAAGACTTGCAGGCGGGTTAGTTGCTCAGCGAAGGACATTAAAGGGCTACCTTGGGGAATATACGATGCGGGAATTCTAGGCCTTCTTGAGCGCTCAGGCCAGCCGCGCGGCATATTTGCTCCCGCGGTTGGCTTGTGTGCGTCTTATCAGCGGCGCCCTTTGCAAGGGAGGGCTCGGGTATACTCGCGCGTTTTGTGATGCCCTGCTGGCGTCACGGCTGAAATATGCTGCGTCATGCAATGCGCACTTACGATTTGTTTGTGCAGCTTTCGTGGTTCTGAACCAGCCTTGCAGGGATGTTTCGGTGATTTTTGGAGTTTTTATGCTCGAACAGGCTCAACGCGTCCTCAAGGACATCTTCGGCTACGACAGTTTCCGTGGCCGTCAGGGTGCAATCATTGAGCGCGTGGCCAGTGGCGGCGACGCCCTGGTGCTGATGCCTACCGGGGGCGGCAAGTCCTTGTGCTTCCAGGTGCCGGCGCTGCTGCGCGAAGGCCTGGCGGTGGTGGTGTCGCCGCTGATCGCGCTGATGGACGATCAGGTCGCCACCCTCGAAGAGCTGGGCGTCGCCGCGGCGTCGTTGAACTCCACCCTGAGCGCCGAGCAGCAGCGTGATCTTGCTGCACGGATCAAGCGCGGCGAGGTGAAAATGCTCTACCTGGCGCCCGAACGCCTGGTGCAGCCACGGATGCTGGCCTTCCTGCAAAGCCTCGAAATCGCCCTGTTCGCCATCGACGAAGCGCACTGCGTGTCCCAATGGGGCCACGACTTCCGTCGCGAATACCTGCAACTGGGCCAGTTGGCGGAATTGTTCCCCAACGTCCCGCGCATCGCCCTGACCGCCACCGCCGACAAGCGCACCCGGGAAGAAATCGTCGATCGTCTGCATTTGCAGGATGCCGAGCGTTTCCTGTCGAGTTTCGACCGCCCGAATATTTTCTATCGCATCGTGCCCAAGGAGCAGCCGCGCAAGCAGTTGCTGACGTTCCTCGCCGAGCGGCGCAGCGATGCCGGTATCGTCTACTGCCTGTCGCGCAAAAAGGTCGACGAAGTGGCGGTGTTCCTCAGTGAGCAAGGCTTCCCGGCGCTGCCGTACCACGCCGGTCTGGCCAACGAAACCCGGGCGCATCACCAAAAACGCTTCCTCAACGAGGAAGGCCTGATCATGGTCGCCACCGTGGCGTTCGGCATGGGCATCGACAAGCCCAACGTGCGTTTTGTGGCTCACCTCGACTTGCCGAAGTCCCTTGAGGCGTATTACCAGGAAACCGGTCGCGGCGGTCGTGACGGTCTGCCGGCGGATGCCTGGATGGCGTACGGCCTGCAAGACGTGGTGATGCTCAAGCAGATGCTGCAAAACTCCGAAGGCGACGAACGCCACAAGCGTCTGGAGCAGCACAAACTCGACGCCATGCTCTCGCTCTGTGAGGAAACCCGCTGCCGCCGCCAGACCCTGCTGGCGTACTTCGACGAAGACATGCCCGAGCCCTGCGGCCACTGCGACAACTGTGTCGACGGCGTGCAGACCTGGGACGCCACCGAGCCGGCCCGCCAGGCGTTGTCGGCGATCTACCGCACCGGTCAGCGTTATGGCGTCGGCCATCTGGTGGACGTGTTGCTGGGCAAGGACAACGAAAAGGTCCGCAGTTTCGGTCATCAGCATTTGTCGGTATACGGCGTAGGCAAAGCGCTGGGCGAAAGTGAATGGCGCTCCTTGTTCCGACAACTTGTTGCTCGCGGTCTGGCGGACATCGACCTCGAAGGCTACGGCGGGCTGCGCCTGAGCGATACCTGCCGGCCGCTGCTCAAGGGCGAAGTGACCCTGGAACTGCGCCGCGACCTCAAGCCGCAAACCACCGCCAAAAGCAGTAAGAGCCAGGCGAGCCAACTGGTCCGCTTCGAGGAGCGCGAACAGTGGGAAGCCCTGCGTGCCTTGCGCCGCAAACTGGCCGAAGAACATGGCGTGCCGCCGTATGTCATCTTCCCCGATTCGACGTTGCTGGAAATGCTCCGCAGCCAGCCGACCTCGCTGGCGGAAATGGCCACGGTCAGCGGTGTCGGCGCGCGCAAACTGGAACGTTACGGCGAGGCTTTCCTCGAAGTGCTCGGCGGTCAGGTCGAGGCGCCGAAAGTGGTGGCCGATGTGCGCCACGAGTTGATCACGCTGGCCCGGGCCGGCATGACACCGCTGCAGATCGCCGGTCAGCTGCAATGCTCGGAAAAGAACGTCTACACGATGCTCGCCGAGGCCATCGGCAAGCAGCAGCTGTCACTGGAACAGGCGCTGGACCTGCCTGAAGAGTTGATGGGCGAAGTTCAGGACGCCTTCCTCGACGGCGAAGGCGAGTTGCCGCCGGTGGCGGAGATCGCCGCGTTGTTCGCAGGACGGGTGCCGGAAGGCGTTTTGTATTGCGTTCGTGCGGCGCTGCAGTCGGAATTCGAAATTTGAATGACCTGTCGCGCAGATGTAACGATTCAGTACAGAGCAAACCTTGCCTATAGCCAAAGGTCATGCTTAGCTGACTAATAATTAGTTTTTCTCTATTTCAGTCTAACCATGAGTGTTTTATGCCGTTAACCGATCAACACCGCTTTGGCATGCAACTGGCCCAGATGTCTCGGGGCTGGCGTGCCGAACTGGACCGCCGACTGGCTGGCCTGGGCCTGTCCCAGGCGCGCTGGCTGGTGCTGCTGCACCTGGCGCGTTTCGATGATGCTCCCACCCAGCGTGAACTGGCGCAAAGCGTCGGCGTCGAAGGGCCTACCCTGGCTCGACTGCTCGATAGCCTGGAAAGTCAGGGCCTGGTGCAACGCCAATCGGTGCTGGAAGACCGTCGGGCGAAAAAAATCGTCCTCTGTGCCCCGGCCCGCCCCTTGATCGAACAAATTGAAACCATTGCCACGCAACTGCGCCACGAATTGTTCGAAGGCGTTGATGAGGCGGATTTGAAGGTCTGCATGCGTGTCCACGCGCACATCCTGGGCAACCTGGAAAAATCTTGAGGCACAACCACGCGTCGGACTTTTGAGATACCCCGTTGGGCAGACTATAAAGAACTACTAGGCAATATCGTGTTCGTACCGGATGTGCGAATGCATACAGGTTGGTTCTGGTTATCTAAGGGATGCTCATGCTCGAGAGTTGGCACGTTGTATTGCGGTGTTGCACCCGGCTGCTGCTGGTCGGTGGTGCCGTCACTTACTCGGCATTGGCCCCCGCGCTAGGCTTGGGTGAGATCACCCAGCATTCGGCGTTGAATCAGCCATTCAGCGCCGATATCGCCCTGGTGGACGTTGGGGGGCTGGAGGAGGGCGAGCTGTCGGTCAGCCTGGCGACGGCGGAAGAATTCAGCCGCGCCGGTGTCGAGCGGGTGTTCTTCCTCAATAACCTGAAGTTCACGCCGATCCTGCGGGGCAACCGCAACCTGATCCGGGTGACGTCCAGTAAGCCGGTCAAGGAACCCTTTCTGAATTTTCTGGTGCAGCTCAATCAGCCCAATGGGCGTTTGCTGCGCGAGTACACCGTGCTGATCGATCCGCCGGGTTCACCTGGGATTGTTCCCGTCAACGACGACCCCGCGCCGAGCCCTCAGGATTCCGCGTTCCCGTCTGTTGAACCGGCTGTTGCACCGCCACCTGCGGTGAATAGTTCGGCACCCAAGCCTGATGTCGATAAATCAGCCGCTACGCCGGCGAGTGATCCTGTTGCCGAACAACTGGCCACCAGCGTGCTGCAAAACCAGCAGCTGCAAAAGACCATCGATGAACTCAATGCGAAGCTGCAGGCGCAGGACGAGCAGATCGCCGTTCAGAAAAAACAGGTGTCTGAGCTGCAAACCCAACTGACGGAAGTCAAACAGGCGTCGGCGGCGCCTGCCGCACCCGAGGTGCCGGCGCCGGTTCCGGTGGTTGTCGAGACGTCCGAAGCATCCCATTGGCCGCTGATCATCGGGTTGCTGTTGTTGGTGGCCCTGGTGTCGCTCGCAGTGTTCATTCGCCGTCAACGACAGCAGGTTCAGGCCTTACCCGAGCTGCTACCCGTGCAGCCGTCGCGTCATGAACCGGTGCTCAGCCGCACGGCAGAACCGGCCAGGCCAGCCGCCCAGGCGCGATCGGTGGCCGGCTCGGCGGATGAGACTGTCGCAGGCGACGTGCTGGAGGGGGTTAGTATCTACCTCGCCTATGGCCGATTGTCCGAGGCAGCCGGACTGTTGCGAGAGGCGTTGGTCAAGGAACCCCAGCGCACCGACCTGGCCGTGCAGCTGCTGGAGGTTCTTGGTAACCAGGGTGACGTGCAAGCGTATGACGCGCAGGAAAGTAGCCTGCGTGACGCCGGGTTTGACACACAGCAACTTCAGGACATCCGCAACCGCCATCCGAAACTGATCGATGCCGTGCCGGTGACCACCGCGGTGGCAGTGGCTCCGTCCACGCCTGCAATCCCAGCGGCACCGAGCGATGAGTTTCAGCTGAACCTCGACGACCTGTCGATGGATGCGAACTGGGACCTGATCAGCCCCTTCGACAACTCACCGCCCAGCGCCAAACCATCGAATGAGCCATCACCGGCAGACGAGCCCGGGTTCACTTCGAATCTGCATGTGTTGCCCGATGTCTTCGAAATACCCGACGAGCCGACGCTGGATGAGCCCGAGCTTGAATGGGTCGCCGAACCTGACTCGCAATCTCTGGACGAGACCTTTCTCAACGAATTCAGCGATCCCGGCCAGCCGCTGGAGCTTGAACCGCTGAATGCTGAGTTGATGGATCTTGAACCGGTCGAGCCGAGCAGCGCCGGCAAACTCGAACAGGCCCAGACCTGCATTGACGACGGCGACCTGGACAGCGCCATCGAGCTGCTGAACGAGTTGCTCAAGGAAGGCGACGAGCCACTGAAGGAGACGGCCCGAACGCTGTTGGCGGGTATTCGATAACACCCCTCCCCGTGTAGGAGCGAGGTTTGCCCGCGAAAGGGACGGCGCGGCTTATCAGAATGACCGCATTATCGTTCTTCGCGGGCAAGCCTCGCTCCTACAGGGGAGGCGGCTCCCTCAGGCAGAGGAGTTTTGCCAATCATGACCGCACGTAAACCGGAAATCGTCATCACCTACTGCACGCAATGCCAATGGCTGTTGCGCGCCGCCTGGCTGGCCCAGGAACTGCTCAGCACCTTCGGCGACGACCTGGGCAAAGTATCCCTGGTGCCCGGCACCGGCGGGGTGTTCCACATTTTCTGCGACGATGTGCAGCTCTGGGAACGCAAGGCCGACGGCGGTTTCCCCGAGGCCAAGGTGCTCAAGCAGCGGGTCCGCGATCAGATCGATCCGGACCGCGACCTGGGCCACAACGACCGCACTCAGTGAGACGGCGCTTGCGCGGCAACGGTCTTGTGGCTTGAACCGCCGGACAACCGGCTGGAAACCACGATGGCCACGATGATCAACGCGCCGCCGATCAGCATGCGCAGCGTCGGGTTTTCATCGAACAACAACCAGGCCAGGGTGATGCCGTAAACCGGCTCCAGGGCAAACACCACTGACGCGGTCCGGGCCTTGATCACTGCCAGGCTGGCGACGAACAGGCTGTGAGCGACGCCGGTGCAGAACACCCCGAGCAGGCCAATCCACAGCCAGTCGATGGCGCGTACTTCGCTCAACTGCGGCATCGCCACCGGCAGCAGGCAGATCGCAACCACTACGTTCTGACACAGCGCCGCCTGCACCGGCGGGATTCGCCCGGAGCTGGCGCGGTTGGTCAGGGACAGCAGGGAGAACAGCAGGCCGGAGGCCACTGCCCACAACAGGCCGGTGGTGGCGCCGCTGGCCAGATCGAAGTCCGGTGTGACCAGTACCAAACCGATGCTGACCAGCACCACCAGCAAGATTTCATTGGCGCGGATGCGCTCGCGGAAAATCAGCCCTTCGAGGATCACGGTAAACGCCGGGAAACTGGCAAAGCCCAGGGTCGCGATCGCCACCCCGGCCACCTTCACCGCAATGAAGAAACTCACCCAGTGCCCGGTCAGCAGCAAGCCGCTGAGCAACAGGCGGCGCCAGTCCACGGCGTCGAGTGTTTGCCAACGGGTATTACTGGCGAACCGGGCGAAAAACGCCAGGGCGAGGACGGCAAACGCGGCACGACCGAACACGATGATCGCCGGTGAGGCGGCGGCAAGTTTGCCGAACACGCCGGTCAGGCCGAACATCAGTGCACCGATATGCAGAGCGCCAAGGGCGGTACGGGGAGTCATTGCAGTCCTTGAATAACGTATCGAATCTGGCCGACGACACCGTCGACCTGTGTAGGAGCAGCCTTCGGCAACTCCTACACAATGAACGATGTGCTTGCGGGTGTCTGTCGCCAGACTCGCGTTATTTGTCGCCAGCCTCGCGGCGCAATTTACCGGGTGAGGCGCCGAATTCACGCAGCACTGCTGCGGCGAATGCGCTCTGGGAGCTGTAGCCGACCCGACACGCGATCTCGCCAATGGGTAGCGCCGAATCGCGTAACAAGCGCACGGCGATGTGCAGCCGGCGACTGCGGATGTAGTCCATCGGCGTTTGCCCGCATTCCGCCACGAACCGCGCGTGCAAGCGAGCGCTGGACAGGCCGGCAATACGCGCCAGGTCGGCGACTTGCAGTGGATAGGCCGCGTATTGATCGATGTGAGCATTGAGCGCCGCATACGGTAGACGCCGACCGCCGACCGTGTCGGGCTTGGCGTTGTTGAGGCTGGCCAGCAGCAACACCGCGCCTTGTTGGGCGATCAGCGGATCGCTGATCGGGCTGCCCGCCAGCCAGCTCACCAATTGGCTTTGCCCGGCGTCCAGCGACAGGCGCCCGGCATTGTCGAGCAAGCGGCGGCTGGCCTTGGCGTGGTCCCCCAGCGACTGAGACACCCACTGATCGCTCGGCACATCCAGCACCAGGCAACGGCTGCCATGGGCACTGTCGCAGGCATGATGCGCCCCGGACGGCACCACCACGAAACTCTGCTGAACCACCTGACTGCCAAGCCCCTCGACCTCGAAATCCAGTGCACCCGACAGCCCGAATACCAGTTGCGCGTGGTCGTGGCTGTGGACGATCAGGTCGTGGGTGTATTGGCGCAGGGTGAGGATCGGTCTCATCGCAGGTCTCGTGGCGATATTGATGAGTGAAGCCGCCAGTCTACACCGAGGCCCTGCGTTCGCGCGTTGTCACAGGACTGACTTGCGATTGTCATGGGCAATTAACCCGACCGGCGCAAGCTTGCCAAAACTTGTCCAGAGGGTTGCCCATGACCAGCGCCGAGCTCGCCAAACCCAGCCGTAAGCAACGTGTGCGGACCTTATGGATTTCCGACGTGCATTTGGGCACACGGGACTGCCAGGCCGAACACCTGTCTCAGTTTCTCAAGGGCTACCATGCCGACAGGATTTACCTGGTCGGTGACATCATCGACGGCTGGAAGCTGCGCAGCGGCATGTATTGGCCCCAGGCGCACACCAATGTGATTCGTCGCCTGTTGACCATGAGCAAGCGCGGCACGGAAGTGATCTACGTCACCGGCAACCATGACGAATTCCTGCGCCGTTATTCGAAACTGATGCTGGGCAATATCCAGCTGGTGGACGAAGCCGTGCACGTGACCGCCGATGGTCGTCATCTGCTGGTGATTCATGGCGATCAGTTCGACGTGATTACTCGCTATCACCGCTGGCTGGCGTTCCTCGGCGACTCGGCCTACGAATTTACCCTGACCCTCAACCGCTGGCTCAACCATTGGCGGGCCCGTTATGGCTACGGCTATTGGTCGTTGTCGGCGTACCTCAAGCACAAGGTCAAGACCGCCGTCAGTTTCATCAGCGATTTTGAGGAAGCCATTGCCCACGAATGCGTCAAACGCGAGTTGCATGGCGTGGTGTGTGGGCACATTCACCATGCCGAAATTCGCAAGGTTGGCGAGGTGGACTACCTCAATTGCGGGGATTGGGTGGAATCGTGCACGGCGCTGATCGAGCATTGGGACGGCTCGATCGAGTTGTACCGGTTGGCCGATGCCCAAGCGCGGGAGGCGGAATTGAAGGCAATTAAAGTCGCAGAGCCGGCTTAAAAGCAAAGTCAAAAGATCTTCAGGCCGGCGCTTGTTCTTCCATCGCCGCCTTGTAGATCGAATGCTTCGGCTGCGCAAACAACCGCTCCATCATCGGTTCGAAAAAGCTCAGCGGCAGCGTGTCGTATGCCGGGTCAAACGCCGCCGCGTCGTACCGGGCGCAAAATTCGATGGTCGCCTGATACTGCGGATGAGCGCTGAATTGCTCGCGCAAATGCCGGTCCATGCCCAGGTGATGGAAGAAGTAATAGCCCTGGAAAATCCCGTGTTTCTCCACCATCCACAGGTTCTCGGCACTGACGAACGGCTTGAGAATCGCCGCGGCGATGTCCGGGTGGTTGTAGGACCCCAGTGTATCGCCGATGTCATGGAGCAAAGCGCAGACCACGTACTCTTCGTCGCGGCCATCGCGCCAGGCGCGGCTGGCGGTTTGCAGCGAGTGGGTCAGGCGATCCACCGGGAATCCGCCGAAATCACCTTCCAGTAACTTCAAATGCGCCACGATCCTTGTAGGCAATTGCCGGGCATAGGCGCTGAAGTCTGTGGCGATGATCGCCCAGTCTTCCTGCGTGCCGTCCTGCATGTGGGTAAAACGGGCGCGGGCATTCATCGGCTATCCTCTTGTTCTTATCGAAAGGGATGTTTGGAGTGTAGGGCTTGGATCCAGAGCGCTGCACTGGCTGCACAGGACGCTTTTGTGGCCAAAGGAGCCTAGAACGGCACGCGACCTACAATCATGTCGCGGTACATGACGAAATCGCCGAGCAGGCTGTAAAGAGGATGCTGAAAGGTTGCAGGACGATTCTTCTCGAAGAAGAAATGCCCGACCCAGGCGAAGCTGTAACCGGCCAGCGGCAGGGCCAGCAACAGCCACCATGCGCCTTTGGCGATGGTCAGCGCCAGAATGACAATAACCAGCGTGGTGCCGACAAAGTGCAGTCGTCGACAAGTGCTATTGCGGTGTTCGCTGAGGTAATACGGGTAAAACGCAGCGAAGCTGTTGAAACGTTTGATGTTTTCCACGACTGCGATCTCTGTGGTGTGTGCAGGCAACAAGTTGCGCTGCGGGTAGCCTATTTAAGTCTAGAGTGATCATAGGCATCAGCCAGTGACAATAGGCGCCACTTTAGTATCCTTGGGCATTGGGTCGTGGCATGCGGCCATCACGTAGTAAACGCCATGAGCGAACGAACGACTTCTGCAAGCTGGGCGATGGGGATTGTCAAAGCACTGGAAATGGACGGCCTGGATTGCCGGGTTTTGTTCAAGCAGCTAGGGCTCGACTATGCGGCACTGGATGATCCGGATGCGCGCTTCCCGCAAGATTCCATGACGCGGCTCTGGCAGCGCGCGGTCGAGTTGTCCGGCAACCCGGCGATCGGCCTGAACATGGGCAAGGTGGTGCGACCGGCGTCCCTGCACGTTGCCGGTTATGCCTTGATGTCCAGTCGAACCCTGGCCGAAGGCTTTCAACGTCTGGTGCGTTATCAGCGAATCATCGCCGAAAGTGCCGATCTGAGTTTTCGCATACTGGACGAGGGTTATGCACTGATTCTGACGGTGCATGGCGACCACTTGCCGCCGACCCGACAAAGCGCTGAAGCATCGATGGCCTGTGCCCTGGCGTTTTGCGGGTGGCTGACCGGGAGCGCGCTGCATCCGCGCAAAGTGCTGCTGCAGGGCGATCAACCCGCCGACCTCGAACCGTATAAGCAAGCCTTCCACGCGCCGATGATGTTCAATGCGCCCTATGATGCCTTGATTTTCGAGCGCGCTGACCTGGAGGCACCGTTGCCCACCGCCAACGAGGCCATGGCGTTGCTGCACGATCGCTTTGCCGGTGAATACCTGGCGCGGTTTGCCGAGAGCCGCGTGACCCACAATGCGCGGCAGGTGTTGTGCCGCTTGCTGCCCCAGGGCGAACCCAAGCGCGATGCGGTAGCGCAGGCGCTGCACCTGTCGCAACGCACCTTGCAGCGACGCTTGCAGGAAGAGGGCACGAGTTTTCAGACGTTGCTGGATGACACGCGGCGTGAACTGGCCGAGCAATACCTGGCGCGACCGAGCATGACGCTGCTGGAAATTGCCTACCTGCTGGGGTTTGCCGATCCGAGCAACTTCTTCCGCGCTTTCCGACGCTGGTTCGACACCACCCCCGGCGAATACCGGGCGCGGCTGACGGAAGCGCTCAAGCCGGTCAGTGACGCCAGAACGCAGGGATACACAGAACAAACACCGTAATGATCTCCAGCCGACCCAACAGCATGCCGAACGAGAGAATCCACTTCGCGGCATCCGGCAGGCTGGCGAAGTTACCCGCCGGGCCAATGGTTTCGCCCAACCCCGGGCCGACGCCGGACACCGTGCTGGCCGCACCGGTAAGGGCGGTCATCCAGTCCACGCCGAGCAGCGACAGCAGTAGAGCGATCACGCAAATGGTGATGGCGAAAAAGAACGAAAAGGTCAGGATCGAACGTACGATTTCTTCGTCGAGACGGTGGCCGTTGTACTTCTGCTTGATCACCGCGCGTGGGTGAATCAACTGGTTAAGGTTGGCCTTGAGCAGAATGTAGGCCACCTGGAAGCGGAAAATCTTGATCCCGCCAGCGGTCGAACCCGAGCAGCCGCCAACAAACCCCAGGTAAAAGAACAGCATCAGCGAGAAGTTGCCCCAGAGGCTGTAGTCCCCCAGTGCAAAACCTGTCGTCGTCACCACCGAAGTGACGTTCAGCGCCACATGCCGCAAGGCGTCCAGCCAGTGCAACTGGGTGGTCCACCAGTACCAGGTGCCGAGCACCAGCCAGGTCACCAGCAACATGCCGAGCAAGCCTTGCACCTGTTCATCCTTGATCAGCGCCCGACGGTTACCGCGTAACGTGGCGACATACAAGGTGAACGGCAAGGCGCCGAGAATCATGATGACGATCGCGACCCAATGCACCGCAGGCTCCGGCCATTTGGCCAAAGACTGGTCGGAGGTGGAAAACCCGCCGGTGGAAATCGCCGACATCGCGTGGTTGATCGCATCGAACGGGCTCATCCCGGCCCACCAGAACGCCAGGCTGCCGAAAATGGTGATGCCGACGTAGGTCGCAACGATCAAGCGCGCCACCATGTGCGAACGGGGCATGACCTTTTCGGAACGGTCTGACGACTCGGTCTGAAACAGCCGCATGCCACCGATGCGCAGCAATGGCAGAATCGCGACCGCCATGCCGATAAAGCCGATCCCGCCGATCCAGTGCAGCAAGGAGCGCCATATCAGGATGCCGGGGGACATGGTGTCCAGGCCCGTGAGCACCGTCGAGCCGGTGGCGGTGATGCCGGACATGCTTTCGAAGAATGAGTCGGTGTAGCTGATGTTCTGGGTCAGCAGGAACGGCAGGGCGGCGAAGATGCACACCACCAGCCAGCTGCTGACGGTCAGCAGGTACATGTCTCGCGGGCGCAGATGGATGTGTTCGGGGCGCCCCGGAATCACCAGGGCCAGGCCGGCGACAAAGGTAATCATGCTGGCCCAGAGGAATGACGGCAGGTCGCTGGTGCGCTCGAAGATCACCAGGGTAGCCATGGGCACGGCCATGGAAATGGCCAGCGTGATCAGGAAGATGCCGATGATGAAACCAATGATCCGTAAGGTCGGCAACGCCATGAAGTCCGCTCGGGCTGAAGTAGGGAAGGGCGCCATTCTACCTGCGGGGCAGGGCATGTAAACCGACAGCCCTGTGCCGGATACCGCTAGAATAGGCAGACATTTTTTTCAGGAGGTGGCCGATGCAGGCTCTCGACGCTTTGCTCAACCGTGTTTCCGTTCCACGACTGCTCGATCCGGCGCCCACTGCCGAGCAACGCGAAGTGCTGTTTGCCGCCGCGATGCGTGCGCCAGACCACGGCCATTTGCAGCCTTGGCGCTTCCTGACAGTCGAAGGCGCGGCGCGCGAGCAAATGGGCGAGTTGCTGGCCGAAGCGGCGAAACTGCAAGACAGCGAGGTGTCAGAAGCCGCGCTGGACAAGGCCCGTAACGGCCCGCTGCGTGCACCGCTGGTGGTTGTGGTGATCGCGCGTTTGCAGGATCACGTCAAATACCCGAAATCCGAACAATTGTTGGCGGCAGGCTGCGCGGCTCACGGGATTTTGCTGGCCGCTTACGCGCAAGGCATTGGCGCGGTATGGCGCACCGGTGAGCTGGCCTATTCGCCGCATGTAGCCAAGGGGTTGGGTTTGGCCGAAGGGGAAGAGGTGATTGCGTTCCTTTATCTCGGTACGCCGCAGAAAGAACCGCGTGTGGCGGAGAAGGTTGATCTGGCCGAGTTTGTCAGCGCCTGGTCCGGTAAGGCCTGAAGATCAAAAGATCGCAGTCTCGTTGCACTTGTAGGAGCTGTCGAGTGAAACGAGGCTGCGATCTTTTTGCATCACCCCCGATTTACGGCTGCACCACCGCCCCCGGCACCAACGGCAATTCCAGGCTGGCAATAAACCCGCCTCCAGGATGATTGGCCAGCACCAGACTGCCGCCATGGCGTTCCGCCGCACGGCGTGCGATAGCCAGCCCCAAGCCATGCCCGGCCGTTGTCTGCCCCGGTGCCCGATAGAACGGCTCCCCCAACTGATTCAAATGATCAGCCTCTACACCGGGGCCGTGATCGCGCACGCTGACCACAATCCTGTCGCCCTGACGCGACGCTTGCATTTCGATTGGTTGCCCGACCGGGTTAAAGCGTTGGGCATTGCGCAGCAGGTTGTCCACGGCGCGCTCGATCATGGTCGGCCAACCCCTGAGGTTCAGTTGCGGCTCGGCCTCAAGGCGCACGTTCTGCTCCGGCGAACTTAGCTGAGCATCCTTTTGCAGGGTATTGAGCAGTGCATTGAGATCCACTTCTTCGGCACTGGCGTTGTCGGCATCGACCCGCGCCAACACCAGGATTTCGCTGATCAGTGCTTCCAGTCGATCACATTCACGGGTCAGGCGCGGCCAGAGTTTTTCCCGCTCCTGGGGATTGGCCCGCTCGGCCAGTGCCAGCGCAATGCGCAGTCGGGCCAAGGGCGAACGCAACTCGTGGGACACATCGCGCAGCAATTGCCGCTGACTGCCGATCAGGCTTTGCAGACGCGCGCCCATGCGATTGAAGTCGTTGGCCAGCACACCGAATTCATCGCGGCGGTTAGCCAGTTGCGCCAGGCTGTTTTGCTGATACGTCGTCTGCCCCAACTCATGCACTGCGCCACGTAAACGGCTCAGCGGTCGGGTGATGGAAAAGGTCACCAACAGGCTGAACAGGGTCAGTACCACCAGGGCGATACCCAGCGCACTCAACGGCCAGAGCAGGCTCTCACGGTGCCAGGCGTCCAGTTCCGGGTGGGGAATGCGATAGATCAGCAGGTAGGTGTCGCCCGTCTTGGCGCTGGTGTATTCATCGGTCAGGCGTCGCCACGGCAGGCGCCGATCATCGTTTTGCTGCCGTGCTTCGAAGGCGGCTGCACGCCGAGGGAAGGTGCCGCGTACCACCGGGTCTCCTGCCTCGTTGAGCACCTGAACGTCGATGTGATATTGGCGCTTGCGCTGCTCCAGGATGTCCTGGGCGGCTTCCTCGCCTTGGCTTTCGTAGGTTTGCGTCCACTGTTCGGCCAGGGTGTTGAGGCCCGGGTGGCGACTGAGAATCCACGCGTCCTGGTTGAGCATGTGTCCCAGCAAAATGGAAAGCCCTGCAACCAGAGCGATGGCCAGCCAGAAGCTGGCCAGGATACGCCAGAACAATGAGCGCACAGAAAATCCTCGAACAAGCTCAAATCAATGTGTGGCGAGGGGGCTTGTCGGAACGCCGCATCGCCCCGTTCGGCTGCGAAGCAGTCGTAAACCCGTTACATACGGTTTAACTTTGAAATACCGGGGCCGCTTCGCGCCCCAACGGGAGCAAGCTCCCTCGCCACAAAGGCTCGCTCCCACAACGAACTGAGAGGCATCAGGCCCAACGGTGATTAGCCATTGGGTCCGGGGTTAACGCATTATTGCGCCTTTTGCGCTTGCTGCGCTTTCCAGGCCTTGAACTCGGCCCATTCGGCGCGACGCTCAGCTTGTTTCTTCTGGATCTCGTCGAATTGCTTCTGTTGATCCGGTTTCAGCAGGGCGCGAACGTCGGCTTCGGCTTTCTTGTGCTTGGCCTCCATCTCGTCTTTCAGGGCTTTCTGGTCGGCCGGCGAGAGTTTTTCCAGGTACTTGTCGACCAGTTGCTGACGCTCGTGCATCTGCTCGCCCATGATTTTGCGGATCTGCTCGCGCTGTTCGCGGCTCAGGTCCAGTTGGCTGTAAGGGCCTCTGCCGTGCATGCCGTGCATCTGACCGCTGTGGCGTGAGCCGTCCATGTGATCACCCATCGGGCCTGTGCCTTCAGGCATGGCCATGGCAACGGTCGGCAGGGCGGCAGCAAACATCAGAGCGATAAGAGTCTTGCGCATGGTGTATCTCCTTGTCTCGTTCCCGGTACGTTCCGGATGTGTGCAGATTACGCAGATCAAGGTCAACGGCGGTCAGCGGAGCGTAAAGCTTGGGTAAAGACGGTTTTCTGCTTTGCTGACAATTCCAACACTTCGCCGATATTTCTCTGACGAAACCTGGCCTTCGTAGCAGCTGTCGAGCCTGCGAGGCTGCGTTCGGCTGCGCAGCAGTCGTAAAATCTGTTTGCACGCTCTTTCAGATACACCGCATCAGGCGGATCACGACTGCTTCGCAGCCGAACGCAGCCTCGCTGGGGCTCGACAGCTGCTACGAAGGGGCGTGTCAGGTTCAGAGGCTGTAGTAGTAACCGCGACTGCGCAGGGCCACGATGCGTGGGCGGCCGTCGGGGTGTGGGCCGATTTTTTTGCGCAGGTTGCTGACGTGCATGTCCAGGCTGCGGTCGTACAGGGTCAGTTTGCGACCGAGGGCGATTTGCGCCAGTTCCTGTTTATCCAGCGGTTCGCCGGGCTGCTTGAGCAGGGCTTCGAGCAGTCGGCTTTCGGAAACGGTGAGGGTGAATTCCTGTTCATCGATGCTGACCACCCCGCGCACCGGGCTGAAGCACAGGTCGCCCAGCTCGAGCTGGCTGGAGACCGCCGTCGGATGACTGCGGCGCAACACCGCGCGCAGGCGGGCGGTCAGTTCCCGTGGGTCGCACGGCTTGGCCAGGTAATCGTCGGCGCCCAGTTCCAGGCCGAGGATGCGGTCCAGCGGTTCGCCACGGGCCGACAACATCAGCACCGGCAAATCCGGATGGTCGCTGCGCAGTTGCTTTAGCAGTTCCAGGCCGCTGCCGTCCGGCAGCATCACGTCCAGCACCACGGCCGCCGGAGACGTTTCGGCCAACGCGTGACGGGCGCTCTGGCCATCGTGGCAGGCGCGAACCTGAAAGCCTTCCTGGCTCAGCCAACTGCTCAGGAGCTCACACAGCTCCTGGTCATCATCAATTAGTAACAGCTCGCTCATGACTCACTCAATTTAGCCATTGCCTACGTTTTCTGGTGGCACCACTGGCGAAGATACCGCAGAGCAGGGCCAATAGCGCTACTGCCGCCCCAATAACGAACCACTGCTGCTGATCGGTCAGCAGGCGCGGTAGCGGGCTGCTGGCCAGGGTTTCCTTGAGTTGCAGCTTCAGGCGCTGATTCTCCTGGCGCAACCGGCTCAGCTGGGCGCTTTCGCGCTCGCCATCGGTGGTTTGCAATTGTTTGCTCAGTGTTTCTCGTTGCAGCTCGCTTTCTTTCAAGCGCTGCTGCAACTCGGTGATCTGGCTACCGGCGCTCAAGGACAGCGGCGTCGAATTACCGCCATTGGCGCTTTCTTCACCATGGGCTGGCGCCATGATCGACAACGTCACCAACATCAGACACAACGGACCTTTGCGCATCGCAACTCCTGATTCCAATACGAGTATTGGGCAGGTTGTCGGCCGGTAAACGAGAATAATGAGCGATTGAACGTGCGATGAATCGATAAGATTCACCGCACGCGAGAACTTTACGGCAGGACTTGCTTGAACGGCTTGACCAGAACATTGGCGTAGACGCCTGCGGCAACGTACGGATCGGCGTCGGCCCAGGCCTTGGCGGCGCTCAGGGACTCGAATTCGGCGACGATCAGGCTGCCAGTGAAACCGGCTGCGCCCGGATCATTGCTGTCGACCGCCGGGTGTGGACCGGCCAATACGATACGACCTTCGCCCTTGAGCACTTGCAGACGCTCAAGGTGCGCAGGCCGTGCGGCCAGTCGGGCTTCCAGGGAGTTGGCAACGTCTGTGGCAATGATTGCGTAAAGCATGTCAGTCCTCGGTTTTTGGCGTTGTGGTGTCGGCGTCGTGCAGGTGGCGGGACAGGTAGATGCCCTGGCCGACCAGGAACAGCAAAGTCATGCCCAGGCTGCCGAAGACCTTGAAGTCTACCCAGTAGCTCTGGAACGTGAACGCGACGAACAGGTTGGCGGCACCGCAAAACAGGAAAAAACCGATCCAGGCGATGTTCAGGCGGGTCCAGATTGGCTCCGGCAGGGTCAGCGCGTGGCCCATGATGCGTTTGATCAGCAGTTGGTCACCGACGAAATGGCTGCCGATGAACGCGAGGGCGAACAGCCAGTTGACCACCGGGGCTTTCCATTTCAGGAAGGTTTCGCTGTGGAACGCCAGGGTCAGGCTGCCGAAGACCAGGCAGGCAATGAGGGTCAGCCACTGGCTCTTCTCCAGCTTGCGCTGCTTGATGTACAGCGTGCCGTAGACCACCAGGGAGCTGATGATCAGCATCGCGGTGGCGCTGTAAATACCACCGACAGACAGTTGATGACCGCCAATGTCGACGACCCGCGGGTCGATTTTGAAGACGATGAAAAACAGCAGAAGCGGGATGAAGTCGATGAATTGTTTCACAGTGGCAGCCAGAAGCAGGATGTGGCGGCATAATAACAAACATATTGACGCGCGATAGCGTCAGCTGATTTGAGGTTACATAGTCCTGTGAATGTTGATTTGCACTGCCATAGCACGGCCTCCGATGGCGCCCTGGCGCCTGCGGCACTGGTTGCGCGTGCGTTCGAGAAAGGCGTGCGAGTCCTGGCCTTGACTGATCACGACACCCTTGAAGGCCTCGACGAGGCCCGTAGCGCCGCGACGGCACTGGGGATGCAACTGGTCAACGGCGTCGAATTGTCCTGCACCTGGGGCGGGGCGACCATTCATGTGCTGGGCTATGGTTTCGACGTCAATGCCGCGCCATTGGTCGAGGCCATCGCCAAATTGCACGATGGCCGCTGGCTACGGTCCGAAGAAATAAGCCGCAAGTTGGCGTTGAAAGGCATGCCGGGGGCGCTTGACGGCGCCCGCGCCATTCAGCAGGAACTGGGCGACAGCGGCAACGCGCCGGCCCGTCCGCACTTCGCCGACTGGATGGTGCGCGAAGGTTTCGTCAAGGATCGCGCCGAAGCCTTCCGCAAATGGCTGGGCGCCGGCAAGCTGGGAGACGTCAAGCTGCACTGGCCGACCCTCGAAGACACCGTCGAGACCCTGCGCGCCGCGGGTGCCTGGGTCAGCCTGGCGCACCCCTGGCACTACGATTTCACTCGTAGCAAGCGTCGCCGCCTGATTTCTGACTATATTCAAGCCGGGGGCCACGCGATTGAAGTGGTCAATGGCCATCAGCCCGCCGAGCAAGTGGGCAGCCTGGCGATTCTTGCCCGTGAGTTTGGTCTGCTGGTCAGTGCCGGCAGTGATTTTCATGGCCCTGGAGGCTGGTCCGAGATCGGTGAATACCGCCCGCTCCCGGAGGATCTGCCACCACTGTGGTGTCGATTCAAACATGACCCAATTATTGCCGCCGTCTGAACAGGTAGAGAATGTGAGTCAATTTTTCCAGATTCATCCGGAAAACCCGCAAGCGCGCCTGATCAAACAGGCTGTCGAGATCATCCGCAACGGCGGGGTGGTGATTTATCCCACAGACTCTTCCTACGCCATTGGTTGCCAGATCGGTGACAAGACCGCCGTGGAGCGTGTGCGTCGGTTGCGTCAGCTGGATGAGAAGCACAACTTCGCACTGATCTGCAGCGACCTGTCGCAGTTGGGGCTATTTGCCAAGATCGACACTGGCACCTTCCGTTTGCTCAAGGCCCATTTGCCAGGGCCTTACACCTTCATTCTCAACGCTACCCGCGAAGTTCCGCGGCTATTGTTGCACCCGAAAAAACGCACCATCGGCCTGCGCGTGCCGAGCCATCCGATTGCGTTGGCGCTGCTGGAAGAACTCGGCGAACCGCTGATGAGTGTGACCCTGATCATGCCCGGCGACACTGACCCGCTGACCGATCCCTACGAAATGCGCCAGTTGCTGGAGCATCAGGTGGACCTGATCATCGACGGCGGTTTCGGCGGGATCAAGGCGTCCACCGTGATCAACCTCGCCGACGGCGAGCCGGAAGTCATCCGTGTCGGTTGCGGCGACCCAACGCCATTCATGGCCGAGGCGTAGATGTCTGCAGTAGAACCAGAACCCGTCGACAGCCAGGCCGGCGCCCAGCAAGAACTGCCTTTCGCCATGGTCTATGGCCAGGCGGTCATGGAAATGCCGCTGGACCTGTACATCCCGCCGGATGCGCTCGAGGTCTTTCTGGAAGCCTTCGAAGGCCCGCTCGACCTGCTCCTGTACCTGATCCGCAAACAGAACATCAATATTCTCGACATCCCGGTGGCGGAAATCACCCGCCAGTACATGGGCTATGTCGAGTTGATGCAGTCGGTGCGCCTGGAACTGGCCGCCGAGTACCTGGTGATGGCCGCGATGCTCGCCGAGATCAAGTCGCGGATGCTGCTGCCGCGAGCCGAAACCATTGAAGACGAGGAAGACGACCCTCGCGCCGAACTGATCCGCCGCTTGCAGGAATACGAACGCTTCAAGGCCGCCGCCGAAGGTATCGATGGCCTGAGCCGCGTCGGCCGCGATGTCGTGGTGCCCAAGCTCGACGCGCCGGAAGCCCGGGCGCGCAAGCTGCTGCCGGACGTGAGTCTGGAAGAGTTGCTGATGTCCATGGCCGAGGTCTTGCGCCGGGGCGACATGTTCGAAAGCCACCAGGTCAGCCGCGAGGCACTGTCCACCCGCGAACGCATGAGCGATGTACTGGAGCGGCTCAAGGGTGGCGGTTTCGTGCCCTTTGTCGAGCTGTTCACCGCTGAAGAAGGACGTCTGGGGGTAGTGGTGACCTTTATGGCGATCCTCGAACTGGTCAAGGAATCCTTGGTCGAGCTGGTGCAGAATGAGCCGTTCGCGGCGATACATGTGCGAGCCCGAGCCGAATAACGAGTTGAATCATGAACCTGACTGAACCCCGCGAGCTGGCGCCACTGCTTGAAGCCTTTCTGTTGGCCTCGGGAAAACCGCAATCGCTTGAGCGCCTGTTCGAACTCTTCGAAGAAGGCGAGCGGCCCGAACCAGCGGTTTTCAAGAAAGCGCTGACGATTCTGGGCAAATCCTGCGACGGCCGAGCCTTCGAACTGAAGGAAGTCGCCTCCGGGTATCGCCTGCAGATCCGCGAAAAGTTCGCGCCGTGGGTCGGGCGCCTGTGGGAAGAACGGCCGCAGCGTTACTCGCGCGCCATGCTCGAAACCATGGCCCTGATTGCCTATCGCCAACCGATCACCCGGGGCGAGATCGAAGACGTGCGCGGCGTGGCGGTCAACAGCCACATCGTCAAAACCCTGCTGGAGCGAGAGTGGATCCGCATCGTCGGTTACCGTGATGTGCCCGGCAAACCGGCAATGTTCGCCACCACCAAGGCGTTTCTCGATCACTTCAACCTGAAGAACCTCGACGACCTGCCGCCGCTGGCCGAGCTGCGCGAGCTGGAACCCGAGCCGATGCTCGAGTTCGACGACGCACCGGTGCCGGCCGGGTTGCAAGAATTGGCAGATGCCAGCGCCGAGCCGGAAGAGCCCAAGGAAGAAACCAGCTTCCACACGCTATTGCTTGAGCTGGACACGATGGAGGAGGGGCTCAAGACCGATTTCGACGATTTGTTGCGCGATGGCGAGTTGACCGAGACTGAAGAGGTATCGGAGCAGCCGGAGCCGGAAGTCGAGGTAGAGCTTCAGGTTGAGGCGTCAGTTGCTGACGAAGAAGAGCAGGAACCAGAGCCTGAGGATGACATTCTTGGCGTTGCCGAGGCTCGCGAGAAACTGCTGGCCGCGGTTGCCGCGCTTGAACAACCCAAGCCCGAACCTGAACTGAGCGACGAAGAAGCCGAAGCCCGGGCCCTGGCCGAAGCGATCGAGGCCGAACGCCGCCAGTTCGAGGATTGAACTCCGTCAGAAGATCGCAGCCACCACCGGCCGGCGGAAAAACCAATAACCGACGGTCGATCAGCTAGTCTCTGATGCGCGAACGCTTCCATGAGCGTATGATTCGCGACCCTTTGGCGATCCCTTCGTCAAACGACCAGATTTCACATCTTCAGGCCAAGGCCTGAACTTGATCACACCGGGAGGTGCCCAGATGAGTATCAACGACCAGAAAGACGACCAGGAAATCGGCCCAGCAGGCGAAAAACTGCAGAAAGTCCTCGCCCGTATCGGCGTCGGCTCGCGCCGTGACGTAGAAGCCTGGATCAGCCACGGCCGCATCAAGGTCAATGGCAAAGACGCCACCCTCGGCCTGCGCGTCGACCTGCATGACGCCATCACCATCGATGGCAAGGTGATCAAGCGCGAAGAAGCTGCCGAGTCGGTACGCCGCGTGATCATGTACAACAAACCCGACGGTGAAATCTGCACCCGTGACGACCCGGAAGGCCGTCCGACCGTGTTCGACAAGATGCCGCGCCCGAAAGAAGGTCGCTGGATCAACATCGGTCGCCTGGACATCAACACCACAGGTCTGCTGATGTTCACCACCGACGGTGAGCTGGCCAACCGCCTGATGCACCCGTCCTACGAAATGGACCGTGAATACGCCGTCCGTGTACGTGGTGAAGTCGACGACGAGATGATCGAGCGTCTGAAGGCAGGCGTGGTGCTCGAAGACGGCCCGGCGAAATTCACCGACATCAAGCAGGCACCAGGTGGCGAAGGTTTCAACCACTGGTACCACTGCGTGGTGATGGAAGGTCGTAACCGCGAAGTTCGTCGTCTGTGGGAATCCCAGGGCCTGGTGGTCAGCCGTCTGAAGCGCGTGCGTTTCGGTCCGGTGTTCCTCAACTCCGACCTGCCGATGGGTCGCTGGCGCGAAATGAGCCAGCAGGAAGTCGACATTCTGAGTGCTGAAGTCGGCCTGACGCCGGTGGCGATGCCGCAAATGAACGCCAAGAGCAAAGACAAGCTCGAGCGTATGCAGCGCAAATCGTCCCGCCCGGTGGGCAAGACCGAACGCGTACGGACCCTGCGTCCAGCCGCTGGCGCTCCAGCTGCCGGCCCGCGTCCATCTCGCGAGCCGCAGATCGAAGGCGAGCGCCCGGCCCGCAAGCCAGCGCCACGCCAGGACGGCGAGCGCGGTCCACGCACGCCGCGTCCGGCCAACGGTCGTACTGAGCGTGGCGAAGGCCGTGGCGCTCCGTCCGGTGGTCGTAGCGATCGCGGTGCGCCTGCCGGCCGTGGTACGCCGGTGGCAGACCGCCCGGCCGACACCAAGCGCCCGGCCAAACCGGCGCCGAAGAAACGCCCAGGCATCGTGCTGGTCGACAAGGACGCGCCATCGGGCAAGCGCCGCGGTGCGCCAGCCGGCTCCGGCCAGCGTCCGGGCTTCGGTCGTCGCAAGCCTGAGTAATCGGTAAGCGCAGCATAAAAAACGCCATCCCTCGGGATGGCGTTTTTTTGTGTCTGGCAGAACCGGTTTTCAGCAGGTGCGGTTGTTTGATCGTTCCCACGCAGAGCGTGGGAACGATCAGCGCGTCATCTGTATCGCCGAAAGCCTTGGGTTAAAACACAAACCGCCGATCAAACACCGGCTCATCATCCAGCGCCAACACGCCGCCAGAGAAGATCAGGTCCAGATGATGGCTGCCCTTGGCGCCTCCGCCCAACCCCAAGTGCAAACCGCAATGGCGCTCTTCGAACCCGGCATTGCGCGCATACAACTCTTTCACACCTTCGTTGGTACCGATCCCCAACTCCTCGATGCGTCGATTGGACGGATTGGCGTCCAGGTACTTGTTGAAGTCATGTTCCAGTCCCGGCACATCGGTGGCGATTTTGCTGATGGTCGAGTTCTCGATCCACAACTCCAGCGGTGACGCGAGTACGCCGTACTTGCGGGCAAACGGAATCGTGCTGAGGAACGTCCCCATGAACTTGACCCGGCCATTAATCGCCTCGCTATGGGTGGCAATCTCGCCGGGCGCCAGGTCGAAGTTGCCGACACCATTGATGTCGGTCCACTTCTTGATACTGCTCAACGGTGTTTCGAACCACGAGCCATGCTCATCTTTGAAACTTAAAGTGGTGGCCTGGGACATGCGCTGGATCAAGTGGCTGTTCAACCCGGCAATCCGCTGCGGGGTGACACTGAACGTGTCGTAGAAGTAATCGCCGTAATCCTTGAACAGCAGCGACTTCTTCCAGTTTTCCGCCATCACACCTTGCAGCGCGCGAACAAAGTCCGGGCCGTCGGGACGCGGGTTGGGCAGGGTGGAAGAGTCGTAGAAGAAAATGTACAGATCGCTGTCGGCAATCGCCTTGGCCAGCAATTCGGTGGGTTCGAGGTCCAGACGCATCGCGCTGAAGGCGAACCTTGGGCTGTTGCCGGCCTGTTCGACGATGGCGCCGGTCAGCGCCTCGTAATCAGCGGTATGGCCGAGCAAGACCTTCGCCGGTTTGATGCCGGCAACAGCTGGGTGATGTTCGAGGTAGTAAAGGAAATGCGAGATGGCACGCTGCTTATCCATGGAGTCCTCCCTGACAAACCTGGTAAGTGGCGGGCACGACCGGCCGGATCATGCCCGCCGGGATGTCTTACAGAGGCCACATCGCCGTGCCGAACGGAACAACCGCGTCGGCTTGCATCATTTCAACGGCGGCTTCATGGGTCGGTGCTTCAAACCAATCGTCGAGTTGCAGTTCAGTGTCCAAGTCTTTGTCCAGTGCTTGCATGGTGAATCTCCTAGATGACTTTTTCGGTAAGAACAGCTTCGGTAAGAACAGTGGCGCGTTTTTCATTCATTGAAGAGCGCGTCGACTTGCCGGTCGATGCGGTTCGGCAAGTCGCTGAAAACCTAGTTCACAGGTTTTTGAATTGCAAAAAAATAATTAAACAATTTTCATTTGAACTAATTATTCCATTTTAAAAAAAGTAAATTTCCTAATAAAAAACAGAAAACTAAGTCGGAAAACTCCTTAGGAAGCTTCCTATCGTCAATTTACAGTCGACGGCTCTCTGGATCTGATTTGGAAAGCATGCGTTACGCGCTGTAAATAAATCCTTACGAAAAGCGTGCTCAAACCCCATGGAATGCCGCTGTGGAAAGGGCTGTAAGGAAAACCTGCCGTCCGCCGCCACGATGGTGCTGTTCAAGGGCTCTGGCGCGCTTGTCTCAGCCTCGATTGAAAGGTGAGATGCGCCCCATGCCTGTCGTGCAGGTGCATAACAAGAAGGAGGCGCAATGAACGCCGTGACTCATCTCCATCTCTCTCCGTGGGGCGATTTTTCCGCTGCCCCCGTCGAAGACCTGCAAAGGTCTGACTCAATTTTTGCTGCCGCCCGGGACCTTCGAGGCGGACACAGGCAATCCCGGCAACCGACGCGCTGATCCAGCGGTGTCTGGCAGCAGGGGGTTAGCGGTGTACAATGCGCCGCGTTTTAACTGTGACCCTCTGCGCAACAGCGCAAACCTCAAGGCTATCCGCCTTGTTCACTCCGCCGCGTCACGAGCGTGTCGGGTTCGATTTCGTCACAGATAAAAACAAACAGGTGACGCATGACTGTCGTAAAAACGCTGAACTCCTGGTGCCTGCGCTGGGGTTTGATCGGCGCTGCTTGAAATCGCAACCTTGCAGCAACGTCTACCGAACATCATCAAACCTTGCGTGAGACCCTTTTCATGAGTGGACAAAACTCGCATTCAGGCGAGCTTAAACGCGGCCTGAAAAATCGCCATATTCAACTGATCGCCCTCGGTGGCGCGATCGGTACCGGGTTGTTCCTCGGCTCGGCCGGCGTGCTCAAATCCGCCGGCCCGTCGATGATTCTCGGCTACGCCATTTGCGGCTTCATCGCCTTCATGATCATGCGCCAGCTGGGCGAGATGATCGTCGAAGAGCCGGTGGCCGGTTCCTTCAGCCACTTCGCGCATAAATACTGGGGCGGTTTTGCCGGTTTCCTGTCGGGCTGGAACTGCTGGATCCTGTACATCCTGGTGGGCATGTCGGAGCTGACCGCGGTCGGCAAATACATCCACTACTGGGCGCCGGATATCCCGACCTGGGCCTCCGCCGCCGCGTTCTTCGTGCTGATCAACGCGATCAACCTGGCCAACGTCAAAGTCTTCGGTGAGGCCGAGTTCTGGTTCGCGATCATCAAGGTCGTAGCGATCGTTGGCATGATTGCTTTGGGTAGCTATTTGCTGGTCAGCGGTAACGGCGGCCCGCAAGCCTCGGTAACCAACCTGTGGTCCCACGGCGGTTTCTTCCCGAACGGTGTCAGCGGCCTGGTGATGGCCATGGCGATCATCATGTTCTCCTTCGGTGGCCTGGAAATGCTCGGTTTCACCGCCGCTGAAGCCGACAAACCGAAAACCGTGATCCCGAAAGCCATCAACCAGGTGATCTACCGGATCCTGATTTTCTACATCGGTGCGCTGGTGGTCCTGTTGTCGCTGACTCCTTGGGACAGTCTGCTGACAACCCTGAATGCTTCCGGCGATGCCTATAGCGGCAGCCCGTTCGTGCAGGTGTTCTCGATGCTCGGCAGCAAAACCGCCGCGCACATCCTCAACTTCGTGGTCCTGACCGCGGCGCTGTCGGTGTACAACAGCGGTACTTACTGCAACAGCCGCATGCTGCTGGGCATGGCCGAGCAGGGCGATGCGCCGAAAGCCTTGTCGAAGATCGACAAGCGTGGCGTGCCGGTACGTTCGATCCTGGCGTCGGCCGCTGTGACGTTGATCGCGGTGTTGCTGAACTACCTGATCCCGCAAAACGCGCTGGAACTGTTGATGTCGTTGGTGGTTGCGACCCTGGTGATCAACTGGGCGATGATCAGCTTCTCGCACTTCAAGTTCCGCCAGCACATGAACAAGACCCGGCAGACGCCGCTGTTCAAGGCCCTGTGGTACCCGTACGGCAACTACATCTGCCTGGCGTTCGTGGTGTTCATCCTGGGCGTGATGTTGCTGATCCCGGGCATCCAGGTCTCGGTGTATGCGATTCCGGTATGGGTCGCGTTCATGTGGATCTGCTACGGCATCAAGAACAAGCGCAGCGCCCAGCAGGCGTTGCAGGTCGCGGTGAAATAACGCAACGCGCAGAAACAACAAACCCGGCCAATGTGCCGGGTTTTTTGTGGAGGATGCGAAAGCCGGGGTATTCTGGCGGTCCTGATACCGGACCTTTTTCCATGCTGGTGATTTCCAACAACGTGCATCTGCCGGATGCCGAGATCGAGTTGACGGCCATTCGCGCCCAGGGCGCCGGTGGGCAGAACGTCAACAAGGTCTCCAGTGCGGTGCACCTGCGCTTCGACATTCCGGCCTCGTCCCTGCCCGAGTTCTACAAGGAACGGCTGCTGGCGTTGCGCGACAGTCGCATCACCAGCGAAGGGGTGTTGATCATCAAGGCCCAGCAATACCGCACGCAGGAGCAGAACCGCGCCGATGCGCTGGAGCGTCTGACCGAGTTGATCCTCAGCGCTACCAAAGTGGAAAAGAAACGCCGTCCGACCAAGCCGACGCTGGGCTCGAAAAAGCGTCGGCTCGAATCAAAGACCAAGCGCGGCAGCATCAAGGCCGGGCGGGGCAAGGTCGATTTTTAGCGTGCTTCACGCTCTTCCCGATACTTGGGCGCCTGTCGGTACAAGTAAACGCTCAACATCAATCCGCTCAAGGCGGCGAGGGCGGCGAACAGGAAGATCGAGGCAAACCCGAATCCTGCAGCAATCGCACCCGCCAGCGGTCCGGTAATCCCCAGTGACAAATCGATAAACAGCGAATAGGCCCCAACTGCTGCGCCACGGCTGGAGGCCGGCACCAGATTGACCGCTTCCACGCCCAAGGCCGGGAACACCAGCGAAAAGCCGAAACCGCTCAGCGCCGCACCGGCCAGTGCCCAATGAGCATCCGGCGCCAGCCACAGCAGCAACAGCCCGAGGGTTTCCACCGAGAGGCAGGCAATCGCCACGCGAAAGCCGCCGAGGCGGTTGATCAGGTTGCCGAACAGTAGTCGCGCGCCAATGAAACTGGCGCCGAACAAACTCAGGGACAGCACCGCGTTGGACCAATGCTGAGTGGCGTAATACAGGGTGATGAAGGTCGCGATGGTGCCAAAGCCGATGGAGCCCAGTGCCAGGCCGCAGCCATGAGGGAACACCCGTCCCAGCACATGCATGAACGGCAAACGTTCGCCGGCGACAATCGGCGCCGCGGTTTTCGGCCAGGCCAGCGCCACGCCCAGCACCGCCAGCAGCATGATGCTCACGCCCATGCTCCACAAACCCAATTGACTCACCAGCAGCACCCCCAGTGGTGCGCCGACCGCCAACGCGCCGTAACTGGCAATGCCGTTCCAGGAGATGACCTTGGCGGTGTTCGCCGCGCCGACCCGGCCGATGCCCCAGCCGATCGACCCGGAGCCGACCAGGCTTTCCGCGCTGCCGAGTATCAGGCGGCCAATCAACAGGCTGATCAAACTCAGCATCGGCAGGCTTTGTGTCCAGGCTGAAATCAGCATGAACACGCCGCTCAAACCACAGCCAGCGAGGCCATACATCACCGCCAGTTTGCTGCCCTTGTTATCGATGATGCGCCCGGCGTAAGGGCGGCTGAGGAGGGTGGCCAGGTATTGCACGCTGATCACCAGCCCGGCGATCACCGCGCCGAAGCCGAGGTCGCTGTGGACGTAGCCCGGCAATACGGCCAGGGGAATACCGATATTGAGGTAACCGATGAAAGTGAACAGGACGATGGAAACGACTTGCAGCGTGACCGCCAGGGGGCGCTGGGTTTCAGACATGGGTAAAAGGTCCACGGGGCAGCATGATAGATAGGCTGCTTATGATAGCGGCGTGGACGGTCGCAGGGCGTGAAAAAGTAAAACTAATTGCCGAACGGGATGAATCAGGATTTTGCGGGGGCGACCAGTTGCGTCGTGACCAAGGCGGCCAGGGCATTTTCTTCGCTGCCGAAGCGGGCCAGCAGGGCGGCTTGTTTCTCGGGGGAAAGGCGATTCCAGATCTCGATCATCTTCTCGGCGGTGCCGATCAGGACGCTGGCCTGGGCTTCAGTGAAATCATCGCTCATGGTGCGGGCTCGCGGTTCAGGCAGTGTGGAAAGCGCATGTTAGCGCTTTCCACACGGTCTGGCATTGCAGGTGTATCAGTCTTCTCTGTCGGCCTGGCGGCGTTCAGGTGCTTCTTTCGGCTCGGGCTGTTGGGCACCGGCTTGTTGCGTGGTTGTCTGCTCAGTTTCGTGCAGGCTTGGGAAGGGGAGATTAGGGATCTCGTGCATGTTTCGCGCTCCTCGCTAAGTCTGTTGATAGATCTGGTAGATCCGCGCTTTTAAAAAAGCCTGGGCAGGATACAGCAGGAAAAATGACAAATAGACTTTATATCCAATTGTTACGACGGATGGGATTGTCTAGACAGGTCAGCAGGAGGCGAAGACCCACTGTGGCGAGGGAGCAAGCTCCCTCGCCACAGGGAGCTCGCCATTGCATCGTGTTACTTGCAGACGTCAGCGATGGCCTCGGCCAGCAGGTCCAGGCGTGTCGCATCGATCCCCGCCACGTTCGCCCGGCCCGAGCTGACCATGTACACACTGTGATGTTCGCGCAGTTGCTTGACCTGCTCCGGCGACAAACCGGTGTAGGAAAACATCCCGCGTTGCACGCCAATGTGCGCAAACCGCTCGCGCAAGCCGTGGGGTTCAAGCGCTTCGACCAGGCCACTGCGCAGCTGGGCGATGCGCAAACGCATGGCTTCCACTTCGTCGGCCCAGCGGCTTTTCAGCTCTGGATCGCCAAGGATGGTCGCGACGACGGCGGCGCCGTGATCCGGCGGTGTCGACCACAGGTTGCGGGCGATGTTGGCCAGTTGGCTGCGGATGTCCACCAGCTTGCCGGCGGTTTGCGCGCAGACAATCAGCGCGCCGGTGCGGTCGCGGTACAGGCCGAAGTTCTTCGAGCAGGAACTGGTGATCAGCACTTCCGGCAACTCGGCGGCGAACAACCGGGTCGACCAGGCATCTTGCTCCAGGCCATCGCCGAAGCCCTGATAGGCGAAGTCGATCAGAGGCAGCAAGTCGCGACTGCGCACCACGTCCAGCACCCGGCGCCAATCGTCATGGGACAGGTCGAAACCGGTCGGGTTGTGGCAGCAGGCGTGCAGCAGCACCACATCGCCCTTCGGTGCTTGATTGAGCACTTCGAGCATCGCTTCGACGTCGAGACGGTTATCGCTGCCCACGTACGGGTAGTGACTGACCTTGACCCCGGCCGTCGCGAAAATCGTTTCGTGGATCGGCCAGGTCGGGCTGCTCAGCCACACGCCACGGCCCGGCAGGCATTGGGCGATGAAGTCGGCGCTCAAGCGCAGCGCACCGGTGCCGCCCGGCGTTTGCGTGACGCCGGCCCGTTGCTCGGCGATCAGCGCCGAATCAGCACCCAGCACAAGCTCGTTGATGACTTTACCGAACGCCGCATCGCCGTGGCCGCCGATGTAAGTCTTGGTGGCCTGGCGATCCACCAGGCGCTGCTCGGCAAGCTTCACCGCTTCAAGGATCGGCGTCAGGCCCTGGGCGTCTTTGTAGACCCCCACGCCAAGGTCGAACTTGCGCGGATTGGGGTCCTGCGCATAGGCCTCCATCAGGCCGAGAATCGGGTCGCCGGGTACTCGGCCGATGGCGTCGAAATGCATTATTTGCGGCCCTCGGCGTCTTTGGCCACTTCGTCAGTGCGCGCGGCCATGATGAAGTCGTTGCGGTGCAGGCCCTTGATGGAGTGGCTCCACCAGGTCACGGTGACTTTGCCCCACTCGGTCAGCAGGCCCGGGTGGTGACCTTCGGCCTCGGAGATTTCGCCAACGGCGTTGGTGAACGCCAGCGCGTGCTTGAAGTTCTTGAACAGGAAAACTTTTTCCAACTGCATCACACCGTCGCGCACTTCGATGTTCCAGTCAGGGATCTGCTTGATCAGGATCGGCAGTTCTTCGTCGCTGACCTGAGGGGCGTCGGCGCGGCAGGCTTCGCAATGGGCTTGGTTCAATGTGGACATGATGTGTTCCTGAAATCGAGTGTTTTGAAAAACGGTCGTCAGTGGGACCACGCTAAAGCAAAGCGGCGATCCGTAACAGACTCACTTGATGCCAAAAGTCGCGGGTCACGCAGCTTTTGGCGGAAATTTCGGTGCGTGCAACCCAAGCTGCATGCCTTGTTTGACCATGCCCATGATGTCTTCGTGGGCCAGATCGAACAGGCGCTTGAGGTTCGGCAGGACAAAGTACAGCGGCTGCAGAATGTCGATGCGATACGGCGTACGCATGCATTCCAGTGGGTCGAAGGCCTGATGCTCAGGCGCATCCGACAGGGCGTAAACAGTTTCTTTCGGCGAGGACAGGATGCCGCCGCCATAGATGCGCAGGCCTTGCGGCGTGTCGACCAGGCCGAACTCGATGGTCATCCAGTACAGACGCGCCAGGTACACGCGCTCTTCCTTGGAGGCCTGTAGGCCGAGTTTGCCGTAGGTGTGGGTGAATTCGGCGAACCAGGGGTTGGTCAGCAACGGGCAGTGGCCGAAGATCTCGTGGAAAATGTCCGGCTCTTGCAGGTAATCCAGTTCTTCGCGGGTACGAATAAAGGTCGCCACCGGAAACTGCTTGTTCGCCAGCAATTCGAAAAAGGTCTGGAAGGGAATCAGCGCGGGCACCCGGGCAACTTGCCAGCCGGTGGTTTCACCGAGGACTTTGTTGATTTCGCCGAGTTGCGGAATGCGGTCGTGGGGCAGACCGAGTTTTTCGATACCGTCCAGGTATTCCTGGCATGCACGACCCTCGACCACTTTCAGTTGGCGAGTGATCAGCGTATTCCACACCGCGTGTTCTTCAGCGGGGTAGTCGATAAAACCTTGCGCATCGGGCTCGCGAGCCACGTATTGCGTCTGCTTCATGCTGCTCTCCTGCTAGGGGAATCGTTCTTGTTGTGTGTACAGCTATGGACCTAGAAATACCCCAAGGTGTTCGGTGTTGCAGCAGGTGATCCGCGTCTTGCGTAGGAAAAATCCGCGCTCTTCGTAAAGTTTTCGTTACGTATTGTCTGCTGTGGCGCAAGTATTGATATTTACGGGTTTGAAATGGCCTACAGGTGTCACATAATCTTGACGACTAACTTGGTGCTCGCGCAGAAAATTCCTTGCGCCGGGCCTCGATCACCGCTGTTACGGGCCTTCATATGCGTATCAAAGTCCACTGCCAGAACCGCATCGGTATCTTGCGCGACATTCTCAACCTGTTGGTCGAGTACGGGATCAACGTCGCTCGCGGCGAGGTGGGTGGTGAGCATGGCAATGCGATCTATCTGCACTGTCCGAACCTGATCAACATTCAGTTCCAGGCGTTGCGGCCGAAGTTCGAGGCGATTGGTGGGGTATTCGGTGTCAAGCGTGTAGGGCTGATGCCCAGCGAGCGTCGGCACATGGAGCTCAATGCCTTGCTCGGTGCCCTGGAGTTTCCGGTTCTGTCGATCGACATGGGCGGTTCCATCGTCGCGGCCAACCGTGCGGCGGCGCAATTGCTCGGGGTGCGGGTGGATGAGGTGCCGGGGATTCCGCTGTCGCGGTACGCCGAAGACTTCGACTTGCCGGAACTGGTGCGCGCCAACAAGTCGCGGATCAACGGCTTGCGGGTGAAGGTCAAGGGTGACGTGTTTCTCGCCGACATCGCGCCGCTGCAATCGGAGCATGACGAAAGCGAGGCCATGGCCGGTGCGGTGTTGACGCTGCACCGGGCGGACCGGGTGGGCGAGCGCATCTATAACGTGCGCAAACAGGAGTTGCGCGGCTTCGACAGCATTTTCCAAAGCTCGAAAGTGATGGCGGCGGTGGTTCGCGAAGCGCGGCGCATGGCACCGCTGGATGCGCCGCTATTGATCGAAGGCGAAACCGGCACCGGCAAAGAGTTGTTGGCGCGGGCCTGTCACCTGGCGAGCCCGCGCGGGCAATCACCGCTGATGGCGCTCAACTGCGCCGGCCTGCCAGAGTCCATGGCCGAGACCGAATTGTTCGGCTACGGCCCCGGCGCCTTCGAAGGGGCGCGGGCCGAAGGCAAGCTCGGGCTCCTGGAGCTGACGGCGGGCGGTACGTTGTTTCTCGATGGCGTCGGCGAAATGAGCCCGCGCTTGCAGGTGAAATTACTGCGCTTTCTGCAGGACGGTTGCTTCCGTCGTGTCGGCAGCGATGAAGAGGTCTATCTGGATGTGCGGGTGATCTGCGCGACTCAGGTGGACTTGTCCGAGCTGTGTGCTCGCGGTGAATTTCGCCAGGACTTGTACCACCGCTTGAACGTGCTCTCGTTGCACATCCCGCCACTGCGCGAATGCCTCGACGGACTGGCGCCGCTGGTGGAGCACTTCCTCGATCAGGCCAGCCGACAGATCGGTTGCCCACTGCCGAAGCTGGCGCCGGCGGCGATGGAACGACTCAGTCACTATCACTGGCCGGGTAACGTGCGGCAGTTGGAGAACGTGCTGTTTCAGGCGGTCTCCCTGTGCGAAGGCGGCACCGTCAAAGCCGAGCACATTCGTCTGCCGGACTACGGCGTGCGTCAGCCGCTTGGCGACTTCTCCCTCGAGGGTGGGCTGGACGAGATTGTCGGGCGCTTCGAGAAAGCCGTGCTGGAGCGCTTGTATTCCGAGTATCCGAGCAGTCGGCAACTGGGCAAGCGACTGGGGGTTTCCCATACCACCATTGCCAATAAGTTGCGCGAGTATGAGGTCGGCAAGGAGCCGGGCTAAGCGGCTTTTGTGGCGAGGGAGCTTGCTCCCGCTGGGCTGCGCAGCAGCCCAAAAAATGACAACCGAATTATTGCAGGCAGATCGCGCAGGTAGGTTTTGCGGCCGCTTCGCGCCCGAGCGGGAGCAAGCTCCCTCGCCACAGGGGAACGATCAGCGTCCAGGCTGATCCTTGCCTCTTGGCGGCATGACACCGCCGGTTTTTCGTCTTCGATACATTCCTTCAATCCCCTCTAAATCCCTCAAGTCCTTTGTTTGCCGGGCCCGGCGCCGCCAGAAAAAAGTTGGTCTGCAAATTGCTTATGGCTCAGCAGTACAGCGGTGGGCGGCAAACGTCCGGCATGCAGAGGAAAGAGTGTGGACAAGTACCTTTATGTGGCAATGACCGGCGCCAGCCAGAATGCACTGGCGCAGAAGGCTCATGCCAACAACCTGGCGAACATCTCTACCAATGGTTTTCAGAAGGACCTGGAGCAGGCCCGTTCGATGCCGGTGTTTGGTGACAGCTTTCCGGCGCGTGCGTTTGCCATGAGCGAACGTCCGGCCACCGACTTCTCCCCGGGCGCCCTGGTGGAAACCGGCCGTGACCTCGATGTCGCGGTGCAAGGCAACGGCTGGATCGCCGTGCAGAGCCCCGATGGCGGTGAGAGCTACGTGCGCACCGGCAGCCTGAACGTTGATGCGCTGGGCGTGTTGCGCGCCGGCAACGGCATGCCGGTGATGGGCAATGGCGGTCTGATTGCCGTGCCGCCTGAGCAGCAGATCGAAGTCGGCGAAGATGGCACCGTCAGTATCCGTGCGATGGGCGAAGGCCCGCGTGTGACGGCCGAAGTCGACCGCATCAAGCTGGTCAACCCGGACTTCAAGAACATGACCAAAGGCCTGGACGGTTCGATCCACACCAAGGACGGCAAGCCGGCGCAAGCCGATGCCGGCGTCAAGCTGGTGTCCGGATTCCTCGAGTCGAGCAACGTCAATGCCGTGGAAGAAATGACTTCGGTACTGGCGCTGGCCAAGCAGTTCGAGCTGCACATCAAGATGATGAACACCGCCAAAGACGATGACCAGGCCATGGCTCGGGTCTTGCAGATCAGCTAATTATCAGAACGTCGCGCCGTAAAACAGGCGCACGAGGAGAAACGAATGCTTCCGGCTCTATGGGTTGCCAAAACAGGTCTGTCCGCCCAGGACACCAACCTCACCACCATTTCCAACAACCTGGCGAACGTATCGACCACGGGTTTCAAACGTGACCGCGCCGAGTTCCAGGACTTGCTGTATCAGATCAAGCGCCAGCCAGGCGCCCAGTCGACCCAGGACAGCGAACTGCCGTCGGGTCTGCAAGTGGGTACCGGTGTGCGCATCGTCGGCACCCAGAAAAACTTCACCGCCGGCAGCCTGCAAACCACCGAGCAGCCATTGGACATGGCCATCGACGGCCGCGGTTTCTTCCAGATCCTGCAGCCCGATGGCACCACGTCCTACACCCGTGACGGTACCTTCCACCTGGATTCCAACGGCCAGATCGTCAACGCCAGCGGCTTCGCCCTGGAGCCGGCCATTGTCATTCCGAACAATGCCCAGACGTTCACCGTTGGCCGTGACGGCACCGTGTCCATCACTGTTGCCGGCAGCCCGGCCGCCCAGGTGATCGGCAACCTGCAAACCGCCGACTTCATCAACCCGGCCGGTCTGCAAGCGGTGGGTAACAACCTGTTCCTGGAAACCGCTGCCAGTGGCGCGCCGCAAGTCGGCACCCCGGGCCTGGCCGGTTTCGGCACCACGCTGCAGAACACCCTGGAAACGTCCAACGTCAGCACCGTTGAAGAAATGGTCAACATGATCACCACTCAGCGCGCCTACGAGATGAACTCCAAAGTGATCTCCACCGCCGACCAGATGCTCTCGTTCGTAACGCAGAATCTGTAATCAAGTCTATGAGGCGGCCATGAGGTCGCCTGCAACACCGTGAGGTAGGGTCATGAATCGCTTCGTATCTGTTCTGGCACTGAGTGGGGTCGCCGCGCTGGCGGGGTGCGTCGGTCCGACGCCAAAGCCCAATGACCCTTACTACGCCCCGGTGTTGCCGCGCACGCCGCTGCCGGCTGCCGCCAATAACGGCTCGATCTACCAGGCCGGTTTCGAACAGAACCTGTACAGCGACCGCAAGGCATTCCGGGTCGGTGACATCATCACCATCACCCTGAACGAGCGCACCCAGGCGAGCAAGAACGCCAATTCCCAGGTCGACAAGACCAGCAAGACCAGCATTGGTCTTTCCTCATTGTTCGGCACTAAGCCCAGCGTAAATAACCCGCTCGACAGCGGCGACCTGAGTCTGGATGCCAGCTACAGCGGCGACCGCGCGACCAAGGGTGACAGCAAGGCCGGGCAGGGCAACAGCCTCACCGGCTCGATCACCGTGACCGTCGCCGACGTGTTGCCCAACGGTATCATCGCCGTACGCGGCGAGAAGTGGATGACCCTCAATACCGGTGATGAACTGGTGCGGATTGCAGGGCTTGTTCGCGCCGATGACATCGCGACTGACAACACCGTTTCGTCGACCCGTATCGCCGATGCGCGCATCACCTATTCGGGCACCGGTTCGTTTGCCGATGCGAGTCAGCCAGGCTGGTTCGACCGTTTCTTCCTCAGCCCGCTGTTCCCTTTCTAGGTGGCTACGTTGAATCTTAAACACCTTATGGTGGGCGTCCTGTTGCTGATGGCGGCCTTCGATGCTCAAGCCGAGCGGCTGAAGGACATCGCCAGTATTTCCGGCGTGCGTTCCAACCAATTGATCGGCTACGGCCTGGTGGTCGGGCTTAACGGTACCGGCGACCAGACGACGCAAACCCCGTTCACCCTGCAGACCTTCAACAACATGCTCTCGCAGTTCGGCATCAAGGTGCCGCCGGGTTCGGGCAACGTGCAGTTGAAGAACGTCGCGGCGGTGTCGATCAGCGCCGATTTGCCAGCGTTCGCCAAGCCGGGTCAGCAGATAGACATCACCGTAGCGTCCATCGGTAACTCCAAGAGCCTGCGCGGCGGCACCTTGCTGTTGACGCCGCTCAAAGGTATCGATGGCAACGTCTATGCCGTGGCTCAGGGCAACCTGGTGGTCGGCGGCTTCGATGCCGAAGGTCGTGACGGTTCCAAGATCACCGTCAACGTTCCGTCGGCCGGTCGCATCCCCGGCGGTGCGTCGGTCGAGCGGGCAGTGCCGAGCGGCTTCAATCAGGGCAACAGCCTGACCCTGAACCTCAACCGTTCGGACTTCACCACGGCCAAGCGCATCGTCGACAAGATCAACGACATGCTTGGCCCTGGCGTCGCTCAGGCCATTGACGGTGGCTCGATCCGCGTTACCGCGCCACTCGATCCGAGCCAGCGGGTCGACTATTTGTCGATCCTCGAAAACCTCGAAGTCGATCCGGGCCAGGCGGTGGCGAAAGTCATCATCAACTCGCGCACCGGTACCATCGTGATCGGCCAGAACGTCAAGGTTTCCCCGGCCGCCGTGACCCACGGCAGCCTGACCGTGACCATCACCGAAGACCCGATCGTCAGCCAGCCCGGTCCTCTGTCCAACGGGCAGACGGCGGTCGTGCCGCGCTCGCGGGTCAACGCTCAGCAAGAAGCCAAGCCGATGTTCAAGTTCGGCCCGGGCACCACCCTCGACGAGATCGTTCGTGCGGTGAACCAGGTCGGCGCAGCACCGGGTGACTTGATGGCGATCCTCGAAGCGTTGAAACAGGCCGGCGCGTTGCAAGCCGACCTGATCGTGATCTGAGGACGGCGATCATGGATATGCGCAAAAGCGGTCTGGTCAGCAGCAGCGATTCGGGTTCCTACTCGGACCTGAATCGTTTGAATCAGCTCAAGGTCGGCGACAAGAACAGCGATGCGAACATGCGCAAAGTGGCGCAGGAATTCGAGTCGCTGTTCCTCGGCGAAATGCTCAAGTCCATGCGCTCGGCCACCGAAGCGCTGGGCAAGGATAATCCGCTCAACACGCCGGCAGCCAAGCAATACCAGGAAATGTACGACCAGCAGTTGGCCGTTTCCCTGTCTCGCGAAGGCGGCGGTATCGGCCTGGCTGACGTGTTGATGCGCCAGATGTCGAAGAACAAACCGTTGGCGCCGGGTGAGGCTGCGGCAGCATCTGCCGCCAAGCAAGCCGCCGCGAAGGCCGCCGTGGAAACACCGATTGCCGCCGGTACGGTCGCCACCAATGGGCCGCTGTCGCGCCTCAATGGCGAGCGCCCGTTGTGGGCTTCACGCGCGGTGAGGGCGCCGGCAGGTGCGGGCGAGGGCGCACACCGCAACGACATGGCGCTGATCAATCAGCGGCGTCTGGCGCTGCCACCGAAACTGGCCGACCGTTTGCTCGCAGGGCTGGTGCCATCGGCATCGACCACGGCGACAACCGCCACCGCAACGCAGAACAAAATCCAGGTGCCGCCGAGCACCGCGACCGGTTCCGGCCCGCTGTACAACGGCGATTGGCTGGCTTCGCAAACGGATACGACCTCCAGCGGGCGCCTGCAGATTTATGGTCGTGCCATGGCTCAAATCCCCCTGGCACCGGCGAAGAAAGCCTTCAGCTCCGCCGACGAATTCGTCAACACCATGCTGCCAATGGCCAAAGAAGCCGCCGACCGTATCGGTGTCGATCCGCGTTACCTGGTGGCTCAGGCCGCCCTGGAAACCGGTTGGGGCAAATCGGTCATGCGCGCCCAGGATGGCAGCAGTAGCCACAACCTGTTCGGGATCAAGGCCAGTGGTAACTGGAAGGGTGATTCGGCGCGGGCGATCACCAGCGAATTCAGAAATGGCCAGATGGTCAAGGAGACGGCTGAGTTCCGTTCCTACGCCTCTTACAAGGACAGTTTCCATGACCTTGTGACGCTGCTGCAAAGCAACAATCGCTATCAAGATGTGCTGAAGTCGGCCGATAACCCAGAACAGTTTGTACGCGAGTTGCAAAAAGCCGGGTATGCAACCGACCCGGATTACGCAAGCAAGATTTCGCAGATAGCCAAGCAGATGACGAGTTACCAAAACTACGCTGCAGCGGGCGCTTCCACTACGCCTTTATAGGCACAAGGCATAAGGTTTGAATCATGAGTTTGCTCAACATCGGGATGTCGGGTTTATCCGCTGGCCAAAGCGCGTTGATGGTGACCGGTAACAACATTGCCAACGCCGACACCGCAGGCTACTCGCGTCAGCAAACCGTGCAGGGCAGCAAGGCCTCGAATCAGTTCGGCAATGTCTACATCGGCACGGGTACGACCCTGGCCGATGTGCGTCGGGTGTACAACAGCTACCTCGATGCGCAACTGCAAACCACCACCTCGCTCAACAGCGACTCGGCTGCCTATGCCGGGCAGATCAGCCCGCTCGATAAGTTGCTGTCAGACAGCGGCACCGGCCTCAACGGCGCCCTGACCAAGTTCTTCGCCTCGGTACAGAACGTCAACGCCAAACCGGGCGACGATGCTTCCCGCCAACTGCTGCTCAGCGATGCGCAAGCGGTGAGCAACCGTTTCAACTCGATCTCCAGCCAGTTGACCGCGCAGAACGCGGACATCAACGGCAACCTGGCGGACATGGCCGATCAGGTCAACAAACTGGCGGCCACCGTGGCCCAGTTGAACCAGAAGATCTCCGAAGTTTCCAACGCCGGCGGCCAGCCCAACGACTTGCTCGACGCGCGCAACGAGACCGTGCGCCAGTTGTCCACCTTCACCGGTGCGCAGGTGATCGAGCGTGACGGCAACCTCGACATTTACCTGGGCAGCGGTCAACCGCTGGTCATGGGCAGCACTGCCAGCAAGCTGGAAGTGGTGCCGAGCAAAGACGATCCGTCGCGTTCGGCCATTCAGCTCAATCGCGGTTCGAGCACCATCGATATCACCTCGGTGATGACCGGTGGCGAGATGGGCGGCTTGCTGCGTTATCGCAGCACCGTGCTGGACCCGGCCATGAATGAACTGGGGCGTGTGGCGCTGGTCGTCGCCGATCAGATGAACACCGTCCAGGCCCAGGGCATCGACAAGAACGGTGATTTTGGTTCGAACCTGTTCAACAGCATCAACACCGCCGCGCAAATGGCCCAACGCAGCGTTGCCACGGTCGGCAACAGCGCCGGCTCCGGCAACTTCGATGTGAGCATCGAGGACAGCGGCAAGCTGACCATTAACGATTACAAGGTCACCTTCACCAGCGCCACCAACTACACCGTGCAGCGTCTGCCTGAAGGCACCGCCATGGGCGCGTTCAGCACGCTGACCACGCCACCGCCGGTGATCGATGGTTTCTCCATGACACTTTCCGGTGGCACCGCAGCCGCCGGCGACACGTTCAAGATCACCCCGACCCGCAACGCGGCGACCAACATCAAGACCGAGATGACCGACTCCAAGCGTCTGGCCATCGCGGCACCGTTGGGCGCGGCGATTGCTGCGGGCGGCAGCGGCACACTGACGATTCCGGCCAGCGGTCAACCGACCCTGACCACCAAGTTCGATATCTACGACACGGCGACCACCACCACGCTCCAGAACGGCCTGAAGACTTCGACGCCGGTCAAGATCGTATTTGGTGCGGCCGGTGGTACGACTCAGACTTACCAAATGCTCGATGCCCAAGGCAACGCGCTCAGCAGCGGCACCATCGTGCCGGGCCAGAACAATACGCTGAGCCTGACCATTCCGCTGGTCGACGGCACCGGCGCCGCGATCAATGATCCGGGACCGCCCATCGTGCAGCGCACTGTGTCGTTTGACATGACCGTGGCCGGTTCGCCAGGTAACGGCACTGCGATCAACGTATCGCTCAGCCAGCCGGGTTCGCTGGATAACCGTAACGGCACCACGCTGGCTGCCTTGCAGACCAAGCAGACCGTGGACACCGGTTCGGCCAGCAACGGTATTTCCCTGAACGATGCCTACGGCAAGCTGGTCTCGGGCGTCGGCGCCAAGGCCGCTCAAGGCAAACTCGACAGTGCCGCGACCACCGCCATCCTGGCCAACGCCAAGGGCGCTCGCGACTCGTTGTCCGGTGTCGACCTCGATGAGGAAACCGGCAACCTGGTCAAGTATCAGCAGTACTACACCGCGTCTTCGCAGATCATCAAGGCTGCGCAGGAAATCTTCAGCACACTGATCAACAGTCTTTAAGGAGTCGTAGCCCATGCGCATTTCTACCGCCCAGTTTTACGAGTCCTCTGCTGCCAACTATCAGAAGAACTTTTCCAACGTGGTCAAGAGCAGCGAAGAGGCCAGCAGCCTGGTTCGCGTGAATACCGCGGCCGACGATCCGGTCGGCGCTTCGCGTTTGCTGCAATTGGGTCAGCAGGCTTCGATGCTTGACCAGTACTCGGCCAACATGACCACCATCAAAGGCACCCTAGGCCAGACCGAGTCGGTGATGACCAGTATTGGCAACGTGCTGCAGCGCGCCAAAGAGCTGGCGCTCGGCGCAGGCAACGCAGGCTATACCGATGCCGACCGTCAGGCGAACGCTTCCGAACTGGGGCAGATTGAAGAGCAACTGCTCAGCCTGATGAACACCAAGGATGAAAACGGCAAGTACATCTTCTCCGGGTCCAAGGGCGATGTGGTGCCGTTCACCCGCAACACCGATGGCAGCTACGCCTACAACGGTGATCAGGTCACGCTGGATCTGCCGATTGGCGATACCCAGTCGATGGCCACCAACAGCACCGGTTGGGACGTGTTCCAGCAGGCGATCAACACTACCCGGACTCAGACCACGCTCACCGCGCCTGCGGTCGATGACGGTCGTGTGGTGTTGTCCAACGGTCAGGTCGAATCCGATGTCACTTACAACGCCAAGTTCCGCAGCGGCGAGCCTTACACCGTGAGTTTCGTCAGCGGCACGCAGCTGCAAATTACGGACTCGTTGGGTAATGATGTCACCGCTGAGGCCAGTCAGAACGGCGTGTTCAGTTCCACCAGCGGTGCGGCCACACAGACTGTCAGTTTTCGTGGCATTGATCTGAACTTGAACATCAACCTGCAAGCGGGGGATGTCCCGGGAACCGTGATCACCGGGCACAGCTTCACGCTGGCAGCCAAGCCGGACAGCTTCAACACTTCGCGCAGCCCGGGCAACCCGTCGACTGCGCTGGTGACAGGCGCCTCTGTGACCAACAGCACCAACTACCACGCCAGCTTCCCGGGCGGCGGGGCGATTCTCAAGTTCACCAGTGCCACGAACTTCGAACTCTATGCCGCGCCATTGACCGTCAACAGTAAACCGGTGTCCACCGGTACCATGGCCGGTACGACCGCGACAGCATCGGGTGTCTCGTTCACCGTGTCCGGTACGCCGGGTGCAGGCGATCAGTTCTCAGTGGCGGTCAACACGCACCAGACCCAAAACATTCTGGACACCGTCAGCCAGCTGAAAACAGCGCTGTCGACGCCAACCAATAATAATCCGATTGCCATTCAGCAAATGAACGCTGCAGTCACTGCCGGTATCGGCAACCTCTCCAGCGGCATGGACCAACTGGCCTCCGGTATCAGTTCTGTAGGCGGTCGCGGTGCGTCATTGGATACCCAGACTGATATCAACCAGAGTCTGGCACTCGCCAACACCCAGACCCAATCGGCCATTCGCGATTCCGATCCGGCTGAAGTGATGACCCGCCTGACTCTACAGCAGACCATGCTGCAAGCTTCGCAACTGGCGTTCAGCAAGATCGCTCAGTTGGGGCTGTTCAACAAAGTCTGAGTCAGGGCCTTCGCGATCTCGCGAAGGCTTGCGACTGCCGAGTGCAAACCGTCTTTATTCAGCGGTTCGGGGAGTTTCACTTCGTTGAAGTAAGCTCCCGCCGCTCGCGAGTTCTCCCGCCGTGAAACCAGCACCTCTTGTTACCATCGCCATCCCCGCCTTCAACCCGCAGTTCTTCCAGACGGCACTGCAAAGCGCGCTGAATCAGACCTACGCCAATCTTGAGGTGATCGTCTGCGATGACAGTGGCGGTGACGAGATCCGCGAGATCGTCGATGCCTGTGAGGTGCCTGTCTCGATTCGCCTGCGCTATGTGCGCAATCCTCAGCGCCTGGGTTTTCAGGGCAACCTCATGGCCTGCGCCAAAGAGGCCAGCGGTGACTATCTGAAATTGCTGTGCGACGACGACCAGCTGCTTCCTGAATGCATCACTCAGCAGATCGGTGGCTTCATCGACCACGCCGATGTCCACCTGGTGATCGGCCAGCGGCAGTTTTACGACGCTGATTACATCCTGCTTTCCGACCGTGTGGAAAATTGCTGTTTTTCCACCGGTGTCACCTTGTTCAAGGGCGAGGATCTGCTGGGCATTCTGGAAAGCAGTCTGGTCAATTTTCTCAGCGGCCTCAGCGGGGCGTTGTTGCGAACCCGCCATGCGCTGGAATATCTGCCGGCCCTGACTCAGATCGGCGAAGGTTTTATCGCGTGTCTGGACTTCGCCTTGTTTGCCTGCCTGCTACGGCGTGGCAATTTGGTGGTGGTAGGTCAGGTGTTGAGCCTTGAGCGTTTGCATCCGGCGCGGCTGAGCGATCAGGCACCAGTCAAGACTGCGGTAATGACCGAGCTCGACTGGCTCAAGCAAATGCTTGCCTTGCGCAGTGGTGAGCCGGCGCCTGCGCCGGGCTGGGTACGTTATCTGGCACTGGCTGATGCGATTGCGGGGCACGCCTATGCCTGGGAAGAAACCGCGCTGGGCCGGCAACTGGGCTTCATTCAAACGATGGTGCACACCCGGGTAGGCGTCGAGTGCGAGAGCTTTGCCGACATGTATCGGGAATGGCTGTCGTGCCGTCGTTTGAAACCGGCCCAGCAACGCTTGCTCGACGCCCGATTGCAGGGTTGGAGCTGGCGTCCACGCATCGTGCCGATTGTTCTCGACAGCGAAGGTGATGTTCCGGCGCTGGAAGAAACGCTCAAGAGCATTCGTCAGCAAACCTATGCTGCTGAGCAAGTGGTAGTGCTGTCCCAATTGCAGCACTCGCCATGCGACGGTGTGCAACATGTGCGCCTGGATGATGAACCGGTTACCCAGTTCAATCGTCTGCTGGCCCAGTTGGACAACGCAGACTGGATCTATCTGGTTCGCGCGGGGGATCGCTTGAATGAACTGGCTTTGCTGTTGCTGGCAGAGCGCATGGTGGAAATGCCTGACGTGCGCTGCCTCTACAGTGACGAGGGCGGATTGCGTGATGATGTTTCGGTCGAGCCGGTGTTCAAGCCGGACTTCAACCTGGATCTGATGCGCAGCTATCCCTATGTCGGCCGTGTGCTGGCCCTGCAGCGGCAGCGGATGATCGAGCTGGGTGGCATGCAAGACGGTTTTGGCGAGCTGGGTGTGCACGATCTGGTCTGGCGACTGGTGGAGAGTAACGGGCCGCATGCGATTGGGCACATTGCTGAAGTTCTCGTGGAGTCCGCTCTGTGTCTCTCCCAGTGGCTCACGCAGCCGCAGATTATCGAGCAGAGCCCTCGCGTGCTGGCCGCGCATCTGCAGCGGCTCGGCGCACCGCACCGGATTCGTCCCGGCAGCCAGTCGATGATCAATCGTGTGGACTACCTGCATGATGAGCCAGCCATGGTCTCGATCATCATTGCGACCCGCGATGAACTGGGCTCCCTGGAGCGTTGCGTCGAAAGTGTGTTGGAGAAAACCGCCTGCCAACGCTATGAAGTTCTCATTGTCGACAATGGCAGTACTGCCGTTGATGCCTGCAACTGGCTGTCAGCCATGGAGCAAATGGGCAGTGACAAACTTCGGGTGTTGCGCTGTGATCATGGTGACAATCTGGCGGCAGTGCAGAACTTTGCTGCCGGCCACGCCCGTGGCGACTATCTGTTGTTTCTCAGCCCCTACAGTGTCGTTGTGAGCCCTGATTGGCTCGACGAGTTGCTCAATCACGCTCAGCGTCCGGAAGTCGGTGTGGTCGGCGGTCGGCTGGTGAGTCCGCAAGGGCGTATCGAGGGCACGGCCCAGGTACTGGGGTTGCGGGGGGCCGTCGGTGTTCCCAATCGTGGTGAGCCGCTCAACACGTCCGGTTACATGCAGCGCCAGCAGACGGTACAGAATTTCAGTGCCGTGGGCATCGATTGTCTGCTTGTGCGCAAGAAAGTTTTTGATGAGCTGCATGGCCTGGACGAGCAAAATCTGGCGCAGGCACTCAATGGCGCTGACTTTTGCCTGCGCGTGAGGCAAAACGGATACCTGGTGGTGTGGACTCCCTACGCCGAATTGATGCGAGTGGTTCCATCCTCTGCCTTCACTCCCGCTCCCAGGGTGCTACAGGCCGAGCAAAAAAGTTTTTACCAGCGATGGTTGCCGGTGATAGCCAGGGATCCGGCCTACAACCCTAACCTGAGTCTGGGCGCCAGCAACTTCAGTCTGGAGCCGGGATTCAAGGATGGCTGGGACCCGTTCTCGCGCCCGCTTTTGCCCAAGGTGCTGGGGATCCCAATCAATACCACCGCAGTGGGCCATTACCGGGTTGCCCAGCCGTTCCGTGAGTTGGAGGCGGCCGGGCGCGTGATGGGGCACCTGAGTTATCACACGCCGACAGACATTGACCTTGAGCGGTGCTCCCCCGACGTGATCGTGTTGCAGGGGCGCTATAGCAAGAATGCGGTCGATGAGGTTGAGCGAGTCAAAAATTGTTCGCACGCTTTCCGCATCTTCGAACTTGACGATTATGTGATTGATGTCCCGAAGAAGAACGCGCACCTGCGCAAGGCTGAGGTCGGGGTCGATAAAATAGTGCGCCGTGGCGTAGGGCTGTGTGACCGGGTTGTGGTCTCGACCCAGCCCCTGGCCGATGCATTGCGGGACATGCATCACGACATCCGGGTCGTCCCGAACATGCTTGCCCCGCATCTCTGGACCGGGCTCACCAGCCAGCGCCGCACCTCTCGCAAACCTCGCGTGGGTTGGGGCGGCGGGACGAGTCATGATGGAGACTTGGCAATCATTGCGGACGTGGTGCGCCTGCTTGCCAACGAAGTCGAATGGGTGTTCTTCGGCATGTGTCCGCCAGCTTTGCGTCCGTTTGTCCATGAGTTCCATCCCAGCATCGGCCTGGAGGCCTATCCGGCCAAACTGGCCAGCCTGAACCTCGATCTGGCCTTGGCACCGCTGGAATTCCATATCTTCAACGACTGCAAGAGCAACCTGCGTCTGTTGGAGTACGGCGCCTGCGGTTATCCGGTGATTTGCACCGACACTGAGGCCTATCGCGGCTATCTGCCTTGCACCAAGGTCGTGAGCAACAGCACCGAGGAATGGCTCGAGGCAATCCGCATGCACTTGTCCGACCCTGATGCGAGCTATCGCATGGGCGATGCGCTGCGCGAAGAAGTGCTGCGCGATTACATGCTCAAGGGCAACAACCTCAACTACTGGGTCGAGGGCTGGCTGCCAAACTGATCGAGCATGGATGTACACCTGCAGGCGGCCTTGGGCCGCCTGTTTTGTTTGTACCGGGCGCGTTACAAATTTGCGGCGGCCGGCTCAAGCCCGGATTGGTTTGCGTCGATACAGGCTCCACAGCTTCGTTCATATGAAAGACCCTTCTGCGACGCGTGTTTGTACATCGCTACGGGAAAGGTATCTGGTTCAACAACATGGCAAGGAAGAAGTCGCAATGGCAGTGATAAACGGGACAAACGGCGTGGATACGCTGACAGGTACCAGTGGGGATGATGAGATCTATGCCTTGGGTGGCAATGATGTGATCAAAGGGAGTGCCGGTGCGGACAAGCTGGATGGCGGCACGGGTACTGATACCGTGGACTATTCGGCGTCGGCTGCTGCGGTGAACGTTGATATTCGTACCGGCGGTGGGCTCCCCGGCATTGGTGGTGACGCGCAAGGCGACACCCTGGTCAACATCGAAAAGGTCATCGGTACGGGGTTCAACGACACGTTCAACGTTGACCTGAGCACCGTGACCCTTGATGGGGGCGCGGGTGATGATGTCTACATCATCAACGGTTCTGGCGGCACGATCATCGAGCAGGTGGGTGGCGGTAATGACGAGATCCGTACCAGCTACGCCACTTTCTCCATGGCGGCCAACGTTGAGCGCCTGACGTATACCGGGGCGGCAGCCTTTACCGGTTACGGCAACGCCAGCGACAACATCATCAGCGGCGGTGCCGGTAATGACGTGCTGTTTGGTGGCGGCGGTGCAGATCAGTTTTTTGGCGGCGCCGGTATGGACACTGTCGGCTACACCGACAGCACCGTGGCGGTGAACCTCAACCTGAAAACTGGCGTGCACT